>JADFDU010000016.1 GCA_018262775.1 Rhodocyclaceae bacterium
GCCGTTCCTCCTCCACCGTGCCGGCCTCGATCGATCCGCGGTGCGGCAGGATGCCTTCCTCGACGCCGACGAGGAAGACGTGTTTGAACTCGAGGCCCTTGGCGGCATGCAGGGTGGCGAGCTGCACCTGGTCGCCGCCCTCCTCCGACTTGTCCAGCAACGAGATCAGCGCCACGGTCTGCGTCAGCTCCAGCAAGGTCTTGTTCTCCTCCTCGCCCTTGCGCGCCAGCCAGTCGACGAAATCGCGCACGTTGGCCCACTTGGTCTCGGCCTCACGCGGATCGCAGGAATCGAACAGCCAAGCCTCATACCCGATGGCGTGCAGCAGGTCTTCAAGCAGTTGTCGCGCCGGCTCGCGCTGGGCACGCCATTCGAATTTGTTGATGAGGTGGCCGAATTCCAGCACCGCCTCGAGCTGCTTGGGATTGACGTAGCCCGCCGCGGCCGGATCGAAGGCGGCGGCGAAGAGTGAGGCATGGCGCACGCCGGCGAGCCGCCCGAGCGCTTCCAGCGTGGTGCTGCCGACGCCGCGGCGCGGCGTGGTGACGGCGCGGATGAAGGCGGGATCGTCGTCGCTGTTGGCGATCAGGCGCAGCCAGGCGGTGAGATCCTTGATCTCCGCCTTGTCGAAAAAGGACTGCCCGCCGGAGAGGGCGTAGGCGATCTTCTGGTTGCGCAGTTGCTGCTCGAAGGCGCGCGCCTGGTGGTTGCCGCGGTAGAGAATGGCATAGTCGCCCCACTTGCCGCGGTGCTCGAAGCGGTGCGCCATCAGCTTCATGACCACCTGCTCGGCTTCCTGCTCGCTATCGCGGGCGACGCTCACCTGCACGGCATCGCCATGGCCGTGCTCCGACCACAGGCGCTTCTCGTAGAGCTTGTCGTTGTTGCCGATGAGGGTGTTGGCGGCCTTGAGGATGCGCTGCATGGAGCGGTAGTTCTGCTCCAGCTTGATGACCTTCAACTGCGGAAAGTCAGTCTGCAGGATACGCAGGTTCTCCACGTCGGCGCCGCGCCAGGCGTAGATGGCCTGGTCGTCGTCGCCGACGGCGGTGAAGGCGGCACGCGCACCGGCCAGCAGCCGCATCAGCCGGTACTGGCTGCGGTTGGTGTCCTGGTATTCGTCGACCAGCAGGTATTGCAGTTTCCCCTGCCAGCGCAGCAGAACGTCCACCTCGCTCTCGAACAGCCGCACCGGCAGGCGGATGAGGTCGTCGAAATCCACTGCCTGATAGGCGCGCAGGGCCTGCTCGTAATCGCCATAGAGCCGCGCCGCCGCCAGTTCCAGTTCGTTTTCGGCCAGCGACAGCGCCGCGTTCGGCTCGACCAGCGCGTTCTTCCAGCCGGAGATGCGCCATTGCAGGCGCTTGAGGCGCGCCTTGTCGGCCTCCTTCGCCAGTTCGGTGATCACCGCGCCGCTGTCGGCGGCATCGAAGATGGAAAAGCGCGGCTTGAGCTGCAACGCCTTCGCTTCCTGCCGCAGGATGCGCGCGCCCAGCGCATGGAAGGTGGAGACGTTGAGCGATTGCAGCGGCTGCCCCGGCAGCAACTGCCGCACCCGTTCACGCATTTCCTTCGCCGCCTTGTTGGTGAAGGTGATGGCGGCGATGTGTTCCGGCTTGAAGCCGCGCTGCTCGACGAGATGGGCGATCTTCTGCGTGATGACGCGCGTCTTGCCGGAGCCGGCGCCGGCCAGCACCAGCAGCGGGCCGTCAAGGTACTTCACCGCTTCGCGTTGCGGGGGGTTGAGCGTATTCAATTTCAAAGTCAGTACCACAGAACCAAGGGCTGGCACTAGTCGCCACAGGACGGCGCGCCGGCCGAAAGCCGGAGCGGCGGCAGTCCCGGCGGGGGAATTATTTCAGGGCGCCGAAGACCTTCTGCAGCAGGCTGCTGGCCTGGCCGAGGGGATTCTTGCGGATCGCCCGCTCCTCCTCGCCGATCATGAAGAAGAGGCCGTCGAGGGCCTTCTGCGTGACGTAGCCCTCCAGGCTGGCGTTCTCCTTATCGAGGAGGCCGAGCTTGGCGCCCTGCTTGGCATAGCGATTGTATTTTTTCGCCAGGTCCACCCGCTCCGTCGCCTGCTTGACGATGGGCAGGAATTTCTCCGTCAGCGGCGCGGATGTGGTGCGCTGGAAGTATTGCGTCACCGAGTCGTCGCCGCCGGTGAGAATGGCCTTGGCATCCTGCAGGGTCATCTGCTTGACGGCGTTCAGCAGCAGATCCTTGGCTTCCGGCACGGCCGCTTCGGCGGCGCGGTTCATGGTGGTGATGAGTTCGTCGGCATACTTGCCCATGCCCAGCTTGCGCATCAGTTTCTCCGCCTTCTGCAGGTTTTCCGGCAGGGGGATTTTCACCTTCGGGTTGCCGAGGAAGCCGTCCTGCTTGCCGAGGCTGGCCACCGCCGCCGACGCGCCCTGGGTCAGCGCCTGCCGCAGCGCCCCATTACTTTCATCCGCGCTGATGGCATCCAGCCCAACCGCCCGCGCAGAAGACAGGGTGACAAGCAGAAACAAAGCGATGAAAATGCGCAAGGGTTTGGCCATGTCGGAGCTCCGGTTGTTATGACGGCATTTTCGCACGAAGGAGAAGGATGATGGGCGCGCTCAGCTGGAAGCAGTATTTCATCTATCAGGCAGATTACCAGCACTGGGCCAACGAGGCGCTGTTCGTCTGTCTGGACAGGCTCGACCCAAAGGCCCTGACGGAGCCGCAGGGTCTGTTCTTTTCCACCCTCCATCACACCTTCGACCACATCCTGGTAGCCGAGGAGGTGTGGCGCCTGCGCCTGCAGGGTGAAAGCCCGATCGTGGACTTCAAGGTGATTCACCACCCCGACTGGCGCGAATTGAAGAACGCCCTGCGCCAGGAAATGCGCGAGCTGCAGCACTGGCTGGAAGCGAAACCGGAGGACTTTTTCGAAGCCGAGATCGCCTACCGCGGCACGGACGGCAAGGCGCGGCGCAACTGGGTGCGCGACGTGCTCACTCACATGATGGGCCACATGGTGCACCATCGCGGCCAGATCTCTGCCACCGCCACCCGCCTGGGCGCGCCGGCGCCTGAGATGGACTATATTTACTACAAGCGCGCTGTCGATTCGGCTCTGGCCCAGAATCGCAGGGAGTAACGGGTCAAGCAGGCGCTGCGCCAGCTTACTGGCTTGCGCGCGCTTCGTTCTTTTTCTCAGGGAGGGCGTTGTGATGGTTCGAGTCTTCATGCTGGCTGCGCTCGCCTTGAGCGTCAACCCCTGCGCTGGGCAGGGCATCGCGGCTCCGCCGCCGGCGCCGCCACCCGTTGCACCCGCCATGCCCGCTACGCACGCCGCATCCGTTGCACCCGTTGCACCCGTTGCGCCGCAGATTTCTCCCGCGACCCACGTACCGGCACCCCCTCTGCTCGCTGCGTACGATGACCTGCTGAAGGACTTGCCTGCGCTGCCTCGGCTCGACAGTTTTCCCCCTCAAATCGCTGCGTGGGTGCGCCTGCGAGGCGCCGGTCTCGCCCGGTTCGGAGAAATTCCTGATGCCGACGACATGCCTGCTTACATACGGAAGACCGGCGGTGGCCTTCTCGGAGACATGAGTAACTACGACATCAGCGCACTAGCCTATTGGATCATGATGGAAGCGGCGAAGTCGGCAAACGAGGACCTCAAGCAGATCATGAAAGAAATGCAGGAGGCCAATGCCGCCAAGGCACGGGCGCGTCGTCAGATGGATGCTCTCAAAACGGCGGCCGCCGAATCCACGGCAAAGGGCGTCGCACCTTGCGTTATTGCCGACTGCGGCGCCGCAGCGAGGGAACTGGCGCAGGCCGCCGGGCAGCGCGGCGCGAATCCCGGCTATCAGCTCCCGGTCTCCCCCACCCAGGCGGACGTCGGTGCATTGACCGAACTGCTGAAGAAGGAGGTGGACGAGATGTCCGTAAGGGGTGACATGCAAATGACGAGAATGCAATTGTATATGGATCGATCTGCGAAAAGTGCGGAGGCCCTCCGCAATATGCTAAAAAAATTTGGCGAGTCTGCAGAAAATGTCATCAACAATCAAAAGTAAATCAGTTTCGCAGCAGCGGCAGCAGCCGCACCTCCAGCTTGTCCTGCCCCATCGGGCCGAGGTGCACCAGACGCAACACGCCCTTCCTGTCGATGAGATGCAGCGTCGGCGTGGCCTTGACCTTGCCCAGGGCCTGGATGTGCGCCGGCGCGATCATGGCGACAGGGAAGAGGTAGTCGTGGTCCTTCCAGAATTCCTCGACGGTGAACTTGTCGGCGTCGATGGACAGGGCAAGGATCTCGAAGCCCTTGCCGCGATGCTTCTCGTACAAGGCCTGCAGTTCCGGCAGTTCCCGCTGGCAGGGCGGGCACCACGTCGCCCAGTACACCACCAGCACGACCTTGCCCTTCAGCGCCTGCGCAGTTAGCGTCTTGCCATCCAGCAATTGGGTGTCGAAGGACGGCACTGCCTCGCCGACCTTGGCCTGCGCCTGCGCGGCGGCGGAAAGGCACAGGAAGGCTACGAGGAGGATTTTCTTCAGCATGGCAGCTCCGTTCAGGACACGCCGGCCAGGTGGGCCTGCTGGTCGGCATGATAGCTCGAACGCACCATCGGCCCGCAGGCCGCATGCGAGAAGCCCATGACCTGCGCCTCGCGCTCGAACATCGTGAAGATATCCGGATGCACATAGCGCAGCACCGGCAAGTGGTGGCCGGAGGGCGCCAGATACTGGCCGACGGTGAGCATGTTCACTTCGCGCGCGCGCAGGTCGCGCATGACGCCGAGAATCTCCTCGTCTGTCTCGCCGATGCCGACCATCAAACCGGACTTGGTGGGGATGGATGGATTGCGCGCCTTGAAGGCCTTGAGCAGCGCCAGCGAATGCGCGTAGTCGGCGCCGGGGCGCGCCTGCCTGTAGAGCCGCGGCACGGTTTCCAGGTTGTGATTGAAGACGTCCGGCGGCGTGGCGCTGAGGATGTCCACGGCGATATCGAGGCGGCCGCGGAAATCCGGCACGAGGATCTCGATGCGCGTCGCCGGCGACGCTTCACGCACGGCGCGGATGCAGTCGGCAAAGTGCGCAGCACCGCCATCGCGCAAATCATCGCGGTCGACGCTGGTGATGACGACGTAGTTGAGCTTCATCGCCGCCACCGTCTGCGCCAGATGCGCCGGCTCCTGCGCATCGGGCGGCAGCGGCTTGCCGTGGCCGACGTCGCAGAACGGACAGCGGCGCGTGCACAGGTCGCCGAGGATCATGAAGGTGGCCGTGCCCTTGCCGAAGCACTCGCCGATGTTCGGGCAGGAGGCCTCCTCGCACACCGTGTGCAGGGCGGCATCGCGCAGGATGCGCTTCACTTCACCGAAGCGCGCGTGGCTGTTGCCGGCCTTGACGCGGATCCACGCGGGCTTTTTCAGCGGCACGGCGGCCGGCACCACCTTGATGGGGATGCGCGCCGTCTTCGCTTCGCCTTTCTGCTTGTGCGGTTTGTCGGGGTTCATCGTTCGATCTGTCTTTCCAGATGCGCCAGCAATTCCCCGCCGGCGCGCGCCCAGTTGGTCTCCACCCCCAGATCGCGCAACTGCGTCACTTTCATGCCGGGGTAGCCGCAGGGATTGATCGCCGCATACGGTTCGAGTTCCATGTCCACGTTGAGCGCCACACCATGGTAGCAGCAGCCGCCCTTGACGCGCAGGCCGAGCGCGGCGACCTTGGCGCCGCCGACATAGACACCCGGCGCGCCGGGCAGCCGCTCGCCGCACAGGCCATGCCCGGCGAGCAGATCGATCACCGCCTGTTCGATGCGCGTGACCAGTTCGCGCACCTTGAGATTGCGCCGCGACAAATCCACCAGCAGATAGGCCACGGCCTGGCCGGGACCATGGTAGGTGATCTGGCCGCCGCGATCGATCTTGACGACGGGAATGCCGGTATCGCGAAGCAGGTGCTCAGGTCGGCCGGCCTGACCCTGGGTGAACACCGGCGGGTGTTCGGTGAGCCACAGTTCGTCGGGGGTGGTGGCGTCCCGTTCGGTGGTAAAGCGCTGCATGGCGCGCCAGGTCGGCTCAAAGTCAGTCCGCCCGATACGGCGAAGGGTGACCCCCCTCCCCCCACTCCCCTCCCCAAGGGAGGGGGTGACGGGGGTGCGCGGCTCCATGTTCTTGATGCTCACAATACGACCTTGACCAGCGGGTGCGCCGACAGCTCACGGTAAAGCGCGTCGAGCTGCTCGCGCGAGACGGCGCGAATGGTGCAGGTGAGGCTCAGGTAGTTGCCCTTCGCACTCGACCGCATGCCGATGGCAGCAGCGTCGAAGTCCGGCGCGTGGCGCAGCACGGTTTCGAGCACGGCCTGGGCGAAGCCGTCTTCACGTTTTCCCATGATCTTGATCGGGAAATCGCAGGGGAATTCCAGCAGCGACGGCTCAGCCGCCACCACGCATCACCGTCTGCTTGAAGTCCTGATACCAGGCGTACATCTGCCGGAAAACCGCTCCCGGCGTGCCGGTGCCGATGGCCCGGCCATCCAGCAGCGTGATCGGCAGCACTTCCTTGGTCGAGGAGGTCATCCACAATTCGTCGGCCGCGCGCGCTTCCGCCTCCGCCACGTCGCGCACCTCGCATGCCAGGCGGTGAGCAGCAGCCAGTTCCAGCACGACGTCGTAGGTGATGCCGGGCAGCATGAGGTGGTTCTTCGGCGGCGCCAGCAGCACGCCCGCCTTCACGGCGAAGATGTTGGAGGCCGCGCCCTCCGTCATGAAGCCGTCGCGGAAAAGAATCGTCTCGACGCAGCCGGTATCGACTGCCAACTGGCGCAGCAGGCAGTTGGCCAGCAGCGAGGTCGTCTTCAGGTCGCAGCGCAGCCAGCGCACATCCGGCGCCGACACCGCCGCAATGCCGGTGTCGCGCTGCTCGGGCGGCGGCGTAACGAGAGGCTCCGACATGATGAACACCGTCGGCGTCACGTGTGCCGGGAAGGCGTGGTTGCGCTTGCCGTCGGCACCGCGCGTGATCTGCAGGTAGACCGACTGATCCTCGCCGTCGTTGCGCGCGATAATCTCGCCGATCAGGCGTGTCCATTCCGCATCATCGAGCGGATTGGCCAGGCGGATGCCGTCGAGGGTATGCCGCAGGCGGTGCAGATGCTCGGGCAGACGGAAGGGCCGGCGCGAATACACCGGGATCACCTCGTAGGCGCCGTCACCGAAGAGGAAACCGCGGTCCATCGCCGGCACCCTGGCCTCGGCAAGCGGCAGCAGGGTGCCGTTCAGATAGGCCGTCTGCATGGTCGTCAGCGAACGAAGTGAGCGTGGGGGCTGTTCATCTCCGACTTACTCGAACCAGAGGCGAATCGTGTCCCAGGCGCGGCCGATCATGCCGGCCACCGGCACGGTTTCCAGCGCCACCACGGGATACTCGCCATAGGGTTTGTCGTCGAGCGTCAGCTTGAGCGTGCCGACGCGCTGGCCTTTTTGCACGGGCGCCATGAGCGGTTGTTGGCTGACCAGGTTGGCCTTGACCTTCTCCGCCGCGCCCTTGGGCAGGGAGAGGACGAAATCATCGAGGAAACCCGCCTTGACGAGGTTCTGCGCGCCCTTCCACACCCTGAGCCGGGACACCGCCTGCTCCTTGGTGTAGAGCGTGACCGCGTCGAAGAACTGGAAGCCGAAATTGAGCAGCTTCTGCGACTCCTGCGTGCGCATGCCGTCCGAGACCGTGCCCATCACCACCGACAGCAGACGGCGCGGCCCACGTTTGGCGGAGGCGATCAGGCAATAGCCGGCACTCTCGGTGTGGCCGGTCTTGACGCCGTCGACGGCCGGATCCAGCCAGAGCAGACGATTGCGATTGGCCTGGGTAATGCGGTTGTAGGTGTACTCGCGCAGGGCGTAGAGCGAATAATGCTCGGGATAATCGCGAATCAGCGCCGCCGCCAGCGCGCCAAGCTCGCGCGCCGTCGAATAATGCTGCGGATCAGAGAGGCCGGTGGCGTTGGCGAAGTGCGTCGCCTTCAGGCCGAGCCGCTGCGCCTCGTGGTTCATCAACTGGGCGAAGGCCTCCTCGGAGCCCGCCGCGGCCTCGGCCAGCGCCACGCTGGCATCGTTGCCCGACTGCACGATCACGCCGTGCAGCAGTTCGTCGACCGTCACCGGGCGATTGGGCTCAATGAACATGCGCGAGCCCTGCGTCTTCCAGGCCCGCTCGGATACCGGCACCTGCTGCTCCGGCTTGAGCTTGCCGTCCTTGAGGGCGGCCAGCACCACATAGGCCGTCATCAGCTTGGTCAGCGACGCCGGCTCGACGCGCTCGTCGGGATTGTAGGCAGCCAGCGCCTGGCCGCTCGAGTAGTCGAGCAGCAGCCAGGATTTCGCCGCCACGGTCGGCGCCTGCGGCAGGATTTGCGCGTGGGCGAGGGCGGAAAGGAAAAAGACGAGCAGAAACGCAGGGATTCGCATCGGATTCAAAGGGAAAATGGCAGGAAAGCGCTCGATTATACCGCCACTACCCAAACCCAAGAGCGGGTGCCAGGGGCCCTCAGGACCCTAGTGCTGCACCACGAAGGGCTTGAAGGCCAGCGTCTCGCGGATGCGCTCCGCGACGCGGCCGGCCTCCTGCGCATCGGCATAAGGCCCGAGATGCAATCGGTACATGCCATCCCTGGCGCGAATGGTGATGGTCTCGCGCACCCAGTCGATCTGTCTGAGAAGGCGGGCGCGGAAGCTCTCGGCGTTTTCCAGGCTGCCGAAGGCACCGAGCTGAAGGAAGATGCCACGCGGCTCCTGAACTTCCGGCAGCGCCGCCGCCTCTGCAGGCGCGGAAGGCGGGGTGGTGGAGGTCGTGGCGAGGGCGGCAATGGGGTCGGGTGCAATCGCGCCTGTTACCGCTTTTTCCGGAATAGTGGTGGCCACCGGCGCCGATGCGAATTGCGTATTGCTCGACGCGTCGCCCGGCATCACGCTTTCGACTTCGACCTGCGCGCTGCCGGCACCGATGTAGCCGAGCTTCCAGGCGGCGGCATAGGAGAGGTCGATCAGGCGCCCGCCCAGAAAGGGGCCGCGGTCGTTCACCCGCACCACCACCGTCCTGCCGTTGGCAAGGTTCGTCACCCGCGCGTAGCTGGGTAGCGGCAACGTCGGATGCGCCGCCGTCATGGCGAACATGTCGTAGGTTTCGCCGATAGAGGTTTTCTGGCCGTGGAATTTGCGCCCATACCAGCTGCCGACGCCGCGCGCCTTGTAGGGCTTCAGCTCCTGATAAGGCACGAAGTCCTGGCCGAGCACGGAATAAGGCCGGTTGGCAAAGCGGTGCAGCGGCTCCGCGCGCGGCTGGGCATCGGGGATGACGTCGAGATTGTCCGGCACGCTATCTCCTGGGCCATCGTCCTTGTAATAGCCGCCGCCTTTTGTGGACGGCGCCGGCTTCGGCAAAGTCAGTCCCGGCGGCACGGCGGCACGCTCGGGCGGCGGGCGCTGTGGGGCAGTGCCGCAGGCACCCAGCAAGATCGATAGCAAAAACATCGCAGCAAAAGCGGCGCAGTCTGGCCACCGGGCCGTCCTGACCGAAGGAAATCCGACCGAAGGAAGTGCAAAGCCCTGTGGGACAAGGCCAGGCGGCACGCGCCGGAGGCGCAATACGCGCAAGGGTCGATTTGCTGCAGCCCGTAACCACCGAGCGCAGCGAGCAAGTGGCCTCCCCTGCCCCGGGGCAGGGGTCGGGGGATGGGGGATCATTTCTGCACCAGCATCCGATGCTTGTGGATGCTCATGAGGATGCCCACGCCGAGGAACAGCGTCACCAGCGCCGTACCACCATAGCTGACGAAGGGCAGCGGCACACCCACGACGGGCAGAATGCCGCTCACCATGCCCATGTTCACGAAGGCATAGGTGAAGAAGATCAACGTGATGCTGCCCGCCAGCAGGCGCGAGAACAGCGTCGGCGCGTTGGCCGCGATCATCAGGCCGCGGCCGATGATGAGGGCGTAAAGCACCAGCAGGAAGGTGTTGCCGAGGAGGCCGAACTCCTCCGAGAGCACGGCGAAGATGAAATCCGTGTGTCGTTCCGGGAGGAATTCGAGATGGGTCTGCGTACCGTTGCCCCAGCCCTTGCCGAGGATGCCGCCCGAGCCTACCGCGATGGTCGACTGGATGATGTGAAAGCCCCGGCCGAGCGGATCGACCTCGGGATCGAGTAGCGTCAGGACGCGCTGGCGCTGATAGTCGTGCAGCATCGTCCAGGCAAAGGGCAGGCTGGCCAGGCCGCCGACGCACAGCGCGGCCAGCACTTTCCAGGACAGGCCGGCAAGGAAGATGACGAAGAAACCCGCCGCCAGAACCAGAATGGCGGTGCCCAGGTCGGGCTGCCGGACAATGAGCGCCAGCGGCAGCAGCAGGATCAGCAGGGCAACCAGCCAGTCGCGCAACCGCAGCATGGCCTCGTGCTTCTGGAAATACCAGGCCAGCATCAGCGGCATGGCGATCTTCATGATCTCGGAGGGCTGGATGCGCATGAAGCCGAGGTTCAGCCAGCGCCGCGCGCCCTTGGAGACGTCACCGAACAGCGCCACCGCGACGAGCAGCAGCACGCCGCCCACATACAGCGGCAGGGCGAGATGCATCAGCCGCTGCGGCGGCACCTGCGCGGCGACGCGCATCGCCACCAGCGCCACGGCGATGTTGATGAGTTGGTTGTTCAGCCGCTCCGGCGAAGCGCTCGCCAGCAGCAGCAGGGCGTAGCCGAGGAGCAGGGCGAGAAAGCCAAGGAGCGCGGCGTCGATGGGGGCCACCAGGCGCTGCCACCACTCGCGCGGGCGGAAGGAAAATTCATTCATCCTCGACTGCCTCCGCGTCTTCCGACGCCGCCGCCTTGGGCAGCTTGCCGAGCAGGTAGTAGTCGAGCACCTGGCGCGCGATCGGTGCGGCGGACTGTGCGCCGAAGCCGCCGTTTTCCACCAGCACGGCGAGGGCGATGGTCGGCTGCTCGGCCGGTGCATAGGCGATGAAGAGGGCGTGATCGCGCAGCCGCTCATGCAACTTGTCCGCCTCGTACTTGGCGCCTTTCAGACTGTACAACTGTGCCGTGCCGGTCTTGCCCGCCGAGACATACTCCGCGCCGGCAAAGGCACGGGCGCCGGTGCCTTCCTTGTTCACACCGACCATTGCCTGGCGAATGGTCGCCAGATTGCCCGGCTTGAAGAAAAGCGTCCGCAGCGGCTGCGGCTCGACCAGGGTACGCTCACCCGTGCCGGCATTCTCGATGTATTTCACCAGATGGGGGCGGAAGATCACGCCGCCGTTGGCGATGATCGCCGTGGCCTGCGCCAACTGGATCGGCGTGTAGGCGTTGTAACCCTGGCCGATGCCGATGGAAACGGTCTCGCCGGCATACCACTTTTGCTGTTCCGGCTTGCGAAAGCGCTTTTTCTTCCACGCCTGCGAAGGCAGCACGCCCTCCGACTCACCCTCGATGTCGATGCCGGTACGGCTGCCGAAGCCCAGCTTGTGCATGAAAGCGGAGATGGCATCGATGCCCATGTCGTTGGCCAGCACGTAATAGTAAGTGTCGCAGGATTGCACGATGGACTTATACATGTCGACCACACCGTGGCCGCCCTTCTTATCGTCGCGGAAGGTGTGGCCGCCGAAAGTGAAGTAGCCCGGATCCGAGATGGTCTGCTGCGGCGTACGCTTGCCCAGTTCAAGTGCCGCCAGTGCCATGAACGGCTTGAAGGTAGAGCCGGGCGGGTAGGTGCCGTTGAGCGCGCGGTTTACCATCGGCCTGTCCTCGGAGGTGTTGAGCATCTCCCAGTCGGGCGGGGAAATGCCGTCGACGAACAGATTCGGGTCGTAGCCGGGCATGGACACCAGCGCAAGAATGCCGCCTGTCGCGGGTTCAATGGCCACCAGCGCACCGCGGCGCTTGCCGAAGGCCTTCTCCGCCACCTGCTGCAGCTTCGTGTCGAGCGTCAGCGCCAGGTTGTTGCCGGACACCGGCGCGGTGCGGGCAAGAACGCGCACGGCGCGGCCGCCGGCATCGACCTCGACCTGCTCGAAGCCAGCCTGGCCGTGCAGTTCGAATTCGTACTGCTGCTCCAGGCCAGTCTTGCCGAAATGCACGGTGCCGCGGTAGTTGTCCTCGGCGTCGTGCTTCTCGATCGTGGCAAGGTCGCGGTCATTCACGCGGCCGATGTAGCCCAGGGCATGCGAGGCCAGTTCGCCCAGCGGGTACTGGCGGAACAGGCGCGCCTTGATGTCCACGCCGGGAAAGCGGAAGCGCTGGGAGATGAAGCGCGCCACCTCCTCGTCGGTAAGACGCGTGCGGATGGGCAGCGACTCGAAGTTCTTGCTCTCCTCGAGCAGCCTGCGAAAGCGCTTGTAGTCCTTCGGCTGGATGTCGACGAGGGTGGCCAGTTCGTCGATGACGGCCTCCAGGTCGGCCACCTTGCTCGGCGTGATTTCCAGCGTGTAGGCGGAATAATTGTGCGCCAGCACCACGCCGTTGCGGTCGGCGATGACGCCGCGGTTGGGCACCGTGGGTACGAGGGAGATGCGATTGTCCTCGGCGCGCGTCTGGAAATGCTCGTGCTGGATCACCTGCAGCCAGAAGAAGCGTGCAAACAGCAGGAAGAAAGCGAACAGCACGAAGCCGCCCGCCACCGCCAGGCGACGCTGGAAGCGATTGATCTCCTGTTCCGGGTTCTTGAACTCGGCCGGCCGCATCATCAGATCGGGCGGTTCTCGTCCTTCTCCAGCGGCTGGTACTGCGGCAGCAGCAGGACGAAGGTCAGCGGAAACCAGAGCAGGGCGCCGCTAAAGCTGCCGAGGAAATAGCCCCAGCCGGGGAAGTCCGCACCGCCGAGCAGCCGCGTGATGACCATGACAAGCTGCGTCGCCAGCAGCAGCAGCAGGATGTGCAGCGCCTGCTGCACGAGCGGGAACCAGAGGATGCGGCGCGACAGGCCGCCGGCAGCATACGACAGCAGCAGATAGGCGAGCGGATGCTGTCCCATGACGCTGCCGGAGGCGACATCCATCATCAGACCGATCACGAAGGCGGTGCCCATGCCGAGGCGCAAGGGCTCACGCACGCTCCAGAAGGCCAGCACCAGCGCCACCCAGTCCGGTACGCCGATGGCATTGCCGAACGGGACGAGGTCGAGAAAAAACGCCACGGCCAGCGAAAACAGGATGAACCACTGCCGTACGGGCAGCAGGATGCGCCGCGAACTGTGGGTAGGTTGGATGTTCATTCGTCGCGCTTGCGCCCCCGCTTCGCCTTCGCCGGCTTGTCCCGCGTCCCGCTTTCCTCCACCTGTTGCTGCAGCGCTTCGCGCAGGCCGAGCAGCAGCACCTGGCCATGCTTTTCCACACCGGCCGCCGGCTCGCAGACGATGCGGGCAAAGGAATAGGCGGCATCGCGGTCAACCCGCAGCACTTTCGCTACCGGCAGGCCGGGAAGATACACGCCATCCAGACCGGAGGTGACGAGCTGGTCGTCGGGCCGGATATCGGCGTTGGCAGCGAGGAAGCGCAGTTCGAGCTGGCCGTCCGAGGCGCCGAAGAGGACTGTGCGCAGGCCGTTGCGCACGACCTGCACGGGTACCGCCTGATTCTTGTCGGTGACCAGGGTCACCTCGCTTTGCATGGGATAGACGCGCGTCACCTGGCCGAGGACACCTGCCTCGTCGACCACCGCCTGGCCGGCAACAATGCCTTGCTGACTGCCCTTGTCGACGATGACGCGGCGGGAGAAAGGGTCACGCGCAGCATGAATGATGTCGGCCAGCGTGCTGGAAACCGGCTGCCTGGCCTTCATGTCGAGCAACTGGCGCAGGCGCTGATTTTCAAGCTCCAGGTGCTCCTGGCGCAACAGCCACTTGGCCGACTCCACCTCCTTGCGCTTGAGCAGGACGTTCTCCTGCTGCACCGCGGACAGGCTGGAAAAGTAGCCGTCAAGCTGCTCGTAGAGGTCGACCGGCGCATAGGCGGCGCGCTGCAGGGGATAAAGCACCGTGGCCACGCCCTGGCGGGCCAGTTCGAGGGTGCGGTATTTCAGGTCGAGCACCAGCAGGGCGAGCGAGAGCACGACGAAGAAGACAAGCCGCGCCAGCGGTGCGGGGCCTCGCTTGAAGAAGGGGGGCGGCTGGTGGCCGACGACCGGCATCGGTGGCTAGAAACGATGCGGCAACAGGAACGAGAACCTGTGCCGCACGTCCTTACTCATTCGCGAAGATGCTCCCGAGCGTATCCACCTTCTCCAGGGCGATGCCAGAGCCGCGCACAACGCAGGTCAGCGGGTCTTCGGCGACGAAGACCGGCAAGCCAGTCTCTTCCATGAGCAGGCGGTCGATGTCGCGCAACAGCGCGCCGCCGCCGGTGAGCACCATGCCCTTCTCGGCGATGTCGGCGCCGAGTTCGGGCGGCGTTTGCTCGAGGCCGGATTTGACCGCGCCGACGATGGCATTTAGCGGTTCGGTGAGGGCCTCGAGGATCTCGTTGCTGGATATGGTGAAGCTGCGCGGAATGCCTTCGGCCAGGTTACGGCCCTTGACTTCCATCTCCTTGACTTCCGAGCCGGGAAAGGCCGAGCCGATCTGTTTCTTCACCAGTTCGGCGGTGGTTTCACCGATCAGCATGCCGTAGTTGCGGCGGATGTAGTTGATGATGGCCTCGTCGAACTTGTCGCCGCCGACACGTATCGAGCCGGCATACACCATGCCGCCGAGCGAGATGACGCCGACCTCGGTGGTGCCGCCGCCTACGTCCACCACCATCGAGCCGGTGGCATCCGATACCGGCATGCCGGCGCCGATGGCGGCCGCCATCGGTTCTTCGATCAGGTAAACCTGGCTCGCACCGGCGCCCAGCGCCGACTCGCGGATGGCGCGCCGCTCGACCTGGGTGGAGCCGCAGGGCACGCAGATGATGATGCGCGGCGAGGGCGAAAACAGACGCGAATCATGCACTTTCTTGATGAACTGCTTGAGCATCTGCTCGGTGACGGTGAAGTCGGCGATGACGCCATCCTTCATCGGCCGGATGGCGGTGATGCTGCCGGGCGTCTTGCCCAGCATCTGCTTGGCGGAGTGGCCGACCGCCATGATGGTCTTCTTGGCGTTGGGGCCGCCTTCGGTGCGAATCGCCACCACCGAGGGTTCGTTGAGCACGATGCCCTTGCCGCGCACATAGATCAGCGTATTGGCCGTGCCGAGGTCGATCGCCAGATCGTTCGAAAAATAGGAGCGGAGAAAACCAAACATCACAATGGGTACCTACGGGGTGCGGAAAATCAAGGGCCTATGATACTCTATTGCGCTTCGCAATTTTAGTCCCCCGCGCCATGTCTCTCAGCCTCGACCAGGTTCAGCGCATCGCCGAACTCGCCCGCATCGAATTCGCCCCCGGCGAGGCCGAACAGACGCGCAATCAACTCAATGGCATTTTCGTGCTCATCGAGGAGATGCAGGCGGTCGACACCGCCGGCGTCGCGCCGATGGCCCATGCCCAGGACGTCGCACAGCGCCTGCGCGAGGACCGCGTGACCGAAACGGACCAGCATGTGGCATTCCAGAAGATCGCGCCGGAAGTCGGGGCGGGACTCTACCTCGTGCCGAAGGTGATTGAATAGGCCGGGCTTCAGCCCGCCAAGCCCGCGTCGACCTGAAAGCCGACCTACACGGAAATGATCAACGCCAGCCTGAAAGAACTCGCCGCCGCCCTGGCGGCCAAACAGCTCTCCAGCGTCGAGCTGGCCACGCTGTTCCTCGAGCGCATCGCCCGGCTCAATCCGGCGCTGAATGCCTTCATCACGGTAGACACGGAAAAAACCCTGACCATGGCGCGCGCGGCCGATGCACGCCTGGCACGGGGCGAGGGCGGACCGCTCACCGGTATCCCGATCGCCCACAAGGACATCTTCTGCGCGGAAGGCTGGCTCACCACCTGCGGCTCGAAGATGCTGTCGAATTTCATCAGCCCCTATGACGCGACGGTAATCGAGCGCTTCAAGGCCGCCGGCACGGTCACGCTGGGCAAGACCAACATGGACGAATTCGCCATGGGCTCGTCGAACGAAACCTCGTTTTACGGCCCGGTGAAGAATCCCTGGGATGGCGCCGCCGTGTCAGGCGGTTCCTCGGGCGGTTCGGCGGCCGCCGTCTCAGCGAGACTGACTTCTGCCGCCACCGGCACCGACACCGGCGGCTCGATCCGCCAGCCGGCCGCGCTGTGCGGCCTCACCGGCCTGAAGCCGACCTACGGCGTGGTGTCGCGCTACGGCATGATCGCCTTCGCCTCCTCGCTCGACCAGGCCGGGCCGATGGCGAAAAGCGCCGAGGACTGCGCCCTGATGCTGAATGCCATGGCCGGCTTCGACGCGCGCGACTCCACCAGCCTGGAACGTCCAGCCGAGGATTACGCACGCGACCTGGACAAGCCATTGGCCGGTCTCAAGATCGGCCTGCCGCAGGAATTCTTCGCCGAGGGCCTGTCGGCTGATGTGGCGCAGGCGGTCGAGGCGGCCATCGCCGCATACCGCACGCTCGGCGCAACAACGGTCGATATCAGCCTGCCCAACATGAAACTCTCGGTGCCGGCCTACTACGTCATTGCCCCGGCCGAAGCCTCCAGCAACCTGTCGCGCTTCGACGGCGTGCGCTACGGCTGGCGCGCACCGCACTACGGCGACCTCGCCGACATGTACTGCAAGAGCCGCGCCCAGGGCTTCGGCGCCGAGGTAAAGCGGCGCATCCTCATCGGCACCTACGTGCTCTCGCACGGCTACTACGACGCCTACTACCTGCAGGCGCAGCGCATCCGCCGCCTCATCGCGCGGGACTTCGTCGAGGCCTTCAAGTCTTGCGACCTCATCATGGGCCCGACCAGCCCGTCGGTGGCCTTCGATCTGGGCGACAAGGCCGGCGATCCGGTGCAGATGTATCTTTCGGACATCTACACCATCGCCGTCAACCTGGCCGGCTTGCCCGGCATGTCGATCCCCTGCGGCTTCGGCCTCCAGGGCCGCCCGGTCGGCCTGCAAATCATCGGCGACTATTTCGGCGAGGCGCGCATGCTCAACGCGGCGCACCGGTATCAACTCGCCAGCGACTGGCACCGCCGCGCACCCGCGCAATAAGGAGTCGGCATGACACGCAAGCTCGCCCTGCTGCTGTCCGCCATGTTGCTGCCCGTCTTGCTCCTCGGCGCCTGCGCCACGTCCGAGAAGGCGCCACCGTCCGCCGCGGTAAGCGCCACACCCGCGCCGGTAACCAAAGCGCCGCCTACCATAGCCAAACCTGCCCGGCCCGGCCCCATCCCGGTGCGCCCGCTCAACGTGAAAACCGAGTGCAAGTTCCGCGACGAGACCGGCTACAACGGCGCACTCAGGCTCGACGTGGCCGGCGCGCAGGTGCATGCTTTCGAGGCGAAGGTGAACATTCCAAAGCGTGGCGCCTGCCGCTTCGATCTGAAAGACTTCCGCCAGACGAAGGAACTGCCGGCCATCGAGCTGAGCCAGACCAGGGGAAAATGCATCGTGCGCATGTGGGAGCAGGGCGAGCGCGTCACGGTGGCGTTCCAGCAATGCGAGCGAATGTGCTCGGGCAGCTCCTACCCCTACCTCTGGCCCATCCTCAACGACCGGCGCGATGGATCCTGCGCTTAAAGAGAGACTGAAAACATGATGCACAAACTTCTGCTCCTGCTGCTCACGGCCCTGCTCGGTGCCTGCGCCATCATCGAACGGCCGCCGCCCATTCCGGTGCGTGCGCTCGACGTCAAGGCCAACTGCAGCTATCGCGACGAGACCGGCGGCAGCGGCACGCTCAAGTTGGACGTGGCGGCGGCGCGGGTGCGTGCCTTCGAGGCGAGCGCGAACTTCCCGCAGCACGGGTCCTGCCGCTTCGCCCTGAAGGATTTCCGCCAGACGAAGGAGCTGCCAGCCATCGAGCTGACTCAACTGAACGGCAGCTGCATCGTGCGCATGTGGGAACAGGGCACGCGCGTCACGGTCGCCTTCCAGCAATGCGAGAAGATGTGCACCGGTAGCGCCTACGAGCAACTCCTGCCGCTCATCTACGATCGGCGCGACGGCACATGCGCCTGACATACGCCTGATCTGAAACGGAATTCTTATGCGCAACGCCAACTGGGAAATCGTCATCGGGCTGGAGACCCATGCCCAGCTCAATACGGCCTCGAAGATTTTTTCCGGCGCGCCGACGGCCTTTGGCGCGGCGCCGAACAGCCAGGCCTGCGCAGTGGACATCGCCCTCCCCGGCGTGCTGCCGGTACTCAACCGCGGCGCCGTGGAACGCGCCATCCGTTTCGGCCTGGCGGTAGGTGGCAGCATCGCGCCGCGCTCGGTCTTCGCCCGCAAGAACTACTTCTACCCCGACCTGCCCAAGGGCTACCAGATCAGCCAGTACGAACTGCCGGTGGTCGTCGGCGGCGCCATGGCGATAAAAGTCAGCCCCGGCGACACGGCGACCGAGAAAACCATCCGCCTCACGCGCGCCCACCTCGAGGAAGATGCCGGCAAGTCGCTGCACGAGGACTTCCAGGACAAATCGGGCATCGACCTCAACCGTGCCGGCACGCCGCTGCTGGAGATCGTCTCCGAGCCGGACATGCGCAGCGCCGAGGAGGCCGTCGCCTATGCCAGGGCGCTGCACGCCCTGGTGCGCTGGATCGACATCTGCGACGGCAACATGCAGGAGGGCTCCTTCCGCTGCGATGCCAACGTTTCGGTGCGACCGAAAGGCTCCGATGTGCTGGGCACGCGGCGCGAGATCAAGAACCTCAACTCCTTCCGCTTCCTGCAGCAGGCCATCGAGTACGAGGCGCGCTGGCAGATCGAGACGCTGGAGGACGGCGGCCGCATCATCCAGTCAACCGTACTGTTCGATCCCGCCACCGGCGAGACGCGCGCCATGCGCTCCAAGGAGGAGGCGCACGATTATCGCTATTTCCCCGACCCGGATCTGTTGCCGCTGCTCATCTCTTCCGCATGGATCGACGAGGTGAAGGCCGGCATGCCGGAGCTGCCGGAAGAAATGAAGGCACGCTTCGTTCGCGACTGCGGTCTGTCAGCCTATGATGCGGCGGCGCTGACCGCCTCGCGTGAGACAGCCGGCTACTTCGAGCAGACGCTGGCGGCGGCCGGCACCGGCCATGCCAAAGCCTGCGCCAACTGGGTGATGGGCGATCTCGCCGCGCGCCTGAAGCGGGAAGAAAGAGACGTCACCGAGGCGCCGCTCACGCCGCAGCAACTCGCCGGCCTGGTGGCGCGCATCGCCGACGGCACGATTTCCGGCAAGATCGCCAAGGAAGTCTTCGATGCTCTATGGAACGGCGAAGGACAGGATGCCGATGCCATTATCGAAGCGAAGGGCCTGAGGCAGATCTCCGACAGCGGCGCCCTGGAAAAACTCATTGACGAGGTGCTGGCGGCTAACCCGAAGTCGGTCGAGGAGTTCCGTGCCGGCAAGGAAAAGGCCTTCAACGCCCTCGTCGGCCAGGCCATGAAAGCCACCAAGGGCAAGGGCAACCCACAGCAGGTCAACGAACTATTGCGCCGGAAGCTGGGCTGAGACGGACAGCGCGATGAGCAACTGCGCCGCCCAATAGGTCGCCAGCGTCAGCGCGCGCGCGGCGCGGAAGGGCCAGCGGAAGCGGTCGATCGCCAACACGCCGTCCGAGACGACGAAAAGCCCGGCACCCAGTGCAGCCGCCAGCGCCATGCCGCTGCCGGTCGCCTGCCAGCGCTCCGCCGCCAGGCTCGCCATGACGGCGATCACCACGACATAGATCCCCACCGGCCCGCGCAGGGCCGGCTTCAATCCCGGCCAAATCAGCACCACCACCGTCCCGCCTGCCGCAAAATAGGGTAGCCAGAACAGCAGGTTGACCGCAAAAGACGCCTCGGGCGCCCCGGATACCCCGCTGGCGAAGGCCCATACGTAACAGAGGTGAGCGACGAGGAAGCTCGCCAGGCCGGCAACGAAGCGGTCGCGCGGCAGCATGAGGAAGACATCGCCGGCCGTAGAGAACGCCAAGCCGGCAACGACCGCCCAGCGATAGCCTGCGTCGGCCGTCGGCAGGGATAAGGCCAGCGCCAGGATCAGCAGTGTGGCGAGCGGCTTGAAGACATAGACCTGCCAGTGCTGCCGCTTGTCGAGATAGTGGGCGCGGATCGCCATGACGGCGACGAGCACAGCGGATGCGGCCAGGGCCAGCAGGACGGCAGTCAGCATCGGCCCGGTATTCAGCGCGGACGGGAACCGGCAGCGGCTGGCGCGGCGGCCGCTGCCGGGTTCCTCTCGATCGTCTTCTGCTTGGTCAACTCGCGGTAGCGCAGCTTTTCGTCTTCGTAACGGGCCTTGAGCGCCTCGGTTTCCTTTTGCTTGCTGCCGATCGCCGCCTGCTGCGTCTTCATGTCGGCCTCGTTGTCGCGCATTTGCGCCTTCAGTTTCGGCGGCATGGGTCGCTTCTTGTAGAACTCCGCCTCGGCGTCGAGCTTCGTCTTTTCCTTGGCCAGTTCGTCTTGCTTGTCCTGTGCCGTCTTGATGGTTTTCTGGATATCGGCCAAGGCGCGATCCCGCAGGTTATCGATATCCTTCTCGCTGGCATAGGTGGCGAGCAGGGCGCGGTTCTTGCGATCCTGCTCCAGACGCTTGACTTCCTCTTCCTTGGCCTGCCTGGCTTCGGCCTCCTTCATTTCCCGCTGCGCGGCGGTCATGGGCGCATCGATACGCCTGACCGTCACGCCTTGCCGATTGATCTCGCGATAGGCGCGGCCGTAGCATTCCTTCGGCAATACGTCGGAACAAATCTGTTTGCCGCTGCCGTCGTTGCAGCAATAGGTCATGCGACCCTGCGCCTGCGCCGCTGCAGGCAGCGGCAGCATCGCGGCGGTCAGGAGCATCAAGGCCGAGCCAAGCCTGAGCGTCATATTTTTATCCCGTATTGTTGCCGGTATTGGGTCACTGCTTGCAAATTCTGCGCCAGTTCTGGCCGCCCGCCAAGATAGGCCAGTAGATCATCCAGTGTCGCCACCGCCACGACCGGCATGGCATACGCCTGCTGCACCTCCTGCACGGCGGACAATTCACCCTGGCCGCGCTCCATGCGGTCGAGCGCAATAACGACGCCGCAGGGGGTGGCGCCAGCGGCACGGATCAATTCCACCGACTCGCGCACCGAGGTACCGGCCGAGATCACGTCGTCGACGATCAGCACCCTGCCTGTCGGCGGTGCGCCAATCAGCGTGCCCCCTTCACCATGATCCTTCGCTTCCTTGCGGTTGAAGCAATATGGCAGATTGCGCCCATTTTGGGCCAGGGCGATGGCGGCCCCGGCCACCAGCGGAATGCCCTTGTAGGCCGGCCCGAAGAGCATGTCGCAGGGCAGCTTCGAATCGAGGATGGCGCGGGCGTAGAACGCGCTCAGACGGTTGAGCGAGGCGCCATCATTGAACAGGCCGGCGTTGAAGAAGTACGGGCTCTGCCGACCCGCCTTGGTCTTGAATTCGCCAAACCGCAAAACGCCGGAGTCGACCGCAAATGCAATGAACTCGCCGCTACAATCCATCTTTCCCGCCAGGATATCCCGTCATGCTGCGTATCATAACCCTGAACCTGAACGGCATCCGCTCGGCCAGCCGCAAGGGCTTTTTCGAGTGGCTGCAGAAGCAGGATGCCGACCTCGTCTGTCTGCAGGAACTCAAGGCCCAGGCCGGCGACATGACGCCTGATTTTCTCGAGCCGCCGGGATTCTTCGGCTATTTCCACTATGCCGAGAAAAAAGGTTACAGCGGCGTTGGCCTGTACAGCCAGCGCCAACCCGAGCAGGTTATCGAAGGTTTCGGCATCCCCGAGTTCGATGCCGAAGGACGTTACCTCGAGGCCATGTTCGGCAGGCTGTCCGTCATTTCCGTCTACCTCCCTTCCGGCTCCTCCTCGCCCGAGCGGCAGGCGGCGAAGTTCCGCTTCCTCGCCCACTTCCGGCCGCACCTGGAACAGCTCAGGCGCAGCGGCCGCGAGGTCCTGCTCTGCGGCGACTGGAACATCGCCCACCGGGAGATCGACCTGAAGAACTGGAAGGGCAACCAGAAGAATTCCGGCTTCCTGCCGGAAGAACGCGCCTGGATCGGCGGCGTCTTCGACCAGGCCGGTTTCGTCGATGTGTATCGGCGCCTGCACCCGGATGCCGCGGGCGACGCCTACACCTGGTGGTCTAACCGCGGCCAGGCGCGGGCGAAGAACGTCGGCTGGCGCATCGACTACCAGATCGCCACGCCCGGCCTGGCCGCCGCGGCACGCCATGCCTCGGTCTTCAAGGGACAATGGTTCTCCGACCATGCCCCCCTGATCATCGGCTATGATTGCAATCTCGATTGAATGGCCTATCTGGAATGGCCTATTTGCCATCGGTCGTGAAAGCCGGTAGCCTTCAAAACGAATATTCCCCCTTCATCCGGAGTAATGCCATGTCTGAAATGTCCGAAGTAAACAAAGAAAAACTCGTCGCCGATTTCAGGGTCGTCGTTGCCGACGCCGAGGAACTGCTCAAGGCCACTGCCGGCCAGGCCGGCGAAAAAATGGCCGACCTGCGCGCCAAGCTGCAGGACAACCTGAACCGCGCCCGCCACAGCTTGGCCGAGGCGCAGGCCGCCGTCGCGGAAAAAACCCGACTGGTCGCGCGCGCCACCGACGACTACGTACACGATAATCCGTGGCGCTCGATCGGCATCGCCGCCGGCGTCGGCCTGCTCATCGGCCTGCTTATCGGCCGCCGCTGAGCCGCACCTGAGCATGCAGCACGCGTCTGGTAGCGCAGGCAGCGGCGTGGGTGCGCGCCTGCGCAGCTACGCCGCCGACGCGATCGGCATCCTGCAGACACGTCTGGAACTCCTCGCCACTGAGGTGGCGGAGGAAAAGCTGCGCCTCGGCGCCCTTCTCGGCTATGCCGCTGTGGCGTTCTTTTTCCTCGGCTTCGGCGCCGTCTTGCTAGCCTTGCTCATCACCGTGCTGCTGTGGGACAGCCACCGCCTGCTGGCACTGGGCGTATTCACGGCCCTGTTCCTGGCCGCCGGCAGCGCTGCGGCCCTGGTCGCCGCGCGCATCAGCCGGCAGGATGCGCGCCTGTTCACCGCCAGCATTTCCGAGCTGGCGCAGGATCGCGACATGATCCGGCCGGATAATGGCCCCAAAGATCATTGAGCTCGCCCTGAAGAAGCAACGCCTGCAGCTGCAGGCGGCTGCGCAGCGCGTGCGCATCCTGCATGCCATCGAATCGGCGTCGCTGGCCTTTGGCGCCGCCGACAAGCTGCGCGCGGGACTTTGCTGGGCCAGGGCGCACCCGGAAGTGCTCGTCGGCACCGGCATCGTTCTGCTGGTCGCGCGTCCGCGCCTCCTCTTCCGCTGGGCCCAGCGCGGCTTCTTCGTTTGGGAGGGCTTGCGCCGCCTGCGCAGCGCCATCGAGTCGCGCCTGGCGCCCCGCTGAGGCGATGCACGGGGAGCCGCGCGACGAGGACCGGCAACACAGCGCACGCCCACTCGCAGCCGGCTGGCGCATGCGGCCCGTCCTGGCCCGTAATCTGCTGGCTGCGCAGCAACGCGAACGAGTTTTCATCCTGCAGGAAGTGCTCAAGGTCAGGGGCCTCATGCCGCTCCTCATGAAACAGCGCAACGGCCTCAGGTGGACCACCGCCGAGCGCCGGCAACTGATCGAAACCCTGCGCGCATTCTCGAATCTCTCTCCCTACCTCTTCACGCTGGCCCTGCCCGGCTCGGTGCTGATCCTGCCGTTGCTGGCCTGGTGGCTGGATCGTCGGCGTGGGCAGCGCGTGCACTAGGTTTCAGTCTCTGCCGCCTCGCGCCGAGCCTGCGCATCCAGCATCTTTCTGACCCACGGCAGCAACAGATAGGCCGGAAAGGCCAGGAAGAAAGTCAGCAGGAAATACGGCGCATAGCCCAAGGCCTGCGCGCCGAGGCCGCCGGCCCAGCCCGCGACCGAACGCGACGCGGCAAATACCGAGGAGAGCAGGGCATATTCCGCAGCACTGTGCTCGCGCCGCACGATGGCCATGAGGAAGGCGAGAAACGCCGCCGTGCCGAGCCCGCCAGTGAAGGATTCGAGCGCGCTGGCGGCATAGATCAGCATCCGGTGCTCCGGCAGAGGCACGCCGGCCAGCGGAATGACCCAGGCCGCAAGAGCATAGCCGAGGTTCGAAACAGCCTGCGCCAGCCCGAGCACCCACAGCGCCTTGAAGATGCCGGCACGGTCGGCGTACCAGCCCCCCCCCAGCCCGCCGGCGATCGACAGCACCAAGCCGATATTCACCGACACCAGGCCGATTTCCGTGGCGGAAAATCCGGCATCCACCCAAAACGGCTTCACCATGAAGCCCATCGAGGCGTCGGCCAGTTTGAAGATCAGGATGAAGCCGAGCACCGGCAGGATGCCCGGACGCTGCATCATGTCGGCGAGGGCGCCGAAGAGCGCGCCGGTCGGCGCTTTGCCGGTCGAGAGTGGCCCGCGCCGTCTGCCCGCCAGGCGCAGCATGCCGTAGAGTGCTGCCGCAACGGCAGCAATGGCCGGCCACAGCCAGGGTCGGCGGCCGGACAGGTGCAGCGCACCATCCGCCAGCCAGAGCGTGCCCATGAGCACCAGGACGAGGACTGCTGCGGCGCCCGGCTGTGCCAGAAATCCCTTGAATTCCCGAAAGAACCCCGCCGATGGCGGCCGTTCGCGCACCTGTTCGCGCGGCGCCAGCAGGCTCGCCGCCGCACAGGCGGCGAAGATGCCCGCAGCACAGAGAAAGGCGCCCGACCAGCCGAGCAGGTCGGAGGCCATCAGCACCCCACCCGAGGTGATCATGCCGGCGCGGTAGAAACCGATGCGCAGGCCGTTGCCGCGTCCCATTTCGTCCCGGCGCAGGAATTCGATGGTGTAGGCGTCGATGGCGATGTCGTTGGTGGCGGAAAGTACGGCGAAGACCGCGATGGCCGCCCACACCCAGTACGGCAGGCCGGTGGACGCGGCGAAGGCGATCATGACGGCGCCCATGGCCAGGTCGGCCGCGGCCATCCAGCGCCGGTGATGGCGGTAGTGATCCACCGCCGGCGCCCAGAGGAATTTCAGCGTCCACGCCAAACCCAGCAGGGAGAGCGTACCAATGCTGCGCAGGTCGATGCCCTGCTGGCGGAAGTAGACGGGAAAGATTTCGTAGAACACGCCGAGCGGGAAACCCTCGGCAAAATACAGTACCGCGACCCAGAAGAACTTCGAACGCAGGAGGCGGCCGCGCGGCAACTCAGCCTCCCCGGCCCAGCCGGTAGGCGGCGATGCTGGCGTTCAGATTCGGGTCCTCGGTGACCACCCGCTCGCCGTCGAAGGCCAGGCGTTCGCGGATGGCGATGCCGAGTTCCCCACACAGGGCCTCGAAATCGGCTATGGTGAAGAAGCGCACGTTGGGCGAGTCGTACCACTGATAGGGGAGGATTTTCGACACCGGCATGCGACCCGCGGCGATCGCCTCGCGATGGCTGCGATGACCGAAGTTGGGAAAACTCACCACCGCCTCGCGCCCCACGCGCAGCATCTCAGCCAGCATCTGCTCGGTACGGCGCACCGTCTGCAGCGACAGCGACATGACGACGTGGTCGAAGAAACCATCCTCGAAACCAGACAACCCCGCCTCCAGGTCGAACTGGACGACGTTCACGCCGTTACGGATGCAGGCGAGGACGTTGTCCGGGTCGTTGTCCACGCCATAGCCGAGCACCCCTTTCTGATCCTGCAGGTAACGCAGCAGGCTGCCGTCGCCGCAACCCAGGTCGAGCATCTTCTCGCCCGGCCGGATCCACTTGGCGATGACATCGAAATCGAAGCGGCCGAGGACGTTGGTCATACCGCCGCCTCCGAATTGTTATCGCAGAAACCAAGGCTGCGCTGTCGGCGGCCAGCGGCATTCGCGGCCGGTCGCATCCCCGCCCTGCGGGGCCCCTGCTCCCTGCTCATACCGCTACCCCCTCGAAATAAGCCCGCAGCACGGCATGGTAGTGCGCATCGTCGAGCAAAAAGGAGTCGTGGCCGGCACTGGACTCGATCTCGGCGTAGCTCACGCCCAGGCTGTTATGCACCAGGCCGAAGACGATCTCGCGCGAGCGTTCCGGCGCGAAGCGCCAGTCGGTCGAAAAGGATACGACGAGGAATTTTGCCCTGGCGCGTGCCAGCGCCGCCCGAAGATCGCCGCCGAAGGCGCCCGCCGGATCGAAATAGTCGAGCGCCTTGGTGGCGATGAGATAGGTGTTGGCATCGAAGTAGCCAGCGAACTTGTCACCCTGATAGCGCAGGTAGGACTCGATCTCGAAGTCCACCTCGTAATTGTATTGCAGCGCCTCCCGCCGCAGCTTGCGGCCGAACTTCTCCGCCATCTGGTCGTCCGAGAGATAAGTGATGTGCCCGAGCATGCGTGCCAACCGCAGACCGCGCACCGGCACCACGCCGTGTGCGTAGTAATGGCCGCCGTGAAAGTCGGGATCGGTGAGGATGGCCTGGCGCGCCACCTCGTTGAAGGCGATATTTTGCGCCGTCAACTTCGGTGCAGCAGCAATCACCAGGGCGTGGCGGATGCGCTCCGGATAGTCCAGTGTCCACTGCAGCGCCTGCATGCCGCCGAGGCTGCCGCCCATCACCGCCGCCCAGTCGTCGATGCCCAGCACGTCGGCGAGGCGTGCCTGGGTTGCCACGCAGTCCTCGACGGTCACCACCGGGAAATCCGCGCCCCAGGGCTGGCCGCTGGCGGGGTTGGTGGTCATGGGCCCGGTCGAGCCGTAGCAGCCACCGAGGTTGTTCATGCCAACGACAAAGAACTTGCGCGTGTCCAGCGGCTTGCCCGGGCCGATCAGGTTGTCCCACCAACCGACGCTTTGCGGATTGTCGGCGTAGCGGCCGGCGAGATGGTGGTTGCCCGACAGGGCATGACAAACCAGCACCGCATTCGTGCGCGCCGCATTCAGTTCACCGTAGGTTTCATAGACCAGATCGTAGGCAGGCAGCGTCGCGCCGCCCGCCAGGGTGACTGGCGTGTCGAAGTGGGCGCGTTGGGGCTGCGCCAAGCCTACGCTGTGGGTTGTCTCATCCATGCAATAAAAAACCCAGTCGGCTCGATGCAACATAGCGGGACTGGGTGTTCGCCCTCGCTTTAGCCGTATTTTTTAAGCGCCCGCAAGCTGATGACAGTCAAATCAGCGCTATGCGGCAAAGTTACCCCCGCAGGCGGCGAATGTCAATTCGCACCCGTACCCGCTCCGGGCGCCTGCGCGTGTTTCAATGGCATGGTTTCCACTGCATTCAACCGCTCCAGCTGCTGGCGCAGCTTCACCGGATCGTCCGTGGCGAGCAGGCGGGCAACCTTGCGTTTCAGGTCGGTGAGATTGCTGCGCAGCACTTCCTGCTTGACCTCGAGGATCTGCGCCGGGTGCATGGAGAACTGACGCAACCCCATGCCCAGCAGCAGGCGCGTCAGCGCCGGATCGCCGGCCATTTCGCCGCAGACCCCCACCGGCAGGTCGGCACGCGCACCCGCCTGGATGGTGTGGGCGATCAGGCGCAGCACCGCCGGATGCAGCGGATCGTAAAGGTGGGCCACCGCCTCGTCCGTGCGGTCGATGGCGAGGGTGTACTGGATGAGGTCGTTGGTGCCAATCGAGAGAAAATCCAGCTTTTCCAGAAACACGCCCAGCGCCAGCGCAGCGGCGGGGATCTCGATCATGCCGCCGACCTCGGTGCACTCATCGAATGGATGGCCGCTGCAACGCAACTGCTCCTTGGCCTGGGCCACCAGCGCCAGCGTCTGCATGATCTCGTGCGCGTGGGAGAGCATCGGTACGAGCATCTTCACCCGCCCGTAGTGCGAAGCGCGCAGGAGGGCGCGCAACTGCGTGAGGAACAGCTGCGGCTCGGCCAGACAGAAGCGAATGGCGCGCCGGCCGAGCGCCGGGTTGGCCTCGGTACGCTCGACGCCGCGCAGGTTCTTGTCCGCGCCAAGGTCGAGGGTGCGGATGACGACGGGCCGACCGTCCATCGCCTCGGCGACGCTGCGATAGGCCTCGAACTGCTCCTCCTCACCGGGCACGCCGTCGCGGTTGAGGAAAAGGAATTCCGTGCGGAAGAGGCCGATGCCGGCCGCGTCGACCGCCCTGACCTGGGCGATGTCGCCCGGCAGCTCGATATTGGCAGCCAGCTCGATATCCAAGCCGTCGAGGGTGGTCGCGCGCGACTTCTTCAGACGCTTGAGCTTGCTGCGCTCCAGCTCCAGCGCACTGCGGCGCAGGCGGTATTCCTCCAGCACCTGCGCATCGGGATCGACAATGAGCACGCCGCGCGTGCCATCGACGATGAGCATATCGTCCTCGCGGATGAGGTTGCGCGCGTGGTGCAGCCCGACCACCGCCGGGATCGCCAGGCTGCGCGCGACGATGGAGGTGTGCGAGGTGGCGCCGCCGAGGTCGGTGACGAAGCCGCCGATTTTCATCTGCTTGAACTGCAGCGTGTCGGCCGGCGACAGGTCGTGGGCGACGACGATGATCTGCTCGCCGCGTGCATGTTTCGGCGGGCGCCCGGGGTGGCCCATGAGGACCTTCAGCAGCCGCTCGACGACCTGCACGATGTCAGCCTTGCGTTCGCGCAGGTATTCGTCCTCGATTTTTTCGAACTGCTCGACGACCTGCTCCAGCTGCTGTACCAGCGCCCACTCGGCGTTGCAGCGCCGCTCGCGGATGAGCTGGCGCGTCGCCTCGATCAGCAAGGGATCGGCCAGCAGCATGCGGTGCAGGTCGATGAAGGCCGTCAGTTCACTCGGCACGCTTGCCTCGGTGCCGGCCATGAGGGCGTCCAGTTCGGCCTGCACTTCGACCACGGCCTGCTCGAGGCGGGCGACCTCCTCGTCGATGAAGCGGTTGGGGAGAACGTAATGCTCGACCTCGAGCGTCGCGTGCGACACCAGGTGCGCATGGCCGATGGCGATGCCATTGGAGACGGCCAGGCCATGCAGGGTAAAACTCACTCCCCCTCTCCGAACTTGTCCGCGATCAGCTTCTGGATGGCCTGCAAAGCGGCATCGGCATCGACGCCCTCCGTGTCGATGATGACCTTGGCCCCCTTGCCGGCGGCCAGCATCATGACGCCCATGATGCTCTTGGCGTTGACGCGGCGGCCGTTGCGTTCGAGCCAGACCTCGCTGGAATACGCCGTCGCCGCCTGGGTGAGCTTCGCCGAGGCACGCGCGTGCAGCCCGAGCTTGTTGACGATTTCGACCTCAGCCCTGGGCATCGCGCGCGCCCTTCATCAGCGTGACGCCGTCGCGGCCGCCCGAGACCGCCCGGGTCACCAGCGTCTCCATGTCCTTTTCCCGATACGTCAGGGCACGCAGCAGCATCGGCAGATTGACGCCGGCCACGCCCTCGACACGTCCGGGCTGCAGCAGCTTCAGTGCGATATTGCTCGGCGTGGCGCCGAAAATGTCGGTAAGCAGCAGCACGCCCTCCCCCGTGTCGATCAGCCTCATCATGTCCTGCGCCAGGGGGAATACGTCCAGGGGGTCGTCCTGGCTGGAGACGCCGAGCTGCACGATCTGCTGCGGACGCTTGTTCAGCACGTGACAGGCGCACTGGACGAGCGACTCGCCCAGACTGCCGTGGGTGATGAGAAAAATTCCGATCATGTGTGTGCGCCGATATCCGCTTCGATTGTAACCGAAGCGGCGCGCCGGAAAATGTCAGAAGAGAAAGGCGAAAGTCAGTCCCGCCAGCACGGCGAGCAGGAGGGTCAGGCGCAGCGCCAGCCGGGCATTCCCCGCTTCCTGCGCCCGCTCGGCATCGACCATGCGCCGCAGGCGGCGCAGCGTATCCAGGCCGACGCGCCGGCGCACCATGCGATCCACGTATTCGTCCTTCACGGCAGACTCATGACCCTCATGTCCGATGCCAGCATTGTAAGACGCGCTTGAAACGCCGCCGTGACGTGCATCACGCCGCCACTGTCGATGCGCAACGCATGCTCCACGTCAAGGCGCCGCGCCAGATCGCGCCATTCCTTGTCGCCGGCGATGAACAGGGGCTTGCTGGCGGCGTCCGAGAGGGCGCCGGCATGCTCGCGCGGCGTGACCAGCACGGTGACCGCCTGCGCGCCTTCCGCCGGGCGGCCGTTGCGCGGGTCGAGCAGGTGGCAATAGCGACGGCCATCCAGTTCGAAGTAGCGCTGGTAGTCGCCGGACGTGCCGACCGCCTCGCCGTCGCGCAACTCCAGCGTCGCCAGCGGTGCGGCGGCGCGCGGGTGCTGGATGCCGATGCGCCAGGGCTGGCCGCCCTTGCTGCCCAGCGCCATGACGTTGCCGCCGATGTTGATCAGGGCGTTCTTCACGCCCTGACTACGCAGAATGGTCGCCGCCCGATCCAGCGCGTAGCCCTTGGCATAGCCGCCGAGATCGAACTGCACGGCACGATTCGCACTCGTCACGCGGTTGCCCTCGAAGGTAAGGTCGCTCATGCGCGGCTGCGCCTTCACGACCGCCTCGAGTGCGGCCTCATCCGGCAGCCGCGGCTTGAATTCATCCGCATGGAAACCCCACAGCCCCACCAGCCGGCCGATGGCAGGATTGAAGAGCTGATCGGAACGCGCCGCAATAGCGGCGACATCACGGAGGATGAAAGTCAGTTCCGGCGAGACGGCGATGTCCTGTTCGCCGCGGGCGATTGCTTCGTTGAGCGCTGTCAGTTCCGAGGGCTGCCAGGCATGCAGCATTCGATGCAGGCGGTCGAACTCGGCGAGCACGGCGGCCAGTGCCTGCTGCGACTTCTCCGGCGGCTCGCCCCACACCGAGACCTCGACGCGGGTGCCGAAGACGAAGGCTTCGCGCTGGTAAATCTGCGGCGCCTTGGTGCAGCCGGCAAGAATGACCATCAACCACAGAGACACGGAGACACGGAGACATCCTGAGACAGATTGCCGTGCCCACGTGTTGCTACGCACTGTCATGCACAACCTTTTCCAGCGCGTCCATGAACAGGCCCGCCACGTTGAAACCCGTCTGCTCGGCAATCTCGACGAAGCAGGTCGGGCTGGTGACGTTGATTTCCGTCAGGCAGTCGCCGATGACGTCGATGCCGGTCAGCAGCAGGCCGCGCGCATGGAGGATCGGCGCGAGGAATTCGGCGATCTCGCGGTCGCGCAAAGTCAGCGACTGCGCCACGCCGGTGCCGCCGGTGGCGAGGTTGCCGCGCGTCTCGCCCGCCTTGGGAATGCGCGCCAGGGCAAACGGCACGACCGCGCCGCCGATCAGCGAAATGCGCTTGTCGCCCTGGGCGATGGCCGGCAGGAAGCGTTGCGCCATGATGGTTCGCGTGCCCTCTTCGGTGAGCGTCTCGACGATGACGTTGCGGTTGGGGTCGTCGCGCCGCACACGGAAGATGCGGCTGCCGCCCATGCCGTCGAGGGGCTTGAGGATGGTATCGCCGACGTCCTCGATGAAAGCCTGCAGCACCTCCGGCGCGCGCGCCACCTCGGTTTCCGGGATGAACTGCGGAAATTCCAGGATGGCGAGCTTTTCCGACGTGTCGCGCACGGCGCGCGGGTCGTTGAAGACGCGCACGCCGTCGGCCCGCGCCCGCTCCAGCAGCCAGGTGGCGGCGACGTATTCCATGTCGAAGGGCGGATCCTGGCGCATCAGCACGGCATCGAAGCCGGCCAGCGGCAGGTCGGTCGGCGCCTGCGCCGTGAACCAGTCGTGGTCGTCGTCACGCACGGCCAGGCGTGCAGCCGCCGCATGCACGGCGCCGCCGCGCCAGGCGAGCGCCGGGCGCATGATCGCCCACACCTCATGGCCACGCCGCTGCGCCTCGCGCATCATGGCGACGCTCGAGTCTTTGTAGGCCTTGAGGTGGTCGAGCGGATCGAGGACGAAAGCGAGTTTCACCGCGCCATTATCGCGGAAAAGCGCCGGCCCCGCGCGGGGCCGGGAACTTCAGTGTTTCATCATGCCGCCTGCACCACCATTGCCACCAAGACCACCTATCCACCCAGCCACCCGCGCCACCCGCGCCACCCATGCCACCCGATGCGCCCTGAAGTCCGCCTGCCGAGCCGATGCCCGGCGACTGAACGGCAGGCAGGTTGCTACCACCAAAAACCGGATCGGGCGGATTGCCCATGCCTTGTCCTTGTTTCTGCACGGCAGGCAGCAGCTTGTTCTTGCCCACCGCGCTTCCCGGATCGGGCGGTTCAACCGCCGGCAGCAATTCGGTATCGCCTCTCATGTCCGGCGAGCCGGGAGGCATCTGCACCGCCGGTAGCAGAGCGGTGTTGCCGCCCTGCCCGCCGGGCGGAGCGGCGAGCGTCGGCCCGGCGAACAGGGCGGCAAGAACAAAGGGGGCAAGGACGGCGCGCATGGGGTCTTCCGATCATGGAAATGGAGTCTAACCTTAGACCATGGCGGCCCACACCACAAGGATATGCAGCGCTTAGGCCACTTCCAGCGGCGGGGCGGTGAGTTCCAGTTCGACGGCGGCGGCCAGCAGGGCCAGGCGCGCCACCACGCCGTAGGCGAAAAAGCGGTTGGGGGCATCATCGGGTGCGCCTTCGGGATCGGGCAGGCTGCAGCCGTAGTCGAAGGCCAGCGGCTGGAAGCGCATGCCGGGTGCGTTGAGGTTTTCGTCACGGCCGCGCTCGGTATTGACGCGGTAGAAGCCGCCGACGACATAGCGGTCGATCATGTACACCACCGGCTCGGCGGTATGGTTCTCGATCGTCTCGTGGGTGTGCACGCCCTCCTGGATGATGACCTCGGTAAACGGCAAGCCCTCCTTGCCCACCGCCATCTTGTTGCGCTGCTTGCGGTTCAGCCCGCGCACGTCGGCAGCATCGCGCACCGTCATGATGCCCATGCCGTAGGTGCCGGCATCCGCTTTGACGATGACGAAGGGCTGCTCCTTCACGCCGTATTGCGCGTACTTCGCCTTGACGCGGGTGAGCACTGCATCGACGTTGGTGGCGAGGCACTCCTCACCCTCACGCTCGTGAAAATTGACCTTGCCGCACACCGCGAAATCCGGATTGATGAGCCACGGATCGATGCCCAGCGCCTGGGCGAACTCGCCCGCCACGCGGTCGTAGGCGGCGAAGTGGCGGGACTTGCGGCGCACGTGCCAGCCAGCATGCAGCGGCGGTATGAGCGTTTGCTCGTGCAGGTCACGCAGGATGTCCGGCACGCCGCCGGACAAATCGTTGTTGAGGAGGATGGCGCAGGGGTCGAAGTCGTCCAGGCCGAGGCGGCCATTGAGCCGCTTGAGGGGCTCGAGCAACAGCGTCTGTCCGTCCGCCAGCGCTAGCGGTGTCGGCGCCTGGATGTCCGGAATGAGCGTGCCGATGCGCACGTTGAGTCCGGTGCGGGTGAGGACCGTCGCCAGGGTGGCGACGTTCATCAGGTAGAACTGGTTGCGCGTGTGGCTCTCCGGGATGAGCAGCAGATTCTTCGCCTCGGGGCAAATTTTCTCGATGGCCGTCATCGCCGCCTGCACGCACAGCGGCAGGAAGGCAGAATTGAGGTTGTTGAAGCCGCCCGGAAAGAGGTTGGTGTCCACCGGCGCCAGTTTGAAGCCGGCATTGCGCAGGTCGACCGAGCAGTAAAACGGCGGCGTGTGCTCCTGCCACTGGGCGCGGAACCATTGCTCGATGGCCGTGGCACGGTCGAGGAAGGTCCGCTCAAGTTCGAGCAGCGGGCCGGTGAGGGCGGTCGTCAGTCGTGGAACCATGGCGCGTTTATAACAGAGGTCGCGCCGCGTAGGGCGCAAAATGCTCGGGCAGCAAGGCCAGCGCCAGACTGCGCTGGGCGAAGAGGAAGCGGCCGTCGCAGACAAAGCCCAGTTCGCCCCAGTCGACCTCGTTGAGCAGCGCCGTCAGGCGCTTCAGGTCGGCATCCCCCAAGGGGACTTCCTTCTGGGCGTCGCGGCGGTGAGGAAACAGCGCCAGCACGGCGCCGTCGTAATTGCGGCAATCGTTAAGGAAAAAGGGCTGCGGATTGCGCGTCTTCTGATTGACGTAGATGCGCGGCGCATCAGACACGTGGTGGCGGCGCCCCCACTTCCACCAGTTCGTCTCGTCGAACTTCGTCACGCGCCGCGCCAGCAGCCGTTCCTTGAACGGCTCGAGATAGGCGATCGGCCCCTCGCGGTCGAGATAAATCATGCGCCGCAGCTCGCCGCTTTGTGCCGTCTTCGAGCAAACGAAATCGGCGTTGCCCAGTTCGGCATGGGCGAAGATCGCGTCGGCGCCGGAGACCGCGCCGACCTTCACCGCGAAGACGCTGGCCAGCGGCACGCTGTAGATGCCGCGCGTGAGCAGGATCTGTCCGCCGGACAGCACCATGCGCCGTCCGTCGCGCAGGCGCCGCGACATGTCGCCCTTTTCGAAACGCCAGATGGTGCAGTTGGGCACGACGCCGTCGAAGATGCGCGCATCGCCCAGCTCCTGAAAATCCGTCAGCGTGCCCTGGTCGTGGAGCCAGGTGTTGAGGCGTGCGCTGCCGGTGGCCTTGAGGAAATCGCGCGGCGTGATGAAGATCAGCTCGCCGCCCGGTTTGAGGTGGCGCACGCACTTCTCGATGAAGTGCAGGTACAGATTGCTATGGCCATTGAGCAGGTGTGAATGCAGACGCTGGCGCGTGCCGGGCTGGATGTCGCGCGCCCTGACGTAAGGCGGATTGCCGATGATGGTGTCGAATCCCTCTTTTTCCGGGTAGGCGAAGAAGTCCAGATTAAGCGCGTCCGCCGGGCAATGCCGCGCATCCAGCTCGACGGCGACGGCACCGGGCAGCCGCGAAGAGAAGGCGCCGTCGCCGCAGGCCGGTTCCAGCACGCGCCCGCGGTTGCGGCGCAGCGCCAGCATGGCGTCAACGACGGCCGGCGGCGTGAACACCTGGCCGTGACGGAGAATATCGCGCGCTTCGCCTTCGCTCATGGACTCTTCAGTAGAATTGCACGCGGCGCGGGAGGGCGCCGGGAACCGGAATAAGGATGATTCAGGACGATTTCTTGACGGCAAATTTTAACACGCGCCCCGGTGTCTTCGGCCGCTTCTGCGCCGTCCTGCTGCGGCTCTGCGGCTGGCGCGTGCTGTTCGTCGAGCCCGTCGTGCCGAAAGCGGTGGTGATCGTCTATCCGCACACCTCCAACTGGGATTTCATCGTCGGCATCCTCGCGCGCTACGCCGTCGCCGCGCCGATCGGCTTCGTCGGCAAGGACACCCTTTTCCGCCCGCCCTTTGGCGCCCTCTTCCGCCGCCTCGGCGGCATCCCCGTTAACCGACGCCAAAGCACCGGTTTCGTCGAAGGCCTCGTCGAGGCCTTCGCCAGGAACAAAAGCCTGTATCTGGCGATTGCGCCGGAGGGCACACGCGCTAGGAGCGACCACTGGAAATCCGGCTTCTATCGCGTCGCGCTCGCCGCTGGCGTGCCGCTGGGCCTGGCCTTCATCGACTATTCACGGCGCGAAGTCGGCATCGACACCTGGCTGGCGCTCTCCGGCAACGAGGCAGAAGACATGGCAGGAATTCGTGCCTATTACGCGGCCAAGCGGGGCAGGTGGCCGGGAAAGGCGGGAGACATCCGCTTCCGCTGAACCGCCCTACTTGTCTTGCTGTTGGGCGTTTTCCTGTTGCCGCGCCCGCTCCTCTTCGCGTTTCTTGTCCTTCTTCTCGTGTTCGAGCGCTTTTTCTTCGGCCTTTTCCTCTTTCTTCTTGCGTGCCGCGAGCTTTTCCTGGTGCTGGCGCTCGGCTTCCCGCGCGCGGGCGCTGCCCTGCTCGGCCTTCTTTTCCCGGGCGACGGCCGCTTCTTCGCGTTTCTGCTGCTGTTCGGCCGTCTTGGCCTTCTGCCGGGCGATTTTTTTCTCGGTTTCGGCACGCTTTTTTGGCGCCTCTTCGATTTTTTGCGCCTGTTTGGTGGCGCGGTCACGCTCGCGCACCTCACGCTCGAGCCGCTTGGCTTCGACATTCAGCTTGCGCGCCTGGGTCCGGCTGTCGGTGAATTCCTTCCTGGCGTCATTGAGGCAGCTGGAGACCAGGGTCTTCTTCCAGCAGGCGGGCTCCGCTGCCTTTTGCTTCTTCTCCGCCGCATCCAGCAGCTGCGACGACTCGGCCTTGAGGGCTGCCGCCCGGTCGAGCAGTTGCTGGCGTTCTTCCGGCGTGATGGTTGTCGGGGCGGACGGAGTAGCTGGCGCGTTTGGTGTGGGGGGTTCCGCCCAGGCGGGATGAACAAGGAGGCAGAACAAGGAAATCAGCAGGCGCTTCATGTCGGACTCAAGGCTGGGTAGTGGGGTAGAAGTACAATAACGCTTTTCCCCCGTCGCCGGTTGAACGACCCGGCCAGTATTCGTCGTGATTCTCCTGCGTAACCTGACCCTCGCCCGCGCCGGCCGGCCGCTGCTCGAGGGCGTCAACCTCAGCCTGCACACTGGCCAGAAAGTCGGCCTCACCGGCGCCAACGGCTGCGGCAAGTCCAGCCTCTTCGCCCTGTTCACCGGCGACCTGCACCAGGAGGCGGGCGACCTCGAGCTGCCACCCTCGTGGGTCATCGCCCATGTCGGCCAGGAGACGCCGGCGCTGGCCAGCGGCGCCCTCGACTTCACCCTCGACGGCGACACCGAACTGCGGCAGATCGAGGCCGCCCTGCGCGAGGCCGAAGACAAGCACGACGGCGAGGCCATCGCCCACCTGCACATGGATTACGGCCACATCGACGGCTACAGCGCCCGCGCCCGCGCCGCGGCGTTGCTGCACGGTCTCGGCTTTGCGGATGCCGATTTCGCGCGGCCGGTGGTGGAATTCTCCGGCGGCTGGCGCGTACGCCTGAATCTGGCGCAGGCGCTGATGTGCCGCTCCGACCTGCTGCTGCTCGACGAGCCGACCAACCACCTCGACCTCGATGCGGTGATCTGGCTGGAGGGCTGGCTGCGCGCCTACCGCGGCACGCTGCTGATGATCTCGCACGACCGCGACTTCCTCGACGCGGTGGTCGGCCACATCGCCCACATCGAGGGCCGCCGCCTGAAGTTGTACACCGGCAACTACAGTTTCTTCGAGCGCGCTCGCGCCGAGCAGCTGGCGCTGCAGCAGGCCATGTTCGTCAAGCAACAGCGCGAGATCGCGCACCTGAAGAGCTACGTTGACCGCTTCCGCGCCAAGGCCACCAAGGCGCGCCAGGCGCAAAGCCGCATCAAGGCGCTGGCGCGCATGGAGGAGGTCACCGCCGCCCACGTCGACACGCCCTTCGAGTTCCGTTTCTTCGAGCCGGTCGGCAGCCCCGATCCGCTGCTGATGCTGGAAGACGCCGCGGCCGGTTACGGTGATATCGCCGTGCTGCAGGGACTGACTTTGACCCTGCGCCCGGGCGAGCGCCTGGGACTCCTCGGCCGCAACGGCGCCGGCAAGTCCACCCTCATCCGCCTGCTCGCCGGTGAGGCGCCGCCGCTGGCCGGCATTCGCCGCGAGGGCAAGGGCTTGAAGATCGGCTATTTCGCGCAGCACCAGCTGGAACAGTTGCGCCCGGACGAGAGCCCGCTGTGGCACATGAACCACCTCGATCCGCGCACGCGCGACCAGGACTTCCGCAACTACCTCGGCGGCTTCAACTTCCACGGCGAGATGGCCACCGCCAAGGTCGGCCCCTTCTCCGGCGGCGAGAAATCGCGCCTGGCGCTGGCGCTGCTCATCTGGCAGAAGCCCAACCTGCTGCTGCTCGACGAGCCGACCAACCACCTCGACCTGGAGATGCGCCACGCCCTGACGCTGGCGCTGTCCGAGTACGAGGGCGCGATGGTGCTCGTCTCGCACGACCGCCACCTGCTGCGCACCACCTGCGACGGCCTCGCCCTGGTCTCCGGCGGCAGCCTCAAACCTTTCGACGGTGATCTTGACGATTACCGCAAATGGCTCGACCAGCCGACGGAGGGCGGAAAAGTCAGTCCCCAGGAGACGGCGAAGGCGGCCGCACCGAAGCGCACCAGCGACCGCAACCTCTCACGCGAAATCGAGCAGGTCGAGCGCCGCATGGCGCAGCTGACGGAAGAAAAGCAGCGCCTCGACGCACGGCTCGCCGATCCGGCCAGCTACGCCTCGCCCGACAAGGCCGCCCTGCAAAAAAGCAGCGCGCGCCAGGTCGATCTGATCCGCCTGCTGGGTGAAGCGGAAGAGAAATGGCTGGCGCTGCACGAGGCACTGGAGCATCAGCAGGGCGTGGAACTCCGCTAGAATCCGCTCATCATGCACGCGCAACGCCGCTACACCCTGACCGCCTCCTGCCCCGACCGCGTCGGCATTGTCGCCCGCGTCGCCAGCTTCATCGCCGACAATCAGGGCTGGATCCTCGAGACCAGCCACCACGCCGACGAGGACAGCCAGCGCTACTTCATGCGCATCGAGATCAAGGCCGACTCGCTGCCCTTCGACCTTGGCGAATTCCGCCGCCGCTTCCAGCCCATCGCCGCCGAGTTCCAGATGGGCTGGCGCATCGCCGATTCCGCAGTGAAAAAACGTCTCGTCGTCCTCGTCTCGAAGCAGGAGCACTGCCTCTATGACCTGCTGGCGCGATGGCAGTCGCAGGAGCTGGACGTCGACATCCCCTGCGTCATCTCCAACCACGAAACCTTCCGCGGCTTCGTCGAGTGGCACGGCATCCCCTTCCATCACGTGCCGCTGACAGCGGAAAACAAGGTGGTGGCCAACGCCGAGATCGCGCGGCTTTTCGAGGAGACGCGCGGCGACATCTTGGTGCTGGCGCGCTACATGCAGATCATCCCGGCCGAGTTGTGCGAGAAATACCCGGGGCGCATCCTCAACATCCACCACTCCTTCCTGCCGTCCTTCGTCGGCGCCAAGCCCTATCACCAGGCCCACCAACGTGGCGTCAAGCTGATCGGCGCCACCTGCCACTTCGTCACCGCCGAACTCGACGCCGGCCCCATCATCGAGCAGGACACCGTGCGCATCGACCACGGCGACACGGTCGACGACCTGGTGCGCTACGGCAAGGATATCGAGAAGGCAGTGCTGGCGCGCGGCCTGCGCTACCACGTCGAGGACCGCGTCCTGCTCAACGGCAACCGCACGGTCGTTTTCAGGTAAACAAACGGGCGCCTGTGGGTGGCTATGGGCGCCCGTTTATCTAACCCAGAAAATAGTGGTTAGTGATGGTAGGCCGTCTCGCCGTGTGCGGTGATGTCCAGGCCCTCGCGCTCTTCTTCCTCCGGTACGCGCAGACCGACCAGCCTATCGGCGATCTTGTAGGCGATGAAGGCCACCACGGCCGACCAGATAACGGTGATGAGCACGGCCTCGGCCTGTGTCATGAGCTGACCGGCGATGGAAAAGTCAGGCTTGCCGGTGCCGCCCAGGCCGGGTGCAGAGAACACCCCCGTGAGCAAGGCGCCGAGGATGCCGCCGATGCCGTGCACGCCGAAGACGTCGAGCGCATCGTCGGCGCCGAGCAGCTTCTTCAGGCCGTTCACACCCCAGAAGCAGACCACGCCGGCGGCCAGGCCGATGACGATGGCACCCATCGGGCCGACCGAGCCGCAGGCCGGCGTGATCGCCACCAGCCCGGCCACCGCGCCCGAGGCGGCGCCGAGCATGGACGGTTTGCCCTTGAGCGCCCATTCCGCGAACATCCATGAGAGCACCGCCGCCGCCGTGGCGAAAAGCGTGTTCACGAAAGCCAGCGCCGCGCCGCTCGTCGCCTCGAGGTTGGAGCCGGCGTTGAAGCCGAACCAGCCGACCCACAGCATCGAGGCGCCCACCATGGTCAGCGTCAGGCTGTGCGGCGTCAGCGCCTCGCGGCCGTAGCCGACGCGCTTGCCCAGCAGATAGGCGCCGACCAGTCCGGCCACGCCGGCATTGATGTGCACCACCGTGCCGCCAGCGAAGTCCAGCGCACCCTTGCCGAGCAGGTAGCCGCCGGCGCCCCAGACCATGTGCGCGATCGGCAGGTAGCTGAAGGTGAACCACAGCGCCGAGAACAGCAGCACGGCACTGAAGCGCATGCGCTCGGCGAACGAGCCGACGACCAGCGCGCAGGTGATGCCGGCAAAGGTGGCCTGGAAGGCGATGAAGACATACTCGGGCAGCTTGACCTCGGGCGTAAAGGTGTCGGCCAGGCTCTCCAGGCCGACACCGGCGAGGAAGGCCTTGCCGAAGCCGGCGATGATCAACCCCTCACCGCCGAATGCCAGACTGTAGCCATACACCGCCCACAACACGCTGATCAGGGAGAACACCACCATCACCTGCATCAGCACCGAGAGCATGTTCTTGGCGCGCACCAGGCCACCGTAAAACAGCGCCAGGCCGGGCACGGCCATGAAGATGACCAGCAGCGTAGCGGTCAGCATCCAGGCCACGTCACCCTTGTGCACGGCGGCCACGACCACCGGCTTGGCGGCTTCGGCGATGACAGCCACCGTGCCGATGGCTGTCGTGGCAGGCGGCGCATCGGCAGCTACTGCCAACCCGGCCATCCCAGCCAGCCCCAGGCTGCATGCCGTCATCAGGATTGCAAAAATTTTTCTCATGACGATCTCCTAGAGCGCGTCCGCGCCGGTTTCGCCGGTGCGGATGCGGATGGCTTGTTCGAGGTCGAAGACGAAGATCTTGCCGTCGCCGATCTTGCCGGTGCTGGCGGCCTTCTCGATGGCCTCGATCACCTGTTCGAGCAGGTCTTCCTTGACGGCGGCCTCGATCTTCACCTTGGGCAGGAAATCGACCACGTATTCAGCCCCCCGATACAACTCGGTGTGGCCCTTCTGGCGGCCGAAGCCCTTGACCTCGGTGACGGTGATGCCGGCCACGCCGACGGCCGAGAGCGCCTCGCGCACCTCGTCGAGCTTGAACGGCTTGATGATTGCAGTAACCAGTTTCATGATCATGCCTCCTGAAGGGCCGCCCCGAGGGCGGCATGCGCCCCCTCGGGGGGCAGCGAACGAATGTGAGCGTGGGGGTACATGTTTGCCCTTTCTCAGAACGATTTGCTGAAAGTCAGCAGGACGCGGCCCTTGCCGGCCGCGTAGGCGTCCGTACCGTTGTTATTCACGTAGCAATACACGTCGCGGGCGGTCGTCGCTGCATTGCCCGTGCAGCTGTCGTGGGCGTTGGTGGCGGAGTAGGCCAGGCCGACAGTGCCGAAGCCGACGTCCTTGGTGCCACCGATTTTCCAGTCCGTGTAAGAGGCCGGGCCGTTGCCCCTGACGCGCTGATGGCCGACATGGCCGTTGACGCCCCAGCCGTCGCCCAGGTCGTAGGCGGCGTTCAGCTCAAGGTAACCCGAGCCGCGCGTCTTGCTCAGGGCATTGGACGTCTTGCCCCAGCCGAAGAGCGCGGTCGTCGACTGCGAGTACTTCAGCGTCAGCCATTTCCAGGACACGGCGCCGTACAGCTCGGTGGTGTCCTGCTTGAGGATGGTGCCGCCCGCGGTCTTGCCGGAACCGGGATAGTTGTAGGTCAGCACGCCGAGGTCGTAGCCCCAGTCGCCGCCGAAGCTGCCCTTGTAGCCGCCATAGATGTCGAGTTCGACGCCGGCGCTGGCGCCGGCCACGGCATCGCCGATCCAGGTGATGTTGGAGCCCCACAGGCCGGCATAGAGACCGCTTGCATGCGCGTAGTCGAAGCCGCCCTGCAGCGCCGGCTTGCCGCGCGTCTGCGCGATGCCGCGATAGAGATACTCGGACGCTAGGCCGACGTTGCCGGTGAAGGTATGCGGGCTGGCTGCAGGCGCGCTTTGCGCATGCGCCATCATGGGCAGGGAAAAGGTTGCGGCAACGGCCGTGGCGAGAAGGGTTTTACGCATGGCTGGCTCCATAACTGAGTTGATAAATGAAACTTGCAACCATGCGTTGCATCATCCATGCCAGAACGATTTATCATGCAGAAACAATGTGTTGTAACCATGCCCAGGCCTCGCAAGGCAGCTGGTGCACCATCCGGTTGCGTGATTCGGCGGGCCCGCACTATGCTGGTGCGCAACGGGATCCATGGGGTAGACTGGCCCGGAATTCCCTTCGAGCCGCTGCCATGCTGAACCCCAAAACGCAGTTTCAGAGAAGGCTAACGTCGGATTCATCGACGTTAAGCGAAGTGGCCGTAACTAAAATCCTTGACGACTTCTCCGCCCGGCTGGCCGAACTCGCCGCCACCAGCCCGGCCCGCGACCTCGAGAAGAATGCACGCGCCCTGCTCAACGGGTTGTTCGCGCGCCTCGATTTCGTCACCCGCGAGGAATTCGAAGTGCAGTACGAACTGCTCGCCCGCGCGCGTGAGAAGTTGGCTGCGCTGGAAGTCCGCGTTGCCGTCCTCGAAGCGCAAACTGTCCACCCGCCCCGCAAGTAGCCCCTGTCGTCGCCCTATTCGTCGCCACATCGGTCGACTTGACACATAGTCCTAATGCGGACTAACATTGTTCGCATTAGGACTAATTTGCAAGGTGCGCCTTCTTGTCACGCGAACCCTTTCTGCCCATGCTGCGCGAACTGGCACGCTGCTATCAGGCCTTCGAGGCCTACTCCTCGGCGCATATCCGCAGCCTGGGACTCACGCCCTCGCAATTCGATATCGTCGCCACGCTCGGCAACACGCCGGGCATGAGCTTCAAGGAGCTGGGCGAGAAAACCCTCATCACCAAGGGCACGCTGACCGGCGTCGTCGACCGCCTGGAAGCGCAGAAGCTGGTCCGGCGCAGCGCCTCGCCCGAGGATGGCCGCAGCATGATCGTCCGCCTGGCGCCAGCCGGCGAACGCCTCTACGAGCGCGTCTTCACCGCCCATCTCGTCCATATGCGCCAGGCCCTGGGCGGACTGGATGCGGCACAGCTCGCACAAATCGAATCCACCCTGCGCGGCCTGCGTGAAACCTTCGCCGCGATTGGCGGTCGCAAGGCAGTTGCCAAATGATGAACGTCAGCAGGCTGCCCACGACCAATATGGAGTACACGCGCACGGCCATTGCGCTGCACTGGCTCATCGCCCTGCTGATCTTCAGCCTGTTTCCGCTCGGCATCTACATGCATGACCTGCCGTTCTCGCCGGCCCGACTGAAGCTCTACTCGTACCACAAGTGGCTGGGGGTCACGGTCTTCACGCTGGCCATCGCCCGCCTGGCCTGGCGGCTGACGCATCCCGCGCCGCCGCCGCCCGCCGGCATGCCGGCCTGGCAGCGCATCGCCGCCACCGCCACCCACCACCTGCTCTATGCGCTGCTCATCCTCGTGCCGCTCTCCGGTTGGCTGATGAGTTCGGCCAAGGGTTTCCAGACCGTTTACCTGGGAATCATTCCGCTGCCCGACCTGCTGACCAAGGACAAGGCCGTCGGCGACGCGTTGCTGATCGTGCACCAGGTCCTCAATTTCACGCTGGCGGCGCTGGTCGCCACGCACCTGGGCGCGGCGCTCAAGCACTATTTCTTCGATCGCGATGAAGTGCTCGGCCGCATGATCCCCATATTGAACAGGAACAAGCCATGATCAAACGAAGCCTGATCACGCTGGCGCTAGGACTAGGACTAGGCGCCGCCCTCCTCGCGCCCGCCCTGGCGCAACTCGACGCGGCGAAGAGCAGCGTCGTCGCCGTCTCCAGGCAGATGGGCGTGCCCGTCGAAGGGGTGTTCAAGCGCTTCAGCGCACAGGTCAGCTTCGACCCGGCCAGGCCGGCCGAGGGCAAGGCGAACCTCGAGATCGACATCGCCAGCTTCGACCTCGGCGACGCCGACTTCAACCGGGAAACCACGAAAAAGGAATGGTTCGACACGGCGAAGTTTCCCAAGGCCACCTTCGTCACCACCGCCATCAAGCCGGCCGGCGCCGGCAAGTACGAGGCGGCCGGCAAGCTCACCATCAAGGGCAGGACGCAGGATGTCATTGCGCCGGTCAGCTTCAAGACCGAGGGCGGCCAGCAGGTCTTCGAAGGCACGCTGCCGATCCGTCGGCTGGCGTTCAACATCGGCGAAGGCGAATGGAAGGACACCGCCACCGTCGCCGACGAAGTGCAGATCAAGTTCCGAATCGTCACGGCGAAGAAATAGCCGCAGCCGAGCAGTCCCAACCCCCAAGGAGATGCACAGCATGAAACTGAAAGCCCTGACCGCCGTCCTGGCGACACTGACTTTTGCCCCGGCCTTCGCCCAGACCTACAACGTCGAGCCGAACCACACCTATCCGAGCTTCGAGGTCGGCCATCTCGGCATCTCGGTGTGGCGTGGCAAATTCACCAAGACCTCCGGCAGCGTCACGCTGAACCGCGCGGCAAAGAGCGGCACGGTCGACATCGTCATCGATGCCGCATCGATCGACCTCGGCCATGCCAAGATGGAAGACCATGCCCGCAAAGGTGATTTCTTCAACGTCGAGTTCTTCCCGAAGATCACCTACAAGGGCAAGATCAGCAAATGGAACGGCGATGCACCCGCCGCCGTCGAGGGTGAAATGACCCTGCTCGGCGTGGCCAAGCCGCTCAACCTGACGATCAACTCTTTCAAGTGCATCCAGCATCCGATGCTCAAGCGCGAAGTCTGCGGCGCCGACGCCTCGGGCGACTTCAAGCGTTCCGACTTCGGCATGAAGTACGGCCTGCCGCTGCACGGCGACGACGTCAAGGTGGCGATCCAG
>JADFDU010000017.1 GCA_018262775.1 Rhodocyclaceae bacterium
AGCTTCAACTCCTATCCCCTTGACCGCCTCGCCATCGCCGGCGCCGTTGCAGCGATGGAGGACCATACGCACTTCGAGATCACGCGGCTGACCATCATGAAGAGCCGCGAGGATCTGGTGCGCGGCCTGTCCGCGCTCGGCTTCGAGGTGCTGCCTTCCGCCGCCAACTTCGTCTTCGCCCGCCATCCGCAACGGGATGCCGGCGAACTCGCCGCCGCCTTGCGCAGCCGCAGCATCATCGTGCGCCACTTCCGCCTGCCGCGCATCGAGCAGTACCTGCGCATCACGGTCGGCACGGACGAGCAGTGCCAGGCGCTGGTCGGCGCCTTGCACAACATTCTCGACTGATTACTTTTTCAGGCGCAGTTCCGCCGCCCGCGCGTGGGCCTGCAGGCCCTCGCCGTGGGCGAGCGTGGAGGCGATGCGGCCGAGCGTCTGCGCACCCGCTGCCGACACCTCGATGATCGAGGTGCGTTTCTGGAAGTCGTACACGCCGAGCGGCGAGGAGAAGCGTGCACTGCGCGAGGTGGGCAGCACGTGGTTGGGGCCGGCGCAGTAGTCGCCGAGGGATTCAGAGGTGTAGCGGCCGATGAAGATGGCGCCGGCGTGGCGAATGCGGTCGACCAGGGCGTTCGGATCGGCCACCGACAGCTCCAGATGCTCCGGCGCGATGCGGTTGGCGATCGTGCAGGCTTCCTTCAGATCGCGTACCGTGATGAGGGCGCCGCGTCCGGAGAGCGAGGCGGAAATCACCTCCTTGCGCGGCATCTCCGGCAACAGCCGTTCCATGCTTTTCGCCACGGCCTCGATGAATCGCTCGTCCGGACAGAGCAGAATCGACTGCGCCAGTTCGTCATGCTCGGCCTGGGCGAAGAGGTCCATCGCCACCCAGTCCGGATCGGTCGTGCCGTCGGCGATGATCAGCACCTCCGAGGGGCCGGCCACCATGTCGATGCCAACCACGCCGAAGACGCGCCGCTTGGCCGCCGCAACGTAGGCGTTGCCTGGGCCGACAATCTTGTCGACCTGCGGAATGGTCTGCGTGCCGTAGGCCAGCGCGCCCACCGCCTGCGCGCCGCCAAGGGTGAACACACGGTCGACGCCGGCCAGCGCGGCGGCGGCCAGCACCAGGGCGTTCTTCTCGCCACGCGGCGTCGGCACCACCATGATCAATTCACCGACGCCGGCCACCTTGGCCGGGATGGCGTTCATCAGCACCGAACTGGGATAGGCCGCCTTGCCGCCGGGCACATAGAGGCCAACGCGGTCCAGCGGCGTCACCTTCTGCCCCAGCCGCGTACCGTCGGCCTCGGTGTATTCCCACGAGGCGGCCAGCTGCTTCTGGTGGTAGAGGGCGATGCGGGTGGCCGCCTGCTCGAGCGCCTCGCGCTGCTCGGCCGGCAAGTTGAACAGCGCTGCCTCCAGCTCACGCTTCGGCAGTTCCAGCTCGATCATGGCCTTGACGTCGAGGTGATCGAAACGACGCGTGTATTCCAGCACGGCAGCGTCGCCGACGGTGCGCACTGCCGAGAGGATTTCGGCCACCACCTGCTCGATTTGCTCGTCCTGGGCACCCTCGAGCGCCAGCAGTGCGGCGAGTTGCTGGGTGAAATCCGGGTCGCGCGTCGTCAGGCGCTTAATCACCGACCGCTCCTGCAAAGGCGTCGATCACCGGCTGCAACAGCGCACACTTCATTTTCAGTGCTGCCTGGTTGACGATCAGACGCGAGGAGATCGGCATGATGTCCTCAACGGCCTGCAGGTTGTTGGCCTTCAGCGTATTGCCGCTGGAAACGAGGTCGACAATGGCGTCGGCCAGCCCGACCAGCGGCGCCAGTTCCATCGAACCGTAGAGCTTGATGAGGTCGACGTGCACGCCCTTTTCCGCAAAATGCTCGCGCGCCGTCTGGATGTATTTTGTCGCGACACGCAATCTGGCGCCGCGCCGTACCGCGGCGGCGTAATCGAAACCGTTCGGCACGGCCACGGCCATGCGGCAGCGGGCGATTTTCAGGTCAAGCGGCTGGTAGAGGCCGGCGCCGCCATGCTCGAGCAGCACATCCTTGCCGGCAATGCCGAGGTCGGCCGCGCCGTACTGCACGTAAGTCGGCGTGTCCGAGGCGCGCACGATGACCAGCCTGACGTCTGCCCGGTTGGTATCGAGGATGAGCTTGCGCGAGGCCTCCGGATCGTCGGCCGGAACGATACCCGCCGCCGCCAGCAGCGGCAGGGTTTCCTCGAAGATGCGGCCCTTGGAGAGGGCAATGGTGATGCCGGACACGACGGTCTTTCAGTCAGTAAAGATGGAATTCTAACGCAGTTGAAAACGAAGTTTCAGTGAAGGCTAATGCCCGCGCAAGCGGGCGCTGGCCGGAGCTAAAACATTTCTCCGGCGAATTGCCCGCGCAAGCGGGCGTTATGCCGGAACTAAAGTCAGTCCCGGCAGTACGGCGAACCGGCTCAATGCACGCGGCGGATGCGGGCGCCGAGTTGGGACAGCTTCTCTTCGATATGTTCGTAACCCCGGTCGAGGTGGTAGATGCGGTCGATGAGGGTTTCGCCGCGCGCCACCAGCCCGGCGACGACCAGGCAGGCAGAGGCGCGCAGGTCGGTGGCCATGACGGTGGCGCCGTCGAGGCGGGGCACGCCCTTCACCATCGCCGTGTTGCCGCTGATCTCGATGTCGGCGCCCAGGCGGCGCAATTCCTGGGCATGCATGAAGCGGTTCTCGAAGATGGTCTCGGTCATCATCGCCGAACCATGCGCGACACAGTTCAGGGCCATGAACTGGGCCTGCATGTCGGTGGGGAAGGCCGGATAGGGCGCCGTGCGCAGGCTGACCGCGTTGAGCGGTGCCTCGGCCGATAGCTCGATGGCGTCGTCGAAGCACTCGATGCGCGCGCCGGCCTCGCGCAGTTTTTCGACCACTGCGTCGAGAATCGCGCCGGTCGTGCCGTTCAGGCGCACCCGTCCGCCCGTCACGGCCGCGGCAACGAGGAAGGTGCCGGTTTCGATGCGGTCGGCCATGATGCGGTGCTGCGCCCCGGATAGCCGCTCGACGCCCTCGATGGAGATCGTATCGGTGCCGGCGCCGCTCACCTTCGCTCCCATGGCATTCAGGCAATTGGCGAGATCCATCACTTCCGGCTCGCGCGCGGCATTCTCGATAACCGTCACGCCGTCGGCCAGCGCCGCCGCCATCATCAGGTTCTCCGTGCCGGTGACGGTGACGAGATCGGTAAAGATCTTCGCCCCGCGCAGGCGCTTCGCCTTTGCCAGAACGTAGCCGTGCTCGACACGGATCTCCGCACCCATTGCTTGCAGGCCGCGAATATGGATGTCCACCGGCCGCGCACCGATGGCGCAACCGCCGGGCAGCGACACTCGCGCCTGACCGGTGCGCGCCAGCAGTGGGCCCAGCGTCAGTATGGAGGCACGCATGGTCTTCACCATGTCGTAGGGCGCTTCCGGCTTATTGAGGCCGCCAGCGTTGAGCACGAGGCCGTTCTTCTCATCCAGCGTGACATCCACGCCCATCTGCACCAGCAGGCGCAGCATGGTAGAGACGTCGTTCAGATGCGGCACGTTGGAGAGATGCAGCGGCTTCTCCGTAAGCAGGGCCGCGCACAGCAGCGGCAGGGCGGCGTTTTTGGCGCCGGAGATGCTCACCTCGCCGGCGAGCGGCACGCCGCCTTCGATGAGCAGCTTATCCATTCTGCTGCCGCCACTCCTCCGGCGTCAGGGTGCGCATGGACAGGGCATGAATCTCGCCGCTTTCCATGCGCCCGCCCAGGGCCCTGTAAACCGTCTGCTGGCGCTGGATGCGATTCTTTCCCTCGAAGACGCTGCTGACGATAAGCGCCTCGAAATGCGCACCGTCGCCATCGACCGAAAGATGCTCACAGGGCAGTCCCTGCGCGATATAGCCTTGAATATCTGCGGGTGCAACCATGATGTCCTCTTGCTGAAATTATGTGCGAAGCTTGTAGCCTACCCTGAGCAGCCACAAGGTGAAAGCGGTCAGAGCGACGAAACAGGTCGTGACGACGCCCAGGCTCAGCAGCGGCGACACGTCGGAGACGCCGAAGAAACCGTAGCGGAAGCCGTCGATCATGTAGAAAATCGGATTGAAATGCGAAACCTGCTGCCAGAAGGGGGGTAGCGAATGGATCGAATAGAACACGCCGGAAAGGAAGGTCAGCGGCATGATGATGAAATTCTGGAAGCCCGCCAACTGGTCGAACTTCTCCGCCCAGATGCCGGCGATGACGCCCAGCGCGCCCATGATGGCGCCGCCCAGCAACGCGAAAACCACGATCCAGTGCGGTGCCTGCCAGGAAAGGTCAACGAACCACAGGGTCGCCAGCAGCATGCCGAAGCCGACGGCGAAGCCGCGCACAATGGACGCCAGCACATAGGCGGTAAAGAATTGCCGGTAGGAAATCGGCGGCAGCAGCACGAAGATGATATTTCCTGTGACCTTCGACTGGATCAACGAGGACGAGCTGTTGGCGAAGGCATTTTGCAGCACCGACATCATGACAAGACCGGGCACCAGGAAAGACGTATAGGTCACACCCTCATAGACCTGCACATGTTTTTCCAGCACATGCGAGAAGATGAGCAGGTAGAGCAGCGAGGTCAGCACCGGCGCCGCCACGGTCTGGAAGCCCACCTTCCAGAAACGCAGCACCTCTTTGTAGAACAGGGTCAGGAAGCCGTTCATGTCAGTATCTATTTTTCATGCATGACACGGATGAACACTTCTTCGAGATCCGGCTTGCCCACCTCAATATCCTCCAGGCGGCAACCCGAGCCTCGCAGGCTATGCAATATGTCCTCGATTTCTTCGCAGCTTCCCAACGAAAATGTATATTCGTTGCCGGATTCGCCGGCAATGCGCGCACTGAGGAAGTCGGGCAGCTTGGCGCCTTCTGCAAGACGCAGGCGCAACGTGTGCCCGGACAGGCGCCTTAGCAGGTTTGCCGTGGTATCGAGGGCGACGATGCTGCCGTGTTTGAGCATCGCGATCCGCCCGCACAGGCTTTCCGCCTCTTCCAGATAATGCGTCGTCAATACGATAGTGTGGCCGTCGCGGTTGAGGCGGCGCACGAAATGCCACAGGCCCTGGCGCAGTTCGACGTCGACACCGGCAGTCGGCTCGTCCAGCACGATCACCGGTGGCCGGTGCACCAGCGCTAGGGCCACCAGCACGCGGCGCTTCATGCCACCGGACAGTTGCCGCATGTTGGTGTCGGCTTTCGACGTCAGATCAAGATTTTCCAGAATCTCGTCGATCCATGCCGCATTGTTGCGGATGCCGAAGTAGCCCGACTGGATTTCCAGTGCCTCACGCACGGTAAAGAAAGGATCGAAAACCAGTTCCTGCGGTACCACACCAAGCAGCTGCCGGGCGGCGCGGTAATCCGAGATGACATCATGGCCCATCACCGCCAGACGGCCTGCATCCGGACGCACCAGGCCGGCGAGGGCAGAAATCAATGTCGTTTTTCCGGCGCCATTCGGCCCGAGCAGCCCGAAAAATTCGCCGTGGGCGATCTCCAGGTCGATACCCGCCAGCGCCTGCACGCTGCCATAGCGCTTGGTCACGCCTTCAATGCGTATGGCTGGATTCATGCCGGGAATTGCAAAGCAGCGCGCCGGCCTAGGCCAGTGGCAGGAGGTCGGTCACGCCGTAGAGTTCGGCCAGGCTGAGCAGGTTCTGTGGGGGGTTGCTGATGCGGGCGATCTTGCCCTGGCTTTTGGCCGCGCGCACCCAGCCAAACACTACCGTCAGCCCGGAAGAATCCACTTCCTTGACCTGGGAAAGGTCAAAAGTGGTCTCGGGCCGCTTGATGAGCGCACTACCCGCTTCCAGCATCTCACGCGCCATTCCAAGCGTGAGCGGACCGGAAACCTCTATGCGATCTCCGGTGTCGCGGATCATTTCTTGGTTGAGGCTTCCAGGCTGCTGTTCTTCGCCTTCAGCGTCTTGATCAGGCCATCGATGCCGTTACTGCGGATTTCGGTGGCGAAAGATGAACGGTAATTCGTCACCAGACTGACGCCGGCGACGACCACATCGTATACCTTCCAGCCATTCCCGTTCTTCTCGAGGCTGTAATCCAGCGTGATCGGCTGCCGGGCGCCTGGTTGATGGATCTGCGTGCGCACTGTGACATCGGTTTCACCCGCCCGCATCTTGAAGGGCCTGAAATCGACTGTTTCATTCTTGTAGGCAGTCAGGGCATTGGAGTAGGTACGCACCAGAAGATCACGGAATTCATCCGTCAAGGCCTTCTGCTGCGCCGGGCTGGCCTGACGCCAGTCCTTGCCGACTGCCAAAGCGGTCATGCGCTGGAAATTGAAGTGTGGCAGAACCTTCTTCTCGATCAGAGCGATCACGCGCTGCGTGTTGCCCGCCTTGATATCCTTGTCGGTGCGAATGATGTCGAGCACTTCAGTGGTGACGTTCTTGACCAGCACATCGGGAGCAGTTTCCTGCGCCCAGGTTCCCAACGGTAACAGCAGGCCTGCACCCGCCAGCAATAAAGCGAATAACTTCATGACTATCCTTGCAAAATCAGGTCAGGGTCGAATTACTGGCGCATGGCCGTTTGCGTAGGCTGGGCGGATTCACCCGCTTCCGCCATCTTCTTGTCGCTTTCCAATTCGGCAGCGCTATCCTGCTCCCGCGGCGGGTTGCCGTCATAGATCAGGCTACGGCGGCGCTGCAGATAGGCGTCACGCACATAGCTGTACTTGTCCAGTGCGGCTTCCTCGATGATCTTGTCGGCCTTCAGCAACTCCGCGCGATCGCTGACCAGACGCGTCGCCAGAAGAACATTGCGCGTCGGAATATGATCGACATGGGTCACCGGATCGGTATAGACATCGAAGGCCAGGCCGAGGGTATCGCGCGCGGTGCGCGGTCCGAAGAACGGCAGAACGACGTAGGCGCCATCGGTCATGCCCCAGCGGCCGAAGGTCTGGCCGATATCCTCCACGTGTTTTTCCATGCCCATGGAACTGGCGACATCGATGAGGCCAAGGAAACCCACGGTCGTATTGACGAGGACGCGCCCCGCATCCGAAGCCGCCTGGACCGGTTTGCCCTGAAGCAGGTTGTTCACCCCGACCATGAGGTCGGCGATGTTCGAAAAGAAATTGGCCACTCCCGTCTGGATTGGCGAAGGCAAAACGGCCTCATAACCAGTCGCAACGGGCTTGATGATGACCTTGTCGAGCCCCTCATTGAAGCCAAACATGGCGCGGTTGAAGCCCTCGATCGGATCCTTCGGGTTTCCGCTCGTGGCGCAGCCTCCCAGCAGGCCCGCAGCGGCAACCGCAACAACTATCTTACTGAATTTACTAAAAAAAGTTGCTTTCATCGAGAAGCCTCTCTTGTTGTACTTATTGCTTAACGTCACTTCTTGTCTTTTCCTTCAGCCGCCTTGTCAAAGAGGAACTGCCCCACCAGATCCTCCAGCACCATGGCCGACTCCGTCTTCTTGATCGAGTCGCCCGGCTTGAACATCTCAATATCGCCGCCCACCGCCAGGCCAATGTACTGTTCGCCCAGCAAACCCGATGTGCGGATCTTCGCAAACGTGTCACGGGGGAACTTGAACTGGCTGCTGATGTTCATCGTCACCACCGCCTCGTAGCGTTCCGCGTCCAGCCGAATATCGCCGACCCGGCCCACCACAACTCCGGCGCTTTTCACCGGCGCACGCACCTTCAGTCCGCCGATGTTATCAAAACTTGCTTTGAGCACATAGGTTTCCCCCGTGCTGGCGGTAGCCAGATTACCCACTTTGAGGCCTAAAAACAACAGTGCTCCCAAGCCGATGGCCACGAACACTCCTACCCATAGATCTAAAGTCATACGGTTCATCACATACCCCGGAACATGAATGCCGTCAGAATAAAATCGGCGGCGAGAATGGCAAGCGAGGAGGTCACTACGGTACGCGTCGTCGCGCCCGATACCCCCTCTGCGGTCGGCTCGGAATCATAGCCCTCAAATACGGCAATCCAGGTGACCAGAATGCCGAAAACCACGCTCTTGATGACGCCGTTGACGATGTCCTCGCGGAAATCGACCGACGCCTGCATCTGCGACCAGAAAGACCCTTCGTCCACACCAATCAGCACCACACCGACGAGATAGCCACCGAAAATTCCCATGGCGGAGAATAGCGCCGCCAGCAGCGGCATGGAGATCACGCCGGCCCAGAAACGCGGCGCGACAACGCGGGCGATCGGATTCACCGCCATCATTTCCATCGCTGAGAGTTGTTCGGTGGCCTTCATGAGGCCGATCTCGGCCGTGATGGCGGAACCGGCCCGGCTAGCGAACAGCAGGGCCGACACCACAGGACCCAATTCGCGCACCAGCGACAGGGCCACCAGAATGCCCAGGGCATCGCTTGAGCCGTAGCGCTGGAGCGTGTCGTAGCCTTGCAGCCCCAGCACCATGCCGACGAAGAGGCCGGACACCAGGATGATGATAAGCGACTGCACTCCCGTGAAATAGATCTCGCGCACGGTGAGGAAGAAGCGGCGGAAGCTGGTGCCGGAATAGAGTAGCGTAGCCAGCAGGAAGCGGCTGGCGAAGCCCAGGCGCCAGATGCGCCCGGTGACGCGGCGGCCGAGGCCGCGCAGAATGGTGGCGGTCTGTTCAAGCATGGGCTGTGCCGAAGATTTGTTCCCGATAGGGCGCCGAGGGATACTGGAACGGCACCGGACCATCCATCTCCCCCCAGACAAACTGGTGTACATAAGCCTTGTCCGAGGCGCGAATCTCGTCGGGGGTACCTTCCGCCACCACCTTGCCGTCCGCCATGAAGTAGACGTAATCGACGATCTGCAGGGATTCCTGCACGTCATGGGTGACGATGATGGAACTGCCACCGAGGGCGTCGTTGAGCTGGCGGATCAGTTGTCCGATGACGCCCATCGTGATCGGGTCGAGGCCGGTGAAAGGTTCGTCGTACATCATCAACAAGGGGTCAAGAGTGATGGCCCGCGCCAGCGCAACGCGGCGCGCCATGCCGCCCGACAGCTCGGAAGGCATCAGATTCTTCGCCCCGCGCAATCCGACCGCATTCAGCTTCAGCAGCACCAGATCGCGGATCATCTCCTCGGGCAGGTTGGTATGCTCGCGCATCTGGAAAGCGACATTGTCGAACACGGACATATCCGTGAACAGGGCGCCGAACTGGAACAGCATGCCCATGCGCCGCCGCGCCTGGTACAGCGCATCCGCATCGAGCTCATGCACGACCTGACCGTTGAAGCGCACTTCGCCCTGACCCGGGCGCAACTGCCCGCCGATCAGGCGCAGGGTGGTCGTCTTGCCGCAACCGCTTTGCCCCATGATGGCCACAACCTTGCCGCGCGGGATCGTCATGTTGATCCCGCTCAGAATCGGCCGGCGACCGTAGCTGAAATTCAGATCGCTGATTTTGACGAGGGGTTCGTTCGACACGAGAGCTGGAATCCGCTGTTTTCGTAATGGCGGGCATTCTATCAGAGCCGCCGATGCAGGTCATGATATCCGCCTAGCCGCTGCAACGCAGTGAAATCGGTCACGCCGGCAGGCGCGTCATGCCGGAAGACTTTTTTTCTTAGGTTGCCGGGAGCGGCTCTGATATAGTAATCCAGCAGCAAACAACGATGGACAGCGAGCGATGGACAGCGACGGAGAGATCAAGCGCGCACCGGCATGACCCACCCAGAATTACGCAAGCCTTCTCTGCTGATCGTCGATGATGACCCGCTCATCATCGACACGCTGGCTTTCTTCCTCAGCCGCGAATTCGCGGTGCGCACCGCCGGCTCCCGCGCCGACTGCATTGCCTTGCTGCGCAGCGAAGGCGCAACGCCCCAGTTGGCCCTGGTCGATCTCGGCCTGCCGCCGCTGCCGCATCAGCCCGACGAGGGCTTCGCCCTCATCTCCGACCTCCTTGCCCACTCTCCGAACATCAAGATCGTCGTGCTTTCTGGACAGAACGACGAAGCCAATGCGCGCCATGCCCGCGCACTCGGCGCAACGGAGTTCGTCGCCAAGCCGGCCGACCCGGAAGGGCTACGGCAGACCCTGCAGCGCATCCTCGCCTACCAGTCGGCTGAATTGGCGGTCCAGCCGTCCGCCACCGAGGATCCGTGCGGCCTGCTCGGCAACAGCGTGCCCATGCAGAAGTTGCGCGCGCAGATCTCCCAATACAGTGACTCGCCCTTCCCCGTGCTGATCGAGGGCGAATCCGGCAGCGGCAAGGAAATCGTCGCCAGTTGCTGCCTGCACCGCCTGACGTCACGGCGCAGCAAACCGTATTTTGCCCTCAACTGCGCCGCCATCTCACCGACCCTGGTCGAACCCACGCTTTTCGGCTATGCCAAGGGCGCTTTCACCGGCGCGGCCCAGGCCAAGTCGGGCTATTTCGAGGACGCCGAAGACGGTACGCTGTTCCTCGATGAGATCGGCGAGCTTCCCCTAGAACTTCAGCCCAAGCTGCTGCGCGTTCTGGAGAACGGCGAGTTCCAGCGCGTCGGCGAAACCCAGCAGCGCGTCAGCAGCGCCCGCGTCATCGCGGCAACCAACCGCGACCTGCGCAAGGAAGTGCGCGAGGGCCGTTTCCGCGCCGACCTGTACCATCGATTGTCCGTCTTCACCATCAACGTGCCGCCCTTGCGCGAGATGGGCGATGACAAGGTGCTGCTGTTGCGTCATTTCCGCGCCTTCTACGCCGGCCAGGCCCAGCAGCTGCCGTTCGAGCTTGCCGACGAGGCGCTGGCGCGCTGGCAGGGCTATGGCTTCCCCGGCAACGTGCGTGAATTGCGCAACATCGTCATCCGCCTGGCCACCAAGTATCCCGGCCGACCGGTCAGTCACGCCGAACTCGAAGACGAACTGGATACCGGCACGGAGGAGATCCCCTCCGCCTGGCTGCCGCCGCAGGATGTCGGCGAGCTTTCCGAGATCGCCTTGCGCCAGCTGCAGCAGCGTGGCCAGTTCAATCTCGAGGACACCCTGTTACGCTGGGAGCAGGGCTATATTCAGGCGGCCCTCAAAATGACGCACGGCAACGTCAGCCAGGCCGCCAGGCTGCTGGGGGTCAACCGCACGACCCTGTACAACCGCATGGAAGTGCTGGAGCGCGATCTGGGCGCCGCTTCAAACGCATAAAAAGGGAGAGACCGCCGCACATGTACCTTGAACATTTCGGCCTGACCGAGGCGCCGTTCCGCATCACGCCGCACACGGATTTCTTTTTCGAGGGTGCCAATCGCGGCGCCACCCTGGAGGCCTTGCTCTACGCCATCACCCACGACGAGGGCATCGTCAAGGTGAGCGGCGAGGTCGGCAGCGGCAAGACCATGCTGTGCCGGGTACTGATGGAACGCCTGCCGAAAAACGTCGAGACGATCCATCTGGCCAATCCCTCCCTGTCGCGCGACGAGATCATGTTCACCCTCGCCGACGAACTGCACGTCAACCTCGCCACCAATCGCGTCGGTGCTGTGCTGCGTGCCCTGCAGGAACACCTGATCGACCTCTACGCGCAGGGCCGCCAGGTCGTGGTGCTCATCGACGAGGCGCATGCCATGCCCGCGGAAACGCTCGAGGAGATTCGCCTGCTCTCCAACCTCGAGTCGAACCGCCACAAGCTACTGCAGATCGTCCTCTTCGGCCAACCCGAGCTGAACGACATCCTCAACCGCACCGAGATGCGCCAGCTCAAGGAGCGCATCACGCACAACTTCACGCTCGAACCGCTGGTCCGGTCCGACATTGCCCAGTACATCAATTTCCGCATGCGCGCCGCCGGCTTCAAGGGGCCCGACGTCTTTTCCTCGGCCGCGCTCAAGTACATCGCCGGCGCCTCGCTCGGCCTGACCCGGCGTATCAACATTCTCTGCGACAAGGCCCTGCTCGCTGCGTTTGCCGGCAATACCCATCTGATCACCGCCGCCCACGTCAAGGCCGCCATCCGCGACGCTGAATTCCGCAATGCCTCTTTCACAAGTCCCTGGCTGTGGCTGGGCGGAGCCGTCGCCGCCCTGATGGTCGTCGGCGCAGGCCTGGCCTACTACCACCAGGGCACGGAACCCGCGCCCGACGTCAAGTCAGCACCGCCTGTCGCTTCCGCTGCACCTGTCGCTTCCGCTGCACCTGTCGCTTCCGCTGCACCTGTCGCTTCCGCTACACCTGTCGCACTCGCTGCACCCGACCAGGAATCCGGCTTGCCGACACCCGCCAGCCCACCCCAGCAAGCCACCGAACCGGCCGCTGCTGCACCCCCGGCTTCCCAGGCAACGCCGATGCTCATGGCGGCGGCCACGCCGGCAGCGCCGGAAAAGACCATAATCTCCTCCAATCAGCCGGTCCAAGACAAAGCGGCGACAGAGATACAGACTCAAGAGGCTGCGCCTCTCCCGAAGCAAGCCACCATGGGGCCGCTGACCCGCAAGCGTCTCGCAGAAACCCTGAAGTGGCTCGATTCGGCAGATGACAACCGCTGGTTCTTACAGCTCCTGAGCACCGACGCTGGCAGCGCCCACCCTGTCGAGGGGTTCCTCGCCAACGCTGGCAGACTGGCTGACCCCGAAGCCATCAGGGTGTATAAGGTGGAAAGAAAAGAAGGGGATCGACTGGGCGTCATCTATGGCGATTATCCGACGCGCGCAGCGGCCAGCCAGGCCTTGCAGCAGCTGCCGCCGGCACTCAAGCTCTATGGCCCCTATCCGCGCCAGGTTCGGCGTTTAAGAAATTGAAAATATCCAAAATTGCAAGGATTATTGGACAATTAAATCAGCCAGTTGCAAAATAATGTTAATGTGCTATGCTCAGAACGCCCGACCTCTTAGATGAGGCGCTAACTTGTGGCTCGCCATGACAGCTAGAACGACGACAATTGCCTCACTGCTGAGTGCAACATTCCTCGCGGCGTGCACCGCGCCTCAGGTAAAACCTCCATCGAGCGGGCACATCAACGCGGACAGCGCGCCACCTGCCGCCAAATCGAACATTCCGTCTCCCGTACAACAGTCCGTGGCGCTGCAAGCACCCAAAGCAGTCGCTAAAGCTGAAACCTATAGCGTTGTGGTCAAGGACGTGCGTGTGCAGGAACTGCTCTTCGCACTTGCCCGCGATGCCAAACTGAACGTCGATATCCACCCCGGCATTACCGGCACCGTAACGCTGAACGCCATCGACCAGACCCTGCCGCAACTGTTAAACCGCATCGCCAAGCAGACGGACATGCGCTTCGAACTCGACGGTCCCAATCTGGTGGTGATGCCGGATACGCCCTATCTGCGCACTTACAAGATCGACTACGTCAACATGTCGCGCGACACCACCGGCAACGTCGCCATCAACACGCAGATCGCCAGTATCAGTGCAACGGCCGCCGGCACGGGGGCTGGCGCCGCGGCGGGCGGCACCAGCGGCAACGTATCGTCGACGAAGGTGGACAACGTCGCCAAGAACCGCTTCTGGGAAACCTTGGAACAGAACATCAAGGACATCCTGCGCGAGACGGACAAGGAAATCATCGTCAGGCGTCGCGTTGCGGAAGGCCAGGAACAGGCTGCCGCAGCCGCCGGCGCGGCGGCACAGCCGGGTGGCGCTGCAGCGGGAACCACTGGGGCTCCCTCCCAGATTCAGGTTCAACTTGCGCCCCCACAGCAGCCATCGCAGGCCGGCAAGGAATATGAAACGCTGCAAGCGGCCTCGGTCATGGTGAACCGCGAAACCGGTTTTCTCATGGCGCGCGCCACCTCGCGCCAGCACGAAAAAATCCAGGAATTCCTCGACCAGGTCCTGTCCTCGGCCCGACGCCAGGTGCTGATCGAAGCCACCATCGTCGAGGTGCGCCTGAACCAGGATTACCAGCAGGGTATCGACTGGCAGTATTTCAATCAGGGCGCCGCCGGACGCGCTATCGGCCAGGGCGCTACGACACGCAGCTTCCGTGTCAACCCAACCACTGGCGCCTTTGAGGCCTCAACCTCCACCTCGACCTTGCCCTCGGCGATCAGCAACACCCTCTTCAGCCTGGCCTTCCGCCGCGGCGACTTCCTCACGGCCATCAAGCTGCTGGAAAACTTCGGCACGCTGAAGGTGCTGTCCAGTCCCAAGATGTCGGTGCTCAACAACCAGACAGCCATTCTCAAGGTAGTGGACAACATCGTCTACTTCCAATTCAAGGCGGACACCAGCCAAAGTCAGAACAGTACGCTGACCAACGTCACCACCACGCCGCTATCGGTCTCCGTCGGTTTGGTCATGAGCGTGACGCCGCAAATCAGCGAGAACAACTCGGTACTACTGAATGTGCGGCCGACCATCTCGCGGCAAATTGGACCGGGCAAAGCAGACCCTAACCCCAACATCCCAGCCGGCATGCAGAATATTGTTCCAGAGATTCAGACGCGCGAGATGGAATCGCTGATGAAAATAAACGATGGCGAAATTGCCGTGCTCGGCGGCCTCATGGAGGAATCTGTCAGTAACAATGACGATGCGGTGCCTGGCGTCTCCAAGATCCCCATTCTCGGCAATCTCTTTACTTACCGGAACGACAAAACCGTCAAAACAGAACTTGTAATCTTCCTGCGGCCGACCGTGGTCAAGGATGCCAGCATCCAGGGCAACTACAGCAGCTTCCGCGGTAATTTGCCGCGCGACGACTTCTTCGAGAACAAGAGCGGGCTGCAACCGGTACCGGAGTGGAACGTGGGAGGCAGTGCGCAGTGAGCCTGCTTATGGACGCGCTGAAGAAGGCCGAAGAGGCCAAGCGCCAGTCCGAGGCGGCGGCGAAGATCGAGCCGAGCGGCGCCATGCAGACTGACGGCGCAGCAGCCGAGCCCGCCGCCGACGCGCGCGGGCTACCCGAACTGCCTTCGCGCCTCGAACTGCTCGATCATGAGTTCCATACGCCGCCCACAGCCACGCCTGAACCCGTTGCGACACCTGCATCGGCTGCCCAATCTGCAAGACAGCCGGCAGCAGAAGCCCAGAAGCGCGAACGTGCCGCCGCGCAGAATGTATTCGTAGCCAAGCAGCCGCCACAGGGCCGCAACCTGCTCATCCTCGGCGGCCTCGCCGCCATCGTGGCCGCATTCGGCATCGGCGGTTGGTTCTGGTGGCAGATGCAGCCGAAGGGCGGCATCGGCCCTGCGCCGGTCGCCACCGCCCGCACCGCACCGATGACAGCCGCACCCATTGCGCCGGCGCCCGCCAGTACGCCCATTGCCGCCGCACCGGCAGCGCCGACTCCGATCGCGCCGCCCGAGTCCGTAGCCGCTGCACCCATCGCAGAAAAACCGGTCGCCGTACTGCCGGCACTGACTTCTGCCAACAAGCCCACCGCCGCAAAACCGCTGCCCGCCGCCATGCCAGTCCCACTCGCAGCGGAACCCGAACACCTCATTCACATCACTACCTCGCGGCCGAAGATGAACCCGCAAATCGCCAGCGCCTATCAGGCCTTCCAGGCGGGCGACCTTGCCGCTGCGCAACGCGATTATCAGCAGGTATTGAAAAGCGAGCCGAAGAACGTCAACGCCCTGCACGGCCTGGCCGCCATCAGCCTGCGCCAGGGGCAATATGAGACCGCTGAGGGTCTGTATCTGCTCATCCTCGAAGCCGATCCCAAGGACAACGCGGCACAAGCCGGCCTGATCAGCCTGAGGGGGCAGGTCGACCCGCTCCAGTCGGAAAGCCGGCTGAAGAACCTGCTCGCCAACCAGCCGGAATCCCCCTCTCTGAATTTCGCCCTGGGCAACGTCTATGCCCAGCAGGGCCGCTGGAACGATGCCCAGCAGGCCTACTTCCGCGCTTACTCCAGCGACAGCGAGAATCCGGACTACCAGTTCAACCTGGCGGTCAGCCTGGACCAATTGCGCCAGCCCAGGCTGGCGTTGCAGTATTATCAAGGGGCGCTTGCTGCGGCCAGCAAACGCCCTGCTGCCTTCGACAGAAACCAGGTCGCTGGCCGCGTCAGCGACCTGCAAAAATAACTCAGCGCCCGTGCCGGCGCCATGGAGATGAATTCACCCGCACCGCATCGACGGCCGCTCGGCCAGATATTGATCGCGCAGGGGGTCATCAGCGAGGACCAGCTGCGCATCGCACTGCTGGAGCAGATGAAATCCAACCAGCCGGTCGGCAAACTGCTGGTCAGCCTGGGTTTCATTTCCGAAGCGACGCTGCGCGACGCCCTCGGCGAGAGCCTCGGCAAGAAGAGCATCGACCTCTCCCGCGCCATTGTCGACCCGTCGGCGTTGCGCCTCGTGCCGCTGGAACTCGCCAAGCGCCACCGCCTGTTGCCGCTGGACTACGACCGCGCCCGACATCGCATGACGGTGGCGATTGCCGACGTCAACGACATCGTCGCACTGGACAAACTGCGCGCACTCACGCATGACGATCTGCAGATCGACACGGTGTTGGCGGGCGAGTCGGAGATCTCCCGCGCCATCGACCAGTATTACGGGCACGAACTGTCGATCGACGGCATCCTCCACGAAATCGAAACCGGCGAGATCGACTGGCGCAGCCTGTCCGCCTCCAGCGACGAATACAGCCAGCCGGTGGTGCGCCTCATCGACGCCATCCTCACCGACGCCGTCAAGCGCGACGCCTCCGACGTGCACTTCGAGCCGGAACAGAACTTCCTGCGCATCCGCTACCGCATCGACGGCCTGCTGCGGCAGATCCGTGCCCTGCACAAGTCCTACTGGCCTGCCATGGCGGTGCGCATCAAGGTGATCAGCAACATGAACATCGCCGAGACCCGCGCGCCGCAGGACGGCCGCATCTCGCTCAACATCAGCGGCCGGCTGGTGGATTTCCGCGTCTCGGCCCAGCCGACCATCCACGGTGAAAACATCGTGCTGCGCATTCTCGACCGCCAGAAAGGCATCGTACCGCTCGACCAGATCGGCCTCGACGACATTCAGCTCGACCAGCTCAAGCTCATGATCGCCCGGCCGGAAGGCATCCTCCTCGTCACCGGCCCGACCGGCAGCGGCAAGACCACCACACTCTACTCGGTGCTCAACCACATCAACGAGGAAGGCATCAACATCATGACCCTGGAGGATCCGGTCGAATACCCGATGTCGATGATCCGCCAGACCTCCGTCGCCGAAGCCGCCAAGCTGGACTTCGCCAATGGCGTACGCTCGATGATGCGCCAGGATCCGGACGTCATCCTCGTCGGCGAGATCCGCGACACCGACACGGCCGAAATGGCCTTCCGCGCCGCCATGACCGGCCACCAGGTGTACTCCACGCTGCACACCAACTCGGCCATCGGCGTCGTGCCGCGCCTGCTCGACATCGGCGTCCTGCCGGACATCATGGCCGGCAACATCATCGGCGTGATTGCCCAGCGCCTCGTGCGCAAGCTCTGCCCACACTGCAAGAAACCTTACCAGCCCGAGCCGCACGAAACACGTTTGCTCGGTCTGGCCGATGACGCACCACCGCCCACGCTGTATCGCCCCAGCGGCTGCGAGCACTGCGAATACCAGGGTTACCGCGGCCGCCAGGCCATCATGGAACTACTGCGCATGGATGCCGATCTCGACGAGCTGATCGCGCGGCGAGCCACCGTGCGCGACATCAAACAGATGGCCCTCGCCAAGGGCTTCCGCACACTGGCGGAAGACGGCCTGCGGCGGGTACGTGAAGGCTCTACCTCGCTGGAAGAAGTCGGCCGGGTGGTGGATCTGACGGAGCGGATGTAGCGTGTCGCTGTTCACCTACAAAGCCATGAACGAAGGCGGCCGCGTCGTGAACGGCCAGCTTGACGCCATCAATCTGGTCGACCTCGAAATGCGCCTCAAGCGCATGGATCTCGATTTCATCAACGGCAAGGAAGTCCGCCAGGGCGGCCTCTTGCGCGGCGGCAAGGTGCCAAAGCCCGAACTGATCAACTTCTGCTTCCACATGGAGCAGCTCACGCGCGCCGGCGTGCCGATCCTGGACGGGCTGATCGACCTGCGCGACAGCATCTACCATCCGCGCTTCCGCGAGGTGATCACCAGCATGGTCGAGTCCATCGAAGGCGGCCGCACGCTCTCACAGGCGATGTCCGAGCACCCCAAAGTCTTCGACAAGGTCTTCAGCAGCCTGATCCTGGCCGGCGAGAATACCGGCAACCTGCCGGCCGTGCTCAAGAGCCTCAATGACTCCCTCAAGTGGGAGGACGAACTGGCTTCCCACACCAAGAAGCTGTTCATGTATCCGGCCTTCGTCGGCACCATCGTCCTCGGCGTCACTTTTTTTCTCATGGTGTACCTCGTACCGCAGATGGCCGGCTTCATCAAGAACATGGGCCAGGACATGCCAATGCAGACGCGGATACTGCTGGCCACCTCGGCGGTCGTCAAGCAGTACTGGTACCTCTTCCTGGCGGTGCCGGTCATGATCGGCGTCGCCATCAAGTTTGCGATCGATACCAATCCGGCCTTCCGCCACCGCTTCGACGAATTCAAGCTGGCGCTGCCGGTGGTCGGACCCATCCTGCGCAAGATCATCCTCTCCCGTTTCGCCAGCGTCTTCGCCATGATGTACGCCTCGGGCATCGCCATCATCGACTCGATCCACGCCACGGAGGACGTGGTCGGCAACAGCGTCATCCGCGACGGCCTCAAGCGTGCCGGCCAACTGATCGGCGAGGGGCAAAACGTCACCGTGGCCTTCCAGAGCCTCGGCCTCTTCCCGCCCCTGGTCATCCGCATGCTGCGCGTGGGCGAGAACACCGGCGGACTCGACACCGCGCTCCTCAACGTCGCCTATTTCTACAACCGCGACGTCAAGGAATCCATCGAGAAGGTGCAGGCCATGATCGAGCCGGCGATGACGCTCGTCCTCGGCACCATCCTCGGCTGGGTCATGCTCTCGGTGCTCGGTCCGATTTACGACGTCATCACCAAGCTGAAGATCTGATGCCACAGCAACGCCTGCTCTACCTGGATTCCGACCGCCTCAGCGCCGTGCTGTGGCACGGCGGCACGCTGCGCGAGGAGGGCGACTTTGCGCATGGCGAAGCGGGCGTCGCCGCCTTCTCCGAGTATCTCGCCCACCACCGGGGCAGCAACTTCTACATGCTCGCCGACATTCCGGACGAGGGCTTCCAGATCGAGGCGCTGCCCTACAGCCAGGGGGCGGACCGTGGCGCCCTGCTGGCGCGCAAGCTGGGCCAGTATTTCTACGGCTCGCCGCTGGCCGCGGCGTTTTCCTACGGCCGTGAAAAAACCGGCCGCAAGGACGAAAAATTCCTCTTCGCCGCCCTCACGCGTCCGCAGTTGTTCGAGCCCTGGCTGGCCGCCCTGCGCGCCGCCGAAGCGCAGCTGGCCGGCATCTACTCGTTGCCTCTGCTCGGCGCCGACGTGCTGGCCAAACTGGCCCCCGGCCGTGAACGCTGCCTGCTGATCTCGGTCACCCGCGGCGGCATCCGCCAGAGTTTTTTCGAGAACGGCCAGCTCAAGTTCAGCCGCCTGACCCCGATGGCTTCGACCGACGCCGCCGAAATCGCCGCCGGCTGCGCCGCCGAAGCCGCAAAAATCCACCAGTATCTCCTCGGCCAACGCCTGCTGGCACGCGGCACCCCCCTGCCCGTCATCGCCCTCGTGCACCCGGCCCAGACGGGCGTTTTCCAGGAACACTGCAAGAGCCTGGATGAATTGCAGGTCACCCTCCACGACCTGCACGCCGCCTGCAAGACATTCGGCCTGAAAACGCCGCCCAGGGACTCGCGCAGCGAATCGTTGTTCCTCCACCTCCTGGCGCGCAACGCACCACGCGTGCAATTCGCCCAGCCGCAGGAGCGCCGCTTCTACCGCCTCTGGCAGGCGCGCGCCTGGCTGCTCAAGGGCGGTGCACTCGCCCTGCTCGGCTGCCTGCTTTTCGCCGGCCGGGAGATGGCAAACGTCATGGAGTCTCGTGCCACCACGGATACCCTGCTGCTGCAGGTCGAGTCGGATACGCAGAAATACCATGCTATCGAGAAGACCTTCCCGCCGATGCCCACCAGCACCGACAACCTGCGCGCGGTCATGAACCGCTTCGAGGACCTGGAAAAACGCAGCGCCGCGATCGAGCCCATGTACCTCCTCATCAGCCGCGCACTGGGCGATACCCCGCAGGTCGATGTCGAACGCATCCAGTGGCAGCTCAGCGGCAACCCCGGCGACAACCTGAAGTCCCGCGCCGGCACATCGTCACCCACATCGTCACCCGCGCCGACGCAGCCCCCCGGCCAAGCCATGGCCATGTACGAAGTCGTCGTCATTGACGGCCTGTTGCCGGCATCGATGGCCGCTGACCAACGCGGCCAGCTTGACATGGTCAACGCCTTCGCCGACGCCCTGCGCAAGAACACCTCGCTGCAGGTCGCCGTGGAACGCATGCCCTTCGACATCGAATCCGGCAAGTCGCTCAAGAGCACAAGCGAAACCGCGCTTTCGGCGGTGCAACTGAAGTTCGTCATTCATCTCAGCAGGAAGTTGTGACATGGCCACCTTCGACAAGGACGATTTCCGCCGCATCAGCCTGAGCCTGGCCACCGCCGTCGTCATGATCGTCGCGGGTGCCGGCATCGTCTATGCATCGTTGCAGTTCGTCCAGGCGGAAAAGAAAAACAAGGCCATGGCGCAATCCCGGCAGATGGAAAGCAAGAGCAAGCTCTCTCGCGCGCGCGACGAAGAGCTGGAGATCAAGCAGAAGATCGCCCGCTTCAACGACCTGGCGCAGCGCGGCATCCTCGGCGAGGAACACCGCCTCGACTGGATCGAGCAGATTCGCCGCATCAAGGACGCGCGCAAGCTGATCGAAGTCCAGTACGAAATCGCCCCGCAAAAGGAGCTCGATGCCGCCACCCTGCCCGGCAGCAGCGGCAATTTCGTGTTCCTCTCCAGTTCGATGCGACTGCACATGAAGCTGCTGCACGAAGACGATTTGCTCAACTTCCTCTCCGACCTGCGCGAGTCGGCGCGCGCCTACCTGCGCTTGCGCCGCTGCGACGTGGATCGTCTGCCGCGCAGTACCGGCGACAACCGCGGCATCCAGCCGCAACTGGGCGCCGACTGCGACATCGACTGGATCACGATCCGAGAGAAAAAGGCCGCCTCATGATCCGCGCCACCACCAGGGAAACACTGAACAAGTTGATTCCGCTCATGGTTCGACAAGCTCACCACGAACGGAATCAACAACTCGCCGTTCGTCCTGAGCCTGTCGAAGGACTTGTTCAGCGTTTCCCGAGTGCTAAGAATCCCGTCATTCCCGCAAAAGCGGGAATCCAGCGGCTTGCCGCCGCCCTGCTCGCCGTCTTCCTGCTGCTTGCGGCTGCGCCGACCTCCGCCGAGACGCTCGGCAAGCTGTTCCTCACGCCGGAGCGTCGCGCCGCCCTGGAACGCCAGCGCCAGCTCAACATCCAGGAAACCCGCCAGGTCATCGAGGGCGCCACGCTCACGGTCTCCGGCGTCGTCAAGCGCAGCAGCGGCAAGACCACCACCTGGGTCAACGATACGCCGCAGAACGAAACGAATGCCACCACCGGCGTGCGTGTCGAAGTCGATCGCGCCAACCCCGCAAAAACGACCGTCGTCGCCGGCGAAGAATCCCCCGCATCCCTCAAAGTAGGCGAAGCCATCAACCGCGCCACGCGCGAAACCACCAGCGGTGTCGGCGACGGGCACATCACCGTCAAGCGCCAAGGCGCCGGGACGAAGTAAGCCGCGGCACCCGGCCAGCCATCCCATGCGCACTGGAGAAAAGTCAGTCCCTGCAGGACGGCGAAACGGAGTTGCTTCGCCGCGCCAGCAGGGCGCCGCCCTGATGATCTTCCTGCTCCTGCTGGTGATGGCCGGACTCACTTATTTGGTCAGCAATTTGACGCCCGAGAGTCTCGAAGCCAGGCGCGCGCAGCAAAGCCAGGAGGTACTCAGCCAAGCCAGAGACGCTCTGATTGGCTATGCGTTGCAGTATCGGGAACAACAAATAAAGACCGGAACTTTAGATGCCATGTATGGCTATCTTCCCATGCCGGACGTAGGCACGAGTAGATTCCATGCAAACCAAAGCCCCGCTTGCAACACTGAAGGTTGCGCCATGAACTTTGTGAATGGGGCATTTCCATCCGATACCGAGACCGTAATCGGACGGCTGCCTTGGCACACACTCGGCATGGAGCCGCTGCGAGACGGTCATGGCGAGTGTCTCTGGTACATAGTTTCTGCAAATCATAAGAGTCTTGGCATTAGCACGACAGTACGAATGAACTGGGACAGCCTCAGCCACCTTGACGTCGTTGTCGCTGACGGCACTGCGGCCCTGAGCAGTGCGCTGACTCCCGCGCACGATCGCCCTGTGGCAGTGATCTTCTCGCCGGGGCCGCCGCTGCCCGGCCAAAATCGCGCGCCAGTTGGCGGCGATGACGTGACGCGCTGCGGCGGCAACTACGATGCCGCCAATTACCTCGATCCCGCTGCCGCCGCGGCATTGGGTGGTGTCACCAATTACTTCCCCGATCCCGACCCGCTCAAAAAGAACGCAAGTGCGCCGACCGATCCGAATACGCCCAAAAAACTCTCACTCCAGGGCAAGGTGTTCGACTCGGGCGGCAATTTTTTGCCGAATGCCTGCCAGGGCGCTGACTGCAGCCTCGTCGCCAACGACCTCGGCCTGTCCCTGACGAGCGATACACTATTTGGCGCGATACGCAAGCACGCCTATTTCCGCACCGACATCAACTCACTGCTAGATCGTATAACGGATTGTTTGCGCGACAGCGGTGTGCCAGGCGGTTACGGAAAGATAGGAGGTACCGACGACGGTTCGCTTTGTTACGGCTCACAGGCAGTGCCTAGAGGTTATTTCAAGCATTACAAGGAAATGATTTTTACCACTGGCGGGACGATGCAGGTCAATGGTGTCAGCAACTGCGCCGGCGCGCTCCTTTTCTCCAACCAGCGCGGCGCGGGCCAACTGCGAGTAACGAATGCGGACAAAAATAATCTTCCTGGCATATACGACAATTACCTGGAAGGAATCAATCTTTCGAGCTTTAAAACGCCCGACACAGTCTTCTCCGGCCAGGAAATTTTCGAGCGTGTCTCCATCAATCAAACCGCGCATCAGGACATTGTTCGCTGCGTACCCTCATCGCCCGGCTTCGGCACCACCAAGTCACCCGGCCTCATCGCCGCCGGCCTGCCGCAGCTCGCCAATTATTCGCCGACCACTCACACCCTGACGCTCGGCCAGTCTGTCCCCATCGCATATCCTCCGTCAGTTGCCAACTTCCTCTACGGCTGCGCCTGGCGGCCTGAGACGCATGCGATGGGCGGCGGGCTGCGCAGCTATTTCACTTTCCGCATTAACGATGACCTGGCCCCGGGTATAACTATGCCCACCCTAGGCTTCACCTTCACCCTAGCAGACGGCGACAACAACGGCGCCGACGCCTGCGGCGCAGCCGGCCAGCACCTGGGCTATTCGGGAAACAATACTGAATCTCCTTTCATCGTCCCACCTAAAATCGCCTTTGAGGTTGATCCCAGAAGAGAAGGGGCAGTGTTCCCATCATCGGGCACACCATCGAGCACGAGCCACCTGACCAACGGCCGCAGCGATCCGCCCACCGACGCCGCAAACTACCGCGGCGGGCATGTGGCGCTGGTCTACTGGGGCGCAGAGACACCCTTTTCCGCCCCTGCAATTTCTCCCTGCGTCGCACCCGCCTATCTTTCCGGCAGCGTCTGTACGCTGCCGCAGGAGGAGGACGACAACGTTCATGGCCAGGCCGCCTCCGCCAGGACCGGATACCCAGCGCCGCCGCCCAACCCTGCTGCGCCCATTCCTCGCCTCACCGTTCCACCAGACGCCCCGGCAGGTGTCTACAAGCTCGACCCAGGCACCGCCAGTGTGCCAGTTAGTACTCCTTCAAATCCTCAGTTCTTCCACGTCCGTGTGGAACTCACGCGTGCGGCCACGTCCTATAACCTACCCAGAGTGCGGGTGGCCACCACTGGGGATATCGATCTCGCGGCGCCAGGCATGATCGACGCCAACGGTATCCATCTGTTCCAGGTCGATGACGTCTATCTCTTCCATGGTGATCGCGTTCTGGTAAAAAACCAGGGTGATCCCAAGCAGAACGGCATATACGTCTGGCAGGGCGCCAACCAGGCGATGAAGCGCGCCGGCGATGCCAGCAGCGTCGAAGCCCTGGCCGGCCTGATTGTGGAAGTGATGCAGGGCACGATTCACGCCAGACAGCTCTGGCGGCAACTGACGGTACAGCCAGTGACCTGCGCCGACCCGGACCTGGAGCCGAACTGCACGTCTTTTTACTGGCAACCCGTCCAGGTCACCCAATACAGCGACCTGCCTTCCGCAAGCACCCAGCCCGGCCGCGTGGTCTACGTGCAGAAAGGCGACCAGGCCAATGGCTGGTTCCACTCGGATGGATCAAGCTGGCTGCGTGTATGGGCGCATTTATCCACCCAGGAGGCGATCGACCTGACCAGCACCCCGGCCACCATCGATAGTATCTTACCGGCTGCCGGCAGCCACATTCTGGTCAGACATCAGGCAAATGCCGCCGAGAACGGTGTCTATATTTGGAACGGTGTCGGCGTGGCAATAGGTAGTATGGTGGCAGAGCTCGACTCTGGCCCGGAACTGGCCGGCGCGCTGGTGCAGGTGCTCTCGGGTAGCGATGCCGGCCGCGCTTTCCGTCAGACGGCTATGCCTTTCGCCGGCACGGTCGGCACAAGCGCCATTCGGTGGGAGGCAATCGATCCTTCGCCGCGCTATCAGTTGGAAGTGTGGCTCCTGCGCGATGGTACGAGTTCGCAGCTTATTTCCGCCATGCAGGACACCACTAGGCCGATGAACTTCCTCACCGCCGCGATGAATCCGCCACCCAACTTCCCGCCGCATTTGCGCGACACACCTGTCATCCCCTATTCTTTCCGCAACGTGCGCCCCGGCTTTACCATCGGCCAGCGCACATCCGCCAACGACCAGACCGTCACCATCGGGGATTACTTCACGACATGGCTGCCATGAAGATCGCCGTCTCACAGCGACTGACTTTTGCCAATTGATGGTTTATGCTTGCTGCAATCACTTGAATTCCGGAGGGCGCCATGCACGCTGAGCGAATCATTCTCGAGACGGATACTCACGGAAACATAAAGAACACGCCCAAACTTCCTCCCAACAGGCACGTCGAAGCAATTTTTCTTGTGTTGGATGAAAGCGAGGCTCCGGTTGAGCCCAGGCCGCGCCGCCGTCCGCATCAGGATATCGCCGGGCGTCTCAAGATACTCGGCGATGTAATGAGCAGCGCGCCCGACAAGGAATGGAACCTGCCAGAATGATCGTGCTCGATACCCATATCTGGCTTTGGTGGGTGAACCAGGACGAGCACCTACTTAAACCGACATGGCGCGAGTTGATCGAGACAAGCGAAGGTATCGGCATTTCGGCAATCAGTTGTTTTGAAGTGGCCTGGCTCGAACGCCGTCAGCGAATTTCTCTGCCTTGCCCGAGGGGCGAGTGGTTTCATAAAGCAATTGCAGGGTCCGGCATCGAACTACTTGGGGTGTCGCCGGATATTGCTTGCCGCGCAGTCGACCTGGCCGAACATCACAGCGACCCACAAGACAGAATAATCATCGCGACGACACTGGCGTTTGACGGGAAATTGATCTCTGCCGATTCGAAGTTTCCGCTCTATGCCGAATTGGCCGAACGATTGATCGATTGAGCAGATGGATTACCAAAATCCTTACCGAATCGAATCTGCCGCCGTCCCACGGGGACTGACTTCTGCCCGCGGCTTCACCCTCACCGAAATGGCGGTGGTGCTGGTGATCGTGGCGCTGCTCATTTCCAGCCTGGTGATTCCCTTTTCCGCACAGCAGGACATTCGGGCGCGGCAGGAAACCGAGAGAGCGCTGACCGACATCCGCGAGGCGCTCATGGGTTATGCGGCCAGCCATGCCGCAAACGACCTGAAGCCCTATCTTCCCTGCCCGGATACTGATGACGACGGCGTCGAAAACCGCTCAGCCACCCCCGGCCCCTGCACCAGTCAGGAAGGTCGCATCCCTTGGGTGACACTCGGTCTCGCCCGCAGCGATGCCTGGAACAATCGCTTCCGCTACCGCGTGACGGCAGCCTTCTCGAATAGTGTCACCGGCTTCACACTGGCCAACACGGGCACCTTGACCATCTGCGCCGACAGCGCCTGCTTGGCCACCGTCGCCAGCAATGTGCCGGCGGTGGTCGTGTCGCACGGCTCAAACGGCGCCGGCGCCTTCAACATGAGCGGCGGCAGCAATCCCGCCCCCGCCGGTGCCGACGAACTGGAGAACACCGACAACGACGACACCCTGGTCAGCAGGACGCCCGACGCGAACTTCGACGACGTCGTAATCTGGGTGCCGCAATCCGTCCTCGTAAACCGCATGATCACAACCGGAAAACTACCCTAAGCAGCACGCGCCCTGCCAGACTATGCCGTCATTCTTGCCAGCGCGGCGTATTCCTGCGAAACTCCATTGAAAGAATGGGGGCACTCCCCGCGCGCAACCCAATCGGAGAACTGTATGACGAGTGGCTCACCCAGCCTCCTCGAGCGCTTGCGCACCGCCGGCATCGATCCTAGCGACAGCGAAGATCTGCGCCTGAACAAGTCGCTGCTGATGTTCGCCACGGGCCTGGCCAGCGTCGCCTCGATGCTGTGGCTCGTCATCTACTGGAGCCTCGGCCCGCAGTTGTCGTCGACGCTGCCCTTCGTTTTCCAGATCCTGCTGGCGACCAATCTGGCGGTCTACATCAAGTGGGGCAACTTCGATTTCTTCCGCCTCAGCCAGCTGGCGCTGTTCCTCTTCTTCCCCTTCGTCGTGCAGTGGAGCATCGGCAACTTCATCACGGCCAGCGGCATCACCATCTGGGGCCTGCTGGCGCCCGTCGGCGCGATCCTGTTCTTCGGCACACGCGAGGCTTTCGGCTGGTTCATCGCCTATCTCTTTCTGCTGGCGATGTCGGGCTTTTTCGATTTCCACCTGGCCTCGATGGAAATCCAGACGAAGCAGCAGATTCCCGTCAAGACGGCGGTGGTTTTCTTCGCCCTCAACTTCGCCGCGGTGTCCACCATCGTTTTCCTGCTGCTGCGCTTTGCCACCATCGAAAAACTGAAGGCGCAGATGCGGCTGACGGAAACCCACCGCCTGCTGCAAATCGAGCAGGAACGCTCCGAACGCCTGCTGCTCAACATCCTCCCCGGTTCGGTGGCGGAGCGGCTGAAAAACAGCAATCAGACCATTGCCGACGGCTTTGCCGACGTGACGGTAATGTTCGCCGACATCGTCAACTTCACCCAGGTCGCCGAGGGCATGGCGCCGACCCAGGTGTTCACGATGCTGAACCGGATATTCTCATCCTTCGACGAGATGGCTGAGCGCTTCGGTCTGGAGAAGATCAAGACGATCGGCGACGCCTACATGGTGGCAGGCGGCCTCAACGACGGCCAGGAAGACTACTCGGACGCCATTGCCGACATGGCGCTGGCCATGCGTGAATTGCTGCGCCGCGACTTCACGGTGAACGAAGCCCACCTGGAGGTGCGCATCGGCATCGGCACCGGCCCGGTGGTGGCCGGCGTGCTCGGCAAGAAGAAGTTCATCTACGACCTGTGGGGCGACACGGTCAACGTCGCCAGCCGCATCACTTCAGAGGGCGTGCCCGGCATGATCCAGGTGGACGGCATCACCTGGCGCCGCCTGAAGGATCGCTTCGACTTTCACGAGCCGCAGACGATCTACCTCAAGGGCAAGGGCAACATGGAAGTGCATCGCATGATCGGCCGCAAGCCGGCCGGGCAGGAAGCGTTCGCCGGCGCGGCTTAAGGAAACGCTGAACAAGTTGATTCCGCTCATGGTTCGACAAACTCACCACGAACGGAATCAACAAATTGCCGTTCGTCCTGAGCTTGTCGAAGGAAGCTTGTCGAAGGACTTGTCCAGTGTTTTCCTAAGCTGCTGCCGGTTCTGCCGCTTTCCGCTCGAGCACAAAGCACACCCGCCCCGCCTCGTTACTGGCGATCTTCAGTTCGTAAGCGTAAAACTCGGCATGCCGGGCCGCCTGGTAGAGGCCGATGCCCAGCCCCACCTTCGACACGATGGGCGCGCGGAACAGGTTCTGCGCCACTTCGGCGGGGATCGCCGCTCCGTCGTCGCACACCTTGAGCGCCGGGCCGTCCTGCACCTGGAACGCTATGCTGACTTGCAGGGCCGGGGCTTCGCTGCGCTTGGACAGGGCGTTCTCCAGCAGGTTTTCCGCTGCGCTATTGAAGAGCGTGACGGGAATCTCCAGGCCGCCCTCAATGCTTTCCGGCGAGAACAGGACACCTGACTGGGCATAGCGGGCCTGCAAGCCCGCCCACCACTGGGCGGCGGGCAGGAATTGCGCCCCTTCCAGTTCGGGTCGCCGCAGCTTGTCCAGCGTCTGCTGCAGCCGCTGCGAGATGGCCGGCAGCTGGCGCCGCAGCAGGGCCTGGTACTGCGCCGAAGGCGTATCCCCCTCGCTGGCTGCCGCCAGGCACAGGGCATTGAGCGATTGCAGGAGGTTCTTCACGTCGTGCGTCAGGCGCGCGCCGGTCTGGTGGATGGCCTTGACATAGCTGAGTTGCTGCAATTCCTGGGCGCGCAGCTTCGCTTCGTAGAATTCTCCCAGCAGTTGCACCAGCAGGTCGAAATGCCAGGTGAGCGCCGGACTGAGAGGCTGCTGGGAATGAATGGCAAGCGTCAGCAACCCATGCTGAAACTCTCCGCGCTGCCCTTCGCGCCGCCCCGATTCGCCCGCTACGCCCGGCGCACGCCATTCGCAGCCATTGACCCACGGCAGGCGGATCAGGCTTTCCAGGGATCGAGCGAGGAACTTGTCCGGCTGATCTTCCCGCTGCAGGGTGTCGGCCAGTTCATGCAGCCAGCGTTCGAAGGGCAAGCCCAGCGACATCAGATAGCGGGAAAAGAGCATGCCGAGGCCGGCAAAACCGAGCCGCGGATTCCATGCCCAGGCAAGCAGCAGCAATACCACGGAGAGGACGATCATCGTCACGAAGAGCGATTCGAAGTAGCCGCGATTGATCAGCAGCATGGCGGAAATGCTGCCCAGCACCAGCACCGCCAGGAGGAGGAAGATGAAGGCGCTGTAGACGAAATCGACCACCTCCGCCTCGCTTTCCACTTCCTGCCCGACCGGCAGGAGCGCCATCACGGGGAAAAGCGCCGGCAGCACGTACTTCGCCAGGAACACATACTCGCCCGAGAGCACAAGGGAACTGGGCAGCACCTGCGGCACCAGCACGAAAAGCAGCACGCTGATGAGGTAGGTCAGCACCAGCAGGTAGAAGAGCTTCGCGGTCCGCCCGCTAAAGAAGAACACCTTGCCGCCGATGATGCCTGCGAGCGCCATCACCCAGCCGATGAGCATCCAGTTGCTGGCCCACCAGGTGGCGATGGCCACCAGACTGGCAATCACCAGCAGCTGCAGCGCGCTCAGGCGCTGCTCGGCGCGCACAAAAGGCTGCCAGAGGATGAACAGGCCGATATGCACCACCAGCAGGGTGCGGCCGACGCCACTGTGGATGCCCTGCAACAGCAGCAGGTGCAATAGTCCGAGGAGCCCAAGCAGCACCCAGCGGCGCTGGCTGTGCGTTAAATGGGCAAAGGTGGAAATACCCAGGGTCATGGCGGGTTTTGACGGCACGGTGACAGTATTGTCGAAAGACCGACAGTTTTCCGTGAAATATTCCCTGTTTGAGTATGAAAATGCATGCTAAAGCGCGCTGGCATTCAAATTGCTAGTAGAGGGGCGTAGTTAGTGATTGTCCTTACTCAGGAGAATAGCGTGAGACAGAAACAGATGGGCTTCACCCTCGTCGAAATCGCCATCGTGCTGGTGATTATCGGCCTCTTGCTCGGCGGCGTGTTGAAGGGCCAGGAACTGGTCAATAGTGCGAAAGTGAAGAATATCGCCAACGACTTCCGAAGCATCGCCACCTTCGTATATGCCTATCAGGACAAGTACAGGGCATTGCCAGGAGACGACCCTCAGGTAGTGGCGCATGTTGGCTTGACTGCCACTGCAAATGGCACACCCTGTAGTGCCAACCCTAGTCCTTGCGCTGGCGATGCGCGAATCAATGGTGCCTGGAATGCGACTGCAACTACTGAAAGCTTCTTATTCTGGCAGCACGTTCGCATGGCAAACCTGGCAAGTGGCACAACCGTCACGACAGATCCGGAATACCTGCCGCGCAATGCCGATGGCGGCCCACTTGGCGTGACGGGAGATCCGATTTCAACCGATACTCCCAATCCTTGGCCAGCCAACTTCTATGTTTGCTCAGCAGGCATTCAGGGGCGCTTCGCCAGGCAAATCGACACGACCATTGATGATGGCAATACGACAACCGGTACAGTACGGGTCTTGGGGGCTCAAGCAGGAGGCACCCTGGCGACAACGGCAACCTTCTATGCTGTAACACCGGCTGACGATGCAACGCTATATACGGTCTGCGTCGCAAACTGATCACAACACAACACTCTGTAATAAAAACCGGGCCTAGCCCCGGTTTTTATTTTTTCAGCTCCAGAAAAGTCAGTCCCCGCAGGACGGCGACCCCTCCCCCTTCGGCAGCCGCTTCTCCGCCGCCAGCCCTTGAAACCCAGGAAACCCACGACTGTTCAAGCCGGTTTCCGTCAAACCTCACCCTTGATCTGTATCGACGGAAACCGCTGAACGGGTACCCGCCACTATTCGGCACGTCCATTACGAGTCGATAAGCACGCGCTCAGCACCCGATTGAGTTCCAGAGGGATATCCAATCGTTTACTGAGAATTCTGTTTAGGGGTTTGATGGCTTTCGCCATGGAGATGGGCGCTTCGGAGAAGGCAAGCTCCAGCGCCCGAGGATCGTGCTCCAACAACGCAGCGGCCAGAACCAGGGCCTGTTGCCGATCCTTTTCTGCCTTTTCCGGGAAGCCGCGCCGTTGCGTGCTCGAGTAGAGCTTGTGCCAGACGAGTCGTGCCGCCTGCGGCAGGCGGACTGGTATGCAATGCCCCCCCGCGAGCATCGCGCCAGGCTCGGGCGCGTCCAGCAAATAGTCGTAATACGGTACAGCCTGAGCCGCCCACGCCAATTCCGGCACGCGAATAACCGTGCCCAGCCGTTTTCCGGGGGCAAGGACGTCGACGCGCAATGCCTGAACTCCCGGAAGCTTTACGGATATTGAGTGTGCTGAAGACGACAATCCCGGAACTGCCGAAAATGGCAGCCCTGTTGCCTGCATGGTCGCAAGAAAAGAGAGCGACGACGCCAGCTTGAGCTGCTGCCTGCGTGCCAAGTCGATATCCAGGGTACGTGCACTAATGGCGATCGCGCCAAGTTCGTTGAGCCAAGCCACATAGCCCAGCGTACCCACGAGCACGAGTCCCGCTTCGAATGCCCCTTGATTGTGCAGTTCAACCAAGACTCGGGCCGTCGTCTTGTCTGCCACCTGGAACCCGAGCTTGCGAAGGGCCGATACCTGGGACGAGGACCATTCGGCGAAAGCCATCCTGTCGCGCATTGACTGCAACGCCTTTGCGTCGCCATCTTTGCAAACCAGTTCTTCGGATTGCTTGCCGGGAACAGAATAGAAAACTCGGTACCAGTACGGATAGCCGCTTCCCTTGCGCAGAGCAAGCGTGCCCGGTGTCCCCGGCAGCAGGATGCCGGTTGCCAGCGTCCGCTCCTTGAGTTCCGCATACTGAGTGCGAAAAGCAAGTTCGTGCTCTCGATACAATCCTGTTTTGCTCATGAGTTACCCAATAATTCTATATTTCGTTGGGTAATTCTAACTCGATATTCGATTTACCCAATAAAAAGAAAGATTATTGGGTAAATTACCTTTCTGTCCGCCTGCTGAACGCAGGCGAGACTGCCTGGAATTACCCCTTCAACAGCCGACTCTCCCCCGCCGCCAACCCCTCCGGCACGCCTTGCAGCACGGCCACGTCGCCCGCTTCGAAGCGCGCTTCCGGCGACGGACTGAAGGCGCGGATGCCGCGGCGGCGGATGAGGGACACCGTGATGTTGAAGCGCTCCAGCCCGAGTTCTTCAATGGTCCGCCCGATGCCGTAGGCGCCGGGGTTCAGGACGACCGAATGCAGGCGCGGCTGCCAGGCTTCGTCGAGGTCGTCGGCAGCGTCGCTGGCGCCATGGAAGAAGCCGCGCAGTAATTCGTAGCGCTGCTCGCGCACCTCGCGAAAGCGCTTGACGACGCGATTGATGGGTACACCCAGCAGCACCAGCGCATGCGAGGCAAGCATGATGCTCGATTCCAGCGTCTCCGGCACCACCTCGGCCGCGCCGGCCTGCGTCAGGCGGTCGAAGTCGCTCTCGTCGGCCGCGCGCACCACCACCGGCAGTTCGGGCCGCAACTCACGCACCAGCGCCAGCACGCGCAGGGCCGAGGCCGGGTCGGCATAGGAGACGATGAGCACGCTGGCGCGCATCAGCCCGGCAGCCACCAGCGTCTCGCGCCGGCCCGCGTCGCCATACACCACGGTGTCGCCGGCGCTGGCGGCCTCACGCACGCGCTCCGGATCGAGATCGAGGGCGACATAGGAAACGTCCTCCTTCTCCATGAAACGCGCCAGGTACTGGCCACTACGGCCGTAGCCGCAGATGATGGCGTGCTTCTCCGTAGACATCGAACGCGCCGCGATCTGCGTCAATTCCGCCGCGCGCATCATCCATTCAGAGGCGCTGAAGCGCATGACGATTTTCTCGCTGTACTGGGCGATGAGCGGTGCCAGCAGCATGGAGAGCACCAATGCAGCCAACACCACCTGCAGCGTGGCACCCGGCAGCAGAGGCAGATCCTTGATGTGGGCGATCAGGACGAAACCGAACTCACCACCGGCGCACAGCCACAAGCCGGTGCGTATGGATGTGCCCGGCTGGGCGCCAAAGGCACGCAACAGACCGGCGATGACGACAAACTTGCCTAACAGCAGCAGCAGCAGCAGGCTGGCAACCCAGGGAAATTGGCTGGCAATCACGCCGACGTCGAGGAACATGCCGACGGTGATGAAGAACAGCCCGAGCAACACGTCGCGGAAGGGCTTGATGTCCTCTTCCACCTGGTAGCGGTACTCCGTCTCGGAAATCAGCATGCCTGCAAGAAAGGCGCCCAGCGCCAGCGACAGCCCCGCCAGTTCGGTGAGGTAGGCCAGGCCGAGCGTGATCAGCAGCACGTTGAGCATGAATAGTTCTGCCGAGCGCCGCCGCGCCACGATGTGGAACCAGCCGCGCATGAGGCGCTGACCGAAAAAAAGGATCAACGACAGCACCACGGCTGCCTTCAGCGCCGCCACCGCCAACGTCTGCGCCATCACCTCCGGCGCCTGCGACAGCGCCGGCACGATGATCAGGAGCAGCACCACCGCCAGGTCCTGGAACAGCAGGATGCCGATGATCTCACGGCCGTGCCTGGACTCGAGCTGCATGCGCTCTGCCAGCATCTTGACGACGAGCGCGGTGGACGACATCGCCAGGATGCCGCCCAGCGCAATGCCGGCCTGCCAGGACAAGCCCGCCAGCAAGGCGACCGGGATGTTGATGGCAATGGTCACAGCGACCTGCGCCAGGCCGATGCCGAACACTGTGCGCTTCATGCTGTAGAGGCGCGCCAACGAAAATTCCAGGCCGATGGAGAACATCAGGAAGACGACGCCGAATTCAGCCAGGTAATGTGCCGCCTCGGAATCCGGGATCAGGTCGAGCGCGTGGGGACCGATGGCCACGCCGACCAGCAAGTAGCCCAGCACCGGCGGCAGGTTGAGCGAACGGAACACCACGACCACGAACACCGCGGAAGCGAGCAGGACAAGAACGAGCTGCAGTGTGGTCATGGATGCAGGGTATAAAGGTATGAGGGTATGAGGGTATGAGGGTATGCTGAAGTAGTTTGGTATACTTTCCACTAGTCTAATCAAATCGCATTCATGAACCAAATCCCGGCTATCCGCAAAGTCGATCAGAAAGCGCTGGAACTGGCGAAAAAGGTGTTGCGGATCGAGGCGCAGGCCGTGACCGGCCTGATCGAGCGCCTCGACGACGCCTTTCCCAGGGCCATCGGAATCATCCTCGACTGCCGCGGCCGCGTCATCGTCTCCGGCGTCGGCAAGTCCGGCCACATCGCGCGCAAGATCGCCGCGACCCTCGCCAGCACCGGCACCCCGGCGTACTTCGTGCATGCCGCAGAGGCCTCCCACGGCGATCTCGGCATGATCACCCGCGACGATGTGCTGATCGCCCTCTCCAACTCAGGCGAAAGCGAAGAACTGCTCACCATCGTGCCGCTGGTGAAGCGTCAGGGTGGCAGGCTGATCGCCATCACCGGCCATCCTGCCTCCTCACTGGCACGCGAGGCCGACGCCCATCTCGACGCCGGCGTCGCCGAGGAAGCCTGTCCACTCAACCTCGCCCCCACCGCCAGCACCACCGCGGCACTGGCCATGGGCGACGCGCTCGCTGTCGCCCTGCTCGATGCGCGCGGCTTCGGCGCGGAAGATTTCGCCCGCTCGCACCCCGGCGGGGCGCTTGGCCGGCGCCTGTTCACACACGTGCGCGACATCATGCGCAAACTCGACGCCGTACCCCACGTCGGCGAGCAGGCGACAGTTGCCGAGGCCGTACTCGCCATCTCACGTGGCGGCATGGGCATGACTGCCATCGTCACGCACACGCTCGCCGTCGTCGGCATTTTCACCGATGGCGACCTGCGCCGCGCGCTGGCAAAGGGCGTCGATTTCAAGGGCACGCCGGTGACCCAGGTCATGTCAGGCAATCCGCGCACCATCGGCCCGGAGCGTCTGGCGGCCGAGTCGGCGCAGATGATGGAAGAACACAAGATCAGCCAGATTCTCGTGGTCGAGAACGGCGTGCTGGTCGGCGCATTGAACACGCACGACCTGTTCCGCGCCAAGGTGATCTAGCCCCGCATCAACATGAAACTGATCCCGCCCGGCCAGAGCCTGTTCCCGATCGCCCTGATGACCCTGCTCGTCGGCTTGACCTTCTGGCTGCAGCGCGCCACCGAGGTGAAGGACAACTTCAGCGACAGCAAGCTGCGCCATGATCCGGACTACTACGCGGAAATTTTTACCGTGCGCCGCTTCGCCGAGACGGGTGGTCTGCAGAGCACGCTCGTCGCAAAAAAAATGGTACATTATCCCGACGACGATACGACGGTGATAACCGAGCCAAACATGTCGTTTCTTAAGGGGCCGAGACCCACGCACCTCACGGCAAAACAGGGGCTCGTCGGGCCGGATGCCCGGGAAATCACCCTGATCGGCAACGTGCGCGGCGTGCGCGCGGCGACACCGACCGATGATGAGATCGTGTATACCTCCAGCCATCTCACCGTGTTTCCGGACGACGAAGTGGCACGCACCAACGCCGCAGTGACGATCACCCAGGGCACCTCGGTCGTGCGTGGCGTCGGCATGGAAGTCGACAACAAGGCGCAGATCTATCAACTGCTGAGCCAGGTCAACAGCACCATCGAGAAGAAAAACCACTGACTCTCACGCTGACACCACGCTGACACTCATGATCCCCGCCCACATTTTCTTCCGCCCCATCCTTTGCGCGGTGCTGCTTGCTATCGTCGTGCCCAGCCATGCCGAGAAGGCAGACCGCGACAAGCCGGTCAACCTTGAGGCCGACCGTGTCACGGTCGACGAAATCAACAAGATGCACATTTTCGACGGCAACGTCACGCTGACCCAGGGTACGCTGGTCATCCGCAGCGACAAACTGGTCGTGAAGCAGGATGCCGAGGGCTTCAAGAACGGTGTGGCCACCGCCAACCCGGGCAACCTGGCACACTTTCGCGTCAAGCGCGACGGCAAGGACGAATACGTCGAAGGCGAGGGTGAGCGCATCGAGTACGATGCAAAGACCGAGATCACCAAGTTCATCAATCGCGCCTACGTCAAGAGCGGCCTCGACGAAGTGCGCGGCCAGTACATCGTGTTCGACGGGCTGAACGACAATTACTCGGTCACCAGCGGCCCGGCTGGCACCGTTGTGCCAGGGCGGGACAATCGCGTGAGGGCAATCATCCAGCCAAAGGGCAAGCCTGCCGCCGAGGAGCCCTCGACAGGACAGCCTGTGCGCCTGCAGATCGCGCCTGGCATTTCAAATCCAAAATAGGAAGAACGCCAGATGGCCTACGAGAACATCATCGTCGAAACCCGCGGCAAGGTCGGCCTCATCACACTGAATCGCCCCAAGGCGCTCAATGCACTGAACGATGCGCTGATCGATGAACTGGGTGATGCGCTGGACAAGTTCGAGGCCGACGAAGCCATCGGTGCCATGGTCATCACCGGCTCGGACAAGGCCTTCGCCGCCGGTGCCGACATTGTCGCCATGAGCAAGATGGATTACATGGATGTCTACAAGACAAACTTCGTCACGCGCAACTGGGAACGCGTGAAGACCTGCCGCAAGCCGGTCATCGCCGCGGTGGCGGGTTTCGCCCTCGGCGGCGGCTGCGAACTGGCGATGTCCTGCGACTTCATCATCGCCGCCGATACGGCAAAATTCGGCCAGCCGGAAATCAAGCTCGGCATCCTCCCCGGCGCTGGCGGCACGCAGCGCCTGCCGCGGGCCGTCGGCAAGGCCAAGGCCATGGACATGTGCCTCACCGCCCGCATGATGGATGCCGCCGAAGCCGAGCGCGCGGGCCTGGTATCGCGGATCGTAGCCGCGGACAAGCTGCTCGAAGAAGCGCTCGGTGCCGCCGAAACCATTGCCGGTTTCTCATTGCCAGTGATCATGATGGTCAAGGAATGCGTCAACCGCGCTTACGAGAGCGGGCTGGGCGAAGGCATGCTCTTCGAGCGGCGCACTTTCCACGCCGCCTTTTCCCTCGCGGACAAGCAGGAAGGCATGGCGGCCTTCGTCGACAAGCGCAAGCCGGATTTCACCAACCGATAGTCATTTCCTCACGGCGATTGCCACGCCCACTGCGGCGATCGCCATCCCCGCCATGGCCGCCAAGCCGAGTTTCTCACCAAAAATGAAGAAGGCCAACAGCGCCGTGGTCGGCGGCACAAGATAGAACAGCGCCGAAACACGCGTCGCCGCGCCGCGCCGAATCAGCAGGTGCAGCAGCGAGATGGCGCCCAGCGACAGCACCACGATCAGCCAGGCCATGGCAAAAATGAACTGGCCGCTCCACACAACGCGCATGGTTTCGAAGGCAAGCGCAAAAGGTAGCAGCACCAGCGCGGCGGCAACGAACTGGATCACCGAGCCGCTCCACAGGTCCAGTTCGGCGCAGAAACGCTTCTGGTAGAGGGTGCCGACGGTAATGCTGACGAGTGCCATGGCCGAGAACGCCAGGCCGGTGCTGCTCAACCCGGAAAAGCCCAGTTTGTCCGAGACCACAAGCAGGACGCCGCCGAAGCCGAGCACCAGGCCCATCCATTGGCGCCTGCTTACCCGCTCGCCCACCATCGAGGCGCTGAGAAACGCCGTCAGCAACGGCTGGATGCCGACGATCAGCGCCACCACCCCCGCCGGCATGCCGCCGTAGATGGCCAGGAAAACCCCGGAAAGGTACCCCCCATGCAGTAACGCGCCCGCAGCAGCGATATGCAGCCATTGCACCGGTCTGTGCGGCCACGGACGCCGCAACAGCAGTGCCAGTGTTCCCAGCAAGGCGATCACACAGGCAAAGCGGATCAGCAGAAAAGTCAGCGGCTCGGCATAGGGCAGCCCCAGCTTGGCGCCGATAAAGCCGGTGCTCCAGAGCAGGACGAAGAGGCCCGGCGCAAGCACCAGCAGATAAGTCCGTGAATTCGATTGCCGGGTCATCAAATTAGAAGAAAACAGGTTGCGCCGCCACAAATACAGCATAGCAGAGGTAAAAAGCTAAGCGCTTACTAACTTGCATGTATATGTTTTTATAAATTATTTAAAATTTCTTAAGATAATTGTGCTCTGCACAAAAAATATCTTGACTTAGTTTATTTCGCCCCTATAATTGAATCATGCTGCATCGCAACAAACAGCAGCTTCGCTTCACCGGATTTCGTTTTTCATTGTCGTTATTTGAGGAGAGAGAAATGTTTGCAACCCCCGAACAACTGGCTGGCGCCAACAAAGCCAACGTCGAAACCATGCTCACTCTGGCCAACACCGCCTTTGCCAGCGCCGAGCGTTTTGCCGCCCTGAACCTGAACACCGCCCGTGCCATGCTGGAAGACAGCGTCAACAACGCCAAGACCCTGCTCGGCGCCAAAGATCTGCAGGAAGTCATTTCCCTGCAAGCTACCCTGGCCCAGCCCTCCGTCGAGAAAGCTGTTACCTACTCGCGCAGCATGTATGAGATCTCCGCCCAGACGCAGGAAGAGTTCTCCAAGCTGGTCGAGGCGCAGTTCGCCGAAGTGAACAAGAACGTCGCCTCCACGCTGGACAAGGCCGCCAAATCGGCCCCGGCCGGTTCCGATGTCGCCGTCGCCGCCGTCAAATCGGCGATCGCCGCCGCCAACTCGGCCTACGACACCATGAACAAGGCCGCCAAGCAGGTAGCCGAGATCGCCGAGGCCAACGTGGCCGCCGCGACCAACGCCACGGTCAAGGCCGTCGGCGCCACCGCGATACCCAAAGCCAAGAAAGCTGCCTAAGCAGTTTTCGGCTGTACCATCCTCCTCCAGCCCCCGCCCTGCGGGGGCGGATTCAAGCCCCGGTCTAACCGGGGCTTTTTTTTGTCTTTTTTATCTCACGGCCCATTCGTAGCCAAGACGCCCGACTTCGGCACGAATCGTTTCCATTGCCTTCGCCACGGAATCCGGCTCGCCACGCATGCCCAGTTCAATGTGGCGGCGCACGCCCTCGCCGCCGAACGACGGCAGGCTGAACACCCTCGCCGCAGGATGCTCCCGCGTGATGCGTTGCATCAGTTCCAGCAGTACCGATTCGGCCGCTTCGTACACGATGATCGCCTGCTCGTCGCGTGCCACCGCATGGTGGAGATGGACAAGCTGCGTATCCAGCACCCACTCCAGCATCGGCCAGGCCATCACGGGAAAGCCGGGGAAGAAGAAATGGTTGCGTATGAAGAAACCGGGGATGCGATTGTAGGGATTGGGAATGATCTCGCTGCCGCGCGGAAACTCGCCCAGCAAAAGGCGCTGTGGCGTCGTCTCGTCGCCGAAGCGGGCACGGATTTCGTGCTCGGCGTCGGCATGCAGGCCGATCGACACGCCCAGAGCCGCAGCGACGGACTGGCGCGTATGGTCGTCCGGTGTGACGCCAATGCCGCCGAAACTGAAGACGATGTCACCGTCGGCAAAGCTGCGCGCGAGCGTCCCGCCCAGACGGGCGCGGTCGTCGCCGAGAATCTGCGCCCAGTCGAGCGCCATGCCGCGCGCCTTGAGCAGTTCGACGACCTTGACGAAATGCTTGTCCGTCCGCTTTCCCGAGAGGATTTCGTCGCCGATGATAAGAGCGCCGACGCTCATGGCGGCCCCGCTGCCGCGCCAAGCGTGAAGAAGAAGGTCGCGCCGCGATTCGGTGCGGACTCGGCCCACACCTGGCCGCCATGGCGTTCGAGCAGACGGTGCACGATGGCCAGTCCGACCCCCGTACCGGGATACTGCGCCTCGGAGTGGATGCGCTGGAACATGCCGAACAGCTTGCCCGCATAGTTCATGTCGAAGCCGACACCGTTATCGCGGACGAAGAAGACGCGACGCCCCTCCTGTGCGATTTCGCCGACGTCGACGCGTGGTTGCGGCGCGTTGACTGAAAATTTCAGCGCATTGCCGACCAGGTTCGAGAACACCTGGTGCAGCATGGTTTCATCGCCTTCGACCTCCGGCAGCGCGGCTATCTCGATCGCGGCTTGGGGATAGGTCTCCGCAAGCTCATCCGCCACCGTCCGCGCCAGTCGCCCCAGGTCGACGCGAGTGCGCACCAGGGCCACGCGCCCCGCGCGCGAGTATTCGAGGACATCGTCGATCAGATCGCCGAGCCGGTTGCTGTTGTACACGATGCGGCCGAACATGCGCTTGCCTTCTTCGCTCAGGCGCTCGCCCTCCCCCTCGATCAGCAGGTGGGCAAAACCGTTGATGGCCCGTAGCGGCGCGCGCAGATCATGCGACACGGTGTAGGAGAAGGCCTCGAGTTCGCGATTGGCCCGTTCCAGATCAGCCGTGCGCTCGCTCACACGCCGTTCAAGCGAGGCATTCAGCGCGGAGATTTCCAGCCTCGCCCGCTCGCGTTCGTCCCCGCGAACCCGTGCCCGGCGCGATACGAACGCAATACCGCCGAGGCCGATCAGCCAGATGCCGCCGTGCGACAGCAGCGCGATGCGCAATTCATGCGCGGCGGCGGCCGTGAACGGCGCAAGCGGCACGGATACGCTGACGCCGCCCTGCACCCCCTCGAGGCGACCGCCCTCTTCATGGCATTGCAGGCATCCCCCCTCCAGATACATAGGAAGCATCACGCGCAGATGCGGCTTGCCGTCGATCTTGCTCGTTTCGGCCGCTTCCGTCACGCCGAGGGCGAAGGACTCCAGCACCTTTCGTTCCCATGCGTCAGGGGCATTATGCGGATTGATCGGCCTGAGGCCGGTGATGTGTCCCTTCACGCCGTACTGCTCGGAGTAGCCTTCCATGACCTGGCGCATCATGTAGGCAGGATTGATCAGCGTCAGTTGCGTGCCGGAAGGCGTGACGACATCGCGTTCCGGATGCTTCAGGTACTGATCGGGCGGCCACTTCCCGGACGCGCGCACATATACGCCGCCATGTTCGGTCGCCCAGCGGCGAAAGGCGATGTCCTTGTTGATGTTGGCCTGCGCCTGGATGCGGGCGAACTCCAGGACGCCGCTACGCTGCTGATAGGCGTTCCAGGCCAGCGAGGCGCCAAGGCACAGCGTCCACGCCAGCGAAGCCAGGATCGAATTGCGTGTGACATGCCCGCGGTATGTCGTTTCGCTCTGCTCCACCGCACTCCCTCTCTGTCGAATACCTCAAACGGCACGCCTGGACCTGCGCAGCGACTCCAGGCAGAAATGTACGAACGCCAGTCCCGCATACGCCGGCACGACAAGATTCAGGAGCGGCACATACACCAGCAGGCCGGCGACAATGCCGACAAGATACAGTTGCCCGCGCTCACGGGCAATCGTCCTGCGGATCTCCTCGGCATCGCCGTGCACGGACAGCGCATCGTAACTGTAGCCGCGGTAGTTGAGGTAGGCCGAGAGCAGCACAGGCAAGATAATGGCCATGCCGGGAATCAGCCAGAGCGGCAGGGTGACCACCCAGCCGACCAGGAACACCGTCGCCGCCAGCAGCGCATTGCCGATGCTGTCGGCCAAGGTGCCGCCGCGGCGCTGCTCCAGCTCCGGGTAGTCTTTTTTCGCCACCCGTTCCAGCATCAGCGGCAGGGCGAACACGGCGACGATGAGCATCGCCGTGCTGTAGATCAGCGGAATCAGCAGCAGGCCAAGCACGACCTTGGCGAAGATCGTCGCCGCCAGCGAGGAGGCTTCCCAGCGCTGCTGGATCCAGTTGAGCCAACTGACTTCGTTGAAGAGGCGCTCGATGCCGACGCCGACCGTGTCCCAACTCAACCACGCGGCGACGATCCAGATAACAACCGACAGCGCTGTCGGCCACAGCAGATGCCAGAAGATGGCCGGCTGCAGCAGGCTTCTCAGTGCGCGGCCATAGGCTTTCAGGACTTCATTCATTTAATACCTCTCCCTTGTCATTCCCGCGGAAGCGGGAATCCAGGCTTTTCGTGGATTTATGGATTCCCGCTTCCGCGGGAATGACGGGGCTACTGTCGCGCCCGGCTGTCCCAGGCCTTCTGCAGGCGCTTGACGGATACCGGCGCCGGCGTCTTCAGTTCCTGCGCGAAGAGCGCGACGCGCAACTCTTCCAGCATCCAGCGAAAGTCCTCCAGCCAGGGATCCGGCGCGCCGCTCTTGCGCCGCGCCGCGCGCTCGCGCTCCCAAGGCTTCTCGATCATATCCAACTCCTTCGCCAGGCGCGCATCCCGTGCCGGATCGGCTCGCAGCTTGTCGATGCGAAGCTGAGCCGCCTTCAAGTAGCGCGAAAAATGTCCCAGCCGCTCGAACGGCGTCGCCAGGATGAAGTCCTGCGGCAGCAAAGCCGCGCACTGGCTGCGGATGCCCTCCGCGACAGCGGGCAGCGCCTTCAGTTGCGCCAGTTTTTTCTGCAGGGCAGCGTGTTCCGCAAGTATGGCCCCGATCAGGCGCGCGATCTCCTGCGCCACCAGGCTGATGCGGGCGCGGGCCTCTTCCTTGCGCCGCGCGAAGGCCTCTGCATCGGTTGGCAGCGGCTCCAGCATGCAGGTGCGCTCCAAAGTCGCCGCGACGATCTGCGCTTTCATCTCGGCCTCCGTTCCCCAGGGCATGAACAGCAGGCCCAGGTCGCGCGGCAGCGATTTTTCGACGAACTTCACCTGCTCGCGCAACACCAGCGCGAATAGTCGGCGCAACCCCTTGCGATGCATCTCTTGCGCCTTCTCCGGCGTGTCCTGCACGCGTAACGCCACCGTGTCGCCTTCATCGACCAGTGACGGGAAGCCGACCACGCTGCGACCGCCGGCCTTCACTTCCATGATGTCCGGCAGTTCGCCGAAACTCCAGGAAGTCAGTCCCTGCAGCACGCCGACAGCGGCTGCATCCTCCGCCACATCGATCGGCTCGGCCTCGGCGAAGCTCTGTTCTATTTCCTTCGCAAAGCGATTGCGCAATTCCTGCAGGCTGCGCGACTGGCCCAGGATGCGGTCGTGCTCGCCCAGCGCGCGAAAATTCATGAAAAAGTGCGTCGGCACCATCTCGCTGCGGAAGGCGTCCAGCGGCAGCTTCATCATCAGCTTCTCTTCAACGGCACGGGTCAGTGCGCGCAGGAAGGGCTCATCGTCGTCGTGCGGCGCCTCGGCGAAGGCGGCGATGAATTCATCGACCGGCTGCAGGCGATGCCGATACTTCTGCGGCAACGTCTTCACGAACTGCCGCGCCTTCTGCTCCAGCAGTCCGGGCACCAGCCATTCGCAGCGCACCGCCGGCACCTGGTTGAGCGTGGCCACCGGCACCGTCAGCGTCACGCCGTCGTCCTCGGCTCCGGGCTCGAAATGGTAGGCGAGCGGATAACGCTGGCCATGGATGTCCATCTGCGGCGGGAAGCGCTCTGAGGTGACGCCGGCCGCATCGTGGCGCATGAGCTGCTCGCGCGTGAGGAACAGCCGTTTCGGTTCGGCCTGCTCGGCATCCTTGCGCCAGCGCTCGAAGCTCGCCACGTCCACCACCTCGGCAGGGATCTGTGCGTCGTAGAAGGCATGGATCAGCTCGTCATCCACCAGCACGTCCTGCCGGCGCGACTTGTGTTCCAGGTGCTCGATGTCGCGCACCAGCTTGCGGTTGTGCTGAAAGAAGCGTGCGTGGCGCGCCATGTCGTCGGGCAACTCGCCCTGCACCAGTCCTTCGCGGATGAACAGCTCGCGGGCAAGGGTCGGATCGATGCGGCTGTAGGTCACCGGCCGCTTGGCGTAGAGCACCAGGCCGTGCAGGGTGCCGCGCTCCCAGGCACGCACCTGGCCGCTTTTCTTCTCCCAGTGCGGATCGTAGACGTGGCGGCGCAGCAAGTGCGCGCCGACTTCCTCCAGCCATTCCGGTTCGATCTTCGCCAGGCAGCGCGCGTACAGCCGCGTCGTTTCCACCAGTTCGGCGGCGACGATCCAGCGACCGGCCTTCTTCGCCAGCGCCGAGCCGGGATGCGGCCAAAAGCGGATGCCG
>JADFDU010000018.1 GCA_018262775.1 Rhodocyclaceae bacterium
TTCGCCGCTTAAGCCAATAGTCTCGATAACCTGGGCGGCACTAACTTTTTTTGCAGGATTTAGCATATGAAACTGGCACAGGAACTCCGCGTAGGCAACGTCATCATGATCGGCAAGGATCCGATGGTCGTGCAGAAGGCCGAGTACAACAAGTCCGGCCGCAATTCCGCCGTCGTCAAGATGAAATTCAAGAATCTGCTCACCGACTCCCCGAGCGAGAGTATCTACAAGGCCGACGACAAGTTCGAGATCGTCCAGCTCGAGCGCAGGGAAGTGACCTATTCTTACTTCGCTGACCCCATGTACGTCTTCATGGATGCCGAGTACAACCAGTCCGAGGTGGAGAAGGAGAGCATGGGCGAAGCGGTCAACTACATCGAGGATGGCATGGCCTGCGAGGTGGTGTTCTACAACGGCAAGGCAATTTCCGTCGAGTTGCCCAACAGCGTCGTGCGCGAGATCATCTACACTGAGCCGGCGGTGCGTGGCGACACCTCGGGCAAGGTGCTCAAGCCGGCCAAGATCGCCACCGGCTATGAGGTGCCCGTACCGCTCTTCTGCGAAATCGGCGACAAGATCGAAATCGATACCCGCACCGGCGAGTACCGCAACCGCGTCAAGGGCTGATTGGTCCTGGCGCCCCATGAAAATAGCCACCCGCGGGTGGCTATTTTTACGAGTGAAGCCGTCGCGTCAGCGCCAGACTTCCTTGCACTGGGCTATTTCGGTATCGGTCATTACCGGCTTGATGACGCACAGGCGTGCGCGCTCCTGACGCAACCGCTCCTCTTCCCTTGCCTTTTCCAGTCGGGCAAGGCGCTTGGCTTCGGCTTTCTCTGCGTCGCTTGGCGGCTCCTTGCTGCGCATTTGCTCAACAGGCGCGGTGTCAGTTGAAGCTCTCTCCGCAGAAGCATTGCCGTCACCGGTTTGAGCACTGCTGTCAGTCGGCAGAAAAGCCACGAGAGCCGCTACGAGAAAAGTCATGGTGAGAGCAGGGCGCATTGTATTGTCTCCGGTGCGAAATCTGGAAAGCGAAGAGTACTCCGGCAAAAAACAAAACGCCACCCGCATTGGGTGGCGTTTTACTTGGTGGAGGCGGCGGGAATCGAACCCGCGTCCGCAAGCCCTCTACAGGCAGTACTACATGCTTAGCCTGGTTGTTTGATTTAACCCGTCATCCGCCAACCGGCAGGCTGATGCAAGGCGATCCGCTAATTTTTCGTGATCATCCACGCGGCGGAGACGATCCTTAGCTGATGTGAATGACTCTGCTGCCGCTTGCGCGACCCGGCCCATCAGCAAACCGGTGCAGAGCTAGCCGGTATTAAGCGGCTAGAGCGAAACGCTCGTCGTTGGCGTTTACAGATTTCCAGATGGATTTGCGAGGTAACTGGGCCTCGGCATGCACTACACAGCTTCGTAACCCACGTCGAAGCCAGGTCGCCCCCGGATTCGGTGTGATACACAACTACTGTTCTAAAGACAGACGGATCAAGCCGAAGTTCCCGAACAGCATTTGCATTCTATCACGCACTATCGGAGCAGCCCGGTGATGGCTGTGGGGGACCGGACGATGGCGTCGGCGCCCCACTCCGCAACAGGAAGGTCGTCGCCCAGATAGCCCCAGGCGGCGGCAACGGCGCCCATGCCGGCAGCATGGGCGGCCTGCATGTCGCGCAAATCGTCACCGACATACAGGCACCGGGTGGGGGCAGCGCCGGCAATGATGCTGGCGAGCAACAAGGGGTCGGGCGCCGGCTTTGGACGCGATGAGGAATCGCCACTGACGATGCAGACTGCGCGATGGGTCAGACCCAGAGCTGCCATCAGTGGCAGGGTGTAGCGGCTGGGCTTGTTGGTGACAACGCCCCATTTGATGCCGTCTGCTTCGAGCCTTTCCAGCAACTCCGTAATGCCGTCGAAGAGGCGGGTGGCAACGCAAAGCGAATTGCCGTAGTAGGCGAGAAAGCGCTGGTGGAGTTCGGTGTAAATATCGTCCCCCGGTACAAGCCCGAAGCCGATGCCGAGCAGTCCGCGCACCCCCTTGGAGACATGCGGGCGGATGGTTTCCGGTGGCAGCGGGGCTAGTTGGGCTTCGGTGCGCAGGCGATTGAGCACTCCGCCAAGGTCGGCGGCGGTGTCGGCCAGCGTGCCGTCGAGGTCGAACAGGACGGCGTCAATCGTCACGCCGTGTGGACATCAGGAAATTGACGTCGGTGTCCGCGCCGAGCGCATAGGTTTTGCTGAAGGGGTTGTAGGTCATGCCGATGACCTCGCTTACCGCCAGGTCGGCTTCGCGGCAGTAACGGGCAAGCTCGGCCGGGCGGATGAATTTTGCATAGTCGTGCGTGCCGCGCGGCAGCAGGTTCAGCACGTATTCGGCACCGATCACGGCGAAGAGATAGGATTTCGGATTGCGGTTGATGGTGGAGAAGAAAACCTGCCCGCCCGGACGTACGAGCCGCGCGCAGGCGCTTACCGTGCTTGCGGGATCGGGTACGTGTTCGAGCATCTCGAGGCAGGTGACGATGTCGAATGCGCCTGGCATTTCGGTGGCCAGGTCCTCGGCCGAGATATTGCGGTAGAGGGCTTTCTGCCCGGTTTCGAGCAGATGCAGCCTGGCGACGGAGAGCGCCTTGTCGGAGAGGTCAATGCCGGTGACTCCGGCACCGCGCGTCGCCATCGACTCGGCGAGGATGCCGCCGCCACAGCCGACATCGAGCACTTTTTTTCCTGCAAGACCGGCAGCCTGGTCGATCCAGTCCAGGCGCAGGGGGTTGATGTCGTGCAGTGGTTTGAACTCCGATTCCGGATCCCACCAGCGGTGGGCCAGTTCGCTGAACTTGTCGAGTTCAGCCTGGTCGGCATTGCGTTTTGCGGCTTCGCTCATTGTCTTGCTTGCCTGAATAAAAAAAGCCCTGCTTGCGCAGGGCTTTTGACGGTGAAACGCCGGATTACTTGGTGCCAATGACCTCGATCTCCACGCGGCGATCGGGCTGCAGGCACTCGATGAGTTTCTTCGACTTATTGTCGCTCTTGCCGCACTTGTCACCGGTGACGGGCTGCTTCTCGCCCTTGCCTTCGGTGTAGACGCGGTTGGCTTCGACGCCTTTGCCGACCAGATAGGCTTTGACGGCTTCGGCGCGTTTCTCGGACAGTTTCTGGTTGTACTTGTCGGAACCGATGCGGTCGGTGTGGCCGACGGCAATGATGACTTCCAGCTTTATGCCTTTCAGCTTGCCGGTGACATCGTCCAGTTTGGCCTTGCCTTCGGAGCGCAGGACAGCCTTGTCGAAGTCGAAAAGTGCATCGGCGGCGAGCGTCACCTTCTCGGCGGCGGGTTTCGGTGTTGCCCCAGCAGGTGCCGCAGGCTTGGCCATAGCCTCGGGCTTCTTCACCAGATCGGGATCGCATTCGGCGAGGGCCATGGCGGGCGTCCAGCGGGTGGTCTTCCAGCACTGACCGAAACCGTTCTTGGCGACGACGCCACGCGTGTCGAACAGGTGACCGTCGTTATTCGGCACTTGAGCGAGCGCGACGGATGCGCTCAATCCAAGGGTCGCCAGCAGCGTGATTTTCAAAATTTGTTTGTTCATGTTTCCCCTCGTTTCTGTGCGGAATGGAATGAATTGGCGGCTCAATGATAATGCAGTTATTAAAAACACGCTCGTTTCAGTAGGCCTTAAGAACCATAGGGCCTGCCAGTTCAAGCGGTTAGCCTATTCTGCCATAAATTGACGGCGTCAAGCAATTGGTCCGTGTCGCATCCTTGCAACACCCCGTTCTCGACCCGAGGCATGCCATTCACCCAGACGTGGCTGACATGCTCCCTGCCAGCGGCATATACCAGGTGGGAGGCGGGATCAAAGCAGGGACGGGTTTCAAACGGGTCGAGGCGGATGGCGCACAGGTCGGCCGCCTTGCCGGGCTCGATCGAGCCGATCCGGTCTTCCAGGCCCAGAGCGGCGGCGCCGTTCAAAGTGGCCATGCGCAGCAGCTCGTGGGCGTTGAGCGCGGTAGCGTCGCCTGACGTGACTTTGGCCAGCAACCCGGCGTGGCGCATTTCCTGGAACAGGTCGAGGCGGTTGTTGCTGGCCGCGCCGTCGCTGCCAAGGCCAAGGCGAACGCCACTTTTTGCAAGCTGGACAATCTGCGCTGCGCCGCTGGCGAGTTTCATATTGGAAGTGGGGCAATGCGCTATCGCGCAGCCGTTTTCTGCCAGCAGCGCAATTTCCCGCTCGTCCAGATGCACGGCATGCACGCCGATCAGCCCGGGGCCGAGCAGGCCTAAGCGCTGCAGGCGCTCGAGCGGACGCATGCCGTGCCGGGTCAGGCTTTGCGCGATTTCATCCTGCGTCTCGTGAATATGGATGTGAATCGGCAAATCGAGTTGGGCGGACAGGGTGGCGACGCGCTCGAAAGTCTTGTCCGCCACGGTATAGGGTGCATGCGGCGCCAGGCAGAAAGACAGCAGTGGATCATCGCGTAGACGGTCGCGCAGGGCCAGTCCCTTGCTGAGGTAGTCATCGGCGTCAGCGGCGTAGGCGGTGGGGAATTCGATGACGATGATGCCGAGCACGGCGCGCATGCCGAGGCTCTGTGTCGCTTCTGCCGCCGCCTCGGGGAAAAAGTACATGTCGTTGAAGCAGGTGATGCCACCGCGCAGCATCTCGGCGCAGGCGAGTAGCGTACCGTCGCGCACAAACGCGGCCGAGACATGCTTGGCCTCGGCAGGCCAGATGCGCGTCTTCAGCCAATCCATCAACGGCAGGTCGTCGGCAATGCCCCTCAGCAGCGCCATGGCAGCATGGGTGTGCAGGTTGATCAGGCCGGGAATCAGCACATGCTCCGGCAGGGTGACCTTGCGGGCTGGCAGATAACGACCGAGGGCGTCTCGAGCAGGGAGGACGTCGACGATCTTGCCGGCGGAAACGGCGACGGCGTAGCCGTCGAGCACCACACCTTGCGGTTCGACCGGTATGAGCCAACGCGGCTCGATCAGCAGGTCTATCGATTGGGACATGCGTAAAAAAACCCCGCCGATGACGGGCGGGGTTTTTCGCTAGCGGACAGCCTTATTTTGCCGGGCCCTGCACTTCGACGACAACGCGGCGGTTTGGCGCCAGGCACTCGATAAGCTTCTTGCGCGGTAGCTTGTCGTCGCATTTTACGCCAGGTACGGCCTGCGTCTTGCCGGCGCCCATGGTTTCAAACGAGTCGGCCTTGGCTCCCTTGCTGTCGAGATAGGCCTTGACGGCTTCGGCGCGCTTTTCGGAGAGCTTCTGGTTGGTGTCGTGGCCACCGATGCGGTCGGTATGGCCGGTGATCAGTATCAACTTGACGCTCGCGCAACTGCCCAGCTTGGCAAGCACGTTCTTGTCAAGTTGATCCTTGCCGGCGGCATTCAGATCCGCCTTGCTGAAGGCGAAGGTGGCGTCGTTCTGCAGAGAATAGGTGAAGTTGCACATTTTCGGCTTCGCCGGTGCTGCCGGCGCAGCAGCAGGCGCGGGTTTGGGCGGTTCGGGTTTCTTCACCAGATCGGGATCGCACTCGGCGAGGGCCATGGCGGGCGTCCAGCGGGTAGTCTTCCAGCACAGGCCGAAGCCGCTCTTGGCAACGACGCCGCGCGTGTCGAAAAGATGGCCGTCGTTGTTCGGTACCTGCGCGCCAACGACCGTGACGGTCAGGCCAAGGGCGGCAGTGAGAATGGATTGGGTAAGAAATCTGTTTTTCAAGGTGACATCCTCCACTGGCATGAGTGATTGTTCTGGTTATCCGGCGAAGCGGCGTGCCGGTTGCAGCGTTCAACGGGATAATTTAAGCACAAAAACCAGGGGCCTACAACCTGTTGTCGGGATGACAATTACCTGTGCCGGTTTGGCTGGGAAGACTGCTTTCGACTGGGGCAGCATGCTAAACTTACGCCTTTTTGGTGGGTGCTTCAGCCCAGCCTCGGATCCCCTGCTCGATGACCACTCAATTCGCCAAAGAAACCCTCCCGGTCAGCCTCGAAGAGGAGATGCGGCACTCTTATCTCGACTACGCCATGAGCGTGATCAAGGGCCGCGCGCTACCCGACGTGCGCGACGGTCTCAAACCCGTGCATCGGCGCGTGCTGTTTGCCATGCACGAGTTGTCCAACGACTGGAACAAGGCTTACAAGAAATCTGCCCGCATCGTCGGCGACGTCATCGGTAAATACCATCCGCACGGCGACACGGCGGTCTACGACACCATCGTCCGCATGGCGCAAAATTTCAGCCTGCGCTACATGCTGGTGGATGGCCAAGGCAACTTCGGCTCGGTCGACGGCGACAATGCCGCCGCCATGCGCTATACGGAAATCCGCATGGCGCGCATCGGCCATGAGCTGCTCGCCGACATCGACAAGGAGACGGTCGATTTCGGGCCGAACTACGACGGCTCGGAACGCGAGCCGCTGATCCTGCCGGCGAAGATCCCCAATCTGCTCATCAACGGCAGCTCGGGCATCGCCGTCGGCATGGCGACGAACATTCCGCCGCATAACCTGAATGAGGTGGTGGCTGGCTGCCTGGCGCTGCTGGAAAACCCCGGGTTGTCCATCGAGGACCTGATGGGGATTATTCCGGCACCGGATTTCCCCACGGCGGGCATCATCTACGGCACCACCGGGGTGCGCGAGGGCTACCTGACCGGCCGTGGCCGCATCGTGATGCGGGCGCGCACGCACTTCGAGGATATGGAGAAGGGCAACCGCCAGGCCATCATCGTCGATGAACTGCCATACCAGGTCAACAAAAAATCGTTGCTGGAGCGTATCGCCGAACTGGTCAACGAGAAGAAACTAGAGGGGATTTCCCACATTCAGGACGAGTCCGACAAGTCCGGCATGCGCGTGGTGATCGAGTTAAAGCGCGGCGAGGTGCCGGAGGTCGTGCTCAACAACCTGTACAAGATGACGCAGTTGCAGGACACCTTCGGTGTGAACATGGTGGCCCTGGTCGACGGCGGGCCGCGCCTGCTCAACCTTAAGGAAATGCTCACGGCTTTCCTTGCCCATCGCCGCGAGGTGGTGACGCGGCGCAACGTGTTCGAGTTGCGCAAGGCACGCGAGCGGGGCCACATCCTTGAGGGTCTGGCCGTGGCTTTGTCCAATGTCGATGAGATCATTGCCCTCATCAAGGCGGCGCCGACGCCGCCGGAGGCGAAACGGGAGCTGATGTCGCGCACCTGGCGCTCGTCCTTGGTCGAGCAGATGCTGGCCCGCGCCAATGCGCAAGCCTCGCGGCCGGACGGACTGGCGCCGGAATTCGGAATGTTCGAACAAGGTTACAGGCTGTCGGACGCCCAGACGCAGGCCATCCTGGAACTGCGCCTGCAACGCCTGACCGGGCTGGAGCAGGACAAGATCCTCTCCGAGTACCGCGAGGTGATGGAGCAGATTACCGACCTGCTTGATGTCCTTGCCCGCCCGGACCGCATTACCCGCATCATTGCCGACGAGTTGGGCACCATCCGGGAACAATTTGGCGATGCGCGACGCTCGGAGATCGTGCTGCATGCCGAGGATCTCTGCCTGGAAGATCTGATCACCCCGGCCGACGTCGTCGTCACGCTTTCGCATGGTGGCTACTTCAAGCGCCAGATGCTCGACGATTACCGCGCCCAGCGGCGGGGCGGCCGCGGCCGCCAGGCAACGGCGATGAAGGAGGACGACTTCGTCGATCACCTGTTCGTTGCCAACACGCACGACTACATCCTCTGCTTTTCCAACCGCGGCCGTGTCTACTGGCTGAAAGTATATGAGGTGCCAGAGGGTTCCTCGACCAGCCGCGGCAAGCCCATCGTCAACCTCTTTCCGCTTGTCGAAGGCGAGAAGATCACCGCGGTGCTGCCGGTGAAGGAATTCGACGAGGGGCATTATGTATTCATGGCGACGATGGGCGGGACGGTCAAGAAAACGCCGCTGTCGGCCTTCGCCAATCCGCGCAAGGCTGGCATCATTGCCGTTGCCCTTGACGAGGGAGATCACCTGATCGGCGTGGCCATCACCGACGGCGGGTTCGATGTGATGCTGTTCTCCGACGCGGGCAAGGCGGTGCGCTTCGCCGAGGAAGACGTGCGGCCCATGGGTCGCGAGGCGCGCGGTGTGCGCGGCATGCTGCTTGAGCCGGTGCAGAGTGTGATCTCGATGCTCGTTGCCAAGGGCGAGGAGCAGAGCGTGCTGACTGCAACGGAAAACGGCTTCGGCAAGCGCACGGCGATTGCCGAATATACCCGACATGGACGCGGCACCAAGGGCATGATTGCCATCCAGGCATCCGGCCGCAACGGCAAGCTGATCGGTGCAGTGCTGGTCAGCGACAGCGACGAACTGATGCTGATTTCCACCGGCGGCGTGCTGATCCGCACCCTGGTGAGGGATATCCGCGAAATGGGGCGCTCGACGCAGGGCGTTACCCTGATTTCTCTTGATGACGGCACCAGGCTGGCCGGCATCGAAAAGATCATTGAGACCGACGAGGAGTAAACACAGAAATGGCACGCGTAATCAATTTCAGCGCCGGCCCGGCAACCCTGCCGGAAGCCGTTCTCAAACAGGCCGCGGAGGAGATGCTCGACTGGCACGGCAGCGGCCAGTCCGTGATGGAGATGAGCCATCGCGGCAAGGAGTTCATGAGCATTGCCGCACAGGCCGAAGCCGACCTGCGCGAGTTGATGGGCATCCCCGCCAACTACAAGGTGCTGTTCCTGCAGGGCGGCGCCAGCCTGCAGTTCGCCATGATCCCGATCAACCTGCTGCGCGGCAAGACCAGCGCCGACTACGTGCACACGGGTGAATGGGCCAAGAAGGCCATCAAGGAGGCGAAGCAGTACTGCCAGGTCAACGTGGTGGCATCGAGCGAGGACAAGAGCTTCACCTACGCGCCGGCGCAGGCAGACTGGAAACTGAGCAAGGACGCCGCGTACGTGCACTACACCGCCAACGAGACCATCGGTGGCGTGGAATTCCATTGGATGCCCGATCTTGGCAAACTCGCAGGTGACGTGCCGCTGGTATGCGACATGTCGTCGAACATCCTCTCGCGTCCGGTCGATGTGTCGAAGTACGGTCTTATCTACGCCGGCGCGCAGAAGAACATCGGTCCGGCCGGTCTCACCATCGCCATCGTGCGCGAGGACCTGATCGGCCAGGTGCTGCCGAAGACGCCCGTCATGCTCGACTACAAGACGCACGCCGAGAACGATTCGATGTACAACACGCCGCCCACCTACGGCATCTACATCGCCGGCCTGGTGTTCCAGTGGATCAAGCAGAACGGTGGCCTGGCGGCAATGTACCAGCGCAATCAGGAGAAAGCGGCGCTGCTTTACGCCTTCCTCGATCAGAGCCAGTTCTTTGTCAGCCCGGTCGCCAGGGCTGATCGCTCGCTGATGAACGTGCCGTTCACGCTGAAGAAAGCCGATCTGGACGAGGAATTCCTCAAGGGTGCCAAGGCGCGCAGCATGATTCAGCTGAAGGGGCATCGCTCCGTCGGCGGCATGCGTGCTTCGATCTACAATGCCATGCCACTGGAAGGCGTCGGGACGCTGGTCGACTACATGAAAGAGTTCGAGGCGAAGCATGGCTAATCACTTCCAGATTCTGGTGCTCAACCAGATATCCCAGGCTGGCCTGAAGCGCCTGCCTTCGGAGCAGTACACCGTTGGCAAGGACATTGCCGCGCCGGACGCCATCCTGGTGCGTTCCGCCGACATGCACAAGCTCGACATCCCGGCCTCCGTACGCGCCATCGGCCGTGCCGGCGCCGGCACCAACAACATCCCGGTCAAGGCCATGGGTGCCCGCGGCGTACCGGTATTCAACGCGCCCGGTGCCAATGCCAATGCCGTCAAGGAGCTGGTTATCGCCGGCATGTTGATGTCGGCGCGCAACCTCTCCGGCGCCATGCGCTTCGTCTCTGCCCTCGATCCCCAGGATCTGGAAATGGAGAAGAAGGTTGAGGATGGCAAAAAGAATTTTGCCGGCTACGAACTCGCCGGCCACACCCTCGGCGTCATCGGCCTCGGCAAGATCGGCTGCCTGGTGGCGGATGCCGCCATCAAGCTCGGCATGCATGTGCTGGGCTACGATCCCGAGATCACGATAGATGCCGCCTGGAGCCTGTCGTCCCAGGTGAAGAAGGCGAACAGTGTGACTGAGGTGCTGAAGAGCGCAAACTTCATCAGCCTGCATGTGCCGCTGCTCGATGCCACGCGCAAGATGGTCAATGCGCAGACGCTGGAGCATGTCCGCCACGGCACCGTGCTGCTCAATTTTTCACGCGAGGGCGTGGTGGATGAGCCTGCCGTGCTGGCGGCGCTGGATGCCAAGAAACTCGCCAGCTACGTATGCGATTTCCCCAGCCCGCATGTGAATGGGCATCCGCATGTGGTGGCCCTGCCACATCTGGGTGCCTCCACGCGCGAAGCCGAGGACAACTGCGCGGCGATGGTTGCCGACCAGGTGCGTGACTATCTCGAGCACGGCAATGTGCAGAACGCCGTGAACTTCCCCAGCATTTTGCTGCCGCGCGAGTCGGATTTCCGCATTGCCATTGCCAATGCCAACGTGCCGAACATGGTGGGGCAGATTTCCACGGCGATGGCCAAGGCCAACCTGAACATCCACAACATGATGAACAAGTCGCGCGGCGACATGGCCTATACGCTGGTGGATGTGGACAGCGCTGTCCCGCAGCCGGTGATCGATTCGATTTCCGGCATCGAGGGCGTACTCGCCGTGCGGTATCTGCCGGCGTGAGCGCCGCCCGCCGGGCCGTCCCTAGGGCGGCGCAGCTAGCGCATGGAGCCGCGATGCGGCGAACAACCGTTACCCCCTTCCTCGCGAAGGGGGTAGGGGGAAGGCCGTCCAGTGAGTGAAGAACTGCAGCGCCTTCGGGCCGAGATCGACCGTCTCGACGAGGAGGTGCTGGCGCGTCTGTCGCGCCGCGCCGAGATCGCCCACGAGATCGGCCGCGTCAAGGGGGGGGCGGTGGTCTACCGGCCGGAGCGCGAGGCGCAGGTGTTGCGGCGCATTGCCGGACTCAATCAGGGGCCGCTATCCGAGGCAACGGTCTGGCACATCTTCCGCGAGATCATGTCCGCCTGCCTGGCGCTGGAGCAGCCGTTGCGCATCGCTTATTTCGGGCCGGAGGGCACATTCACCGAGAGTGCGGCGAAGAAGCATTTCGGTGCTGCACCGCAGTTCTCGGCAACGGCGACCATCGACGAGGTGTTCCGTGCCGTCGAGGCGGGCCATGCCGACTATGGCGTGGTGCCGGTGGAAAATTCCACCGAGGGCGCCGTCGGACGCACCCTCGATCTACTGCTGCAGATGCCGATCAGGATCTGCGGCGAAGTCATGCTGCGCATCCACCAGCACCTGCTTTCAAAGGCGGAGCGGCTTGGGGACGTCAAGCGGCTTTACTCGCATGCCCAGTCCCTCGCCCAATGCCATGAATGGCTCAATCACAACCTCTCGGCGCTGCCGCGTGTGCCAGTGGCGAGCAATGCCGAGGCGGCGCGCATGGCCGCGGAGGATGCCGAATCCTGCGCCATCGCCGGCGAGGCGGCCGCCGGCCTTTACGGCCTGAACATGCTGGCGCGGGACATCGAGGACGACCCGAACAACACGACGCGCTTTCTGGTTATCGGCATGCATGATGCCGGACCCTCCGGCCGCGACAAGACCTCCCTGGTGTGCGCCTCGCAGAACAAGGCTGGGGCGATGTATGCCCTGCTCGAGCCGCTGGCCCGGCATGGCGTGTCGATGAGTAAGTTCGAGTCGCGCCCTTCGCGCACCGGCCTGTGGGAATACGTTTTCTATGTCGATGTCGAAGGTCACCAGGATGAGGAACGGGTAGGCAAGGCATTCGCCGAATTGCGCGACCGCGCCGCGTTCGTCAAGGTGCTGGGCTCCTATCCGAGCGCCGCTACCTGACGGGCCGAGTAAATACAGGAAGAGGCAGACTACCGAGGGGGGAACACAGCATGAGCATCGCCGAACAGGCACCGTCTTACATCCGCACCATTTCGCCTTACCAGCCGGGAAAGCCGATCACCCAGCTGGCGCGCGAGATGGGTATTCCGGTCGAGAAGATCGTCAAGCTGGCCTCCAACGAGAATCCGCTCGGCATGAGTCCGCGCGCGCGTGCAGCGATGCAGGCGGCCATGGATGGCATTGAGCGTTACCCCGACCAGTTCGACCTGACTGCCGCCCTGGCTGAACGGTTCGGCGTCGGCATGGAGCAGATCGTGCTCGGCAACGGTTCCAATGATGTGCTCGATCTGGCCGCCCGCGTTTTTCTTGCGCCAGGCCGTTCTTCCGTTTTTTCCCGGCACGCCTTCGCTGTTTATCCCTTGGCGACGATGTCGGCTGGAGGCGAATGCATCGTCGTGCCGGCAAAGCACTACGGCCACGACCTCGACGCTATGCGCACGGCCATCCGGCCCGATACGCGTATCGTGTGGATCGCCAATCCGAATAACCCGACCGGCAACTTCCTTCCCGGCGCCCAGGTGAAGGCCTTCCTGCAGTCGGCGCCCAAGGATGTGGTGGTGGTGCTCGATGAGGCCTATAACGAATACCTGCCGCCGGCCGACCGCGTCGATACGCTGGCGTGGGTCAAGGAGTTTCCCAATCTGGTCATCACGCGCACCTTCTCGAAAATTCATGGCCTGGCCGGCCTGCGTGTCGGCTATGCCGTGACGACAGCCGAAATTGCCGACCTGATGCATCGCGTGCGCCAGCCCTTCAACGTGAACAACCTCGCCCTGGCCGGAGCGATTGCCGCGCTGGACGACCACGCCTTCATCGCCGAGAGCTACGACAACAACCACAGAGGCATGGAGCAGATCGTCGCCGGCCTCAAACGGCTCGGTCTGGAACACATACCCTCACACGGCAACTTCATCACCTTCAAGGTGGGAGATGCGGCGAGGGTGAACCTGGCTTTGCTCAAGCAGGGCATCATCGTGCGGCCGATCGCCGGCTATGCATTGCCGGAGCACCTGCGCGTCACCATCGGCCTGGAAAGCGAGAACGCAAGTTTCCTCCAGGCCCTGGAAAAGGCGCTGGAAGGCGCCCGCTAGGCTATCGTGCCCCCAATGCCCGGCAAGGTCGTCGTCTGCGGCGTCGGACTCATCGGCGGCTCGTTCGCCCTGGCGCTGAAGCGGGCGGGTTTTGCCAGTCAGGTGGTCGGCATTGGCCGTAGCCGGGCCACGCTCGAGGAGGCGCTGCGGCTGGGCATCATCGACCGCGTCGGCGCCTGCGATGGCGCCACCCTGGGGGATGCCGATCTTGTCCTGCTCGCCACGCCGGTCGGACAGATGCCGGCGCTGATGCAGGCGATGGCGCCGCATCTCGGCCCGCAGGTGGTGCTCACCGATGGCGGCAGCACCAAGGGCGATGTCGTGGCCGCGGTCTATCGCCACCTGCCCGGGCATCGCGCGCGCTTCGTGCCGGCACACCCCATCGCCGGGGCGGAGAACAGCGGCGCCGCCGCCGCCAGGGCCGATCTCTATGCCGAGCGCAAGGTGGTGCTGACACCGCTGCCGGAGAACGATGCGGATGCCGTCGAGCGCGTGCGCGCCGCATGGGCGGCGTGCGGCGCATCGGTGCATGAAATGGCGCCATCCCGCCATGACCAGGTGTTCGCCGCGGTGAGCCACCTGCCGCACCTGCTGTCCTTCGCGTTGGTGCATGACCTGGCGCAGCGCGAGAATCGCGAGGAATTCTTCCGTTTCGCCGCCAGCGGCTTCCGCGATTTCACGCGCATTGCCGCCAGCCATCCCGAAATGTGGCGCGACATCTGCATTGCCAACAAGTCAGCCCTGCTCGGCGAACTGGAGCAGTACCAGCGCCAGCTCGAGGAACTGCGCCAGGCCCTGCTTGCCGGCGACGCGCCCGCGCTCGAGGCGGTGTTTGCCGAGGCACGCACCGTGCGACGCGCCTGGGCCGAGGGCAAGCTCGACTAATGGCATTCCTCGACCTTGCACCGGCGACCCGCGCCTCGGGCAGCGTGCGCCTGCCGGGCTCGAAAAGCATCTCCAACCGTTTTCTGCTGCTGGCCGCGCTGGCGCAAGGGGAGACGTGCATACGCGACCTGCTCCTCTCCGACGACACCGAGCGCATGCTCGAAGCCCTGAAAGCGCTCGGCATCGACTGGCAGCGGCAAGGCAGCGAATTTTGCGTGCGCGGTGCCGGCGGCTTTTTCCCGGTGAAGCAAGCCGAGCTGTTCCTCGGCAATGCCGGCACGGCCTTCCGCCCGCTGACGGCAGCCCTAGCCTTCGGGGATGGTCACTACCGCCTGTCCGGCGTAGCGCGCATGCATGAGCGGCCAATCGGCGATCTGGTAGAGGCGCTGCGTCAGCTTGGCGCTGACATCCGTTATCTCGGGAACGACGGTTTCCCGCCACTTGAAATCCGCCCGGCGGCGATTGTGGCGGGTGGCAGGGTGCGCGTGCGTGGCGAGGCTTCCAGCCAGTTCCTGACGGCGCTGCTCATGGCGCTGCCGCTCACCGGCAAAGGGGCGACGATCGAAGTGGCGGGCGAGCTCATCTCCAAGCCCTATATCGACATGACGCTGAACCTGATGGCGCGCTTTGGCGTGGCCGTCGACCGCGAGGGCTGGCGTGAATTCCGCATCCCGGCCGGGGCTCGCTACGTGAGTCCGGGCACGGTGACTGTCGAGGGCGATGCCTCCGCCGCTTCGTATTTCCTTGCTGCCGGGGCGATTGGCGGAGGACCGGTGCGCGTCGAGGGCGCGGGGCGGGACAGTATCCAGGGCGATGTGCGCTTCGCCGAGGCATTGCAGGCGATGGGCGCGCGCATCGAGGTGGGGGCGAACTGGATCGAGGCGCGGGCGCCGGTGGACGGCCGCCTGCAGGCCATCGATCTCGACTGCAATCATATTCCCGATGCCGCCATGACCCTGGCCGTGGTGGCGCTGTTCGCCGAGGGCACGACGCGGCTCACTCACATCGCCAGCTGGCGCGTCAAGGAAACCGACCGCATCGCCGCCATGGCGACGGAACTGCGCAAGCTCGGCGCGCAGGTGGAGGCGGGTGCCGACTACATCGCCGTATCGATGCCACGCAGCGAGCCGGCTGCCGCCGTCTCCAGATTGTGTAGCGAGCCGGCTGCCGCCGTCTCGCGGGGACTGACTTTTGTCCCGCATGCCAGCATCGATACTTATGACGACCATCGCATGGCGATGTGCTTCTCGCTGGCCTGCCTCGGCGGTGTGCCGGTGCGTATCAACGACCCGGCATGCGTCAGCAAGACTTTCCCGGACTACTTCGAGCGCTTTCTCTCGCTGCTTGCCCCGGTGATCGCCATCGACGGCCCCTCGGCCTCGGGCAAGGGCACGGTGGCGGCGCTGGTTGCCGAAAAGCTGGGATTCCACTACCTCGACAGCGGCGCTCTCTACCGCCTGGTCGCGCTGGCTGCCCTGCGCGCCGGCGTGGCGCTCGACGACGGTGAGGCCCTGGCGCGGATTGCCGAGACCCTGCCGGCGGTTTTCGAGGGCAGACGCATCCTGCTCGACGGCGAGGAGGTCGGCACCGCCATCCGCAGCGAGGCCTGCTCGGCCGGATCTTCCCGGGTGGCGGCCTTTGCCGCCGTGCGGGCGGCCCTGCTGGGACGTCAGCGGGCCTATCGGCAGTCGCCGGGCCTGGTCGCCGAGGGGCGCGACATGGGCTCGGTGGTTTTTCCCGAGGCGCCGCTGAAGGTCTTCCTCACCGCGACTGCCGAGTCACGTGCCGAGCGACGCTATAAACAGTTGATCGAAAAAGGAATGTCTGCTAACATCGACACTCTTTTGCAGGATCTTCGTGAACGTGATGCGCGCGACAGTGCGCGGCCGGTCGCGCCCCTGCAGAAATGCGCGGATGCCGAGCTGCTCAACACCACGGCGATGACGGTCGATGAGGCCGTCGCTTGGGTGATCGAACGAGTCCGGCAACGTTTGCCGCAAGCAGCGGCGCACTCCTGAAGCAAGGAAGCGCCGCCAGCGTAGGTGTCGCAAAGATGCTGTCGTAGCAGGTGCCGTCCCCGGGCGGCCAATCGACTGGTTGAATGGTTGATGCAGGGCTTCCCTGCCGCTGCGCACGTTTTCTTCGCGATTTTTTCAACTTGCAAGCTGACCGATTTCGGCCGGCGTTAGGTTTTTAATTTTATGTCCATTGCCACCGCCACCCCAACCACCGACACCACCCCTGCCAATCCTGAAAGTTTCGCCGCACTCTTCGAAGAAAGCCTGTCCCGACAGGAGATGCGCGCGGGTGAAGTGATCACCGCAGAAGTCGTCCGCATCGACCAGAACTTTGTTGTTGTCAATGCCGGACTCAAGTCCGAGAGCTTTATTTCCATCGACGAATTTCGCACTGATCGCGGCGAGGTCGAGGTCAAGCCGGGCGACTACACCAGCGTCGCCATCGAGATGCTCGAAGACGGCTACGGCGAGACGCGCCTGTCACGCGAGAAGGCCAAGCGCATCGCTGCCTGGAACGACCTGGAGAAGGCCCTCAACGACGGCGAGCTGGTCAAGGGCGTCATCAACGGCAAGGTCAAGGGTGGCCTCACGGTCATGACCAACGGCATCCGCGCCTTCCTGCCCGGATCGCTGGTGGATGTGCGTCCGGTCAAGGACACCACGCCCTACGAGAACAAGGAATTCGAGTTCAAGGTCATCAAGCTCGACCGCAAGCGCAACAACGTTGTGGTTTCGCGCCGTGCCGTGCTGGAAGCCTCCGCCGGCGAGGAACGCGAGACGCTGCTCGCCAACCTCAAGGAAGGCACCGTCGTCAAGGGCATCGTCAAGAATATCACCGACTACGGCGCGTTCGTGGATCTGGGCGGCATCGACGGCCTGCTGCACATCACCGACCTGGCCTGGCGCCGCGTGCGCCACCCCTCGGAAGTCCTCAACGTGGGCGACGAGGTGCAGGCCAAGGTGCTGAAGTTCGACCAGGAGAAGAACCGCGTCTCGCTCGGCCTCAAGCAGCTCGGCGAGGATCCGTGGGTCGGCATCTCGCGCCGCTATCCGCAGGGCACCCGCCTGTTCGGCAAGGTCACCAACCTCACCGACTACGGCGCCTTCGTCGAGGTCGAGCAGGGCATCGAGGGCCTGGTTCACGTCTCCGAGATGGACTGGACCAACAAGAACGTGCATCCCTCCAAGGTCGTCCAGCTGGGAGACGAGGTGGAAGTGATGATCCTGGAAATCGATGAGGATCGCCGCCGCATCTCGCTCGGCATGAAGCAGTGCCTGTCCAATCCCTGGGACGACTTCTCGATCAATCACAAGAAGGGCGACAAGGTGAGCGGCCAGATCAAGTCGATCACCGACTTCGGCATCTTCATCGGCCTGCCCGGCAACATCGACGGCCTGGTGCACCTCTCCGACCTGTCCTGGTCGGCGAGCGGCGAGGAAGCCGTGCGCAACTTCAAGAAGGGCGACGAGATCGAGGCGATGGTGCTGGCCATCGACGTCGAGCGCGAGCGCATTTCCCTCGGCATCAAGCAGATGGAGGGCGACCCCTTCACCAATTTCATCGCTACCCACGACAAGAACAGCGTCGTCAAGGGCACGGTGAAGAGCGTCGATGCGCGTGGCGCGGTGGTGCAGCTGTCCGACGAGGTCGAGGGCTATCTGCGCGCCTCCGAAGCTACCCGCGAGCGAGTCGAGGATCTGCGCACGCTGGTCAACGAAGGCGACCCCCTCGATTTGATGATCATCAACGTGGACCGCAAGTCGCGTTCGATCAACTTGTCGATCAAGGCCAAGGACCAGGCCGAGCAGAACGAGGCCATGCAGACGCTTCGCAGCGAAACGTCGTCCGCCGCCAGCGGCACGACCAACCTCGGTGCCCTGCTGAAAGCCAAGCTCGGCAATACCCAGCAATAACCTCATCAGGTGCCTATGACGAAGTCGGAGCTCATTGCGAAACTGGCAGGACGTTTCCCGCAGTTGGTCGCCAAGGATGCCGATTATGCGGTCAAGATGATTCTCGATGCCATGACCGCCGCACTCACGCGTGGCGATCGCATCGAGATTCGCGGCTTCGGCAGCTTTGCGCTGAACTACAGGCCGCCGCGCGTCGGACGCAACCCGAAATCGGGCGAGAAGGTGCAGGTGCCCGAAAAATACGTGCCGCATTTCAAGGCAGGCAAGGAGCTTCGAGAACGCGTGGATCAGCTCGGTTGACCGGCCGCGGTTGAATGGCGGTCTGAAGGAATCGGGCGGCGTCTGACGATGCCGCCCCTTTTTTTAGTTACGGCGCCGGGCGTGTCCGGCGGGACGCGAATACGGTAAAGACATGAAACTGATCATCTGGCTGCTGCGGGCCGTACTGTTTGTCGTCCTGTTGGGTTTCGCGATCAAGAACAGCAGCATCGTGACGCTGCATTTCTTCCTCGATACTGCCTGGTCGTTGCCGCTGGTGATCGTCATGCTGGTTTTCTTTTCTGTCGGCGCGGCAGTCGGCCTGTCGGCCGCGCTGGGCGTCTTCCTGCGGCAGCGCCGTGAGCTTGCTCGCCTCAGCAAGGAGCTGGACGTCATTGCACGCCTGCAGAAATAGCGCCTCGACGATCCTGAAACAAGCGAGAACCAAGCGGAAATAATGGAATTCGAACTGTGGTGGCTGTTGGCGATCCCGCTGTTTTTCGCCCTCGGGTGGATGGCGGCGCGGGTGGATATCCGCCACGTCGTGCGCGAATCCCGCGCGCTACCCAAGTCCTATTTCAAGGGAGTTAACTTCCTCCTCAACGAACAGCCGGACAAGGCCATCGATGCCTTCATCGAGGCGGCCAAGGTCGACTCCGAAACAGCCGAATTGCATTTCGCCCTGGGCAATCTGTTTCGCCGCCGCGGCGAGACGGATCGCGCCATCCGCATGCACCAGAACCTCGTCGAACGCGAAGGCCTGAAGGAGGAGCAGCGGCTGCAGGCCATGGCCGAGCTGGGCCACGACTACCTCAAGGCCGGCCTGCTCGATCGCGCGGAGGACATCTTCGTCGGCCTGCGCGGCACCAGCCAGAATGAGATAGCCCTGAATTTTCTGCTGGAGATCTACCAGCAGGAGAAGGAATGGCGCAAGGCTATCGACATCGCCCGCCAGTTGCCTGATCACTCGGACCACCTGTGGCAGAAGGAAATCGCCAATTTTTATTGCGAACTGGCTGCCACGGAAATGAATAACTCACGGCGCGCAGAAGCGCGCCTGTTGCTCGATGAGGCGCTGGCCACACACCGCAAGTCGGTGCGGGCAACCATTCTCCTTGGCGACCTGCAGGCTGCCGAGGGAGATCTGGAACACGCCATCGAAACCTGGAAGCGGATCGAACAGCAAAACCCGGTCTACCTGGCCCTCATCGCCGCCAAGTTGATGGCGGCCTACCGCAAACTGGGGCGTGGCGAGCAGGGGCTGCAACTCCTGCGCAGCTATCTCGCCCAGCACCCTTCACTCGACCTCCTTGATGCGACCTTCCAGTGGTCCCTGCAGGACGAGAGTCCCGAGGCGGCGTATCAATTGGTGCGCGACGAGCTGCGACGCAACCCGACCCTGCTTGGGTTGGACAAGCTGCTGGAAGCGCAGATACTGGTCGCCCCGCCTGAGCGTCGCGCCGACCTGGACCTGGTGAAAAACCTGATCCACAACCATACGCGCAAGGTGGCACGCTATCGCTGCGACAGCTGTGGCTTCAAGGCGCGGCAGTTTTACTGGCGCTGCCCCGGCTGCGGCGCGTGGGAAAGCTATCCGCCGAAGCGGACCGAAGAATTCGATCTGACGCCTTAGGGATAATCTTGAAAATCACCGTCATTGGCACTGGTTACGTCGGCCTCGTCAGTGGTGCCTGCCTCGCCGAGGTGGGCAACGAAGTCCTGTGCCTCGATCTGGATGCGGAAAAAATTCGCATCCTCAATTCGGGCGGCATTCCGATCCATGAACCGGGCCTGCTCGACATGGTCGCGCGCAACTGCGCTGCCGGCCGCCTGCGCTTTACCACCGACGTGGCGGCAGCGGTCGAGCATGGCCTGCTGCAGTTTATCGCCGTGGGCACGCCGCCGGACGAGAACGGCTCGGCCGACCTGCAGTACGTCGTTGCTGCGGCGCGTGCCATCGGCCGCCTCATGAACGACTACAAAGTCGTCGTGGGCAAATCCACCGTGCCGGTCGGCACCGCGGACAAGGTGCGCGCGGCGATACAGGAAGAACTGGCGGTGCGTGGCCTGAAAACCGATTTCAGCACCGTCTCCAATCCGGAGTTCCTCAAGGAAGGCGCAGCGGTGGAAGACTTCATGCGCCCCGATCGCATCATCGTCGGTGCCGAGGATGCGCAGGCGATTGAACTGATGCGCCAGCTCTATGCGCCCTTCCAGCGCAGCCATGAGCGTCTCATCGTCATGGACGTACGCTCGGCGGAGCTGACCAAGTATGCCGCCAATGCCATGCTGGCGACGCGCATCTCCTTCATGAACGAGCTGGCCAACCTGGCCGAGCGGCTGGGCGCCGACATCGAACTGGTGCGCCAGGGCATCGGCTCAGATCCGCGCATTGGCTACCAGTTCCTCTACCCCGGCTGCGGCTACGGCGGCTCCTGCTTTCCCAAGGACGTGCAGGCGCTCAACCGCACGGCGCGCGACGCGGGTGGCGATTTGCGCGTCCTCAACGCAGTGGAGGCGGCCAATGAATTCCAGAAGGGCGTGCTCGGCCGCAAGATCATTGGGGAGTTCGGCGAGAACCTTTCCGGCCGCCGTTTTGCCCTGTGGGGGCTGGCTTTCAAGCCGAATACCGACGACATGCGCGAGGCGCCCAGCCGCCGCGTCATTGCCGACCTGCTGGCGCGCGGCGCCAATGTCAGCGTCTACGACCCGGTGGCCATGGACGAGGCACGGCGCATCTTCGGCGCAGAACCGCGCATCGCCTATGCCGAGTCGCCCGTCGCCGCGCTGGACGGGGCGGATGCGCTGGTGATCGTCACGGAGTGGAAAGAATTTCGCAGCCCGGATTTCGACGAGATGAAGCGGCGCCTCAAGGCCCCGCTTGTCTTCGACGGGCGCAACCTCTACGATCCGGCGCAGATGCGCGCCTCCGGCATCCGCTATTTCGCGATCGGAAGACAGTGATGACCATTATCCCCTCCATCCCCCCTTTCCAAGAAAGGGGGGTGACGATTGTTCAGCCGCTACGCGGCTTCCGTATGGCTGGCTTGTCGCCCTGTTTGTCGCCCTCCTGGGGCGGCCCGGCGAGAGCGACATGAACAAACTCACCCTGCCCGATACCTCGCCCGCCCGCATCCTCGTGGTGGGCGATGTCATGCTCGACCGCTACTGGTTCGGCGAGGTCAGCCGCATCTCGCCCGAGGCACCGGTGCCGGTGGTGAAGGTCGAGCGCAGCGAGGAGCGCCCCGGCGGCGCAGCCAACGTGGCGCGCAACTGCGCCGCGCTCGGCGCGAAAGTGTCGCTGCTTTCCGTTGTCGGTGCCGACGAGGCCGGCCGCTCGCTGGCGCGCCTGATGCAGGGCGAGGGCATCGAGACCAGCCTGCACGAGGATGCGGCGCTGTCGACCACCATCAAGCTGCGTGTCGTCGGCCGCCAGCAGCAGCTGCTGCGCATCGATTTCGAGAACAGCCCTACGCATGAAGTGCTGCGCGCCAAGCTGGCCGATTTTGAGCGCCAGCTGCCGCACTGCGACCTTGTCGTCCTCTCCGATTATGGCAAGGGCGGGCTGGCGCACATTGGCGAGATGATCCGTCTGGCGCGCGCTGCCGGCAAGCCGGTGCTGGCCGACCCCAAGGGCGAGGATTACGCCCGCTACGCCGGCGCCACGCTGCTCACGCCCAACCGCGCCGAACTGCGCCAGGTGATCGGCGGCTGGAGCAGCGAATCCGCACTAGAGGTCAAGGTGACACGGCTGCGCGAGGAACTGGGGCTGGAGGCGCTGCTGGTGACGCGCAGCGAGGAGGGCATGACGCTCTTCCGCGGGGCGAAGGGCAAAGAGGAGACCCTGCACGAGTCGGCCCAGGCGCGAGAGGTTTATGATGTGAGCGGCGCTGGCGACACGGTCATCGCCTCGATGGCCGTCATGCTGGCGAGCGGGGCGGATATGCATACGGCGATGCGCATCGCCAACCGCACGGCCGGCATCGTCGTTGGCAAGCTCGGCACGGCGGTCGTGCAGCTCGATGAACTGCGCGCCGCACTCTGATCAAAGAAAGACCACCATGTACACCATCGTCACTGGCGCCGCCGGATTTATCGGTTCCAACCTGGTCAAGGCGCTCAACGCACGCGGCGTCAGCAACATCATCGCCGTGGACAACCTCACCCAAGCGGATAAGTACCGCAACCTGGTCGATTGCGAGATCGCAGATTACCTCGACAAGAACGAATTCATCGATTCCCTTGCTGCGGGAGAGTTCGACGGCGCGGTGGAAGCCGTCCTGCACCAGGGCGCCTGCTCCGACACCATGGAGCACAACGGCCACTACATGATGGCCAATAATTACCGCTACTCCCTTGAACTGCTCGATTTTTGCCTGGAACAGGAGGTCCGCTTCCTCTATGCCTCCTCGGCCTCGGTGTATGGCGGCGGGCGGGTGTTCCAGGAGTCGCGCGAGTGCGAGGCGCCGCTCAACGTCTATGGCTACTCGAAGCTCCTCTTCGACCAGGCCGTGCGCCGCCGCCTCGCCGCGACTGACTTTCACGCGCAGGTCGCCGGCTTTCGCTATTTCAACGTCTACGGCCCGCGCGAGCAGCACAAGGGCCGCATGGCCTCAGTGGCCTTCCACTTCTTCAATCAGTATCAGGCGGAAGGCAAGGTGAAGCTGTTTGAGGGCTGCGACGGCTACGGCCACGGCGAGCAGCGGCGCGACTTCGTCTTCATCGACGACGTCGTCAAGGTCAACCTGCATTTCCTCGACAAGGGCGCCTCCGGCATCTTCAACCTCGGCACGGGGCGGGCGCAGTCCTTCAACGACGTTGCCGTGGCTACCGTCAATGCCTGCCGCGCCGCGCAGGGCGAGGCGGCGCTGCCGCTGGCGGAACTGCGCAGCCGCGGCATGATCGAATACATTGCCTTCCCCGAGGCACTCAAGGGCAAGTACCAGAGCTACACCGAGGCCGATATCGCGCTGCTGCGCGAGGCGGGCTACGCAGCCCCGTTCGCCGGTGTCGAGGACGGCGTTGTCGCATACGTGAAGGACAGGCTGAAGGCATGAAACAAGTACTCGAAGATTTCGTCGGCAACACGCCCCTGGTGCGCCTGAAGCGCCTGCCGGGCGTTGGCAACGAGCAGCGCGGCAATGTCATCCTCGCCAAGCTGGAAGGCAATAACCCGGCCGGCTCGGTGAAGGACCGGCCGGCGCTGTCGATGATCCTGCGCGCCGAGAAGCGCGGCGACATCAAGCCGGGCGACACCCTCATCGAGGCTACCAGCGGCAACACCGGCATCGCCCTGGCGATGGCGGCAGCCATGCGCGGCTACAGGATGGTGCTGATCCTGCCCGAACATCTGTCCGTCGAGCGGCGCCAGGCCATGCGCGCCTTCGGCGCCGACTTCGTGCTCACCAGCAAGCAGGGCGGCATGGAGATGGCGCGCGACGTCGCCGACAAGATGGTGGCCGAGGGCAAGGGCATCATGCTCGACCAGTTCGCCAACCCGGACAATCCGCTTTCCCACTACGAGGGCACCGGGCCGGAGATCTGGCGCGACACGCAGGGGAAGGTCACCCATTTCGTCTCCAGTATGGGCACCACCGGCACCATCATGGGCTGCTCGCGCTTTTTCAAGGAGAAGAATCCGAAGATCGAGATCATCGGCTGCCAACCCGAGGAGGGTTCGCAGATCCCCGGCATCCGCAAGTGGACCGAGGCGTACCTGCCGAAGATCTACGACAAGGGCCGCGTCGACCGCCTCGAGTACGTCAGTCAGGCCGACGCCGAGGAAATGACGCGGCGCATGGCGTGCGAAGAGGGACTCTTCGCCGGCATCTCCTCCGGTGGCGCCATGTGCGTTGCCCTCCGCATTGCGGAACAGGTGCGCGATGCCGTCATCGTCACCATCATCTGCGACCGCGGTGATCGCTATCTGTCCACGGGCGTGTTTCCGGCCTGAGATGTCCTTGCGCGAGCGCTGCCGCGCCGTCCTCTCGGGACTGACTTTTCTCGTTGTCTTGCCCTGCGGTGCAGCGCAGGTGACGCTTTCGCTCGGTTCCATCCAGCACCCGGCCTTCGAAGCCGAGGGCGTCACTGTTGCCTTCGACACAGCCAAGCGTGGCACGGCCGACATCCGGTTCAACCGCTTGCGCGTCGCCCGCGAGGAGTATCGCGGCCTGAAAATCCATTGCGCTGGCTTCTTCTTTGACGGACGGCAACTCGACTGCCCCGAGGGCACCGTGCTCCGAGAAAATGCGCGCGGCCGCGAGCGACCGACGCTGCCGTTCTCCTTCGCCTGGCGGGCGCAGGACGGATTTCTCTCCTTTTCCATGCACGACGTCGATGCCGTCGCTTTCTCGCCCCTGGTCAAGCGCCTGCGTGGCTGGCAGCCCCAGGGCACGATCGACTTCGGCCTCACCGTCGAGGGCGACAAAGCCTGGCTCGGCCTGGCACTGCACGACCTGGCGTTCGCCAGCAAGGAAGGCGATGTCTCCGGCAAGGATATCCTGCTCACCCTTGCCGGGAATGCCGAGCGCCGCAACGGTGTCTGGCAGTGGCACGCGCGCTTCGACTGGCCGCAGGGCGAACTCTATCGCGCGCCGTGGCGGCGCGCGGCCGGTGTCACCATGACGGCCGAGGGCAGCCTCACCCCCACGGTACTCGAAGTCAGCCTCGCCCAGCTCAACGTGGCGGGAACGGGAGGCGTCACCGCCAGCGTGCGCTGGGACCGGGTGCTTGGCGAGGCGACCGACTGGGGCTTCATCACCGATGAGATCGACCTGGCGTCGGCCATGCGCGAATGGCTGCAGCCCTGGCTCAGCAGCCTCGGTTTCCCCGCATGGCAAGCTGCAGGCCATGCGCGTTTTTCCGCCGAATGGAAGGCGGGTAGCCTGCACCGCTTTTATGCCGGGCTGGATGGCGCGCAGTTGGCCGATAGCACCGGCTATGTCGAACTGAGCGGCGTCAATGCGCAGGTTCCCTGGGAAGACTTGACGCCGACGGATGCCTCGATCAGCGTCGCCGCCGGCCGGCTCGGCGATCTGCCGCTGGGCGGTTTTGCGCTGCCGTTGCGCCTCGATGGCAGGGAAGCGACGATCAAGGGCCTCACCGCGCCCATGCTCGACGGGAAGTTCGTCATCGACCTGCTGCGTCTGGCCAAAACGAAGCAAAGCGAAGTTCCAGTGCAGGCTAATGCCCGCGACAGCGGGCGTTACGCCGAAACTAAAAGTCAGTCCGGCTGGCACGCCGAGTTCGAGGGCGGCATCGAGGGCGTCTCCATGCCCAAGTTGTCGCGGGCGCTGAAGCTGCCGCTCATGGCCGGCAGCCTGACGGCGCGTGTGCCGCGCATCGCCTACGAGGAAAACATGCTGCGCCTCGACGGTGCGCTCAGCATCGAGGTGTTCGACGGCGGCATCATCGTGCACCAGTTGCGCCTGATGGATCCGTTCGGCAAGGAGCGCCGCTTCATCGCCGAGGTGACGGCACGCAACCTCGACCTGGGCATGCTCACGCGCACCTTCGCCTTTGGCAGCATCGAGGGCCGCTTCGATGTCGATCTGCACGACCTGGAGATGCAGAACTGGCAGCCGCTGCGCTTCGATGCGCGCATCGCCAGCAGTGAGGGGGACTATCCGCGCAGCCTCAGCATCGGTGCGCTGAAAGACATCACGGCGCTGGGCGAGACCGGCCAGCCGAAGGCGCTCGAGCGCGTGCCGGAGCGCTCCGGCTTCAGCTTCGGCTATGACCGCATCGGCCTCAGTTGCGCGCTGAGAAACGGCGTCTGCCTGCTCGACGGTGTGGCGCGCGAGGGCGATGGCATCGTGCTCATGCGCGGCAGCGGCATCCCCTCGGTGAGCATCATCGGCTACAATCGCCGTATCGACTGGGAGGCGCTGGTGGCGCGCTTCCGCGAAGTGATCGCCGGCCGGCCCGGCGCTGTCATCGAATGAAAACGAAGAAAAGCGAAGTTTCAATGCAGGCTTCAGTGCAGGCCTCAGTGCAGGCTAATACCCGCGAATGCGGGCGTTATGCCGGAACTAAAAAAAACCTCCTCTTGCCGATTCTCGCCGCGCTGCTTGCCGGTTGCGTCAACCTGCATGTCTACTTCCCGGAAGCCAGCGACAAGCCGGCCGCTGCCGAGGCTCCGGCGCAACCTGCGGATGCCGGCAGCGGGGCCGCCAAATGACCCCGGTGCTGGCCTTCGACATCGAGACGATTCCCGACGTGGCGGGCATCCGCAAGCTGCACGATCTGCCCGAGGATTTGTCGGACAACGAGGTGGCCGAATTCGCCTTTCAGAAACGTCGTGCGGCCAGTGGCAACGATTTCCTGCAGTTGCATTTGCAGCGCATCGTCGTTATTTCCTGTGCGCTGCGTGAAGACGACCGCTTCACCGTCTGGTCGCTGGCTGAGCCGAAGATCGGTGAGGGCGAGATCATTCAGCGCTTCTACGATGGCATCGAAAAATTCACGCCACAGCTCGTTTCCTGGAACGGCGGCGGCTTCGACCTGCCGGTGCTGCACTACCGCGGTCTCATCCACGGCGTCGCCGCGCCGCGCTACTGGGACATGGGTGAGGGGGATTACAAGGACAGCCGCGACTTCAAGTGGAACAACTACATCAGCCGCTACCATCACCGCCATCTCGACCTGATGGACCTGCTGGCAATGTACCAGCCGCGCGCCAATGCGCCACTCGACGACCTGGCGAAGCTGATGGGCCTGCCGGGCAAGCTCGGCATGGATGGCTCGGCCGTGTGGGGCGCCTGGCAGGAGGGGCGCATAGACGAGATCCGCGACTATTGCGAGACCGATGTCGTCAACACCTTCCTCGTTTATCTGCGCTTCCAGCAGATGCGCGGTGCGCTGACGGCGAAAGCGCATGCCGCCGAGCTTGCGGTGGTGCGCGGCGAACTGGAAAAACTCAAGCAGCCGCACTGGCAGGCTTTCCTCGAGGCCTGGGCTGAATGAGATGAAAACCGAACATCAACCACTTTCGACACAGAGGCCACAGAGACACAGAGATCACGGAAAAAAACGATCGAAAGAAGCCTCTGTGTCCTCTGTATCTCTGTGGCCTCTGTGTTGAGAGCGCTTTTGCCCTGACATGGCACTTACCATCCTCGGTCTCTCCGGCTCGCTCTCGCACGATCCGTCCGCAGCGCTCTACATCGACGGCAAGCTGGTGGCCGCCGCGGAAGAAGAGCGCTTCATCCGCGACAAGCACGCCAAGGGCCGCATGCCTTTCGCGGCGGCGAAGTTCTGCCTCGATTTCGCCGGCATCAAGCCACACGATGTTGATGCGGTGGCGATTCCCTTCGCGCCGATCAGTCTCGCCGAACCGGCGCGCTGGCATTACGCGCGGCGCTACTGGTACGCGCCGGACCGCGCGCTCGACGCGCTCTTCAACGGCAACCGCCGCTACCGCCGCTACCGCGGCCGCATCCTCGAGTGCCTCAAGCAGCTCGGCTTCGACTCGGGCAAGGTGGATCTTGTGCCGGTCGAGCACCACCTGACGCACGCCTCCAGCGCCTACCACTGCTCGGGCTTCACGGAAAAGACGGCCATCCTCGGCATCGACGGCAAGGGCGAGTACGCGACGACCTTCTTCGGTTACGGCGAGAACGGGCGTATCCACAAGATCAAGGAGTTCTACGACCCGGATTCGCTTGGTGGCCTCTACGGCGCGATCACCGAATACCTCGGCTTCGAGATGCTCGACGGTGAGTACAAGGTCATGGGCATGGCGCCTTACGGCGATCCGAACAAATACGATTTCTCGCGTCTGGCGAAATTCGAGAACGGTGAACTGGTCATCAACACCGACTACGCCAACGTCATCGGCCTGCGCCGCTACAAGGAGGCCGAAAATGGCAAAAGCAGGGGCTACTTCTTCTCGCCGAAGCTGATCGACTGGCTCGGCCCGCGCCGCCAGGGCGACATCGCCGACGACCCCTACATCCACTACGCGGCGAGCATGCAGAAGCTGTTCGAGGACATCGCCCTGCAGATGATCGACCACTATCTCGGCGACATCCTGCGCGAGACCGGCCGTCTCGCCTTCGCCGGTGGCGGCGCGCTCAACGTCAAGCTCAACCAGCGCATCATCGCCCGCCCGGATCTGAAGGAACTCTTCGTGCAGCCGGCCTCGGGCGATTCCGGCACGGCCATCGGCGCGGCTTCCTATGTGTCGGTGGCGCGTGGCGTGCCGGTGGAGAAGATGGAGCACGTCTTTCTCGGCCCGGCCTACAGCAACGAGGAGGTCATCGCTGCCTGCGAGCAACATCCCTCGAAACCGCAGTGGCAGAAGATCGACGCCGTGCCGCAGCGCGTGGCGCGCCTGCTCGCCGACGGCCAGCCGGTGGCCTGGTTCCAGGGGCGCATGGAGTTCGGCCCGCGCGCGCTCGGCGGGCGCTCCATCCTTGGCTGTCCGAGCGTGCCCGGCGTCGCCGACCGCATCAACGAGCAGATCAAGTTCCGCGAGCGCTGGCGGCCGTTTTGCCCGTCGATGCTGGACACGGTCGGGCCGCAGATGCTTGGCTCGGATCATCCCGCGCCGTTCATGACTTTCACCTTCGCGGTCGCGCCGGAGTGGAAGGCACGCGTGCCGGAAGTGGTGCACGAGGACGGCACCTCGCGCGCGCAGGTGCTGCGCCGCGAGTTCAATCCGCGCTACTACGACCTGATGCTGGAGATGGAGAAGCTCACCGGCAACGGTGTGGTGCTCAACACCTCGCTCAACCGCCGCGGCGAGCCGATGATCTGCTCGCCGACCGACGCGCTGAACATGTTCTTCGGTTCGGACCTGCAGTACCTGGTGATGGAGGACGTGCTGGTCACGAAGTGACCAGCCCTGGCTATGAACTCCAGCGAGATCGCCGCCTACTACGCCGCCGAGCGGCCGGAACTGCTGGCTTTCCTGCGGCCACACGGCCCCTTCGGCGCGGCGCTCGACATCGGTTGCGCCGCCGGCATATTCGGCACCGACCTGCTGCGTGAGGGCATCGTCGGAGCCTGTGACGGCGTCGAGCTGAACTTGGAGGCGGCGCGCCTCGCGGAAAGCCGATTGCGCCAGGTGTGGACAGGTTCCCTCGAATCGGCTGCGGTGGAGATCCTCTGGCAACACTACGACCTGCTGATCCTCGCCGATGTGCTTGAACACCTCGCCGACCCCTGGTCCGCCCTGCGCCTGCTGCATGCGCGCAGCGTGCCGGGCTGCAAGCTGCTGCTCTCGGTGCCCAACGTGCGCCACTACAAGGTGTCGCTGCCGTTGCTGTTCCGCGGTGAATTCCGTTACGAAGCTGCCGGTATCATGGACCGCACCCACCTGCATTTCTTCACGCGCGGCAGCCTGGAAGAGGCGGCGCGCGAGTGCGGCTGGACGGTTTGCGCCGTCGGCAGCCACATGAAAGGACGCTACCGCCGCTGGTACATGCCGACGCGCCTGCTCGAGCCTTTCGTCTCGGTGCAGACCCTGATGCTGGTGGAAAAGCAGTGAAGCCTGCGCCAGCGCCGCGGGAGCAAGGGTGGCGAAGCAACTCACATGAGGCGGGCGTAGCCCGCGAACCACCGTCACCCCCTTCCTCGGGAAGGGGGATGGGGGGATGGTAGCCCTCCCGCTCGTCAGTGTCGCCATCCCCGCCTATAACCACGCCGCCTACATCGAGGCCTGCCTGGCCTCAGTGTGCGCGCAGACCTACCCTGAGCTGGAGCTGGTGCTGATCGACGATGGTTCGACGGACGGCACGCTGGACATCGCCTGGCGCTTTCTCGAACCGCACCGCGAACGCTTCCGCCGTATTGTCCTGGAGCGGCAGGAGAACCAGGGGGTGAGCGCCACCTCGAATGCCGTCATTGCCGCCTGCCGCGGGGAATGGGTGCATCTGCTGGGCTCGGACGACGTGCTGTACCCGCACAAGGTCGAACGCATCCAGCAGGCCATCGCCGAGTGGGATTGCGCCGACCTGGCGCTGGTGCATGCCGATGCGGATTTCATCGACCGGCATGGCCAGACGATCACGCGCAGTCGGCGCCCTCAGCGCCCCGCGCCGGGGCCGGACCGCGAGGCCTGGCGCATCTTCTTCCTCGGCGACAACTTCATCGTCAATCCCACCGTAGCGTTGCGGCGGGAGGCGTTTCTTGCCGTCGGCGGCTTCGACCGCAACCTGGCGCTGGAGGACATCGACTGCTGGCTGCGGCTGTCGGCGCGCCATGCCATCGCGCGCGTGCCGGAGGTGCTGGCCAGCTACCGCAAGCACCCCGGCAACACCCTGCGCCGGCGTGTGCGCATGCTCGGCGCGCAATTCCATACCTTCGGCAAATTCCTCGCTGAACACCCCGGTCTGATTCCCGAGCCGGACATCCGCCGTCACTTCCGCCGCAACCTGAGGCGCTTCTGGCGGCGCATGCGCGGCCAGAAACCCTGGCTGCTCCCGCTCGTTGTGGGCGCCTGGCTCAAGAGCCATCTGCAAACGCCGCAAGCCGAAGACTACCGCCGTTTCGGCGGGCGGCTGGACCGCGCCGCAGTCTAGCGGAGCGGGACGGGTGCTTAGGGACGGGCGCTTACGGTATCATTCGCCTTTTTACCCCGCAGGCCATGCAGAATCCCCCATTCTTTTCCATTGTCATCCCCGTCTACAACGAGGCGGAGAACATCGAGCCCATGGTGCGGGAGATCCAGGCCGCGTTTCAGGGGCGGCCTGAAGGCTACGAAGTGATTTTCATCGACGATGCCAGCAGCGACGACAGCGTCGCCGTACTGCAGCGGCTGACTTTGGAGACTCTGGAAAATGGCGTCGTGCGCAGCCTGCGGCACCGGCGCAATTTCGGCCAGAGTGCGGCAGTGGCGAGCGGCTTCGGCGCCGCACGCGGAGAATGGATCGGCACCCTGGACGGCGACGGCCAGAACGATCCGGCCGACCTGCCGCACATGCTCGACGCAGCGCGCCGCCTCGGCGTCGACTGCGTCACGGGCGTGCGCGCCAAGCGCCAGGACAACTTCATTCGCCGCTTCTCTTCGCGCGTCGCCAACCGCTTCCGTGACTGGATCACCGGTGATCGCGTCAGCGACAGCGGCTGCGGCGTGCGCGTCGTGCGCGCGCCCTGCGTGGCCGATCTGCCGGTGTTCAACGGCCTGCATCGCTTCATGCCTACCTTGTTGCGGCAGAAGGGCTACCGCGTCGCCGAATATCCGGTGAACCACCGGCCGCGCCTGCGTGGCGTGTCCAAGTACGGCGTGCACAACCGGCTCTGGCGCGGCATCCGCGACTGCTTCGGCGTGCGCTGGTTCGCTGCCCGTGCCGTGCCGGGCGACCGCCTGGAAGGCGGCGGCAAGGGATCGGCACCATGAGCCAACCCGCCGGGGATGCCGCCGGACAGGACGGCGCGTTTCCCGAAGATTCAGAGGACGACATCGAACTGGCGTCGGTGGCGCCCGGTTTTACGAAGGAACTGCGCCGCCTGCTGCTGCTTCTCGGTGGCGCGGCGGCGGTCTTCAGCCTCTTCTATTTCACGCCGATCGGCCAGATCACGCGCGATATCCACACGCTGCGCACCTTCCTCGCCGGCGACGATTTCTGGGCCGAGGCCACCTACATCGCCCTGGTGACAGGTCTGGTGGCGCTGGGTACGCCGCGGCTGATCTTCTACGTCCTCGGCGGACTCGCCTTCGGCTTCTGGCAAGGCCTGCTGCTGGCGCAGGTTGGCGCCGTCATCGGCTCCTACCTGACCTTCTGGGCGGTGCGCCACGGCGGGCGCGGCTGGCTCGAGCGGCGCTTCGGCGATCACCGCCTCTTCGGCAAGACCTTCCGCGTGCGTTCTTCGGTGAAGGCGGTGGTGCTGATCCGCCAGCTGCCGCTGACCAGCGTCATGATCAACAGCGGTCTGGCCCTGAGCAAAGTGAGGGCGCGGGTGTTCGTACTCGGCACCTTCATCGGCTATTTGCCGCAGGGCGTGATCGCGGCGCTGATCGGCAGCGGCGTGGTCGACGAGGGGGCGACGGAGGGCCTCGGCAAGTTGCTCGCCGCCGGCATCGTGCTGACGCTCGGCGCCTTCCTGCTGTGGCGCTGGCGCAGGCAGGGCGGCCAGACGAAGGCGCCCTGATGGGGAGCGTCTGGAAGCGGCCGCTTTTCTGGAGCGCCCTGTTCACCGTGCTGGTGCTGGCGTTCTATGCGCTGCGCCTGAGCGGCCCGTCGAATCTCGAAGCCGACGCGCAGGATCGCAACGTCGGCTACGTCATGGACGTGGTCTGGCAGGGCCACTGGCTGGTGCAACAGGACGTTCGCGGCCGCATCATGTCCAAGCCGCCGCTGCACACCTGGATCACCGCCGCCTTTGCCGAGGTCGGCGGCATCAACCGCCTGACCCTTACGCTGCCCTCCATGCTCGCTGTGCTGGCGATGGCCTTGCTCGTCTTCCAGGTCGGGCGGCGGCGCTTCGGCCTGCACCCCGAGGGTACTTCCTTCGGGACGCTGGCGGGCGGGATGGCGGGGCTGGCCGTGGTGCTGGCACCGATGATGTCCAAGCATGTCGCCCTGGTGCGCACGGACGCTCTCTTTGCGCTGGCGGTCGCCCTGGGTGCGCTTGCCGCGCATCGCGCCTGGGCGCGGGGCGGCGGCTGGATGCCGTTCTGGCTGGCTGCCGGCGCGGCGACGCTGATCAAGGGGCCGCTCGGCCTGGCGCTCACCGCCATGGGGCTGCTGGCCTGGTTCTGGGAGCGCCGCAGCGATGCGGCCACGGCGCCGTTGCGCGGCAGCCATTGGCTTGGCATCGCGCTCTTCCTGCTGCTGGTGCTGGGCTGGCTGGTGCCGGCCCTCCTCTCCGCCGGCCAGCCGCTCGTCGACAAGCTGTTCTTCCAGGAACTCGTCGGCCAAGCCACCGGCATGGGCAAGGGCGGCTACCCGGGTCAGAACCTGCCCAAGCCGACGCTGTATTTCATCCTGCGCTTTTTGCCCTTTAGCTTGTTTACCTGCTATGGACTGTGGCGGGTGGTTCGCCATCCTGTAGCAGACGCGGTTGAACGCCGCTTCGAGCGCTTCCTGTTCTGCTGGATCGTCGGCGGCATCATCCTCTTTTCCCTCGCCTCGCACCATCGCGGTGACCTGCTCTTGCCACTATGGCCGGCGGCGGCGCTGCTGGCCGGGCGCGAGATGGCGCGATTGACGCAGAGGATCGGCGGGCGTCTGATGGGCGCCGTGCTGGCGGGACTGACTTTCCTCTTCCTAGGCGTGTCCTGGTGGGCTTACCATCTCAAGGCCGAGGCGCAAGATGCGGAAGTGCGCTATACCGTCATGGCGCAACGGGCCGCCCACGCGCTGATCGCAAGCGGCCTCGACGTGAAGCAAATTTACCATCTGGATACGCCAGTCACGCTGCAACTGGAACTGGGCACGTTCCACACCTGGATCACGGAGAATGAGGCCCTGCGCCTGGTCAGCAGCGAAGCACCGGTGCTGCTGGCGGTGGAGTCGCCCGGGACCTTTCCCAGGCTGTTCGGCGCCGACGGACCGCCCTTGCGCGAAGTGTTTCGCTGGCCGCCGGGGGCACACGTAAAAGCGACCGTGCAGGTTTTTACCCAGGCAGCGACAGAGGGGAGGGCGAAAGCAGTGCAATCCGGGAGGCAGGCACCATGAAGGTGAAGGCGCGATGGGTGGCGTGGACGGCGTGGGCACAGGCGCTCGGCCCCGTGCGCGCGGCCTTCCTCGGCAGCCTGCTGCTTTCATTCGTGGCGGTGCAAGGCCATCTCGTCAATCGCGACGGCATCTACTATCTGGAGACAGCGCGGGCGTTCCTTGAAGGCGGCTGGTTGGCCGGATTGAAGACTGGTGAATGGTCCTTCCTGTCCATGCTGATCGCGGCGCTGTCTTTCGTCACGAAAGTCAGCCCGGAGACCACGGCGCAGATGCTCAATGCGCTCTTCCTGGCGGGTACCTGCGCACTGCTGACCGGCATCACCCGCCGCCGCCTGCCCGAGGCCGCCTGGCTGGCCTGCCTCGTCGTGCTCGCCATGCCGGCCTACAACCAGTACCGCAACGAAATCCTGCGCGAATACGGCTTCTGGTTCTTCAGTGTGCTGGCTTTCTGGCTGGCGATGCGCTGGGCGGAATCATCCCGCTGGCGCGAGGCCGTCGCTTGCCAGATTGCCCTGGCAGTCGCGGCACTTTTTCGCCTGGAAGCGGTGGCGTTCTTTCCGGCGCTGATGTTGTGGCAGGCATTTGCTGCGCCGTCCGGCCTGCGGGTGCGGCGCGTTCTCGAAATCGGTTGCCTCTCGCTGGCGGGCGCGGCGCTGGCGCTGTTGCTCTTCGGCAGCGGCCTGCTGGCAATGCCGCACCGGGTGGACTATTACCTCGATGCGGCCAACCCTCTGCGCAATTGGACGATTCTGCAGGAAGCGGCGAACAGGATGTCGGAGCTGGTATTCAAGTACAAGTATTCGCGCGAAGAAGCCGGCTATGTCCTCTTCTTCGGTCTGCTCACGATCATTCCGATGAAGTTTCTCAAGATGACCGGCGTGTTTGTCGTGCCACTGCTGATGCAGGTTGCCGCCAGGCCAGGGCGGGACTGGCTCGCACGCTGGCAGCCGCTGCCCTGGGCCTTCCTCGCCTATGTGTTGGTGCTGGCCGCCTTCGTCATCCACCAGTTTTTCCTCGTCGGACGTTATGTCAGCTTTCTCAACCTGCTGGCGGTACCGCTGGCGGCGGGCGGCCTGGCGCTCCTCATGCAGCGTTTCCCGCGCTGGAAGGCGGTGATGCTGGCGCTGGCGCTGCTGACCATGGCGGCGAACGTGGTCTCGCTTTCCCCGCGCAAGACGCACATCGTCGAGGCCGGCGCCTGGCTCGCCGCACACAACGCCAGCGCCTCGCGCGTCGGCGTCGACAATGCGCGCATCGCCTATTACGCGGGATGGCGTCTGTCCGAGCCGCTTATCCTCGACCGTTCGGCCCTGGTTCAGGCGCTGGCGGAGAAGCGGCTCGACAGCATCGCCATCGAAGTGCCGCGCAAGGATGCCGACGTGGAGAAGTGGCTGGCGGAGAACCGGCTGCAGGTCGTGCAGCGGTTCGCCAACAAGGCCGGTGACGCGGTGGTCATCGCCGTGCCGGCGTCCGCTCAGGCCAGCCCTTCGATGAGCGGGCGCAGTCGGGCGAAGACCGGCTCAATGGAATAGTCAGCCGCCACGCGACGGCGTCCCGCCTCGCCCATGCGCCGGCGCAGGTCGGCATCACCCGCCAGCGTTTCGATGCGCGCCGCCCATTCCCCGGGCGACGACACCCGATAGCCGTCTTCCCCCTCGCGAATCGCCTCGGCATTGGCGCCGGTCTTCGAAGAGACGACCGGCAGGCCGGCCGCCATGTACTGCAGCACCTTGAGGGCGCATTTGCCGCGGCTCCAATCGTCGTCGCGCATTGGCGCGATGCCGATGTGCGACGCGGCCAGCTCGCGCGCTTCCGTTTCGGCGCGCCAGGCGACGGGCAGCGTCGCCACGCCGCAGTCGGGCAGATCGAAATCGGCGACAATCTTCAGGCGCAGCTCAGGTACTGTTTCCGCCGCCGCCTTCAGCCACGGCATTGCCTCCGCCAGATATTTCCGCGTCGAATGGCTGCCGATCCATACCAGGTCTACAGTGTCGGTTGGCTTGTTTGCCTCGACACAGTAGCGCGCGGCATCGATGCAGGTCGGAATCAGCGTTACCGCTGGGTTGAATGCGGCGGCATGATCGGCGAGAAAAGCGTTGCCGGCGAGGACATGGTCGCAGCCACGCGCCATGGCGGCGAAGCGCGTCATGCGCGTGCGCGAAGGTGTGCCATCCGTATTGCAGAAGATGGCGTCATCGAAGTCGAATACCAGCCGGCGCGATGCCCGCCGCAGTAGCCACAAGAGCAGCGCCGGGAAAGTCTTGCGCAGCACAATCACGACGTCGGCGCGGGACGCTTGCCTCAGCATATCGAACGTGGCTTTGATGCCGCCGGAAGCCGTGACGTGCGCGGGCTCGAAGCCGGCCTCGCGCCACAGCGGAAAGAACTGCAGGGCGCGATAGCGCGTCGACGAGGCCGCTTCGCCCTTGGAAACGTACAGCAGGCGAACACTCATGGTTTTTCCGCCTGTAATTGCCGGAACAGCGCCGATACGACCAGCACCGAGCTCTCCTCGATCATGTGACCGTAGTCGAAAGCAAAGGGGAGGCGGGCGCCATCCTTCTCTAAATAGCGCAGGCAGCCCTCATCGTTGCAGACGGCCGAGATCGGCGAGAAGAACTCCGCCTGCGTGCCGGCCAGTTCCCGAATGAGGGCGTCGCGGTGGTACATGTCCGGGTCCAGATCCTTGTGCGAGCGCATCTGTTCGTAGCCGGCAAGAAAATCGCTGGCCAGCAGCCGCGGCAGCGGCCTGCGCCAGGCCGGTACGCTGCCGACCAGCACGATGCGCGGGTGCCAGGCCGGGTCGGCATGGAGCCGCGCCAGGGTCTGCGCCAGGCCGCGGCGGATGGTTGCCTCATCGTGCTTGATCCAGGCGGCGGCCAGGAGAATGACTTTCGGACGCATCTCCATCACCCTGCCCAGCACCCAGTCGTTGATGGCGCGGCAATGGGGACGCTTTGTGAACGCCTCGCCCAACAGGGGCGGGCAGCCCGAAGCCGTCCATTGCGTCGCACTGCCCGCTTCCGCCGCCGCCTTCAGTCCCGGCCACAGATGCGCTGCATGGGAATCGCCCCAGAGGACGATACCGCCCTGCCGGCCGGTGCATTCCGGGGCGAATGAGTCGTACGACTTCTCTGGTGTCAGGAAGCAGGTGCCCTCGCGGTAGAGTGGCCTATAGAGTTCGGTGAAATAGCGCGCCTGAAAAATCTCCAGCGCTTTGACGTCGGCCAGGCGCGGATGGTCCTTGAAGCGCAGCGTCATCAGCCGGTCGTTATTGAAGTGAAAGGCTGCTGCCACGGCGAACGGCAGCAGCACCATCGCCGCGCAAATGGCCAGGGCCGGCACGAGTTTCAGGCGGCTGACGAGGCTGCGCGCCGGGTTCTCCACGAGGCGGAAGGAGAGCCAGCCCAGGGCAATCGAAGCTGCCATGCCGGCGGCGATCCAGACGCCGTCCCGCCGGGACTGACTTTGGGAGAGCCACACGACGATGGGCCAGTGCCACAGGTAGATCGAGTACGACCAGCGCCCGATGCCCTGCAGGGCGGCATTGCCGAGAAATGAGGCATTGCTGGCGCCGTTGGCGAGGACGAACATCGTGCCGACGACCGGAAACAGTGCATTGAGGCCAGGCCAGGCGCTGTCTGGGCTGAACAGCATGCTGGACAGCACGATGACGAGAATGCCGAGCCCTTCGATCCAGCGCCGACCCTGCGTGATGCGCGCGCAGGCGTTCTGATGCTGATAGATCAGGCCACCGGCGAGCATTTCCCAGGCGCGCGTCGGCAGCAGGAAGAAGGCCTTCGACGGATTGGCGAAGGCCAGCCAGCCCGACCATGCGAGCGAGGCGAAGAAGACTGCCCAAAGGAAACCGGCCATGCCCGCCTGCCGCCTGAAGAGGCGCGCCGCGGCGAGGATCAGCAGCGGGTAGAGCAGGTAGAACTGCCACTCGACGGACAGCGACCAGGTGTGCAGCAGCCACTTCTCGTGCGCATCCGCGTCGAAGTAGCCCGACTCCTTCCAGTACACCTGATTGGAGAGGAACACCAGGCTGGCGCCGGCGTGCTTGCTCAGCATCTTGTAGTCGATTGGCGAGAGCGTGTACCAGCCGTAGACCAACATCAGTACGCACAGTACGGCGATGGCGGGGAAGATGCGGCGCGCCCGCGCCAGGTAAAAGCGCAGCACCGAGAAGCGGCCCTCGGCGAGCGGCCCGAGGATGATGCGCGTCATCAGGTAGCCGGAGATGACGAAGAATACATCCACGCCGACGAAGCCGCCGGAAAAGCCGGCCACGCCAAAATGGAACAACACGACGGCGAGTACGGCGACGGCGCGCAGGCCGTTGATGTCGGCGCGAAAATCGGCCGCGTTCGGCTTCATTGCTGCGCGCGCTCCAGGGCCCGCCGCTGGTAGGCGGCGTCGAATGCCGGGTCGCCCCCGGCATGCAGCCAGGCGCGGTCCGCTTCGTCGCGCAGCAGATGCTGCAGGTTGCGCCGCCGGCGATGCGGCGGTAGCGGACGCCGTCCTGCGCGCAGGTCGGCGATGTCGATCAACCCCAGTTCTCCTTCCGGCGTCAGCACGATGTTGCCCAGATGCAGCGAGCGGAAGTAGATGCCGGCCTCATGCAGGCCGGCGACGAAGCGGCCGAGCTGCTCGCGCATGCCCGCGGTGCCCATGATATCCGCGTCTGCACGAATCAACTCGCGCAGCGTTCTGCCTGCCAGCGGATGGTAATGCACGGCATCGCGGCGCGCGCCTGGAATGCGGTAGAGACCGATCACGTAGGGGCAGGGAATATTCCGTTCGGCCAGCACCTGCGCATTGTCGGCAAAGCGTTGTGCGTAGGGATACCAGGCGGTAGAGGAAAGCAGGCGCTTGCGGCGAAACAGCTTGAGGTAGCTGCCGTCGGTTAGTTGCAGCACCTTGTCGCCGTGGCGGTCGCGCTCCAGCACCTGGGCCCCGGCGCGCAGGGCGAGGTAGTCGTCGTGTTCCAGGGTCTGCAAGGGATGCAAAGGCGCGTACCGTCGGCGGGGCGGCTGTTGTGCAAGTCTGGCGGCATTTTACCAGCCGGGAACGACTATTCGCCCGTGCTAAACTTCCGCCATACTTTCCGCCGTGCGGCGCCTTATGCAACCTATGCAACCGCCCCATGCCACCTTCTGAAGCGCACGCCCCTTCCGGTTTGAGCCTGTACTTCCGCCTGCTGGGCTATGTCAGGCCGTACGTCGGCTGGTTCACGGTGAGCATCCTCGGCTTCGTCGTCTTCGCCTCGTCGCAGCCGATGCTGGCCTCGGTGCTGAAGTACTTCGTCGACGGCCTCATCGATCCGGCAGGGGCGAGCCTCGGCGGCCTGCCGATGATGCATGCCGTGCCGCTGCTCATCGTCCTCATCGCCGCCTGGCAGGGCGTCGGCTCCTACCTCGGCAACTACTTCCTCGCCCGCGTTTCGATGGGCGTGGTGCACGACCTGCGCGTGGCGCTGTTCAACAGCCTGCTGACGCTGCCGGACCGCTATTTCGACATGCACAACTCCGGCCACCTCATCTCGCGCATCACCTTCAACGTCACCATGGTGACGGGCGCGGCCACCGACGCCATCAAGGTCGTCATCCGCGAGGGGCTGACGGTGACCTTCCTCTTCGCCTACCTGCTGTGGATGAACTGGCGCCTGACGCTGGTGATGGTGGCCCTGTTGCCGTTCATCGCGCTGCTGGTGGTGAGCGCCAGCCGCAAGTTCCGCAAGCAGGCGAAGAAGATCCAGGTGGCGATGGGCGACGTCACCCATGTCGCCTCCGAGACCATCCAGGGCCACCGCGTCGTGCGCAGCTTCGGCGGCGAACCCTACGAACAGCGCCGCTTCGGCGAGGCGAGCAGCAACAACATGAACAAGCACCTGCGCATGGTGCGCACCGGCGCGGTCTACACGCCCACGCTCCAGCTGCTGATCTTCAGCGCCATGGGCGTGCTGTTCTTCCTCGTGCTGTGGCTGCGCGGCGAGGCCTCGCCCGGCGAACTGGTCGCCTACATTACCGCCGCCGGCCTGCTGCCCAAGCCGATCCGCCAGCTCTCAGAGGTCAGCTCGACCATCCAGAAGGGCGTGGCGGCGGCCGAGAGCATCTTCGAGCAGCTCGACACGCCGCCGGAGACCGACACCGGCACGGTCAGCCGCGAGCGCGTCAGCGGCCGGCTCGAGGTGCGCGACCTCACCTTCCGCTATCCGGGCGGCGAGCGGCCCGTCCTCGACGGCATCGGTTTCACCATCGAGCCGGGGCAGATGGTGGCGCTGGTCGGCCGCTCGGGCAGCGGCAAGTCCACGCTCGCCAACCTCATCCCGCGCTTCTATCATCACGAGGCCGGGCAGATCCTCATCGACGGCACCGACGTCGAGCAGTACACCCTGCGCAACCTGCGCCGCCACGTCGCCGTCGTCACCCAGCAGGTGACGCTGTTCAACGACACCGTGGCCAACAACATCGCCTACGGCGACCTCGCCGGCGCGCCGCGTTCGGATATCGAGCGTGCTGCCGAAGCCGCCTTCGCGCGCGAATTCATCGACCGGCTGCCGCAAGGCTTCGACACCCTCGTCGGCGAGAACGGCGTGCTGCTCTCCGGCGGCCAGCGGCAGCGCCTGGCCATCGCCCGCGCGCTGCTGAAGGACGCGCCGATCCTCATCCTCGACGAAGCCACCTCGGCGCTCGACACCGAGTCCGAGCGCCACATCCAGGCCGCCCTCGACCGCGTCATGCGCGGGCGCACCACGCTGGTCATCGCCCATCGCCTGTCCACCATCGAGAAGGCCGACACCATCATGGTCATGGACCAGGGCCGCATCGTCGAGCGCGGCAGCCACGCCGAATTGCTCGCCCGCAACGGCCACTATGCCAGGCTGCACGCCCTGCAGTTCCGCGAACCGGGCGACGAAACCGCTCAGGCGTAATACCGACAAGCGGATTCGTGTCGAACGGAGTTGATCTGCCAGTGAAAGTCAGCCGCTGGAATACGGCGGTAAATCTGGACGATGCGTGCTTTCGGCCAGGAAGAGACGGTGGATGCGCGCATGAACGTCGCAATTGAGCGACCGGTACTGCCTAGAAAAGCCGACCGTTCCTGCAATATCGCTGATGTCGTCTTCTGTCGTTAGCGTTCTGACGGCTAACCAGAAACGTCACCAAGCAAGTACTCCAGATCAAAGTCATCGTCGGCGTCGCCGTAGTCCTGAACGACGGCGGGCTTGACGGTTACCGGAACCGTCGCGGCCTCGTCGTAAAAAGAAACGCCCGCCGCCTTCATCGGCCCGAAATACTTGTGGGCGGTCACAAAATCCTTCCCGCCCTTGTTGGGAAGCCAGCCCTTCACGTTGGCCTCATAGGCAAGAAGCCATTGCCCGTCGACCAGCTCCCCCTCATGCATCAGCGCCTCAAGGGCAGAAACATCCACCACCCCGGCGATCAGCCCCTTGGCTCTCGCGTGCAAGGCGCAGAGCGCTACGCAGGGGTCGGACGCCAGCAGGGACTGCTCCACGGTCTTGGCGTCAAGTTTGCAGTCAAGGCAGATCGCACCCCAAAGCCCCCAGACCACTTCGCTGCCGTGATGCAATGGCGCGTGATGCTCGATCAGTTGCTGCAAGGATTCGGCGATTCGGGACAAATCAAGCGGCATGCGCAGGTGATATTTGTATAGCTCGCCAATCACTGCCGGCGCTGTTCCAGGCTCAACGGACAGGCACTGAAGCAACAAGCTTTCGTAGAGCGCCCAGTTCTTATCGGAAATATTCACCGACCGCATGCGGCGAACCGAGTAATGGAGAATGGCCTCTTCCCTGTTACTCGCGGCCAGCTCGAAAGCCCTCCCAAAATAGCTCAGCAGATCGGTTTGCTGGGTGCTGGCAGACAATGCACGGAAGGCAAATAAACGGAGGTGCGTAACCCAAGACGCCTCAAGCTCCGAAGGGAGTTCAGTGATCCGGGTCTTCCTCGGGTTCAATTGAAGCTGAAGGTCGCCGATCAAATGCTGCAACTGGCCCAAAGTTTCTTCCGCCTCGGCAATCGTCCGAAAGCCGCAGCCAATATCGTCGATGTAGCGGAATCCTCGTTTCGTGATCGCCCCGCCGAGCTTGGCATCCACGGATGAAAGAATGGCCTCGGCGATGACGAGCGACGTATCCGGCCCGATGGGGATGCCGACTGTCTGCTTGTCCTGGCCGTTCCGTGTCGCCAAGTCCAAGACATTTCCAAGCAGGGTGTAGTCGTTCTGCCTGGCTTTTGCTACGCTCTTGGTATGCAGTGCCCAAGGAATCGAATGCGTGTAAATGCTCGGATAGAACTGGCTCAGATCAGTGGTGAGCAAGTAACGGGACGCGACTCGGGAGCGCGCCCGCGCCACAGGAATTGCATCGAACGCGCGGCGTGGGTTGATGGCGCGGAGGCCATGCTTCAGGTATCGCGGCGTGGTCAGCGAAATCGGCGACACCGCGCACGCGGATTTCAGGGTGCCCCATCCCTCGGCGACAGCGCGTGCAATCTGATACTGGCTGACCGGATTGGGTATGGTCAGTTTTCTCCGCAGGGTTCCAGACCGTGCCTGGTTATGGATCGCCGGCAATGTTGTCAGGTTGGACTTGCTTCCCTTCTTGGTGATGTCCAGATGTAGCACCGCCGGCGCCATATCGGCGAATGCGCCGAACGACTTCGTGTTGAATGGCGGAGGCAACTCCTTGGGGAAGTATCCGCGCGCGAGAATGATCGAGAGAGGCGATGTCATGTTTGCTCTAGTTCGCTTGCTATCACCGTCCAGCCAGCGCCGACTTTTCCAGCAACGCCGCAAGCGGACTGCCGGCCGCGACATGGGGGACAACGATCTCCGTAGCAAGGTCAAGCACCAGCCGATTGCGGGCCAGCGCGGTTTCGCGGGTGGTGCGGCGCACTTCAGGCGGGCAGGCGGTGATGACCAGCATGCGGCCGGCGGCCAGCGGTTCGCGTTCGTCGGGGGCGGGGCGGTAGTCTGTCATGCCGCGCGCCAGCACCTTGACCACGCGGCCCTTGCGGCGGAGTACCGAGCGCAGCACCTGTTGTTCCAGCGGCGAGTGAAAACCGCTGACGACGACCCGGCCGGCCTTGACCCATTCCGGCACGCGATCGAGGGTTTCGAGCAAGACGTGGCCGGGGCATTCGCGGGAGGCGATAAGGCCGAGCAGCGGTTCCGCCAGCAGCGCCGTCTCGCCAGCGCCGACTATTCGCGTGGCGATTTCATGGCCGACACGCTGGGCGCAGAGGAGTGGCACGGTGACGGGCGCGGGCTTCATTCTTCCTCGTCGGCCCCGCCCATGCGGTACTTGATGTCGTAGTTGATAAGGAAATCTATTTCGTCTTCGCCAAGACCTACATATTTCCCGAATTCAACATCAAACTCATCAATCAATTTCTTGGAGTTCTTAGGGACGATACACTGGACAGTAAGAGTGTCGTGCTTGTAGCGCATCGTTCGATGAAATGAGGTACGGCGCAAATTTTGCGACACCGATGTTGCCAGATCAGCCAACTCCGAAAAATGACTTGAGAAGCCCTTTGGATCAAACGGGAAATTGTCAATTTCTCGCTTGTTAAGGTGACTTCCATCTGAAACCACATCTAAGAACCATCGGAAGGTGCTGCTATTAAGCAGCAGAAAAACTCCATGCGCTTCCTGTGGCGTGGAGAATTTGAGCTCTTTGAACTCCGAGGGGGGGCGTATGTTGCCTTGCCCATCCCTGACTTCCGGAACAAAATCCAAAGACTGTAGAAAAGAATTGACCTTGCGAGAGTAGTACGTAACGCAAGTACTGCTCCGAGCGTAGTGGGCTGCAAGCCTATTGCCTTTGGAAAAGAATTTCCTCCATATTTCGGCTTCTCGACGAGAACCCAATTTCGGAATACAGCGACGTGATCCCTATTTCAGTAGCAGTCTGATTTGGAGTCCATCGCTGCAAACTGTACTCGATTCCTTTGCGCCTGA
>JADFDU010000019.1 GCA_018262775.1 Rhodocyclaceae bacterium
CACCGGCGATGATGAGCTTGGGCTTGTGTTCATGTGCCAGCTGCTCCATCGCGTCGTAATCGATCTCTTCTTTTTCATCCAGGCCATAGGGCACGATGTTGAACCACTTGCCGCTGATGTTGAGCGGCATGCCGTGGGTGAGGTGGCCACCCATCGACAGGTTCATGCCGAGGATGGTATCGCCCGGCTTGAGGAAGGCGAAGAACACCGCCTGGTTGGCCTGCGAACCGGAGTTCGGCTGCACGTTGGCGCAGTCGGCGCCGAAGAGCTTTTTGGCGCGGTCGATGGCCAGTTGCTCGGCGACATCGACGAACTCGCAGCCGCCGTAATAGCGCTTGCCGGGATAGCCTTCGGCGTACTTGTTGGTGAGCTGCGTGCCCTGCGCCTCGAGCACGGCCTGGCTGACGTAGTTCTCGGAAGCGATCAGTTCGATGTGCTCTTCCTGACGGCGGTTCTCGGCTTCGATCGCGGTCCACAACTCGGCATCGGCCTGCGCCAGGGAAATTTTCTTGGAAAACATTTTTTGGCTCTTTAAAAAATGTTTCAGTGAAGGCTAATGCGCATAGCGCGTTATGCCGGAACTAAAACATTCAAATGTTTCAGTGAAGGCTAATGCGCATAGCGCGTTATGCCGGAACTAAAACATTCGGATTGTTTAACTGGTTGAAGAAAGGCAGGATTTTATCACGGAGCGGGGGGGCTATTGCGGTGGTAATTCGGGCAAATAACCCCCCAGATCGTGCTCACCGGAAAGACGCAGCATCTCCGCGCGCACGACGTCGCGCAGGTGCACGGCCGCCGCCCAGTCCGTGCCTTCGGCGCGCAGCACGGCGCCGACCTCGAATTGCGGCTGTCCATGGCGCGGTCGCCAGGTGCGGTCGCGCAGGATGGCGCGGATGCCGCGCAGCCCACCCACGGCGACCGGCACACCAGCGCGCGCCGCGGCAACGAAAGCACCCATGCGGTAGGGTTTCAGGCCCGCCTCGCGCGAGAACGTGCCCTCGGGGAAGACCACCAGGCTGCCGCCCTGCGCCAGTCTGGCGATGGCCTCACCGAGGTCTTCGGCGCTCTTCGCAGCCGCATAGCGCTCGACAAAAATTGTCCCCAGCCCGCGCAGGCAGGCATGCAGGAAGGGCTGGCGGACGAGTTCGCGCTTGGCGACGAAGGCGTAGGCCCGATCCGGCGGCAGCGCGGCATAGAGGGCGATGACGTCGAAATAGCTGGTGTGGTTAACCAGCAGCATGTGGGGTGCGGACGGCAGGCGCTCCGTCCCCTGCGTGCGCACGCGCATCGCCGTCAGCAGCAGGAACAGGCGTGCGACGCCATGCGCCAGCCGCCGGCCTGCGGCGGGCCGCTGTAGCAGCGCCACCAGCGCCGCCACGGGCAGGACGAACAGGACGAACAGGCCCCAGCACCAGGCGGCATATAGCCAGCCGCCGCCCTGCCGCAGGGCAAAAGTCAGTCGCTGCGACACGGCGGCCAGGGTCAACTTGGCCAGCTTCATCATCTGCAGCCAAGCCGGCAGCGGCCGGCGGCCCACCGTGCCCCGCTCGAACACCTCGCGCGAGGCGGCGCGGCGGATCTTGCCGCTGGAGGTTTTCAACACACTGTGCGGCGGCACCAGAACGATCTCGTCGACCGGCAGGCCGATGACCTCGATGGCCGCCTCGTTGATCTTCTGCCGCAGGGCCTCGCGCGCCGCCTCGCCGGACTCACGCGTTTCCGCCATCACCACCAGACGCTCGGTGGCATGGGCCGGGTCCAGGCTGGCGAAGACGGCGACGCAGCCCTTGCGGATGCCGGGAATACCGCCCACCGCCTCCTCCAGTTCGTAGGGATAGAGATTGCGGCCGCCGCGGATGATCAGATCCTTGACGCGGCCGGTGAGATAGATTTCCCCTTCCACCATGTAGGCGTAGTCGCCCGAATCGAGCCAGCCGTCGCGGAAAAGGCGCTGTGTCGCCTCGGCATTGCGGAAGTAGCCGCGCGTTGCCGAGGGGCCGCGGAACTGCAGGCAGCCAACGCGGCGATCGGCCAGTTCGTTGCCGGCGTCATCGACAATGCGGATTTCGTGCCCGGGCAGGGCACGCCCGCAGGCGGGCAGCCGCATGACATCGGCTGCGCTCTCGTCGGCCGGCACGGCGCGCGCGCCGCGCACGAAATCGTCGCGACGGATGGTGTCGATGCGCGGGCCGCGCTGCAGCGGCGGAAAGGCCAGGCCGACCGAGCATTCGGCCAGGCCGTACACCGGTGTAATCGCCTCCGGCTGCAAACCGCAGGGCACGAAGCGCTCGATGAAGGCCTCCAGCGTCGTCGGGCTCACCGGCTCGGCGCCGTTCAAGGCCAGGCGCAGCGAGTACAGGTCGAGTCCGGCCAGGTCCGCATCGTCGAGCTTCTTCGCGCACAGCTCGTAAGCGAAGTTGGGTGCCGCCGTCAGCGTACCGCGGTGGCGCGAGATCGCCTGCAGCCAGCGCGCCGGGCGGGCGAGGAAGGCCAGCGGCGACATCAGCACCAGCGGCATGGCGAAATACAGCGAACCGAACCAGGCGCCGATGAGGCCCATGTCGTGGTACAGCGGCAGCCAGGAGACGAAGACGTCCTCACTGCTCACCTTGAAAGCCGGCCCCATGGCACGCAGGTTGGCGAGCAGGTTGGCATGGGTGAGGACGACGCCCTTCGGGTCGCCGGTGCTGCCCGAGGTGTATTGCAGGAAGGCGATGTCCTCCGCCCTGGCGCGATAGAGGAGCGGCGCCGGCTCGGCGGCGATCTCTGCCGGCGTGACGATCTCGGCGAGGCTCGGCACCCGCGCGCGCAGCAGGGCGGCCACGGTCTTCGCCTGCGGCACGGTGATGATGAAGACGGCCTGGGCGTTGTCGAGGATGCGCGCGTGGCGCTTGAGGTGATCCTCGATCTGCGCCAGCCGCGCCGGCGGATAGATCGGCACGGGGATGCCGCCCGCCAGCAGGATGCCGAAGAAGCAGGCGAGATAATCCTGTCCCGTCGGCAGCATGAGGGCCACCGCCTGCTGCGGCGCGAGGCCGCGCGCAACCAGGCCGGCGCCGATGCGCCGTGCATGGTCGAGCAGGTCGACATACGTGAGCGCCTCGGCCTGTTCGCCCTCGCCGTAGAGCAGGACATGCGTGCGCCCGGGCGTGCGTGCAGCGTGCCATTCCAGCACCTCGTTGAGCGTGGCGGCGGACTCGGGCACGGGGATGGCGGCCCCATGTGGCAATGCAGGAGTCGCTTGCGGCGCCAGGGCGGGCGCAGGGACAAGTGTGCCAACGGCAGAAGAGGTCAAGAAGTGCAGCAGGTCGCGCGGCGTTTCCGCCTCGCCCAGCGCGGCATCCGGCAGCGGCGCGCCAAATTCCCGGCCGATGCGCAGCAGCAATTCGACGCGCGCCAGGGAATCCAGCCCCAGGTCGCGCTCCAGACGGCTTTCCAGCGTGGCGGCGGCGTGCCGGCCCGCATGGGTTTCCTGCACCAGCAGGGTCGTCACGCGCAGCAGACGCGTGGAGGCATCCTCCGGTGCGGGCGCTTCACTCACAGTTCGTCGAGCGCCTCGGCGAGGTGGCCGCGCTCGGCCCAGGAGAGGATGGACCATTCATCGTCAGCAACCTCGAACCAGTTGAGGCCGGCATTGGGAATCTCGAAATCGCGCGGCGCGGACAGCGGCTTGCTGCTGGCACGGCGATGCAGGATGTCGAGCACGCCGCCATGCGTGAAGAGCAGCACCTGTCCGCCGGGATGCGCCGCGACGATATCATCGACACCCCGGATTACCCGTGCGGAAAACTGGCGCAGGCTCTCGCCGCCGCCCGGCAGGGCGAAATCCGCTTCGCGCGCGAGGAAGCGCGCGTACGCCTGCGGGTAGCGCTCGCGCATCTCTGCATAAGTCAGCCCCTGGAAGACGCCGTAGTGCCGCTCGCGCAGCGCGGCGCAGCGGCGGATCGGCAACTTGAGCAGATGCGCCGCTGCTTCGGCAGTATGCAGCGCGCGCGACAGGTCGCTTGCATAGATGAAGGCAATGGGCTCTCTTGAAAGCCCATTGGCAACCGCGCGCGCCTGGGCGTGGCCGACTGCCGACAGCGGCTCATCGAGCTGCCCCTGGATACGCCGCTCGGCATTCCAGGCGGTTTCGCCATGGCGGACGAAACACAGGCGGGTGGCGTTCATGGAATAAGCGCGGACTGATGCACGAAGGACGCATGTTAGGGTTTACCGGCATTTTGTGCCAGCCGGCAGGTAAATGACTGGAATTGCAGGGCGTTCCAGATTAATCTTGCCGTTTTGTTTCAGCCCAAAACCGATGGCTGTGGCAGCGTACGGTGCTAGCCGCATCCAGAACGGGGGATTCCATGAATTTTCTGCTCAAAATATCCAAGCTGATCGATGCCCTCAGCGAGCGCATCGGCGAAACCATCATCTGGCTGGTACTGGCCGCCGTGCTCATTTCGTCGATCAACGCCATCGTGCGCAAGGTCTTCAACATGAGCTCGAACGCCTTTCTTGAAATCCAGTGGTATCTGTTCGCTGGCGTCTTCCTGCTTGGTGCGGGCTATACGCTGCTGCGCCAGGGCCACGTCAAGATTGACGTTGTCCTCAGTCATTTTTCCAAGCGCACGCAGACCAAGGTGGAGATTTTCGGCATCCTGTTCTTTCTCATGCCGTTTGTCTTCGCCGTCATCATCGAAGTCTGGCCGCTGGTGACGAACGCCTATGTCCACCACGAGATGTCGGAAAACGCCGGTGGCCTGGTGCGCTGGCCGGTATTCGCACTGGTGCCGCTGGGCTTCGCCCTATTGGGGTTGCAGGGGATTTCCGAACTGATCAAGCGCATCGGCTTCCTCATGGGGCTCTGCGAGGATCCGTCCCATCCGGGACACACCAGGACGGCCGAGGAAGAACTGGCTGATGAAGTCAGAAAGCACCAGGTCTCCTCCGAGGTCATTGATGGCGTGGAGGCGGCGGTAAACATGGCCGATGGCGACATCAGGGAAGGGAAGCGGAAATGATCGAGTTCCTCCAGACCAACATGGCCCCGGTAATGTTCGCCGGACTGGTCTTTTTTCTGCTGATGGGCTATTCGGTCGCCTTCTCACTGGCCGCCTGCGGCCTGTTCTTCGGCTATCTGGGCGTCGAACTCGGCCTGCTGCCGGCCGCGCTCATGCATGCCCTGCCGCTGCGCATCTTCGGCATTCTGAAAAACGAAACCCTGCTCGCCATCCCCTTCTTCACCTTCATGGGGCTGATCCTGGAACGCTCCGGCATGGCCGAGGATCTGCTCGACACCATCGGGCAACTGTTCGGCCCCATCCGCGGCGGCCTCGCCTATGCCGTGGTCCTGGTCGGCGCCATGCTGGCGGCCACCACCGGTGTGGTGGCCGCCTCGGTCATTTCCATGGGACTGATTTCCCTGCCGATCATGTTGCGCTACGGCTACGACCGGCGGGTCGCCACCGGCGTCATTGCCGCCTCCGGCACGCTCGCGCAGATCATTCCGCCTTCGCTGGTGCTGATCGTCATCGCCGACCAGCTCGGCCGTAGCGTCGGTGACCTCTACCTGGGCGCCTTCCTGCCGGGCTTCATACTCACCGGCCTGTATTTGGGCTACGTCTTCGTCCTGAGCCTGTTTTATCCTGCCGCCGTCCCCGCGCTGCCGCGCGAGGCAAGAACGATTCGCGAAGACGACGACAGTCCGGGCTTGCGTTCGCTGATGTTTCTGGTCGCCGTCTCGGTAGTTGGCGCGCTGTATTTCGCGCATACTCGCCCGGAAGACATGCCGACCGACGAACTGGTGGTGATTTCCCTGTCCCTGGGTGTCGGCATCGCCTTCTGTCTGGCGCTCATCAACCGCATCGCGAGGCTCCACCTGCTGTCGCGCATGGCGGAGCGCGTCACCTTCGTCCTGATCCCGCCCCTGGCGCTGATCTTTCTGGTGCTGGGCACGATCTTCCTCGGTGTCGCAACGCCTACCGAGGGCGGCGCCATGGGCGCCCTCGGCGCCCTGATCATGGCCTTCAGCCGCCGCCGCCTGAGCCTGAAGCTGATGAAGCAGGCCATGGAGGCCACCATGAAGCTGTCCTCCTTCGTCCTTTTCATCCTGCTCGGTGCCACCGTTTTCAGCCTCAGCTTCCAGGGCGTGGATGGGCCGAAATGGGTCGAGCATCTGCTCACGGGACTCCCCGGTGGCCAACTCGGCTTCCTCATCGTGGTCAACCTGCTGGTCTTCGTTCTGGCCTTCTTCCTCGATTTCTTTGAGCTGGCCTTCATCATCATTCCGCTGCTGGGGCCGGTGGCCGAGAAGATGGGCATCGACATGGTCTGGTTCGGCATCCTGCTGGCGATCAACATGCAGACTTCCTTCATGCACCCGCCCTTCGGCTTCGCCCTGTTCTACCTGCGCAGTGTGGCGCCGCACGAGGATTACGAGGACCGCCTCACCAAAAAGACCATTGGCAAGATCACCACCGGCCACATCTACTGGGGCGCAGTGCCTTTCGTCGTCATCCAGGTCATCATGGTCGCCCTGGTCATCACCTTCCCCGCACTGGTGACCGGCAGGCTGGAACACGTCAAGAAGCCCGACGCGAATTTCGAGATCGAATTCCAGCCCAGCGACTACGGGCCGGCGAACGATTCCTCAGACTGGAAGGATGAGGACGGCAAGCCCAACGTGGATGGGGCGGATGAGGCGGGCGGGGATCAGCCTCAGGAAGGCAACGCACAAGGGAAGGATGAAGATCCCAGCGCCGAACGGAGGCAGGAGACGACGAAGAAGAAACCAAAGAAGTAGCCGGTGCCTCGGAAAAATAAAAAAACCGCAGGCAAGCCTGCGGTTTTTTGTCTGAAGACCCGTCTTACAGTTTCTGCGCATGCATGAAGCTGTCGAAGCTACCTTCGGCATAACGGAACCAGAAATTTTCCTCCTTGCGGAAGGCGGCGAAATCAGCATAGATCTTCTTCCAGGCGGGATTCTTCGCCGACAGATCGCTGTATATCTGCTGTGAAGCCTTGAAGGCGGTGTCCATGATGTCCTTGGGCATGCGCTGCAGCTTGACACCGGCCGCGACGAGCTCCTTCAGGGCAGCCGGGTTTTTGGCATCGTACTTGGCCTGCATGACGACGTGCGCATTGGACGCAGCGACCGCGACCATCGCCTTGTATTCAGGCGATAGCGACTCGTAGGCCTTGTTGTTCACGTACAGTGTCAGTTGCGGGCCACCTTCCCACCACGCCGGATAAATGTAGTTCTTCGCCACCTTGTAGAAGCCCAGCTTCTGGTCGTCGTACGGCCCGACCCACTCGGCGGCGTCGAGGGTGCCCTTTTCCAGCGCCTGATACACTTCGCCGCCCGGCAGGGCCTGCGGCACGAGGCCCATGGTGGAAGCAATCGCGCCGGCCAGATTGGAGATGCGCATCTTCAGGCCCTTCATATCTTTCAGGGACCTGATCGGCTTGCGGTACCAGCCGCCCATCTGCGCGCCGGTGTTGCCCATCGGGAAATTGACGATGTTGTAGGCCTTGTAGAACTCACGCATCAGTGTGAGGCCGTTGCCTTCGTACATCCACGCCGTCATCTGGCGCGAGTTGAGACCGAAGGGAATGGCGCAGTCCAGGGAGAAGGTTGGATCCTTGCCGTAGAAATAGTAGGGGGCAGTATGGGCGCACTCGACCGTGCCCTGCTGCACGCCATCCACCACGCCGAAGGCCGGCATCAGTTCGCCGCCGGCATGCACGGATATCTCGAACTTGCCACCCGACATATCCTTGACGTTCTTGGCGAAGACATCGGCTGCACCGAAGATGGTGTCGAGGGCCTTCGGGAAGCTTGAAGCCAGACGCCAGCGGATGGTGGCACCCTGGGCGTGAGCAGCCGGCGCCACGCCGGCTGCGAGGATACCGGCGATACCGGCATGCTTGATAAATTGACGACGTTCCATAGATGAGTCTCCTTTAGAAGTTCTTCTGTGCCTTGTGGGCGGACTGGTTCAACCCCCCCCTCTGTGCAGGGATCGTCGAGAAATATTACACCAACTTGACCACCGGTTGAACGCGAATCTGGTCGTCTCGGCACTAGAGAAAACCCTTGTCGAACAAGCGGTTTATATCTTTGTGTCTTATGCCCCGGCTATCGTCATGCGCTCGACAAGGATGGAGCCGACCTGCTTGGAGCCGCGCACCAGCACGTCGTTGCCGACGGCGACGATGCCGCGCAGCATCTCCTTCAAGTTGCCGGCGATGGTAATCTCCTGCACGGGATGGCGGATCTCGCCATTTTCAACCCAGTAGCCCGACGCGCCGCGCGAATAGTCGCCCGTGACGTAATTGACGCCCTGGCCGAGCAGTTCAGTGACCAGCAGGCCGCGGCCCATCAGGGCGGCGAGGCCGACGAGATCGCGCTTGCCGGGGCGCACGATCAGGTTGTGCGAGCCGCCGGCATTGCCCGTGGTCTGCATGCCCAGTTTGCGTGCCGAGTAGGTCGACAGAAAATACCCTTTCAGGACACCCGCCTCGACCACCTCGCGGTCGTGCGTGGCGACCCCGTCGTCGTCGAAGGGGCTGCTCGCCAATGCGCGCGGCAGGTGCGGACGCTCGCTGATGTGCACCTGCGGCGAAAACACCTGCGTGCCCAGGCTGTCGAGCAGGAAGGAGGATTTGCGGTAGAGGCTGCCGCCCGACACGGCATAAACGAAATTGCCGATCAGCGCCGCCGCCAGCGGCGCCTCGAAGAGCACGGGCACTTCGCAGGTGGCGATCTTGCGCGCGCCCAGGCGCGAGAGGGCGCGGCGCGCGGCGTATTCGCCGACCACCTCGGCTTCGGCCAGATCCGCAGCGCGGCGATGACTGCTGTACCAGTCATCGCGCTGCATCGCATTTCCCTTGCCGGCGATCACCGAGCAGGAAAGGTAATGGCGCGAGGAGGCATAGCCGCCCATGAATCCCAAGCTGTTGGCCGAGATGAAATGTGCCTGCTGGGCCGAGACGCTGGCGCCTTCCGTGTTCTTCACCAGCGGACTGACGGCGAAGGCCGCCGCTTCGCAGCGCCGGGCAACGTCGATGGCGTCTTCCACCGGCAAGGCCCAGGGGTGGTACAGATCGAGCGGCATGTCGCTGCGGGCAAGCAGTTCGGCTTCCGGCAGGCCGGCGGCCTCGTCCGGTGCGGTGAAGCGCGCGATGGAGAGCGCGGCATCGACCGTGGCATGCAGGGCCGCGCGCGAGAAATCCGAGGTCGACGCGTAGCCACGCCGCTGGCCAAGGTAGGCCGTGACCCCCACCCCCTTGTCGCGGTTGTACTCGATGGTTTCGACTTCACCGCGGCGCACCGTCACCGACTGGCCGAACCCCTCGGATATATCAGTCTCGCAAGCGCTGGCGCCGCACGACTTGGCATAGTCGAGCATGTCCTGCGCCATGCTGCGCAAGGTGTCCTGCAGATAACTGAATTCCTGTGAAGACATCGTGAGAGTAGGGGGGCAAAGATATAATCATACCAAGATGAAGCATCTTGAAGACCTGGATCACGACAACGCGTCCGATCGACCTAGCAAGTCACAGCGCAAGCGCGACATGCACGCCCTGCAGGAGATGGGGGCGGCGCTGGTCGAACTCTCGCCGGAACGTCTCGATCGCATCGATATGCCTGAGGCACTGCGCAGGGCGCTCGGTGAGGCGCAGCGCCTCACCCGGCATGAGGCCCGCCGGCGGCAAATGCAATACATCGGCCGCCTGATGCGCGATGCCGACCCGGCACCGATCCGCGCGGCGCTGGATGCCGTCGCTGGCGCCTCCGCCATCGAAACCGCCCGCCAGCACCGCCTCGAAAGACTGCGCCAGCGGCTGCTGGAGGATGAGTCGGTATTGACGGAAATCGGCACGGCACACCTTGGTGCCGACATCACGCGCCTCAAACAACTGCGCCGCGGTGCCCTGCATGAACGCGAGGCAGGCAAGCCGCCGAAAAATTATCGCGAGCTGTTCCGTGCGCTAAGGGATCTAGAGGGAAGGGAACTGAAGAATGAATGATGAGCTGTTGATCGGCCTCGTGTCAATCTCCGACCGCGCCGCCAGCGGGGTCTACGAGGATCAGGGCATTCCTGCCCTGCGCGAGTGGTTTGCCGCGGCGATGGCCTCGCCCTGGCGCATGGAAAACCGGCTTATCCCCGACGAGCAGGGGCAGATCGAAAAAACGCTCATCGAACTGGCCGACGACGTCGGCTGCCACCTCATCATGACCACCGGCGGCACCGGCCCGGCGCCGCGCGACGTGACGCCGGAAGCCACTCTTGCCGTGGCACACAAGGTGCTGCCGGGCTTCGGCGAACAGATGCGTCTGGTGAGTCTGAAGTACGTGCCCACCGCCATCCTCTCGCGTCAGGTCGGCGTGGTGCGGGGAAGCGCGCTGATCCTCAACCTGCCGGGGCAACCCAAGGCGATCAAGGAAACCCTCGATGGCATCTTCGCCGCCGTGCCCTATTGCATCGACCTTATCGGCGGGCCGTACATCGAGACGAACGAAGCGGTGATCAAGGCTTTCCGGCCGAAGTCGGCGCTGCGGCAGAAGTCGGGCTGAAGCCCGAACTACACAGGCGGGGCGACGCGGTAGAGGCCAAGGTCGAAGTCGACCCCGGATTCGAGCTGCTCGACCGGGTCGAGCCGGGCCGAGCGGCCCTGCCAGGCAAACACCAGCGGGATCGCCGGCTCGAAGGCGGCGCTGGGCAGGATCACCCGCACCGTATCGCCGCTGTGCAAGGTGTCGAGGAGGATGGCATTGCAGTCCATGCCGCCCAGATCGCCGACGACGGCCTGCGGCAATTTCGACAAGGTTTCAATGCCGACCGATCCCTGCGTCGGCGATTCTCGGCTGAAGCGGCGGATGACGCCGATTAGCCAGTTGCTGCCGCCTTCCGGCTGCATGCCGAGCAGGGCGCCGATGCGCACCCAGTCGTTGGCACCGAGCGGCATCTGCGCGCCCATGCCGCCCAGGCTGACATCGTCGACGACCCAGGCTTCGCTTTCCTCGCCACCCTGATTGGACAGGCGGGCATGAATGGTCGCCAGTCCATTCACGGCCGTCAGCCGCGACTTGACGCGATGGCGGTCATGCGAACGCATCGGCGGCTTCGGCGCCCAGTACAAGGCCAGATGCTTCAGCACAGGCAGAATGATGCGCGCCGAATACTGTGCGCCCAGGTTCACGTCCGCCGGCACCTCGCCGCCTTCCACCCGCCGCAGCAGGGTTTCCAGCCTGGCCAGCGCGGCCCCGGCATTGAAAAAACGCAGACCGGGCGCGACTTGCGGTAGAACGGCAAGCCGCTTCGGTGGCGCCGGTTTGTCGGCATCCACCCAATACACATTGTCCGGGCGCACTTCGGCGGTAAACACGAACTGCGGCAGGAAATAGGCAATGAAGCGCTCGGCGATTTCAATTTCCAGCGGCAACAGGCTGTCCATGCTGGAAGCCTGGAAGACCAGTGCCTTGAGGTATTCCAGTTCCACCGTGGTCTCGCCCGGCACGGCGGGATAGGGCTTGAGCGACTGGCGGGAACACTTGGCCTGTTCGGCCAGCAGATAGGCGTGGCCCATGCGCTGCCAGAGTTCCGCGTTGATCGGGCCGTAGCGGAACTGATCCCATTTCAACTGCGAGGAGAAGGCGCGCAGCATGCGGACAACCAGCAGCGGCACTTCAGATTTGACGGTCTCGCTGCCTTTTTCCTGCGCCGCGTAGCGCGCCAGGCAGTGACCATAGGCGCTGGCCAACTGCGCCCAGAAGTCATGGTTGGTTTGCCACAGCTTGTATTCCTGCTGGCGACCGAGCCGCGGCGAGGTCAGGTAGTCGCGTCCCAGCTTGCGCGCATGCTGTTGCGCTGCTTCATCGAGCTGGAAAACCAGGGCAAGCCGTTCGGAGAGCTTGAGTATCTCGTCGGTGGCAACGGATTCCAGCCAGCCGGAAACCTCGTCAAGAGCAGACGCGGCCTCGCGCCCCGATAGTTCGCCGAGGACGCGTCTGGCCTCTTTCGCATCGGCGAGAGGATGACCGGATTTCGCGGAAAAAATGCCAAGCATGCTGTAACCCGTGTCAGGAGTTGCGAATGGAACGCAGCGAGGTACCGACCTTCTTGCCGCCATTCCGGGTGTTTCGTGAATCAAGAATAGCGTAAGCCGCCGCCAAAGTCACTCGCAGGAGCGCCTCCATCCCACGGAAAGCACAGGCTATTTTGCCGCTCGTCGGCGTGGTGCAGGCAACGCGGCATGCGCGGCAAGCCACTGCTCGAAGAACTCCACCCCCCAGGCCACGCCGAATCCGGTGAGATCGGTGCCGACGGCGCCCAGTCCGCTGCTGCAGCTCGAGGCCGACAGGTCCATGTGCACCCAGGGCGCCTCATGGGTGAAGCGCTTGAGGAAGCGCGCGGCGAGAATATGATCGGCTTCGCCATCGAGGGTGCACTGCTTGATGTCAGCCACCTTGCTCTCGAGGCCGGCCTCGTAGTCGGCGTCGAGCGGAAAGACGCAGACGCGCTCGCCGCTGGCTTCGCCCGCCGCCACGGCTAGCCGCGCCAGTTCGGCAGTGGTGACGAAGACGCCGGAATAGCGGCTGCCCAGCGCATAACCCATGCTGCCGGTGAGCGTGGCAAAGTCGATGACGAGGTCCGGCTTGCCGCCTGTCTTGCCGCCTGTCTTGCCGCCTGTCTTGCCGCCTGTCTTGCCGCCTGTTTTGTCGGTGCCGCGCGTCGCCAGGGTCAGCGCATCGGCCAGCACCATGCGCCCTTCGGCATCGGTATGCATCACCTCGATGGTGGTGCCGTCCAGCGCAGTGACGATATCGTTCTGCTTATAGGCTCCGGGTGATAGATGGTTCTGCGCGATCGGTAGCCAGGCATCGATGGACAAAGGCATGTTGCGCCCGATGAGGGCCTGCATGAGGCCGAGCACCACGGCGGAGCCGTTCATGTCCTCGTGCATGCCGGCCATGTATTTGGCCGGCTTGAGATTGTGGCCGCCGGTGTCGAAACAGATGCCCTTGCCAACCAGGGCCACCTTGCCCTGCGGCTTCTTCGGCCGCCAGGAAAGATGCACGATGGCGGCATCTTCCGGCGCACTGCCCTGCGCCACGGCGACAAAGGCGCCCGCGCCCAGCCGGCGCAGGCGGCGCATGTCGTATTCCTCGAATTGCCAGTGCCGGCTACGCGCCATCTGGCGCAGGCGCTGGCGATACATGGCCGGCGTCAATTCGTTGGGTGGCATGGCCGTCAATGAGCGCGCAAGGGTATTCGCCTCGGCCACCGTAGCGATCTCGGCAAAAGCAGCGGCGTCGCGCGCGCCGTGGAGACGGATGTGCATCAGCGGTCTCGGCTCGGGCTTCTTGCGGCGCGTCGGCAGGCGCGCGCCGTTGAGCCAGGCCACGTAGAGCGCCTCGCGGGCATTCTCCTTGCGCACCTCGGCGCTGCCAAACATGGCCAGCAGCAGCTCCCTTGGCTGTTCTTCCAGGAGGGGCGTCATCGCCCGGCGCAACACGCTTTGCCGCTCGAAGGCACTCTTGCCGGCATCCAGCATGACGAAGCAGCACAGGCCGCCGCCGGCGAGGCTGACGCTCACTGGCGTCTTGGCCAGATCTTCCACCTTCATGTCGCGGCGCTTGAGGGCGGCGCGCAACCGATCCAGCGCCGGCACCTCGCGCAGGCCGTCGAGTTTTTTTGCGAAGGGCAGCACCAGCACGGCGTGGGTCGCCTGTTCGAGCGCCGCCGCGCCAAGTACTGCAGGGGATTGCGTCAGTTTGGCCAGCATCTTCGCCTTCCTATAGAATCAGCACTGATTATATCCTCCGACCTGGCGGCACCCTTTCATGCAGCAATACCTTGACCTGATGCGCCATGTGCTGGGGCACGGGCATGCGAAAAGCGACCGCACCGGCACCGGCACGCTGTCTGTCTTCGGCTGGCAGATGCGCTTCGACCTGGCACAGGGCTTTCCGCTGCTCACCACCAAGAAGTTGCATACCAAGTCCATCATCCACGAACTGCTGTGGTTCCTGAAGGGTGACACCAACATCCGCTACCTGAAGGAGAACGGCGTCTCCATCTGGGACGACTGGGCCGACACCAACGGCGACCTCGGCCCGGTATACGGCTACCAGTGGCGCTCCTGGCACGCACCTGACGGCCGCGTCATCGATCAGATCACGCAGCTGGTCGAAGGCCTGAAGAATAATCCGGACTCGCGCCGGCACATCGTCAGCGCCTGGAACCCGGCCGACATCGAGCGCATGAAGCTGCCGCCCTGCCACGCCCTGTTCCAGTTCTATGTCAATGACGGAAAACTGTCGTGCCAGCTCTATCAGCGCAGCGCTGACATCTTCCTCGGCGTGCCTTTCAACATCGCTTCCTACGCCGTGCTCACTCTGATGCTGGCGCAGGTGTGCGGCTACCAGCCGGGCGATTTTGTGCACACCCTGGGCGACGCCCATCTCTACACCAACCACCTCGAACAGGCGCGCCTGCAGCTGTCGCGCGTGCCGCGTGCCCTGCCGCAACTGCGCATCAACCCCGAGGTGCGCGACCTCTACGCCTTTCGCTTCGAGGATTTCAGCCTCGAAGGCTACGATCCGCATCCACACATCGCCGCGCCGGTCGCAGTATGAGCGCAAGGCCGCGATGATTCTCGGCGCAGACATCGGCGGCACCAAGACGTTGCTGGCGCTGGCCGACGAGACTGGCATCGTCTGCGAGCGCCGCTACCCCAGCCGCGAATGGGATGACTTTTCCGCCTTGCTACGCGCTTTCCTCGATGCGGCCGCGCCGAGCGTACCGATCAATGCTGCCTGTTTCGGCGTCGCCGGCCCGGTGGACGACAATCGCGCCAAGGTCACCCACCTGCCCTGGGTGGTCGACGGCAGGGCGCTCGCCGAGACATTCCGCCTGGGCAAGGCCGGAGTGGTCAACGATTTCGCGGCGGCGGCGCAAGGGGTCACAGCGCTCCCACCCGGAGATCTCGTCACGCTGCAGGAAGGACAGACGGCAACCCATGCGCCGCGGTTGCTCATCGGCGCCGGCACCGGCCTCGGCGTCGCCGCGCTGATAGCTGAAGGCGACGGCTGGCGCACGATTGGCGGCGAAGGCGGCCACATCGGCTTCGCGCCGGCGGACGAAGAACAACTGTCCGTGTGGCGGCATCTGCTGCAGCCGGGCGGTCGCGTCACCGCGGAAAACGTCATCTCGGGGCCCGGTCTGGCGGCCATTTACGCCAGTCTGTGCAAAGTCAGTCCCCACAATACGGCGATCGCCGATCCGGCCGCGATCGCCGTTGCGGCTGCGTCGGGCAACACATTGGCCGCACGTGCCCTCGATCTGTTCATCGCCGCCTACGGCGCCTTCGCCGGCGATCTGGCCCTGCTGTTCATGGCGCGCGGCGGCGTCTATCTCGGCGGCGGCATCGCGCCGAAAATCCTGCCTCGCCTGCAGCAAGGCGGTTTCGTTCGCGCCTTCCATGAAAGAGGCGCGCATGCCGGCCTGATGCCCGGCTTCCCCATCCATGTCATCACCAACGAACGGCTCGGCCTGCTTGGCGCCCTCTCGATTGCTGCAGCGCACACCAAGACTCTTGACTCCCATCAATAAACAACCGCATTCCCGGCGTAAGATGTTCGCATAGCAAGAAGAAGAAAGTCGAAGTCACTGTCGTTCCTCTCAAGGAGGTTGCTATGTCATCACGCAGCACATCAGCACCGGACAAGCCAGGAAAACCGGCGGCCAAGACGACAGCCGCCAAGCGCACCGCAACCAAGACCCGACCGGCAGCAGCAAAACCGCGGTCCAAGGCGAGCAAGGCCGGCCGCGTTTCTGCGGACGAACGCATGAGGCTCGTCGCAGAAGCCGCCTATTTCAAAGCCGAAAAACGTGCTTTCGCCGGCGGCAGCGCACTGCGCGACTGGATCGAGGCAGAGGCGGAAATCGACGCCCTGCTCAACACGCGCGACGCAAACTAGGTCACAAAGGCATCCCACATGCCGACCGCCTGGCAAATCGAAAGGGGAAATGCATGCAGGACAACGATGAGGCGCTGCGTCAGGTCTACACTGCAACTCGGGGCAACCAGGGCCCCCGCTACGTCAGCCAACTGACGCGCGACGCCTATGCGCTGATTCTGGCGGGCGGCCGCGGCAGCCGCCTGAAGCAGCTCACCGACTGGCGCTCCAAGCCGGCCGTGCCCTTCGCCGGCAAATTCCGCATCATCGACTTCACGTTGTCCAACTGCGTCAATTCCGGCATCCGCCGCATCGGCGTGGCCACGCAGTACAAGTCGCAGAGTCTGATTCATCACCTGCAGCGCGGCTGGAGTTTCCTCGACGGACGACTCAACGAGTTCATCGACCTGCTGCCGGCGCAACAGCAAATGGGAGAAGACTGGTACAAGGGCACCGCCGACGCCGTGTTCCAGAACGTTGACATGCTGCGCCGTAACCATGCGAAATACATCCTCGTCCTCTCGGGTGACCATGTCTACAAGATGGACTATGGCCGCATGCTCGCCTTCCATGTCGCCGAACAGGCCGATTTGACCGTGGCCTGCATCGAAGTGCCGCGCGAAGAAGCCAGTGATTTCGGCATCATCAGCGTGGGCGAGGATTGGCGCGTCACGCGTTTTACGGAGAAGCCCAGGGATCCCGAATCCGTACCGGGCAAGCCGGATCGCGCCCTGGTCAGCATGGGCGTCTATGTCTTTAACGCCAGCTTTCTGTTCGAACAGGTGATTCGCGACCGCGATGATCCCAACTCGTCGCACGACTTCGGCAAGGATGTCCTGCCCCACATCGTGCAGCGCCATCGCGTCTTCGCCCACGACTTCGCCGAGAGCTGCATCGGCTGCGTGGAAGGCGTGCCCTATTGGCGCGACGTCGGCACGCTGGACGCCTACTGGGAAGCCAACATGGACATCATCCACGTCACGCCGGAACTCAATCTGTATGACGAGGCCTGGCCGATCTGGACCTATCAGGAGCAGCTGCCGCCGGCCAAGTTCATCTTCGACGAAGACGAACGGCGCGGCATGGCGGTCGACGCCATGGTCTCGGGCAACTGCATCATCAGCGGCGCCGCCGTGCGCCGCTCGGTGCTTTTCTCCAGTGTGCGCGTGGAAGAGCACAGCATCGTCGAGGATTCCGTGCTCCTGCCCAAGGTGCGCATCGGCAAGGACGTCATCATCCGCCGCGCCATCATCGACAAGCGCTGCCGCATCCCCGACGGCATGCACATCGGCGTGGACCGCGGGGAAGACGCCCGCCGCTTCCATATCTCGGAAAAAGGCATCACGCTGGTCACGCCGGAAATGCTCGGCCAGCAAGTGCACCGTTTGCGCTAACCCAGCACAGCGGCCGACGCAATGGAAAGCGACCGCAAACTGGAGCTGGTCTTCCTCTGGCACATGCACCAGCCGGATTACCGCGACCATGCCAGCGGCGAATTCCGCCGGCCGTGGGCCTACCTGCATGCGCTGAAGGACTACACCGACATGGCGGCACACCTCGAGCGCAATCCGCAGGTGCGCGCCGTGGTGAACTTCGTGCCGGTGCTGCTCGATCAGATCGAGGATTACGCACGGCAGTTCGACAGTGGGGAATTCCGCGATCCCCTGTTGCGCCTGCTGGCACGGAACACCCTCGATCAACTGGCTGCCGATGAGCGCAGCCTGGTCCTCGCCACCTGCTTTCCCGGCAACCATGAACGCATGGTGGCGCCCTATCCCCGCTTCGAGCGGCTGCACAACCTCTACCGCCTGCTCGAGGGGCATGGCGAGACGGCAACCACTTATCTGTCGGGTGCCTTCTTCGCCGATCTGCTGGTCTGGTATCACCTGGCATGGGCGGGAGAAACCGAGCGGCGCAGCCAGACACTGCTGGCCGAACTGATGAGTAAGGCTGAGAACTTCACCCTCGATGATCGGCGCCGGCTGCTTTCCATGATGGGCAGCACCCTGCGCGGGATCATCCCGCGCTACCGCGCCCTCGCTGCGCGCGGCCAGGTCGAACTCTCGGCAACGCCGAATACCCATCCCCTGGCGCCGCTGCTGCTCGATTTTGCCTCGGCGCGCGAAGCACAACCGGACATCCCCCTGCCGCTGGCACACGTCTACCCCGGCGGACGTTCGCGCGTAGACCGGCACATCGCGCTGGCGCGCGAAAGCCATGACCGCCGCTTCGGCCAGCCGCCTGCCGGCATGTGGCCCGCGGAAGGTGCGCTATCGACGGCTTTCCTGCAGCAACTCGCGGCGCAAGGCTGCCGCTGGACCGCCTCCAGCCAGGGCGTGCTCGCCAACAGCCTGCGCAGCAGTCATGTCGAACCGTCGCAAAATCATCTTTACCATCCCTGGCGCATCGAGGCCGCGCCAGGCATCGCCGTGTTCTTCCGCGACGAGAAACTCTCCGACCTGATCGGCTTTGAATACGCCAAGTGGCACGGCCGCGACGCCGCACAACATTTCGTCGAGCAGCTCGCACGCATCCGCGACGCGGCGCCTGCCGGGGAAACGCCGCTGGTCTGCGTCATGCTCGACGGCGAAAACGCCTGGGAACACTACCCCTACAACGCCTATTTTTTCTTCGAGGACCTCTACGGCCTGATCGCGGAGCAACCGTGGCTCGCCACCACCACCTACGCCGACTGGCTTGCACGCAATCCGCAGCGCAGCGGAAAATTGCCTGAGCTGGTGGCGGGCAGCTGGGTCTACGGCACCTTCTCCACGTGGATCGGCGACATCGACAAGAACCGCGCCTGGGATCTGCTCTGCGCGGCCAAGCAGGCTTACGATCTGGTCATGGGTAGTGGCCGGCTCGACACAACAGAGCAGAACGCCGCCGAAACGCAACTTGCGGTATGCGAAGGCTCGGACTGGTTCTGGTGGTTCGGCGACTACAACCCGCGCGAAGCCGTGGAAAGCTTCGACGCACTATTTCGCGCCAATCTTGCTCATCTGTACCGCCTGCTGCGCCTGACCGAGCCGCCCCAACTCGCGCTGCCACTGTCCAGCGGCAGCGGATCCCCCGAAGGCGGCGGCGCGATGCGCCGTGCCAACCAGCTTTCATGATGCGCGGGCGCGTTTGTCAGCATATTTGTCAGCGTATTTCACGCTAAGCTGCAGCACAGGAGAAGCATGAGCGAACCGATATCCTTGCTGATGGGTGTACACGCCCATCAACCGGTGGGCAATTTCGACGCAGTGATCGAGGAGGCGCACGCACGCTGCTACCGCCCCTTCCTGCGCACGCTGCACCGCTATCCCGAGTTTCGCTTCGCCGCGCATTTTTCGGGCTGGCTGCTCGACCGCCTGCTGGAGAAATACCCGCAGGACATGGCCCTGCTCGGCGAGATGGTCGCACGCGGGCAGGTCGAGCTGTTCGGCGGCGGCGACTGCGAGCCGGTGCTAGCGGCCATTCCGCAGCGCGACCGCGTCGGACAGGTCAACGCCCTGACGCAGAAGCTTTCGCACCGCTTCGGCGCCCGCGTCGCGGGCGCCTGGCTGACCGAACGCGTGTACATCCCCACCGTGGTGCCGTCGCTGACCGATTGCGGCATGAAATACGTGACGGTCGACGACTACCATTTCCTCTGCGTCGGCAAAGAGGCGACTGAACTCGACGGTTTCCATACCACCGAGGAAGACGGCTGCAGCATCGACGTGTTCCCCATCTCCGAGCAGCTGCGCTATCGCCTGCCCTTCTCGACGGCCGCAGAAACCGTCGCCTATCTGGAAGGGCTGGCCCGCGACGGCCGCCGCGCCGCCATTTACTTCGACGACATCGAAAAGTTCGGCATCTGGCCGGAAACCTACGACTGGGTCTACAACAAGAAATGGCTGGAGCAATTCATCGAGGGCGTGCTGGCCTCCCCGCTCATTCGCACGGAAACCTACGCCGACTTTCATGCCCGCTCGACGACCGGCGGCATCATCTATCTGCCGACCACCTCGTATATCGAAATGAACGAGTGGACACTACCGCTGCCGGCGGCGGAAATTTACGGTGATCTGGTCGAGCGCGAGAAACGTGCGGGGCGCTACGAGCAGACCAAACCCTTCGTGCGCGGCGGCATCTGGAAAAATTTCTTCATGCGCTACCCGGAAGCCAATTGGATGCACAAGCGCATGCTGGGACTCTCCGCGCGCCTGGCCGCCCTGCCGCCCGGCGGGCGCACGGCGGCCCTGACGGAGCACCTCTACCGCGCCCAGGCCAATGATGCCTACTGGCACGGCCTCTTCGGCGGCCTCTACCTGCCGCATCTGCGGCGCGAGGTCTATGGCAACCTGCTGGCGCTGGAATCAGCCCTCGATGCCGTGGTGCCACGCCCGCCATTGGCCATCGGCGACTTTGATTTCGACGGCGTGCGCGAGCTGTTCCTCTGCAACGCCGATGCGCAGGCGGTGGTGAAGCTCGATGGCCACGCCGCCTTGTGCGAATTAGATGCCTACGGCCTGTCGCACAATTTCGGCGATGTCCTGACGCAGCGCGCCGAGCACTACTACGCCAAGCTGCGCGCCGCACCCGAAGCAAACCACGAGGGCGAGGGCATCGCCTCCCCGCACGAACGCGTTGCCTTCAAGGAGGCGATTTCTCCGGCGGACATCGTGCCGGATGCGCGCCCGCGCCGCCTCTTCGCCGATGCCTGGCACCGGCTCGACGGCCAGACGTTCTGGCCGCACTACGTAGCAGGCGAATGCAAGGCGCCGCTCATGCGCGCGGCGTTCGCCGCGCCGCTCGACGGCGGCGAGGTGGAGAAAACCATTACCCTGGCAGGACGTGCCCTGCGCATTGGCTATCGGCTACGCAACATCCCGGGCGGCCGCTTTTCCGTCGAGATCAACCTTGCCCTGCCTAGTTGCGACGGCTATACGGGCCGCTACATCCTTGCCGACGGCAGCATTCCTTGCGGCTTCGGCCAGGACTTGAAACTCACCGCGGCCACGCAGCTGACTCTGGATGACCGCATTCTCGGCGGCGGCTTGCGGCTGACGGCCGGCAGCCCGCTCGACATCGAGGCGCGCCCGCATTTCACCGTCTCGCAGTCCGAGGCCGGCTTCGAGAAGATCATGCAGGCCGTCTGCCTCACGCTTTCCTGGCCGATCGACGCCGTCCTACGCCCCGCAGGAAGTACCCTTGGGGTGCGGGAACTGACTTTGTCCCTGGAAGTCCTCGCCGATTAGCGGGCATGCGTGCTAACCGGCCGCAATACGTAGAATTGCTCAGGATTGCCTTGCCTGCACGCCGCCTGATGAAATCTTCGGCAGCCCGCAGCAATGGCAACAATGGCGTCGGGCTGCGAGGAGTTCCGCGCGGGTGTAACATTGATCTGTAACAACATCGGGAAATATGCCATGACTGACATCGCCAAAATGCTCGGCAGCGAAGCCGACACCCTTCTCCAGCACGAATGCCGCGGCATTCCGCAGTCCCGCCTGCATCTGCCGGGGCCGGACTTCGTCGACCGCGTCGTCGCCGCCTCCGACCGCAAGCCGGCGGTGCTGCGTAACCTGGCCGCATTGTTCAACCACGGCCGGCTCGCCGGTAGCGGCTACCTGTCGCTGTTGCCGGTGGACCAGGGCATCGAGCACTCCGCCGGCGCCTCCTTCGCGCCCAATCCGGACTTCTTCGACCCGGAGCACATCGTCCGGCTCGCCATCGAAGGCGGCTGTAACGGCGTGGCATCGACGCTCGGTGTGCTGGGCAGCGTCGCGCGCAAGTACGCCCACCGCATTCCCTTCATCGTCAAGTTCAACCACAACGAATTCCTCTCCTACCCGAACAGCTACGACCAGAGCCTGTTCGCCGACGTCGAGCAGGCCTTCGAGATGGGCGCCTGTGCGGTGGGGGCGACGGTCTATTTCGGCTCACCCGAATCGCGGCGCCAGATCTGGGAGGTGTCGCAGATGTTCAAGCGCGCCCACGAGCTCGGCATGGCCACCATCCTCTGGTGCTACCTGCGCAACAACGCCTTCAAACACGACGGCACGGACTATCACGTCTCTGCGGACATGACCGGCCAGGCCAACCATCTCGGCGTCACCATCGAAGCGGACATCATCAAGCAGAAGATGGCGGAGAACAACGGCGGTTTCAACGCGCTGAAATTCAGCAAGACGAGTTCGAAGGTCTACTCGGAACTGACGACGGACCACCCCATCGACCTGGTGCGCTACCAGGTCGCCTGTTGCTACATGGGCCGCGCCGGCATGATCAATTCCGGCGGTGAATCGAAGGGCGCCGGCGACCTCGCCCAGGCGGTGCGCACGGCGGTGATCAACAAGCGCGCCGGTGGCATGGGCCTCATCTCCGGGCGCAAGGCTTTCCAGAAGCCGGTGAAGGAAGGCGTCGCCCTGCTCAACGCCATCCAGGACGTGTATCTTTCCAAAGACATAACGATCGCCTGATCGGATCGCCCAATCGCTCACCATGCCCGGCACTCCCTTCCATCTCGAAGTCAATCCGCAACTCCCGCCGCGCCTGGCACGCCTGGAGGAACTGGCCAACAACCTCTGGTACAGCTGGGACCGGCCGACGCGCACACTGTTCGCACGCCTGCACCCCAGCCTGTGGGGCTCGGTCGGCCACAGTCCGAAGGCCTTCCTCAAGCGCGTCGACCAACAGCGGCTGCTGGAGGCCGCCGAGGATCCGGTGTTTCTCGGCAATTACGCCCGCGTGCTCTCGGCCTTCGACACCTACAACAACGAGGCGGGGCGCACCAATGGCGCGCAGCATCTGCGGCACAACGACCTCGTCGCCTACTTCTGCTTCGAGTTCGGTTTCCACGAAAGCCTGCCCATCTATTCCGGCGGCCTCGGCATTCTCGCCGGCGACCACTGCAAGGCGGCCAGCGACCTGCGCCTGCCCTTTGTTGCCGTCGGCCTGCTATTCCGCCAAGGCTACTTCCTGCAGACCATCGACGGCGAGGGCGTGCAACACGCCATCTATCGCGATACGGACTTCGACGACCTGCCGATCACGCCGGTGCTGCACGCGGATGGCGGCGAACTGCATGTACAGGTCGAAATGCCCGAGCGGCTGGTCGAGGTCAAGGTCTGGCAGGCGCGCGTCGGCCATGTCACCCTCTATCTGCTCGACACCGACCTCGAGGTAAACAACGCGCAAGACCGCGACATCGCCCACCGGCTCTATGGCGGCGACCGCACCACACGCATCGAGCAGGAAATCATTCTCGGCGTCGGCGGCGTGCGCGCGCTGGTGGCGATGGGCCTGCAGCCGACCATCTGGCACATCAACGAGGGCCATGCGGCCTTCATGATCCTGGAGCGCATCCGCCATCTCACCATGCAGGGCATCGAGATCGCCACAGCCCTGGAGGTCGTGGCGGCGCATACGGTATTCACTACGCACACCGCGGTGCCGGCCGGCCACGATCATTTCGGCGAGGAGATGATCCGCCACTATTTCGAGCATGCCTGCAAGGAACTGCGGGTCACGAACGAGCAATTGCTGGCACTCGGCCGCGCGCCGGGCGGGTACGACTTCAACATGACCGCCCTGGCGGTGCGCGGGTCGCGATTCCACAATGGCGTCTCGCGCATCCACGGCGGCGTCTCGGCGCACATCCTCTCCAGTCTGTGGCCACAGATCGAGCCGGATGACAACCCCGTCACCTATGTCACCAACGGCGTGCACGTGCCGACCTTTCTCTCGAGCGAGTGGAACGAACTGCTCGACCGCTTCCTCGGCCCGGGCTGGAGCCAGCGCCTCTCCGACAAGAGTTGCTGGGACGGCATCCACGCCATTCCCGACCACCAGTTCTGGAGCGTGCATCAATCGCTCAAGGCGCAGATGCTGCACTTGGTGCGCCATCGTATTTCGGCACAGCACGCGCGCAACCACGGTTCGGAGGCGCATCTCGACAGGCTGCTGAAGCTCGCCAATCCGGAAAACCCGAACGTGCTCACCATCGGCTTCGCCCGCCGTTTCGCCACCTACAAGCGCGCGGCGTTGCTGTTCGAGAACCTCGCCTGGCTGCGCGAGATTCTCTGCGACCCGCAACGGCCGGTGCTGTTCATCTTCGCCGGCAAGGCCCACCCTGCGGATCAGCCGGGGCAGGCGCTGATCCGCCGCGTCAACGAAGTGTCGTGCATGCCGGAATTCGAGGGCAAGATCCTGCTGGTGGAGGGTTACGACCTGCGCTTCGCGCGCCGTCTGGTATCGGGTGTCGATGTCTGGCTGAACAACCCACAGTATCCCCTCGAGGCCTGCGGCACCTCGGGCATGAAGGCCGCCATCAACGGCATCCCCAACCTCTCCGTGCTGGATGGTTGGTGGGGCGAGGGCTACGATGGCAAGAACGGCTGGGCCATCAAGCCGGCTTCCGAGGCGCTGGACGAGGCCAGGCGCGACGCCGAAGAAATGCGCACGCTATACGAGATCCTGCAGGACAGCGTAATTCCGCTCTACTACAACTGGGGCCCGATGGGCTATTCACCCGGTTGGGTGGCCATGGCCAAGCACTCGATCGCCACGCTGCTGCCACGCTTCAACTCGACGCGGATGCTCTCCGACTACATCTCGCGCTTTTATGTGCCGGCCTCGCACCAGCACCGCCGTCTTTCGCAGGACAACTACGCCGGTGCGCGCGCCGTTGCACAGTGGAAAGCCCGTGTGCGCGCCGCCTGGCAGAAGATCTCCCTGCGCCGGCTGGATGCGCCCAAACGGCGCATCGGCTTCGGCGACAACCTGCGCTTCGAAGTCGCGGTCAATCTTGACGGCCTGCGACCGGAAGACGTGGTGGTGGAACTCCTCTTCGGCCGTCCCGCAGGCGGCAACCTGCCGAAGAAGGCGCGCAGCCACCGCTTCCGCCATGAGCATCCGCTCGACAGCGGGGAACAGCTCTATGCCCTCGAACTGACGCCGGAGTACTGCGGCAAGATCGAATACCGCATCCGCGTCTACCCCCACCACGAGATGCTGACGCACCCCTTCGAGATGGGCATGATGGTGTGGCTTTGAGCCGCTGCCGGTTACGCAGGCAACCGGTGGGCGGACGCCCGGCTGAATGAAAATCCTCTTCGCCACGCCCGAGCTTGCGCCCTGGATGAAGAGCGGCGGCCTCGGGGAAATCTCCGCGTCGCTGCCGGCCGCGCTACACGAAGCTGGCATGGATGTGCGCATTCTGGTGCCCGCCTACGCGCCGCTGCTCGCCGCCTTCCCCGATGCCAAACTGGTGGCCGAGTTCGCGCACCCCGGCGGCAACCTGCTGTCTGCACGACTGCTGGAAGCCAAGGCCGGCAATGGCCTGCCGCTGCTGCTCATCGACTGTCCCGCCTACTACGTGCGCGCCGGCAGCGCCTACCTCGATGGCGCGGGCAACGATTTCGCCGACAATCACCTGCGCTTCGGACTGCTGTCCCGGATTGCTGCCCTGCTCGCCGGCAGCGCAAGTCCGCTGCGCTGGCGCCCGCATGTCCTGCATTGCAATGACTGGCCCTGCGGCCTGGCACCCGCCTACCTCCACTTCATGGGGGGCGCCACGGCGTCCACCGTCATGTCGATCCACAATCTGGCCTTCCAGGGCATTTTCCCGGCCGACACGCTCGAGGCGCTCGGCCTGTCGGCCGCAGCCTATGCCATCGATGGCGTGGAGTACTGGGGCAGGCTCTCCTTCATGAAGGCCGGCCTTCATTACGCACAGCGCATCACCACCGTCAGCCCGCGTTATGCCGAGGAAATCCAGACGGAGGCCTTCGGCTACGGCTTTGCCGGCCTGCTGCGCTGGCGGAACAGGGACCTCACCGGCATTCTCAATGGCATCGACACGCGCGCCTGGGATCCAGCCACCGATACGTACCTGCCGCGCCGCTACGAATTCGCCCACATGAAGGGGAAGGGTGCCAACAAGACAGCATTGCGACAGCGCCTCGGCCTGGCGCAGGAATCGTCCTGCCCGCTGTTCGGCGCAGTCAGCCGCATCACCCATCAGAAGGGGTTGGACCTGTTGGCCGACATTGGCGAAGAGATCGCCCAGCTGCCGGCGCAAGTCGCCCTGCTGGGCGCCGGCGACAAGCGCCTGGAGGCGGCGTTGATGTCCCTGGCCGCACGCCATCCCGAACGGTTCTCGGTGACGCTTGGCTATGACGAAGGCCTTGCCCACCAGATCGAGGCCGGCGCGGACATGTTCCTCATGCCGTCGCGTTTCGAGCCTTGCGGCCTCAACCAGATGTACAGCCTGCGCTACGGTACGCCACCCATAGTGCGGGCCACCGGCGGCCTGGCCGATACGGTCGTCGATTGCAACGAGGCGACACTGGCCGATGACACGGCCAACGGCTTCGTGTTTGCGGAAATCTCGGCACAGGCACTGCTCGGGACGATCCGCCGTGCCATTTCTGCATGGCACGACACCACGCTCTGGCGCAAGCTGCAATGCAACGGCATGCTGCTGGATTTCGGCTGGGCCAAGGCCGCCGCCGCCTACAAGGAAATTTACGCTGGTCTGGGAGAAAAGAAAAAAGCGGACAGGGCACGCAGCCCCGCCGCCGCGGACAAGGCGGGTACCGCCGCCTAGCCCAATGTGGTGCGGATACCCTGGAGGATCAATACAAATCCACCCAGAGCCACCACACCAACGAGGAGATTATTGAGGGAGGAGCGGGTATTGCGGTCCAGCCAGCGTTTGCACAAGGCGAGAATTGCCATCACGGCGGCAAGCGACGCCAGCGCGCTCAGGTTCGGATTGCGTAGCACATCGCTCAGCATGTTCGTCAGCCAGCCATCGGGGCCGAGCGTGTAAAACGCCGCGCCGCCAATACCTGTGATGAGGCAGGAGACGACGACAAGCGCTACGAGGGTTTCCCTGCTTTCGTCTATCACGCGTTGCATATCATCCCCTCAATGTAAAAAAGAAGCCGGGCGCAAACAAGACGCGATCGGTTGGCTCAGGACCGATCCCCGAAGGTAGAGGCATCCTGTCTTACGGGCGGCCGGCATTCGTGAAATCGTTGCAGTAACTGGTTTCCCGTCCCCGCACCCATTTATTAGCAAGCTGCGTTCCAGCTAGAGATTTCCATTCAAAAACAAAGACTCAGCAAAAGTCAGTGGCGCCAGTACGGCGGCTGTCAAAGGAAATATGTCTGGCGTGGACGACGGTGCTGCTCCATGCCACGCCTAATCTCTTGAGTTGTCTGAGAATTTTTTTGTCGTCGGGAAACGACAGGATTTTGCGTGCTACGCCTTCTCGGACTTGAAGTGTGCCGGCGTGAGATTGTGTCGCTGCAGCAATTTGTAGAACTCCGTGCGGTTGCGCTGCGCCATGCGCGCGGCCTGGGTCACATTGCCATCGGTCGAGCGCAGCAGCCGCACCAGATAGTCGTGTTCGAAGGCGCGCCGCGCCTCGTCAAGCGACACCATCAGGGTATTGTCGTCGCGCAAGGCCTGCTGCACCAGCGAAGCCGGCACGACCGGGGAGGTGGACAGCGCCACGGACTGCTCGACGACATTGAGCAGTTGGCGCACATTGCCCGGCCAGGTAGCGTTGACCAGCAGTTCCATGGCGTCGGGCGCAAAGGTGCGCGCCGGCTTGCTGTAGCGCGCCGACAACTGCCGCACGAAATGCGCGCACAGCAGCGGAATGTCCTCGCGCCGCTCGCTCAGCGGCGGCAGCGACATGGAGACCACGTTGAGGCGATAGTAGAGATCGGGCCTGAAGGCGCCGCTACGGATGCTCTCCGAGAGATCGCGGTGGGTGGCCGAGACGATGCGCACGTCGATCGCCACCATTTCCGTCGAGCCCACCGGCCGCACGGTGCGGTCCTGCAGGGCGCGCAACAGCTTGGCCTGCAGCGCCAGCGGCATGTCGCCGACTTCGTCGAGGAACAGCGTGCCACCATGCGCCGCCTGGAACAGGCCGCGATGGGCATAGAGCGCGCCCGAAAACGCGCCCTTGGCATGGCCGAAGAGTTCGCTTTCCAGGAGATGCTCGGGAATGGCCGCGCAGTTGACGGCCATGAACGGGCCTTTCGCGCGGCGGCTGGCAAAATGGATGGCCTGGGCAAGCAACTCCTTGCCACTGCCGGACTCACCGAAGATCAGCACGCTGGCGTCCGACCCGGCCACCAGTTTGGCCTGGCGCAGCACTTCTTCCATGCGCTGGCTGCGCGTAATGATGGCGGCACGCCACACCTCAGGGGCCCCCGCCGTTTCCGTGCCACCGGAGAACTTGAGCGCCTGCTCCACCTGGGCGAGCAAGTCCTTGCCATCGAAAGGCTTGGTGAGAAAGCTGAAAACGCCGCGCTGTGTGGCCGCCACGGCATCGGGTATCGTGCCATGCGCCGTCAGAATGATCACCGGCATCGTCGGCATGGCGGCATGAATGCGATCGAACAGCGCCATGCCGTCCATGCCCTCCATGCGCAGGTCGGTGATAACGAGTCGTGGCCGCGCCATGGCCAACTGGGCCAGCGCCTGCGCCCCGCTTTCTGCCGTCTGCACGGCATAGCCGGCGGCGCTCAGGCGCAGGGAAATCAGCTTGAGCAGATCGCGATCGTCATCGACGAGAAGAATGCTGGCAATGGTGGCAATGGTTACTTTTGCTTCGGTCATTTTTTTTGTGTGCGCCGTCCGCGCAGGTTGCGCTCGATGGTTAACATGGCGTCCAGCTTCTGCTGCAGATCTTCGGCACGTTTTTGTTCCTTGTAGCGCTCGGCCACCAGCTTCTGCAGCAGGATGATGAACTGGCGCCGGGGCGAATCGGCCGGCGCCTTGCGGCTGACAGCCCCATCGAGCAAGGCCAGAAGCCTGGCATCATCGCGCCAGCCCGCGCCCGGCACGCACATCAGCAGGGCCAGGCGCAGGCGGCCCAACTCACTGCGGTCGCGGGCGAAAGACTGGCTGACGCCCTGATGTTCGCGCTTCAATTCTTCCGCTGGCAGACCGAGCAACTCCTGATAGTATGCCAGCAAGGCTGCGACTTCCGCATTCTCCTGCATGTAATCCGTGGCGGGCGCGGGTGCCGCTGCGGGCACGGGCGCGGGCCCAACCGCGTCGGGTGCCACCGCGGGAAGCCAGGCGCAGCCTCCCAGTGCCACCGCCACCGCCGCGCTCCACAATAGCCTCGCCATCAATTCTTCTTCCCCCAGTTGAGCGGCAGCATGACGCGGAAATGCCCACCCTTGCTTGCCTCGATGACTTCGATCTTGCCGCGATGCGCCAGGACATACTCCTTGGCAATGGCCAGGCCCAGACCGCTACCCTTGACCGTGCCGCGCCGCGCGCGTGTGCCGCGGAAGAAGGGCTCGAATACACGCTCGCGTTCCTCGGCGGCAATGCCGGGGCCCTCGTCAGCAACATCGAGCACCGCCCGCCCGTCGTACTTCTCCAGCGTCAGGCGCACGACACCCTCGCGCGGAGAAAACTTGATGGCGTTGGTGACGAGGTTGTCGACCACCACGCGCAGCTTGTCGGCATCGCCCTCCACCAGCACCGGCGTCATCGTACGCTCGAAGCGAATGGCGCGCGCCGCGGCCACCAGGCGGTGCGTGCGCAGCACCTGCGTGCACACCACGTCGAGCGCCACCGGCTGCGGATCGATGCTGCTGGCGGCAAAACCTGCCTGCTGAAAGTTGATCAACTCCTCGATCAGTTGCTGCAGGCGGCGGCTGTTCTGGTCGATGATGCCGATGATGGTTTTCTGCTGCTCGTTGAGCGGCCCCGGCACGCCTTCGCCAAGAAGCTGCGCGCCCTCGCGGATCGAGGTCAGCGGCGTTTTCAGGTCATGCGACACGTGCCGCAGGAAACGGTTCTTTTGTTCTTCCAGCTCCGCCAGCCGGCGCCGCAGCCAATCGAGCCGGCGTCCAAGGTAGGCGAGATCCTGCGGGCCGGAAACCGTGACCCCGTCTGTGTAATCCGCACGGCCGATGGTGCGAATGGCGCGATCGACCTGCTGCAACTGGCTGGAGATGATGGCGCGAAACCACAAGGCGATGGCCAGTGCTACCGGAATCGCTGCCAGCAACTGCCACATCAGGGTGCTGCGCGCATCCAGTGCCATGGTGCGCAAGCGCGCGATCTCGACATCGATGAGGCGGCCGCTGGCCGCCAGGACGCCGCGCACCTGTTCGGCGAAGGCGGAGAATTCCTCCGCGGATACCGGCGCTCCTTCATCCAGGGCTTGCAGCAGCCTGGTCTCGCGCGCCAGCACGGCGTCCAGCTTGGCACGCCCGTCTGCGTCGAGGGGCAAGCGTGAATAAACCTGTGCCGCCTGCACGAATTCGCCACGCAGGCGGCGGTAATCCTCAAGCAAGCCACGATCCCTGAGAACGAGGTACTGGCGCAAGGCACGCTCCATGCCGGTCAGCGTTTCCCGCATCTCGCGGCTGGCGCGCGTCACCTCGGCCGCCTCGCGCACTGCCAACTCGCTTTGCTCCGCCAGACTTTGCACGTTGAAGGCGGCATTGCCCAGCGCGAAGACCAGCGGCAGCGACACCAAACCGAAGCCGATGAGGATCAGGCGCAGGAACGATTTCGGGTAGAGACGGCTCACTCGGTATAATCTCGCGGCTTCGACAGTTTGCTTTTTTACGATATCACATCGATGGAATCCACCCTTAAAACCCGAATTTCAATCATCGCCGCTGTTGCCGATAACGGCGTCATCGGCAGCGACAATACCCTGCCCTGGCGGCTGCCCGAAGACCTCAGGCGCTTCAAGGCGCTGACGCTGGGGCACCCTGTCGTCATGGGCCGCAAAACCTACGAGTCGATCGGCCGCCCCTTGCCGGACCGGCGCAACATCGTCATCTCGCGCAATGCGGCGTTCTCAGCGGAAGGCTGCGAGACTGCGGCGTCCCTCGATGCCGCACTCGCCGCTTGCACTGGCACGACGGATGAGGTCTTCGTCATCGGCGGTGAGCAAATCTATGTGGCCGCGATGGCGCATGCCGAACGCCTTTACCTCACGGAAATTAAGGCCGGATTCCAGGGAGATGCGTACTTTCCCGGGTTCGATCGCAACACCTGGCGCGAAACGGCACGCGAAGCCGGCCGCACGGAAAGCGGCATTGATTTCGCGTTCGTCGTCTACGAGCGGATTCAGTACTGATATGCGCCAGGCAGGCGCTGTCCTTGCGGAGGCGGGTGGGGAGAAAGAATATGCGGGTCATCCCCCACGCTGAATCCCGGCGGTGCCGCCGGCGGGAGCGTGCCCTGCAGCGGCTGCGGGCCGGCGCCGAGGAAGACCGGCGCCGTATCGATGTCCTTGATGTAGGCGGATTGGCCGGCGCCGATGACCAGGCAACCGCCACTGTTGCAGGCTTCCACCGCTCCTTGGTCCGTATTCACCGTGACGCTGTTGCCGTAGGCCACGGAATAGATCGTGCCGCGAATGCCGATGGTCGCCACCGCCGTATCCAGCCGATAGGCCTTGCGCTCCTTCTTGCCGATGGCGCCGGTGATGGTACGCAAGGCACCCTTGAGCAGGCTGAAGAAGCCCTTCTCGCTGCCGTCGGCCTGCCCCTTGAATTCGTACGCGTCGATGCGGAACTGCGTCTGCGGCTGCAGCGAGACCATGGCGCCGTCGGTGAAGCGCAACTGGGCGCGGCCGCTACCAGTATCCACCGTCTCGCCGGGACTGACTTTTTCCCCTCGCGACAGCGGCCGTCGCGTACCATCCGCCCTCACGGCGGCAACCTCGCCGACGGCGAAGTCGACCTTGGCGGCCTCGGTGGCCTCAGTGGCCTTGGTGGCCTCAGTGGCCTTGGTGGCCTCAATGGCCTCGGTAGCAAATGCGACCCCCATTCCAAGACACGCCCACAGAAGCCCGCCAGCGATACTATTCCGGAGAAGCCGCGAGTGCGGTGAACATTCTCTTAACATAAGATCATTCTAGCGCATATGCCTCCAATCGCGAGCGAAGGTTTGTCTGGTGCCATGAAGCCTGGCGGGACAAACGGCATCATCGTCATGGGATCGTTCAGGTCCGGCACCTCCCTCACCTGCCGGATCCTTTCAATTCTGGGCGTCGACTTCGGTCCGTCGGCGAGGATGCTCAAGCCCGATCTGTTCAACCCGCGCGGTTATCTGCAGCGCGCCGACGTGAGGATGGCAAACAACCGCCTGATTCGTTCGACTGGCTCCTGCCTGTCCTGGCCCGACCACCCGCAGCGCCTCGCCGACAGCGGCGATCTGCACGTCCTGGCGGCGCCTGATCTGGCGTGGCGCGAGCGCTGTTCTTTGTGGGGTATGAAGGATCCGCGTTTCTGTGCCACGCTGCTGGCCTGGTTGAAATCCTGCGCAATCGATAGCGGCAGCATACGGATCGTACACGTATCGCGGAACCCCGAAGACTGTGCCAGAAGCATGTACGCGATGCCGGAGCTGGCGAAGCATCTGCGCCCGGCCACACTACCTTCTGCCAGAAGGACGATCGGGCGCTATGTCGAATTGGCGGCGTGGCACGCTGCGCATTCCGGTCAGCACGTGTTTCCGCTGGCCTACGAAGATCTGCTGTCAATTCCTCATGAACGCATCGCTGCCTTGGCGAACTTCGTCGGCTGTAGGAAAGGTACGCAAATCGAGGCCGCCATTCGACTCATGGCATGAAGGTCATATCGGGCTAGGAAAAAACATGGGCAATATCGTCATACGCAAGATGCACGAAGCGGACCTTCCCGCCTGCATGGCCATCCTCGCGCGATGGAACATGGCGCCGCGCCCGGCGTCGGCGGACAACCCCGATCCCGAGCGTTCCGGCATCGAAGTCGATAACGGCTTCGTCGCGGAATCAGCGGGGCGCATCGTCGGCACTTGCAGCTACATTGTGCACAGCCCGGAACTGGCGGAAACCGCCAGCCTCGCCGTGGATCCCGATTTCAAGGGTGGCGGTGTAGGTTTCCTGCTACAGCAGGCGCGGCTCGAAGAAATGCGTCAGCGCGGCATCCGCTGCGTACGCACCGAAACCGATCGCCCCGACACCATCCGCTGGTACGTCGAACGCTTCGGCTACCGCATCGTCGGCACGAACCCCAAGAAGCATGCATTCAGCCTGGCGAATGTCGATCGCTGGACGGTGCTGGAACTGGAATTGATTTCAGCCCGGAATGCGCAACGCTGAAGGGTCTGAAAGTCAGTCGCTGCAAGACGGCGATCAGACTACCCGCGAGACGAAATCCTCGTACTTCCCGCCGACGCTGCGCGCAATCGCGTCTACCCGAATCCATCTGAAGCGAAAGGCATGGCCAAAGCGCTCGGCCAGCAATCGTTCGAGGCGGGCAATCTCGTCGGCGGCAAGTGGTCGCTCCATGACGTAGTTCACGTCGAGGCTGCCGCTTTCGGTTTGCGTCACCTGGAACTGCTTGATCGGCGCAACCGAGTGCCACATCGACGCCGGCATGCTCGGCCAATGCTGCTGCCCGTCCGGCAGCACGAGCATGTTGCGCCGGCGCCCGTGGATGCGCGCCAGCACCGGCAGGCCGCGCCCGCAATCGCAGGGTGCGCCCAATTCGGCGTAGTCGCCGAGTTCGTAGCGGATCAGCGGCATGGCGAAGTTGTGCAGGGTGGTGACCACCACCCTGCCCGTCTCGCCCGGCTTGCAGGGCTTGTCGGCCTCGTCGAGGATTTCCACCAGCAGGTTTTCGGCCTGGACGTGGTAATGCTCATGGTTAGGGCACTGCAGGGCGATGTTGCCCGCCTCCTCGCAACTGTAGCCATCCGCCACCTCGACGCCCCAGGCTTGCCGCACCCGCTCGCGCAGGTCCGGCCGCAGCGCCTCGCTGTAGCTGCGCGCCTGGCGCAGCCGTGGCAGGCGGATGCCACGTTTCAAACTCGACTCGGCCAGGGCATGCAGGTTGCTGGCGTGGGTAACCAGATAATCCGGATCCTCGCGCAGCAGCCAGTCGAGCTGCCGGTCGACATCGGTGCGTACGTTGAGCGTCGCACCCGGTCCGGTGCGGAAGACCGCTGCCGCCGGCAGGCCCCAGTCGGGCCAGCGGCCTTCGTCCACCTTGATGCGGATGGCGGCCAGCTTGCCGCTGAAGTCCCGCTGCTGCCACAGGTGCTCGCGCAACGTCAGCGCGTTCCAGAAGAATTGCGTCACCGCCGTTTGCAGAAAACGTACCGGCATGCCGGTCGATCCCGAACTCTGTCCCTCCACGACAGCGCCATGTCCCGGCGGCGGAGCGGTGCTGCGCAGCGCATCGAACTCCGCCTGCAAGACCTTGCGCGTGAGCAGCGGCAGGGTCTGGAACGCCTCCCAACCGAGGCCGTCGATATCCACGCCGCGCAGGGTGTCGGTGTAATGCGGCACGGTCGACTGCACATGACGCAGCAGGAGTCTCAGTTGCCCAAGCTGGCGTTCGCGCAGCTGCGCCTCCGGCAGCCATTGGGAATGTTCCATCTGGAAAAGCAGCGCCTGCAGATGCGCCGCGACATCGGCGCCGATGGCCGGCCAGCCGATGCCGGCGACCACGCTGCGCACCTCGGCATCGCTGCGGTTACTGCTGTGGTCGGCGCGGTTCATGCGTCAGGCCCTGCTTCCGGCGCCACGGCAAAACTCTGCGGCGGCAGTCCAGCCAGGTGGCGCTGCCACATCATCTCGAAGGCGCGATCCAGCTCGCGCACACGGCGCGCCGTATCGAACAGGGAGCACGTCGTGCGATTGCGTGCAAGTTGTTCGCGCACTGCGGCGAGTGCTTCGGGCTGCGTCGCCAGCCGCAACGCCGCTGCCTCATAAGCCGCCCGGTCGGCGGCGATCAACTCCGGCAGGCCGGCGGCGCGCACGATGCCGGCACTCATGCGCGCGGCCATGGTCTCGCCGGGGCAGGTCAGCACCGGCAAGCCGGCCCACAGCGCGTCCGCTGCCGTGGTGTGGGCGCCACAATAAAAAGTGTCGAGGAACAGGTCGGCGCAGGCATGGCGCGCCAGGTGCTCCGCATGCGGCAGGCGCGGCGCGAAGACAAGCCGCTCCGGCGCGATGCCGTGCGTTGCCGCCTCGCGCCGCAGGTTGCGCCGCGCCGCCTCGCCGCCGTCCAGCAGCCACAGCACGCTGCCCGGCACGCGGGCAAGCAGGCGCATCCACACTGCGAACACGTCCGGTTCGATCTTGTAATTGGCGTTAAAGCTGCAGAAGACGAAGTCGTGCTGCGGAAGTCCGCAGGCACTGCGCGACGGCACTGTGGCGGCGATCGCCTCGCAATCGTTGTAAATAAAGAGGGTGTCCGGCAGGAACACCAGTTTCTCGCTCCAGCAAGGCGCCTCTGCGAGCGGCGTTGTAAAGGCGTCGGTGATGCGGTAATTGATCAGTTCCCTGCCCATCGTCCCCGGCATCCCCAGATAGGACACCCGCAGGGGGGCAGGCTGAAGGGCAAACACCTCGGGGCGGGAATATTCCAGGTGGCCAGCCAGATCAACCAGGATGTCGATACCGTCAGCTGCGATACGCGTGGCGATGTCGCGGCTGTCCAGCTCTGACAGTTCCCTGAATACGTCGCACGCCTCGACAATGTGCTGTCTCAGGGGGCCTTCACCGCGATGCAGGGAATAGCCGAAGACCTCGAAACGGGCGCGATCGCGCAGGGCCAGATGGCGCCAGTGCAATTTCGCGGACGGGTGTTCGCGGAAGTTGGGCGTAATAAACCCAAGTCGGATGCGCGTATGCGTCCGCTTACCGCTGCTGTCCGCCGGGGCGGGGCCAGGAGGGAGGGCTGCCGCGCGCGCCTGCGCGGCCAGCGCGATGCCCCGCGCCAGCGCTTGCTGCTCCGAGGCCGTCAGCGGCAGGGACAGCGCCGTGTGGTACAGCCCCATCTCCTCCAGCGGCGCCGGCGCGCGCTGCAGGTCGGCGGCCAACTCACGCATGCCGGCGATCAGCCGCTCGCGCTCGCGCCAGTCGCAGGTTTTCTGCCGCTCCAGCAGGCGCGCCAGGCGAATCTGGCGCGGGTCCAAAGTCAGTCGCTGCGGTACGGCGACACCGGCGGCGGATGCGGCCGCGGCACGGTAAGCAGCGGCGGCGGCGGCATCGGCGGCGCGGGCGCGGGAGAAGGAGGCGCGGGCTTCTGCGTCACGTCCCAGCATGGCCAGTGCCAGGCCACGCAGCATGAGGCTATCGGCAGCCTGGGGCGCCAGGCGCAGGGCGCGCTCGGCGGCGGCAAGCGCCTCGGCATGGCGATCCAGCCGCAGCAGCACGTCGGCCAGGTTATAGTGCGCCGCCGCGCTGCCGACATGGCTGCGCACCAGCGCCTGATTGTCGCGCAACGCCTCTTCCAGTCGCCCGAGCCGGGCCAGCAGGGCGCCGCGATTGAGTCGTGCGCGAAAATCGCCTGGCGCACGCTGCAGCGCCGCGTCGTAGCGCGCCAGCGCCGCTTGCGCTTCGCCGAGCGCTTCCAGCACGACGCCGGCATCGACCAGAAAGTCAGTCGCCGCAGGACGGCGCCGCAGCAATTCCTCGATCTGTGCCAGCGCCTCGCGCGAGCGTTTCGATTCCAGCAGGATGGCAGCGCAGGCGCGGCGGGCCTCATGCAGGTTGGGGTCGAGCCCGAGGGCACGTTCCATCGCCGACAATGCCGCCTCCGGATTTCGCAGGCTATGGCGCGCAGCGCCGAGCAGAAACCAGGCATGGGCGCAGGCTGGGTCTTCCTCTGCCGCCTGGATCGCTATCGACTCGGCCCGCGCGAACTCACCCTGGCGCAGCAGGCTCGTCGCCTGCTCCAAAGCAAGATTCGCTGTACCGCTTGAATTGGTTCCCATGCAGGATACTGGAAAGGGCCGTTATTCAGGCCGGCAGGGAACCCGGGGGGAGACGAGCCACCCCGGGGATTTGATTTATTTCTTGAAAACTGCTGCCCCGTGGATATCGCCGTAAGTCGTACCGTAGAACTCATAGACCAGACCGGCACGCGCGGCGTTCGCGCCGGCAAAGAAACCAAGAATGGAGGCTCCGCAACCGCAAATGCAATCTGATCCAGTGCTTGTAACACCAGTAGCTGGGGGGGATGGATATGGGTCTTGATACCCGACAAAAATCGATCCGGTAATACTGCCATCCCATGAGGAGGAATAGGTATTGCTACCCATCGGCACGCCGAGCGTGCCGGAAACAGTGCCAGCGCCGAAATTTGCCGTCAGGCTACCGGTGATGGGCTGGGTGCCGAAAGTGAAGGTGCTGGTGAGACTGTCCCATGCCGTGGGGTAGGTATAGCCCAAGAGGGTGTAGTTGGCCGTGACGTTGCCGAGCTGCAATGCAGTCATATCCGCCAACGGCGTGGGCATGCCGACGACGTAGTGGACATGCTGCATGTTTTCCACAGAGCCATCATCGTCGAAGGTGCCGTCGATCCAGCGGCCCCATCCCATGATGCCATCCGTGAGCATGCCCACCGGGGTGCCCTGGGTGACCACTGCCGGCCAATCGTCGTCGGTAAATGACGCCAATGTGCCGTTGCTGAAGGTCGCCGAGGTGGGATAGGAACCTTCACCACCATCCAGCTTATACATATTGGCCGTGCCGTTGAACACCCCGGCCATGGCAAGGTAATAGCCCGGGCCGGAGATCAATCCCGTTGACAGCCCAGCCGGCGTACCGTCGCTGTTGGTGTTATCGCCTGCGACAAATCCGGGAAGCTGTCCGTCCTGCGCCGGCGGCGGCGGGATTTCCGTTTTCTTGTCGGTCATCACCGGCCGCGTGTTGCTGTTGGCGATGTAGGCAGTCTCGCCGCTGTTGAGGATCAGGCAGCCGGCGGCGTTGCAGATCTCGTTGCTGCCTTCGCCGTTGGTGACGGTGACGCTGTTGCCGTAGGTAACCGAGTATTCGGTGCCGCGGATGCCGATGGTGGCTACCGTGGTGGTGACGCGGTAGTTGTCGCGGTTGCTGCGGCCGACCAGGCCGGTGATGGTGCGCATGGCGCCCTTGAGCAGGCTGAAAAAGCCCTTCTCGCTGCCGTCGCTCTTGCCGGCGAAGCGGTAGTCGTCGATGCGGAACTGGGTCTGCGGCGCCAGCGACACTTGCGCGCCGTCGGAAAACCGCACCTGGGCGCGGCCGCTGCCGGTGTCGATCATCTCACCGTTGCCGATCTCTGCACCCTTGGCCAGCGTACGGCTGCTGCCGTCCGCCGCCAGCGCCTTGACGTCGCCGACGGCGAAATCGACGCGCGCCGCGCTGGCCGCCTGGCCGGAAAGGGGGAATGCCGCGGCAAGCGCCGCCATCAGGACGGCACTGGAATGCTTCATCTTGAATTCGTTCGGCATGGTGGCTCCTGCTTAGAATTCCCTGCGTACGGTGACGGAAACGAGCTCGCGCCTGAAGCGGTTCAGCGCGACGTTCGAGCGGCTGTCGGTGTATTGGAACTGCGGCGTGACGAGCCAGCTCTTGGCCGGTGTCCACATCACGCCCGCACCCAGATTCCACTGATGATCGGTGCGCGTTTTGAGGAAGAAAGGATCTTCGGCACCGTAGCGGCGATGCTCATAGCCGAGGTTCGCAAAGGCCTTGGCGTCACGGTGAAAATCGTGCTGCACGCCAACGCGTGCGCCATACAGGGTATGTCCCAGATGCTCGAAACCGTCCTTCCGCGTAGCCTCGTCGCCAACATAGGCGCCGCCGTAGAACACGGTCTTGAACCCCTTCAGCGCATGAGCGAAGTTGGCGCCGATGACGAAGCGGTCGGCATTGCGCACTTCCTGCGACATGTAGTGCAGGTCGGAATACTGGATATAGAGGCTGGCCTGGTTGCGGGCATCGTAATTGTGCTGCCACTGTGTGGTGAAACCGGCTGCCTCGCGATAGCGGTTGTTGTCCACCCAGAACTGGTTGTACTGCAGGGCTGCACTGAAGACGTCCTTGCCGTAGGTGCGCACCACGCCGAGATAGGCGTCCGTGGAACCGGTGTCGAAGATATCGACATCGGTATTCATGCGCTTGCTGCCACTCAGACCGGCGGTCAGGGCCCATTCCTTGTCGAGCGGTTTGCGCAGGTTCAGGCCACCACCGGCCGAGGTGAAAGTGTCGCTGCGGCGGGTGCCGCCCGGACCGAGGGTGAAGATGGCGCCACCGAAAAGCGGCACGGCGACATTGCGGTCGGCGGTGGCGCTGTTGACGTTGCTGTCGTGGCCGAAAGTGCCCTCGACAAAACCGCGCACGGTGGTATGGCCTTCGTCCTCGACGCGCTCGATGGCGGAGAGCAGGCGGTCGATGGTGACGGCGACTTCCGGCGGTACGCCCTGCTTCTTGACGGTCTCGAATTCCTGCTTGGCGGTCTTGGTCTCGCCCAGCGCGGCATAGGCGCGGGCAATCTCGGCGCGGGCGCGGACATGGTTGGGATCGACGGCGAGCACGCGCTCGAATGCGAAAACGGCGTTGGTATTCTTGCCGATCTCCAGTGCGGCCAGGCCGAGGAGGAAGTCGTAGTCGGTGTTGCCTGCGCGCTGTCCTTCCAGCGGTTCCAGCAGGGCATAAGCCGCGTTGGCGTCCCCCTTGTCGAGCAAAGCCTTGGCGTTATCAGTCACGGCATCGGCCAGCACCGCATTCGCTGCCAGCAAGCCGGCCGCCAGCAACGCCATGCGGATCGTATTTTTCGTTTTCTTCACCGAACCCCCTTCCCGACAATCGCCTCGCCGGACAAGCCAATACCCCATTTCGGGTACCCCAAACACTCGGATGACATTGTAGGTGCTTCTCTCGCGTTTTCCTACAGTTAACCCGAAAAAACTACAACATATGGCGCCGGCGTTTGGGCCTGCGCCAGTCCTACGGGCACCAGCACGGACAGAACGAGAAAACCCAGAAACAAAAAAATACGCATATGGCAAGCCCCGATAGATGCTGGGAAGTTTAATTAAATAGCGATGAATGTCAATTAGTTATGTTGTATTTTAGATACACAACATTAACTTTATGCCTTAAGGCAAAAAAACCGCCCGGAGGCGGTTCTCGATTCGTCTCGTGGATTTACCTGACGCAATCCACCAGGTAGCGCACCTTGCCGTTCGAGACGTCCTTGACCAGCCCGTGGATGTCGGTCTCGAAGCCCGGAAAGCGCTCATTGAAATCTCGCGCGTATTGCAAGTAGCGAACGATGGTGCGGTTGAAGCGCTCGCCCGGGATCAGTAGCGGGATGCCTGGCGGATACGGCGTCAGCAGGACGCTGGTAATGCGGTCTTCCAGCGCGTCGATATTGACGCGCTCGATCTCGCGGTGCGCCATCTTGGCGAAGGCATCGGCAGGGCGCATCGCCGGCACCATGTCGGAGAGGTACATCTCCGTCGTCAGGCGTGCCACATCGTTCGCTTTGTAGACATCATGGATCTGCCGGCACAGGTCGCGCAGGCCGATGCGCTCGTAACACGGGTGCTTGGCGACGAACTCGGGCAACACCTTCCACAGCGGATGGTTGCGGTCGTAGTCGTCCTTGAACTGCTGCAGTTCGGTCACCATGGTGTTCCAGCGGCCCTTGGTGATGCCGATGGTGAACATGATGAAGAAAGAGTAGAGCCCGCACTTCTCGACGATGACGCCATGCTCCGCCAGGTACTTGGTGACGATGGCCGCCGGGATGCCCCAGTCGGCGAAATCACCGTCGACATCCAGCCCCGGCGTAATGACCGTCGCCTTGATCGGGTCGAGCATGTTGAAGCCGTCGGCCAACTGGCCGAAACCGTGCCAGCGTTCGCCCGGCTTGAGCATCCACGCCTCGCGCTCTTCGATGCCCTCTTCGGAAAGGTCATCCGGACCCCATACCTTGAACCACCAGTCGGCGCCCCATTCCTCGTCCACCTTGCGCATGGCGCGGCGAAAATCCAGCGCCTCGGCGATCGACTCCTCGACCAGCGCCGTGCCGCCGGGCGCTTCCATCATCGCCGCTGCCACGTCGCAGGAGGCGATGATGGCGTATTGCGGCGAGGTCGAGGTGTGCATCAGGTAGGCCTCATTGAAGACGTCATGGTCCAGCTTGCGGTTCTCCGAGTCCTGCACCAGGATCTGCGAGGCCTGGCTCAAGCCCGCCAGCAGCTTGTGCGTGGATTGCGTCGAAAACACCATCGACTCCTTGCAGCGGCGCCGATCGGCGCCGATGGCGTGGTAATCGCCGTAGAAATCATGAAAGGCAGCGTGCGGCAACCAGGCTTCGTCGAAATGCAGGGTGTCGATCTTGCCGTCGAGCATCTCCTTGATCTCCTCGACGTTGTAGAGGATACCGTCGTAGGTGGACTGGGTGATGGTGAGCACGCGCGGCTGGCCCTTCACCTTCGAGGCGAAGGGATGGGCGGCGATTTTTCGCTGGATGTTTTCCCAGGCAAACTCGGCCTTCGGAATCGGTCCGATAATGCCGTAGTGGTTGCGCGTCGGCATGAGGAACACCGGGATGGCGCCGGTCATGATGATGGCGTGCAGTACCGACTTGTGGCAGTTGCGGTCGACGATGACGATGTCACCCGGCGCCACAGTCGAGTGCCAGACGATCTTGTTCGACGTCGACGTGCCATTGGTGACAAAGAACAGGTGATCGGCATTGAAGATTCTTGCGGCGTTGCGCTCAGAAGCCGCCACCGGGCCGGTATGGTCGAGCAACTGGCCGAGCTCCTCCACGGCATTGCAGACATCGGCGCGTAGCATGTTCTCGCCGAAGAACTGGTGGAACATCTGGCCCACCGGTGATTTGAGGAAGGCGACGCCGCCCGAGTGGCCCGGGCAGTGCCAGGAATAGGAACCGTCGGCGGCGTAATGTACCAGCGCGCGGAAGAAGGGCGGCGGCAGCGAATCGAGATAGGCCTTGGACTCGCGCATGACATAGCGGGCGATGAATTCCGGCGTGTCCTCGAACATGTGAATGAAACCGTGCAGCTCGCGCAGGACGTCGTTCGGAATGTGGCGCGAGGTGCGCGTTTCGCCATAGAGAAAGATCGGAATCTCCGCATTGCGCGCACGCACACCCTTGACGAAGGCGCGCAAGCCCTCGATGGTTTCCTGCTCCTGGTTGGCCAGCTCTTCGTCATCGATGGAAAGAATGAAGGCCGAGGCGCGGCTCTGCTGCTGCGCGAAGGAGGACAGGTCGCCGTAGCTGGTGACGCCCAGTACCTCCATGCCCTCCGCCTCCATGGCCTCGGCAAGGCGGCGGATGCCGAGCCCGCTGGCATTTTCCGAGCGGAAGTCTTCGTCGATGATGATGATCGGGAAATGAAAACGCATGGCCCGTGCTCCTGTCGGCGTTACCGGATCAGATCTTGGGCAGGGTGACGCCGACCTGCCCCTGGTACTTGCCGCCGCGGTCCTTGTACGAGGTTTCGCACACCTCGTCAGACTCGAAAAACAGCACCTGCGCAATGCCCTCGTTGGCATAGATTTTCGCTGGCAGGGGCGTGGTGTTGGAGAACTCCAGCGTGACGTAGCCTTCCCATTCCGGTTCGAAGGGTGTGACGTTCACGATGATGCCGCAACGCGCATAGGTGCTCTTGCCAAGGCAAATCGTCAGCACGTTGCGCGGAATGCGGAAATACTCGACGGTGCGCGCCAGGGCAAAAGAGTTGGGCGGAATGATGCAATGTTCGCCTTGCACCTCGACGAAGGAATTGGGATCGAAGTTCTTCGGGTCGACGATGGTGCAGTTGATGTTGGTGAACAGCTTGAACTCGTTCGAGCAGCGGATATCGTAGCCATAGCTGGAGGTGCCGTAGGAGACGATCTTGCGGCCGTCGACTTCGCGCACCTGGCCGGGCTCGAACGGCTCGATCATGTTGTGCTCTTTCGCCATGCGGCGAATCCACTTGTCGGACTTGATGCTCATTGGTTCGAAATGTCAGAGAGGCCCAAAAAAGAAAACAAGCCGCTCCGCGGCTTGTTTCGGCACAGGCTAACTTCGCTTGCGAAGTTAAGGCCGCAGAAAGCGGCCGACCGTAGCCAAAGAGCGGATTATCCGCTCTTTCGGGGGGGGGTCAATGCCTGGCGACTGCCTGGCGACTAACTGGCCACCTGGGGCCGCCCGGCAACGCCGGCGATTCAGGTGTTCTGGATCACGATGTTGGGAAACTTGGCGGTCATGTCCCTGGCCTGGTCGGCGATCTTCACCGCGACGCGGCGGGCAATGTCGCGATAGATCTCGGCGATGCGGCCATCGGGATCGGCCACCACCGACGGCTTGCCGCAATCGGTCTGCTCGCGGATCTTGATGTCCAGCGGCAGCGCGCCGAGGAACTCGACCTCGTAGTCCTTGCACATCTTCTCGCCACCGCCGGAGCCGAAGATGTGCTCCTCGTTGCCACACTTCGAGCAGATGTGGATGCTCATGTTCTCGACGATGCCGAGGATGGGAATGCCGACCTTCTCGAACATCTTGAGGCCCTTGCGCGCGTCGAGCAGGGCGATGTCCTGCGGCGTGGTGACGATCACCGCGCCGGTCACCGGCACCTGCTGCGCCAGAGTAAGCTGGATGTCGCCGGTGCCTGGCGGCAGGTCAATCACGAGATAGTCGACGTCATGCCATTGCGTGTCGCCCAATAGCTGCTGCAGCGCCTGCGTCACCATCGGCCCGCGCCAGACCATCGGCGTCTCGACGTCGATGAGAAAACCGATCGACATGGCCTGCAGGCCGTAGGCCTGCATCGGCTCCAGCGTCTTGCCGTCGCGCGACTCGGGCTTGCCAGTGATGCCCAGCATCTGCGGCTGCGACGGGCCATAGATGTCGGCGTCCAGCAGGCCTACACTGGCACCCTCGGCGGCCAGCGCCAGCGCCAGGTTCACCGCCGTGGTGGACTTGCCGACGCCACCCTTGCCCGAGGCCACGGCGATGATGTTCTTCACCTGCGGCACCAGCTTGACGCCGCGCTGCACG
>JADFDU010000020.1 GCA_018262775.1 Rhodocyclaceae bacterium
TTGTCGAGGAAAGGGAAGGCTTCCACCTCGCCCAGGTGCAGCGACTTCATGCGCAGGATGACGCCGGCCAGAGACGAGCGCAGCAACTCCGGCTCGGTGTGCGCCAGGCGCTTGTTGAAGTCGTCTTCGGCAAACAAGCGTATGCAAACGCCGCTCATGACGCGGCCGCAACGCCCGGCGCGCTGATTGGCGGCCGAGCGGGCGATGTCCTCCACCTGCAGCAGCTCCACCTTGTTGCGGTGGGAATAGCGCTTGACGCGTGCCAGGCCCGAGTCGACGACGTAGCGGATGCCCGGCACGGTGAGCGAGGTCTCGGCGACGTTGGTGGCCAGCACCACGCGCCGTCCCTTCGCCGGCGCGAACACGCGCTGCTGTTCCTGCGCCGATTGGCGCGCGTAGAGCGGCAATATTTCCGTATCTGGAGGGTGATGTTTCCTCAGCGCTTCGGCCGCTTCGCGGATCTCGCGCTCGCCGGGCAGGAACACCAGCACGTCGCCGGGACCGTTGCGATGGCACTCGTCCACCGCATCGACGATGGCGTCCGGCAGGTCGACGTCGTCCGCCGGCGGGCGCCAGCGCATCTCGATGGGGTAGAGGCGGCCGGAGACCTCGATGACCGGCGCCGCTTTTTCGTCTATCGCAAAATGCTTCGAGAAGCGCTCGGCATCGAGCGTGGCCGAGGTGACGATCACCTTCAAGTCGGGCCGCTTCAGCAGCAACTGCTTCAGGTAACCGAGCATGAAGTCGATGTTGAGGCTGCGCTCGTGCGCTTCGTCGATGATGAGCGTGTCGTACTGCCGAAGCTGTGGATCGCTCTGCGTCTCGGCGAGCAGGATGCCGTCGGTCATCAGCTTGATGTAGCTGTCGGGACTGACACGGTCAGTGAAGCGGATCTTGAAGCCGACCGCGCGACCGAGTTCGCTCTTCAGCTCCTGGGCGATGCGTGTGGCGGTGGCGCGCGCGGCGATGCGGCGCGGCTGCGTGTGGCCGATGAGGCCGTGGGCGCCGCGGCCGAGTTCAAGGCAGATCTTCGGCAGCTGCGTCGTCTTGCCCGAGCCGGTCTCGCCGCAGACGATCACCACCTGGTGTTTCGCGATGGCCTCGGCAATCTCGCCGCGGCGGGCGCTGACCGGCAGTTCGTCGTCGTAGGCGATCGCCGGCCGGGCGGCCAGGCGCGCCACGGCATCGAACTTCATCTAGCCAGAACGACGAAAGTGGCGATGCCGAGTGCCGTCATCAGCAGCGAGCCGGCCAGATGTCCGCCTGCCGCCGCCAGCGCCCAGCCGTATTGCGCGCGCTCCAGCAGCGCCACCACTTCGGCGGAAAAGGTCGAGAAGGTCGTCAGGCCGCCGAGAAAGCCGGTGATGATGAAGAGTTTGAGTTCGGGCGACAGACCGGCGTGCTGGTGGAACAGGGCCACGGCAAAACCCACCAGATAGCCACCGATGAGGTTCGCCGCCAGGGTGCCGAGCGGCACCGTCGGGAACAGCGGATTGAGCAGCGCACCCAGACCCCAGCGCGACCAGGCGCCGAGCGCCGCGCCCGCCCCGACTGCGGCAAAACTACCAATGCCTATTGCGCCCGTCATGGCTGCTGATGTCCGTATCCAGAATGAAAGCGGATTGTAGCGCAGGCATGCCAGGACAGCCCCGGCAAACCCGGCAACCGCCAGCCACCGCCGGGCTTTGCGCAAACCGAATGCACTTTTTTTGGTCTATCTTGTCGGGGATACCGAGTCCGGTCGTCGCCACGCAACCCAGAGGAACCGCATGAATCCGATCATGAGCAATCTCGGCGGTCGCCTGGCCCGTTTTTTGAGCCGGTCCAACCCGCGTTACAAGCCGCTTGCGACCTCCAGCTTCGACGCCATCGTCAAGGGTGATCGCATCAGGCGATTGCGCCTCACTTGACGACAATCCGATAGTCCGGCGTCGGATTGAGCGGGCAGGAATAAACATACTCGCCCGGCTTCAGCTCGACGACGTAGTCCTGCGTCTTGCCGGGGGTCAGGCCGCCGCCGGAGACGCTCGGCAACGTGGCGCGGCTGAAGAGCGTGGCGCCGCGCAGCCAGAAGCCGAGCTCGTAGGGCACGTCCTTGTTGGTGACGCGGAAGAGGGTCTTGCCCGGCATCAGGGTGAGAGTCTTCGCCTTCGCCAGCCGCTCATCGCCCGTCCTGGCGTTGATGGCTTCGCAGTCCTGGATTTTCGTCGACTTGAAGCCCTGATTGACGCCGTGTTCGCTTTCGAGAAACTGGCACGGCACCTGGTTGAGTTCGACCACCTGCGGCGCGGCATACGCCAGCGGGGCGGCCAGCAATGCCAGGACCGTCAGGGTCGTACCAAAAGTTTTTTTCATTTCATGCTCCTTTCCGGGCCGTTGGCCCCAATGCCGCCTCGACGGCGGCGATCTGTTCCTCCACGGATATCGCCAGCTGGCTGGTAATTTCCAGTTCGCGATCCTCGAAAACATCCACTGCGGGATGGCTGCGCGCCCAGGCCGCGACTACCTCGTCGCGCGCCAGGATCAGCGCCTCGATCTGTGGCCGGAACAACCGCAGCATGGCGCCGAGCCAACGGTTCGCCGGCCAGGACGGATGGGCGTGGTCGATGTCGAAACGATCGAGCATGCGAATCACGTCTGCGGCCGCATACCAGGTGTCGCCGGTGACCCAGCGATTCACCGTGAACAAGCCGATCGGTTCGCCATAAGCGTCCATGGAAACGGCGATGAGATGCGACAACGCCTCCTCGCCCGTCGGCCAGGGTTCAATGCCCAAATTGTCTGCCGGTGCGACACCCGGCGGCATGCCGGCGGCGCGCAGGAAGGTATGGAAATGGCCGTGTTCGCCTTCGCTGCCGCGATGCGCGTGGTAGTAATACTGCGCATGGGTCTCGGCATCGAAGACATCGTCGGCCGGGTAATGATCGAATTCGACGAACGCACCCTGGCCGCGCAGCATCTCGCCGACGACGTTGAGGTCGCCCTTCAGCAGCACGCGGCGGCATTCCCGCACTTCGGCGCCGGCGGCGCGCATGGTTTCGAGTTGCGACCGGTCGAGCGCTGCCAAGGGGTTTTTGGCCTGCTTCATCGCTTTGCCTCGCCGTGTTGCAGCGGCTGACTTTCCTCGAAGATCGTGAAATGCGACGCCAGCGAGTCGGCCAGCGCCTGGCGGATCAGCTTTTCGCCATTGCCGGCGCCGCCGGTCAGCAGCGAGCGGTAGAACCCGGTGTAGAAGGCATCCGGCTCGACGCGCACCCGGTAGGCCAGCGATCTCGCGCGCGCATCGAGCGGCCTGCGGTAGTCCAGCCGGGCTTCTTCGTCGACGGCCAGCCGCGTGTCGGCGACTTCGCGTGAAAGATCGAGCGCCACCTCGCGCGCAATGACGTGCTCCTGCCGCGTGCCGGCGATGGCCTTGCCGTCGGCGCCAGCCTGGAATATCTCGGCGACGACGCGCGGCGTGACGTAGGTCGGGAAATGGTGGCCGGTGCCGCTGTTGCGCAAAGTCAGTCCCGCCAGTACGGCACCCATTTCGATGCGCGGCGCGACAGCCGTGATCGTGACGCCGCTTCTGACCATCTCGCGGCCATGGATGCCGCGCCACAGATGGCGGCGGTCGGGCATGTGGCAGGACTGGCAGTGCCTGCCCTCACTCGCGTAGCGGCTCGCTTGCCATTCCGCGTAGGTGTTCTCCAGCAGCTTGCCGTTGAGCGCGAAGTCGTCCTTTTCGAACTGGTGGCAGCCGGCGCAAAAGCGCGAATCGGCGAAGGCAGCGCTTGCCTGCCAGCCGTCGTGCGGTAGTTTGTCTTCCGGCTTCGGCACGGAACCGTCGCGTCGCGGCGGGCCGAAGCGCTGGTGTCCGCGCACATGGCAGGCGGCGCAGACCAGGCCTTGCTCGTGCAGGCCAACGCCTTTGCCGATCTTCGTTTGCGAAATTGCCGCCACCAGGCTGTCGGCCTGTTCGGCCAGCGGCGCGTGGCAGCGGATGCAGGCCTGGTGCTCGTCGCGGGCCTGCGCATCCATGTTCAACAACTGTCCGAGCACGCCCGGCCCCATCGCCTTTGCATGCAAAGCGCCGCGCCAGTCCTCATATTGCTGCACATGACAGGCACCGCAGGATGCCGGATCGAGGGCCGCTTCCTGCGACGTGAAATGCGCCGGCGCCACGCCCTGGGCGGCCAGCGGGCTGCGCCAATGCTTGGTCAGGAATTCTGTGATGTTCTCGGGGGGTGTCATGACGGAAGGCGCAGGGGGTTGCGGCTCCGAGCAGGCGGCGGCCAGCAGAAAAAAGGGGAGGCAGCAAAGCCACCTCCCCTCGCGCCAGACCGCTGTCAGCACCGGGCGCCGCACAGCCTCACTTCTTCGCCGCGCAGGGGTTTTTCGCTGCGCACGGATTCTTCGCTGCGCAGGGGTTTTTTGCGGCGCAAGGATTCATCTTGTCCTTCTTCATCGTGTCCTTCTTCATGTCATCTTTCATTTCCTTTTTGGCGGCACACGGATTCTTCGCCGCACAGGGATTGGCATATGCCATCGGCACCGCCAGGGCGAGCGCCGTGGCGCCCAGGACCAAACGAACTTGTTTCATGCTTGCTTTCATGGTGTCTCCTCTATCAGGTTAACAACTAAATGGCACCGCCGGAAAGCGGCGCCTGCTACTACTTCTTTGCGGCGCACGGGTTCTTCGCTGCGCAGGGGTTCTTCGCCGCACAGGGGTTCGCCGCCTTGCCCTTGGACGGCTTGAAGGACTTCTGCATCTCGGCCGTGTAGGCCGTCAGGGCGGCGAGTTCGCGCGACTCCCAGGACAGCGGTTTGGTCGCCATCGGCATCACCAGGCAGGCCTGCACCATTTCGTCCAGATGCACTTTCTTCAGCCCAGCCTGGTCCTGAGTCATCTGCACGAAATGCGGGTAGGGCTTGGCGAAACTGGCGTTGAAGGCGGCATGGCCTTGGTGGCAGGTGTTGCAGGACAGGCCGTTGGTGGACAGTTTCGTGTCACTCCAGAGTGCCTTGCCTTCCTTGAGCAGGGCGGCCTGGTCACCCTTGTAGGATTTGTAGCCGGCCGGCCGGGTGATGGCCTTCGGATCGATCTTGGCGCCGGCGCCGCAGGGATTCTTGGTCTTGGCCGCGCAGGGACTGCAGGGATTGGCGGCCTGGGCCGGGGCCATGCCGAGACCGAAAACCAGGGCGGCCGCCAGGGCCAGTTGCAGGGGTTTGGCTTGGGCGTTCATGACTCCTCCTTGTTGGGTGGGCGTAAGAGGCGCTTTTTTGCCTCCTTGCCGATAAGACCGCCCTTGATCCGAAAACCTTACAGGCCTGAACAAATTTGTAAGGAACTGGCGTCCGGCCCGGTCTTATGGGTAGCAGGCAGATTCCTGCCGACAACCCAGAGGAGATTCGAAAATGAAGTTTGTCCGCTCCGCAAGACGCCGTTTCATCCAGGCCGTTCTGGCTTTCGCGGCCGCCGCTGTCCTGCTGCCCGTCCAGGCCGCGCCGGCGCAAACTTTCGACGAGACGGCTTTCCGCCAGGCGCAGCAGGCCGGCAAGACCATATTGGTACACGTGCAGGCCGACTGGTGCTCGGCCTGCGCCAAACAGAAGCCGATCCTGGAGAGCCTGGGCAAGGACAAGGCTTATGAAGGCGTCGTGCGCTTTAGCGTCGACTTCGACAAGCCGGGCAATGCGCTCAAACTCTTCCGCGTCACGACGCAGGCCACCCTGCTGGTCTTCAAGGGCGACAAGGAAGTCGCCCGGTCGACCTTCGACACCAACCCGGACAGCATCCGCGCGACGCTGGCCAAGGGTGTCTAGGAATTTATGAGCACGCTGCTGGTCGCGATCCTGGCGGGCGTCCTGACGACGCTCTCCCCTTGCGTGCTGCCGCTGCTGCCGGTGGTGCTGTTCGCCGCCCTGCAGCAGCACCGCTTCGGTCCGCTGGCGCTGGCCGGCGGCATGAGCCTGGCCTTCACGGCGCTGGGCATCGGCATCGCGACCATCGGTTTCAGCCTGGACATCGGCAGCCAGGCAGTGCGCCTGACGGCGGCGATCATGATGGTCGTCTTCGGCGCCGTCCTGCTCTCGGCGCCGCTGCAGGCCGCCTTCGCCCGCGCCGGCTCGCCACTCTCCGACCGCCTCAATGCCCTGACGGCGCACTTCGTGCCGACGGGGCTGGGCGGTCAGTTCCTGCTCGGCATGCTGCTCGGCGCGGTATGGACGCCCTGCTCGGGCCCGACGCTCGGCGCGGCCATCGGGCTGGCCACCGCCAGTGAAACGGCCGCCCGCGCCGCCGGCATCATGGCGCTGTTCAGCCTTGGCGCGACGCTGCCGCTGGTAGCGCTGGCCTACGGTTCGCGCCAGGCGCTGGCGGCACGCAAGGCGGGTCTGGCCAAAGCCGGCCGCCTCGGCAAGCCGCTGCTGGGCGGCGTGCTGGTGCTGGTCGGCGCCATGGTGGCCTTCGGCCTCGACAAGCTCATCGAGGCCAGGCTGACCGCACTCATGCCGGGCTGGCTGGTAGACCTGACGACGCGGTTCTGACTAACATGCCCAATATGCTCTTCAAGCTCAGTTCTCGGCAGTTCGACCAGACCGCCCGCGCCTACAGCGCGGACCTGTATCGCTACGCCTACTGGCTGTGCCGCGACCGCTTCGTCGCCGAGGATCTGGTGCAGGAAACCTTCGCCCGCGCCTGGAAGAACTGGGACAGTCTGGAAGACCTAGCCGCCGTGAAGAGCTGGCTCATCACCATCCTGCGCAACGAGCATGCCCGCCTCTACGAACGCAAGCAGCTCGACTACACGGACGAAGACCCGCAGGATCTCGACCTGCCGTCCGCCGTGCAAACCGGCGCGCATCTCGAACTCGAACAGTTCGTCGAGGCGCTGCCGCCGACCTACAGGGAGCCACTGCTGCTGCAGGTGCTGGGAGGTTATTCCTGCAGCGAGATCGCGAAGATGCTGGACACCACGGAAGGCGCCGTCATGACGCGCCTGACGCGCGCACGGCAGGCGATGCGCGCCGATCTCGAAGCCAATGAAGCAACACGAGGTGTACTATGAACTGCCTTGAATTCCGCCGCCTGAAACTGGCCGAGCCGCGCGGTCTGCCGCATGACGCGCTGACGCACATGAGCGAATGCGCGGCCTGCCGCGGCTTCGCCGCCGACATCAACGAGAACGAAGAGCGGCTTGCCTCCGCGCTCGCCGTGCCGGTGCCGGAAGGCCTGGCCGAGCGCATCATCCTGCGCAGGAAATCCGGATCGGCAACCCGCTTCTCCCCGCGCCTGTGGGCGATGGCCGCCGCCCTGCTGCTGACCTTCACCTTCGGTTTCCAGCAATGGAAGGACGCCGGCTCGCAGGAGTACGCCAAGCTGGCCATCCAGCACGTCATGCACGAGCCGGAATCCTTCACCACGGCGCGCCTCGCCGATCCGCAGTTGTTCCGCACCGTCATGCAGAACTTCGGCGGCGAGTTGCAGGGATCGCTCGGCAAGGTGCGCTACATGAAGCTCTGCCCGGTGCCGGAAGGCACCGGCTGGCACATCGTCTTCGAGACCGAGCGGGGCGAACTCGCCACACTGATCCTGATTCCCGCCAAGCGCATGACGTCCGAGCGCGAGCAAGCCACCGTCGGCGGCTGGACGGCGCTGGCGCGTCCCGGCGGACAGGGCTACTACGCGGTAATCACCAGTTCGCCCGATACGCTCGACAAGGTCGACGAACTGGTGCGCCAGCGCGTGCGCTGGCGCAGCTAGGATGAACGGCCCCACGCTCACTGCGTTCGCTGCCCCCGAGGGGCACTCAGCGCCCTACGGGCGGCCGGGCGGGCGCTGAACCGCAATGCCGCCCAGGCCGGCATTGCCTGAGAAAAAGGAGAACAAGAACCCATGCATGCCACCCTGCCCCGACTGCAAGACACGCGCTTCCCCGCACTCCGCCGCAAGCACCTGGAGACGCTGCAGGTCAACCTCGGCTATCGCTGCAACCAGTCCTGCGTGCACTGCCATGTCAACGCCGGCCCCAAGCGCACGGAGGAAATGGGGCGCGAAACCATCGACGCGGTGCTGGCCTTGCTGCGCCGCTCCGGCGCGACCACGCTCGATCTCACCGGCGGCGCGCCCGAGCTCAATCCGCACTTCCGTTATCTGGTGCGCGAAGCCGTCGCGCTGGGCGCGCACGTCATCGACCGTTGCAACCTCACCATCCTCGAGGAACCCGGGCAGAAGGACCTGGCGGACTTCCTTGCCGCGCACCGCGTCGAGGTCGTCGCCTCGCTGCCCTGCTATCTGGAGGACAACGTCGACCGCCAGCGCGGCAAGGGTGTCTTCGAAACCAGCCTGCGCGCCCTCGCCCGCCTGAATGCGCTGGGCTACGGCAAGGCAGGCGGCGGACTCACGCTAAGCCTGGTCTACAACCCGCAGGGTCCGTCGTTGCCGCCGCCGCAGGAGAAGCTCGAGGCCGACTACCGCGAACAACTGGCCAGCCATTACGGCATCGTCTTCAGCCGCCTGTACACCCTGGCAAACATGCCGATCCAGCGCTTCGGCAGCATGCTCATCTCGAAGGGCCAGTTCAACGAGTACATGGCCCTGCTGCATGCGGCGCACCGCGACGAGAACCTCGAACACGTCATGTGCCGCAGCCTGATCAGCATCGACTGGCAGGGCTATGCCTACGACTGCGACTTCAACCAGATGCTGGAGCTGCCCCTCGGCGGCGCAGGACGGACGCACATCAGCGACCTGGCCGTGGCGAGTCTCGAAGGCAGCGCCATCGCCGTGGCCGATCACTGCTACGGCTGCACGGCCGGACAGGGCAGCAGTTGTGGCGGCGCCCTCGACGACTGAGGCCGGTGTCAATTGAATAGGGAGACGAGAACATGAACACCCAACGTATTTCCGTGACGTTCGCCGGCAGCGACGGCGCCACCCTGTCCGGGCGGCTCGAACTGCCGGGCGGCACGCCGCGCGCCTGGGCGCTGTTCGCCCACTGTTTCACCTGCTCGAAGCAAAGCAAGGCGGCGGCCTTCATCAGCGCGGCGCTGGCGGCGCGCGGCATCGCCGTGCTGCGCTTCGATTTCACCGGCCTCGGCGCCAGCGAGGGCGAGTTTGCCGACACCAATTTCTCCTCGAACGTCGCCGACCTGGCCGCGGCGGCCGATTTCCTGCGCCGCGAGTACCAGGCGCCGCAACTGCTCATCGGCCACAGCCTGGGCGGCGCGGCAGTCGTCGCGGCGGCGCCGGGCCTCGCCGAAGTGCGCGCGGTGGTCACGCTCAACGCGCCGTCCGACCCGGCGCACGTGCTGAAGAACTTCGCCGGCGCCGAAGAAGCCATCCGCCGCGACGGCGAAGCCGAAGTCAAGCTCGGCGGCCGCGCGTTCCGCATCCGCCGCCAGTTCGTCGAAGACATCGAGGGGCAGCGCCTCGCCGACGCCCTCGAAGGCATGGACAAGGCGTTGCTGGTGATGCACGCGCCGGACGACGAGATCGTCGCCTTCGACAACGGCATCCGCCTCTTCGAGGAAGCCGCACAACCGAAGAGCTTCGTCTCCCTCGACGGCGCCGACCACCTGCTGACGCGGCGCGAGGACGCCGCCTACGTCGCCGAGGTGCTCGCCGCCTGGGCCGGACGCTACGCTGCGCCGGCGACCGCGGAGGCCGATGACACGACCGTGCGCGTGGAAGAAACGCGCGAAGGCAAGTTCACCCAGCGCATCGTCGCCGGCGGACACCTGCTGTTCGCCGACGAGCCGGTTTCGGTCGGCGGCCTCGGCAGCGGCCCCTCGCCCTACGACCTGCTGCTGGCGGGCCTGGGCGCCTGCACGGCGATGACCATTCGCATGTACGCCGACCTGAAGGGCCTGCCGCTGGAGCGGGTGCAGGTCGAACTCTCCCATAAAAAAATCCACGCTCAGGATTGCGCGGACTGCGAAAGCAAGGAGGGCAAGGTAGACCGCATCGAGCGCGTCATCCGCCTCGACGGAAATCTCGACGATGCGCAGCGACAGAAGCTGCTGGAAATATCCAACAAGTGCCCGGTGCATCGCACGCTGCACGGCGAGGTCACCGTGCCGACGCTGCTGGACGCAGCGGGGGCCGCATGAACCGCAAGCGGATCTTCGTCGTCGCGCTTGCCGTCGCCGCTGTCGCCGCCTTCTTCATTTTCGATCTCGGCCGCTTCCTCAGCCTCGACTACATCAAGTCGCAGCAGGCGGCGATCGAGGCGTGGCGCGCGGCGAACCCGCTGCAGGCGGCGCTGATTTTCTTCTCCGCCTATGTCGCCGTGACCGCCTTCTCGCTGCCGGGCGCGGCGGTCATGACGCTGGCGGCCGGCGCCATCTTCGGCCTGGCCTGGGGCCTGCTCATCGTCAGCTTCGCCTCCAGCCTCGGCGCCCTGCTCGCCTTCCTCATCGCCCGCTTCCTGCTGCACGACTGGGTGCAGGCGAAGTTCGGCGAACGCCTCAAGGCGCTCAACGAGGGCGTGCGCCGCGACGGCGCCTTCTACCTGTTCACGCTGCGCCTGGTGCCGCTGTTCCCCTTCTTCGTCATCAACCTGGCGATGGCCCTGACGCCGATCCGCGCGTGGACCTTCTACTGGGTCAGCCAGCTCGGCATGTTCGCCGGCACCGTGGTCTATGTGAACGCCGGCACGCAGCTGGCAGGCATCGATTCCCTCGCCGGCATCCTCTCGCCCGGCCTGATCGGCTCCTTCGTCCTGCTCGGCGTGTTTCCGCTGATCGCGAAGAAAGTCGTCGCTGCCGTGAAGGCGAAAAAGGCGCTGGCGGCCTGGCCGCCGCCGGCAACATTCGACCGCAACCTCGTCGTCATCGGCGCCGGCAGCGCCGGCCTGGTGACCGCCTACATCGCCGCTGCCGTGAAGGCCAGGGTGACGCTGATCGAGAAGCACAATATGGGCGGCGACTGCCTCAACACCGGCTGTGTGCCCTCCAAGGCGCTGATCCGCTCGGCCAAATTTCTGTCCCACGCCGAGCGCGCGCGCGAATTCGGCATGCAGCGGGCGCAGGTGGATTTCGACTTCGCCGACGTCATGGAGCGCGTGCAGTCCGTCGTCCGGGCGGTCGAACCGCACGACTCTGTGGAGCGCTACACCTCGCTTGGCGTCGAATGCCTGCAGGGGGAGGCGAAGATCGTCTCGCCCTGGGCCGTCGAAGTGAAGACAGAGGCCGGCACGCAGACCCTCACCACTCGTTCGATCGTCATCGCTGCCGGCGCGCGCCCCTTCGTGCCGCCGATTCCCGGCCTGGAAGAGGTCGGCTATCTCACCTCCGACAATCTCTGGCAGCTGCGCAAGCTGCCGCGCCGCCTGCTGGTGCTGGGCGGCGGGCCGATCGGCTGCGAGCTGACGCAATGCTTCGCCCGCTTCGGCGCGCAGGTGACGCAGGTGGAGATGCTGCCGCGGATCATGATCCGCGAAGACCCGGAGGTCTCGGAGATGGTGACGGCACGCTTCCGCAAGGAGGGCGTGGACGTGCGCACCGGGCACAAGGCCAAGCAGTTCCTCATCGACAACGGCGAGAAGGTGCTGGTCTGCGAACATGTCGGCGCACCGGGCGGCGGCGAAGTGCGCATCTCCTTCGACGAAGTGCTGGTGGCCGTCGGCCGTATCGCCAACACCGCCGGCTACGGCCTGGAGGAACTCGGCATCCCGCTGGCGAAGACACGCACCATCGAGACCAACGAATACCTGCAGACGCTCTACCCGAACATCTACGCCTGCGGCGACGTCGCCGGCCCCTACCAGTTCACGCATACCGCCGCGCACCAGGCCTGGTACGCCGCGGTGAATGCCCTGTTCGGCAGCTTCAAGCTGTTCAAGGCCGATTACTCGGTGATCCCCTGGGCCACCTTCACCGATCCGGAAGTGGCGCGCGTCGGCCTCAACGAACAGGAGGCGAAGGAGAAGGGCATTGCGCACGAGGTGACCGTGTACGGCCTCGACGATCTCGACCGCGCCATTGCGGATTCGGAGGCGCACGGCTTCGTCAAGGTGATCACGCCGCCGGGCAGCGACCGCATCCTCGGCGCCACCATCGTCGGCGAGCATGCCGGCGACCTCCTCGCCGAATACGTCGCAGCCATGCGCCACGGCCTGGGATTGAACAAGATACTCGGCACCATCCACATCTACCCGACGCTGGCCGAAGCCAACAAGTTCGCCGCCGGCAACTGGAAGAAGGCGCACGCGCCGCAAAAACTGCTCGCGTGGGTGGCGCGCTACCATGCCTGGAGGCGCGGATGAGAGCCCATGCCGGGCCGCCCCAAGTGGGCGCAGCCAATAATATGGGGCCGCGCAGCGGCGAACGACCGTCACCCCCTTACTCGGGAAGGGGGACGGGGGGATGGTCATTATTCGCCGTCTTGTGGGGGCTGACTTTCGCCTCTGCACTGCTATCGGCCAGCGCGAATGCTGCCGAATGCGTCGCGCGCGCCGAGACTCAGCCCGTGCCGCTCGTCGAGCTGTACACCTCGGAAGGCTGCAGCAGTTGTCCGCCGGCCGACCGCTGGCTGTCACAACTGGCGACCGGAAAATTCGTGCCGCTGGCGCTGCATGTCGACTACTGGGACTACATCGGCTGGCGCGACCGCTTTGCCCAGGCGCGCTTCGGCCAGCGCCAGCGCGACATGGTCAATCGCAGCGGCGGACGGGTGGTGTATACGCCGCAAGTGATGCTCAACGGCCGCGATTTCCGCGCCTGGCACAATTCGGCCGCGTTCGATGACGCCGTGCGCAAGGTCGGCGCCCGGCCGCTCCAGGCGAAACTCGCACTGGCCGTGGACAACAAGGCGGCCGGCGGCTGGGCCGCCCGGCTGACGGGCACGGTGCTGCCGCGCAAGGGCCGCAGCGAAGCCTATCTCGCCCTCTACGAAAACGGCCTGAGCAGCGCAGTCGAGGCTGGCGAGAATCGCGGCGCGCAACTGCATCATGATTACGTCGTACGCGAGTGGATCGGCCCGCTGCCGATCGGCGCCGACGGGCGCATCGCACACCAGCAAACATTCAGGCCGCGCGACGGAATGGACTTCAGCCGTACCGGCGTCGCCGCCTTCGTCCAGGACGCCGACAATGGCGAAGTGCTGCAGGCCGTCGCCGTTGCCCATTGCAGCACAAAACCATAAATACAGAGAGGAGCCACCATGTCCCGACTCATGCCCCGCCAACCCGTTCCCGCCCTGCGCGTACCGACCTTGGCCGGCGACTGGGACCTCGCCGCGCAGAAACCCGAGCGCTTCACCCTGGTCGTGTTTTACCGCGGCCTGCATTGCCCGGTCTGCAAGACCTACGTCGGCGAACTCGACAAGCTCGTCGCCGAGTTCGCCACGCGCGGCACCGGCGTCCAGGTGCTGAGCAGCGACACGCGCGAGCGCGCCGAGGCGGCGCGCGACAACTGGGGGCTGGCCAACCTCAATCTCGGCTACGGCCTGATGATCGAGATGGCGCGCAGCTGGGGGTTGTATGTGTCGACCAGCCGCGGCAAGACCTCGGCCGGCATCGAGGAGCCGGCGCTGTTCAGCGAACCGGGACTGTTCCTCGTGCGGCCTGACGGCACGCTTTACTGGGGCTCGACCAGCACCATGCCCTTCGCGCGGCCGCATTTCAGGGAGATCCTCGGCGGACTGGATTTCGTCATCAAGAACGACTACCCGGCGCGCGGCGAAGCCTGAACGGAAAGACGCATGAAACTCAGCCTGCGGCGGACGGTGATCGCGCTCTACGCGGCGATTTTCGCCAGCGGCATCGCCTTGTCCGCGCTGGTCATCCACCAGGGCAGCATCGCCGTCGGCGCCACGCGCGGGCTGGTGGAACGCGACATTCGCCTCCTCGGCTCGATCGAGAACTTCAAGGCGCAGGTGGCCGCGATCGAGCCGATTGCCTACGATTACTACGTCTTTCGCAACCGCGAGACCTTTCTCGAGCGCAAGGAGAGCAATGAGGCGGGCATTGCCCAGGGACTGCTGGACTTGCGTGCAGCCTTTCCCGGCGATGGCAGACTGGCGCGTATCGACCTGCAGTACCCGCCGATCAAGGCGCTGGTCGGCCAGCTGGACGAGGTGCTGCATGCCAGGCCCGATCCCGGGCGGGCGCTCGGCCTGCTGCGCGACATCTCGACGCTGTGCATCCGCATCAACGGCAACGCGGAACAGCTCGCACAGGCTGTGCGCAGTGAAGTCGTCGACCGCGGCATCAAGGCCGAAGCGGCCATCGCCGGCATCTACATGTGGGTCATCGCTTTCAGCGCCGCGCTGCTGGGCGTGGCGTTGGTCGGCGGCTATTTCGCCCGCGCCTATCTCACCGAGGGCGAGAAGCGCCGGCGGCTGGCCATGTTTCCCGAGCGCAATCCCAGTCCCGTCTTCCGCCTGGATGCGGACGGTACGGTGCGCTACGCCAATCCCGGCGCACGCGACATGCTGCGGCACCTGGACATCGAAGCGGAGGGACCGCAGGCGCTTTTCCCCACGGACATGACGCAGCGCCTGGCCGACCTGAAAACCTCCGATGCCCGGCAGGACAGCTGGCAGTACGAGGCACACGGCCGCACGTTCGATTGCCGTGTGCATTATCTCGATGACTACAATGTCTTTCACGTCTACCTGTCCGACGTCACCGAACGCAAGCGCGCCGAAGACCGTCTGGTCTTTCTGGCCTACCACGACGACCTGACCGGGCTGCCGAACCGTCGCCGCTTCTTCGACGATCTGGCCGAGGCGGCGCGCAGCGGACGGGACGGCGCGGTCGTCATGCTCAGCCTGGACCGCTTCAGACGCATCAACGAAAGCCTGGGGCCGGCCCTGGGAGAGCGCGTGCTGGTGGCCGCCGCACAGCGCCTGGCCGCGTTGCAGGAACTTGACGGCGGCCATGCAGCGCGTTGCGAGCTGTACAGCTTCGAAGGCGATCTGTTCGCCATGCTGGTCAGCAGCGAGGCCACGCCGGACACCGTCTCGCGCCTGGTCGAGCGCATCATCGCCGCAGCGGAAACGCCCTTGCAGGTGGAAGGCCGCGAGCTGTTCGTCACCTTCAGCATCGGCGCCGCCTGCTTTCCGCAGGACGGCACGGATGCCGACACCCTGGTGCGCAACGCCGAAAGCGCCTTGCAGAAAGCCATTCGCGACGGCAGCAACAGCATCCAGTTCTATTCCAAGGAAATGAACGTGCGGGCGCTGGACCGGCTTGAGTTGGAGCACGAGTTGCGCCAGGCCCTTGTCCACGATGAACTGGAACTGCACTACCAGCCGCAGGTCGACATGGCGGGTCGCATTGTCGGCGTCGAGGCGCTGGCGCGCTGGCACAATCCCCAGCGCGGCATGGTGTCGCCGGCCCACTTCATTCCGCTCGCCGAGGAAACCGGCCTGATCGTGCCGATCGGCGAATGGGTGCTGCGCACCGCCTGCGCCCAGGTCAAAGCCTGGCAGACGGACGGCTGGCCGGCCATGACCATGGCCATCAATATCTCGCCGCGCCAGTTCCGCGACAAGGATCTCCCCGCGCTGGTTCGCAGCGTCATCGAGGAAAGCGGGCTGGCGCCGCAGTGCATCGAACTCGAAGTGACGGAAAGCGCCGCCATGCAGGATGTCGAAGCCTCCATCGCCCTGATGCGGGAATTGAAGGCCATCGGCGTCCAGTTCTCCATCGACGATTTCGGCACCGGCTATTCCTCCCTGGCCTACCTGAAGCGTTTTCCCCTGGACAAGCTCAAGGTGGACCAGTCCTTCGTGCGCAACATGGCGACCGACGGCAACGATGCTTCCATCGTCCAGGCGGTCATCGCACTGGCCCACTCCCTCAACCTGCGCGTGATCGCCGAAGGCGTTGAGACGGAAGAACAGCACGCACTGCTGAAAGGCTATGACTGCGAGGAAATGCAGGGCTATCTGTTCAGCAAGCCGCTGCCTGCGCCCGAGATCCCCCCCCTGCTGGAAGCGCGCTCCGCGCTTGCGCCGATGGAAAAACGATGAACGTACCCGCCATGCATCGCCGCATGATGGCGGCTTGCGCGCTGCTGCTGCCGCTGCCCCTGCTGGCCGGGCCGCTCTGGGTCGGCCGCTTCCAGCCCGATGCGGGGGGCGGCATTCCGGTGCCGTGGCAGGTGCAGCGCCTGGACGACAAGGTGCCGCCGACAAGTTACCGCTTGCGAGAGTGGGACGGCGTCGCCGCCGTGGAGGCCCATGCCGTCAAGAGCATGGCGCTGCTGGCGCGGCCGCTGCAGGTCGACCTGGCGAAAACGCCGATGCTGTGCTGGCGCTGGCGCATCGACGCCCCACTCAAGTCGGCCGACATGATGCGGAAATCGGGAGACGACTATGCCGCCCGTGTCTACCTGAGCTTCGACGTGCCGGCCGATACGCTGAGTTTTGCAACACGCATGGGGCTGGGCATGGCGCGTGCGCTGCGCGGCAGTCAGGTGCCGGACGCCGCCGTCAACTACATCTGGGACAACCGCCATGCGGTCGGCACCTGGCAGCCCAACGCCTACACCGACCGCGCGCGCATGCTGGTGCTGCGCAGCGGCAGCGCGGAAGCCGGGCGCTGGGTCGACGAGCGCCGTGACGTGGCGGCTGACTTTCAGCGCGCCTTCGGCCACGCCCCCGCCCGCCTCACCGGCCTGGCCATCGCCAGCGATACCGACAACACCGGCGAAGAGGCACGCGCCGGTTTCGCCGATTTCCGTTTCGTCGAACGCAACGCGGAGTGCCCTCCTGCATGAACGTCGGAACCCCGCTCTCCATCATCGTGCCGACGCTGAACGAAGCCGCTGGCATCGGCGCAACGCTCGCCGCGCTTGCGCCGCTGCGCGCGCGCGGCGCCGAGATCGTCGTCGCCGACGGCGGCAGCGATGACGGCACGCTGGCGCTGGCGCAGCCGCATGCCGATCGTGCCATCACGTCGCCGTGCGGCCGCGCACTGCAAATGAATGCCGGCGCCGCCGTGGCGCACGGCAAGTGCCTACTCTTCCTGCACGCCGACACGCGATTGCCGCCAGATGCCGACCGCCTCGTCGACGCGGCGCTCTCCGAGGGGTCTGTCTGGGGCCGCTTCGATGTCGCCATTGAAGGCCGCCACCCGCTGCTGCCGCCCATTGCCTGGCTCATGAACCGGCGTTCGCGCCTCACCGGCATCGCCACCGGCGACCAGGCGATGTTCGTCCGCCGCGCCGCCTTCGCGGCCTGCGGCGGTTTCCCCGCCATTCCGCTCATGGAGGACATCGCGCTGAGCCGCGCGCTCAAGCGCATCGGCCGGCCCGCCTGCCTGCGGCAACGTGTACGCACTTCCGGCCGGCGCTGGGATAAGCACGGCGTCTGGCGCACCACCCTGCTGATGTGGCGCTTGCGGCTGGCCTATTTCTTCGGCGCCGACCCGGCGCGGCTGGCACGGGACTACGGCTATACGCCGAAGCATGGCACCGCCGTCGCAGTGCTTGCACGCGCGCCCGTTCCCGGCGCGGCCAAGACACGTCTGGCGCCGCGCCTCGGAGCGAACGGCGCGGCGGCCCTGCAACAGCGGCTCACGCTGCGCACGCTGTCCACTGCAACCGCCGCGGCGGTGGGGTCGGTCGCGCTGTTCTGCGCACCCGACCGGAGCCATGCCTTCTTCGCGGAATGCGCGGCGAGGTTCGCCATCCCGCTGCGCGACCAGGACGGGGAAGACGTCGGCACACGCATGCTGCACGCCTTCGCCGCACTGCTTCGCGCGTACGATCGCGTCCTGCTCGTCGGCACCGATTGCCCGGCCCTGACAACTACACACCTCGCGCAGGCCGCCGCGCTGCTCGACGATCACGACGCCGTCGTCTGGCCGGCGGAAGACGGCGGCTATGTCCTCATCGCCCTGCGGCGCGCGGCACCGGAACTGTTCGCCGGCGTCGACTGGGGCACGCCGCGCGTCATGGCGCAGACACGCGAACGGCTGCGGCAACTCGGATGGCGCTGGGCCGAACCGGCGCCGCTGTGGGACGTGGATCGTGCCGAGGACTACGACCGGCTGGTCGGCAGCGGACTGCTCGATACATTGTGTCCGGCGGGGTCCGCCGCATGAAGCATCCCACTTTTCCCGCAGCGCTGCTGCTCGCTCTCGCATTGCATGCGCTGACCGCCGTTGCCGCGCCGACTTTGGAAATTACTGCCGCTGCGCCACTTGCGGCTGTACTGTCATTGCCGCTCCCCGAGGGCACCCTGCCGCATTCGCGCGCGGCCGCCGGCCGCGACATCGCGCTGGCCTGGCTGGCCGAACCAACCGACCGCTACGACCACGGTGTGCTCGGCGATGCCATCGAAGCCGGCGCGCTGAACGTCACCCTGCGCGCGGGCGCCACGCTGACCTACCGGCTGCCGCCGGGCGAGGTCTTCGAGGACCTCGTGCCGCGCATCGTCTCCCTCATGGCGGATGGCCACGAGCAGGTGGTGGTCGTGCGCAGCCTGCTCGACAAAGGCGCTTCGCTGGCCATTTTCCACGTCATGATGGGCCGCCTGGAAATGATGGCGGCGAGCGAGCCGATCGGCTTGCCCAACCGCTGGCTGAACCCGATCGGCGCAGCCGATGTCGATGGCGACGGCAAGCCGGAGATCATTGCCGTGCTCACGCCCCACATCGGCGGCATCCTCACCGTCTATGGCATCGCCGGCGACCGCCTCGTCGAGAAGGGCCGCATGGGTAGCTTCTCCACTCACCGCATCGGTACCACAGAGATCGGGCTTTCCGCCCTCGCTGACATCGACCGCGACGGCATTATGGACATCGTGCTGCCTGCCGCCGACCGCCGCACACTGAAGGTCGTCACCTTTCGCGGCGGCCGCTTCCGGGAACTGGCAGCCTTCGCGCTGCCGGCGCGCGCAGAGGGCGACTTCCGTCAGCTGCCGGACGGCAAGGGCATCCCACGGGGATTTCCTTCGGTCATCGTCGTGCCCCTGGAAGACGGACGCTTTGCTATCCTGCGCTGGTAGCTTTGCGGAGAAACCGGACGATCATGAAGCGCCTCGTGCTGCTCGGCGGCGGCCACAGTCATGTTCATGTACTCGACGCGCTGGCGCGCAAGCCGCCGGCCGGCGTCCCACGGGGATTCCCTTCGGTCATCGAGACGACGCTCGTCTCGCCCCACCCGCACCAAGTCTATTCCGGCATGCTGCCGGGCTGGCTGGCCGGCCACTACCACCTGCGCGACTGCCTCATTCCCATCGACGTGCTGGCGCAACGCGCCGGCGTCGTCCACCACCGCGCCACGGCCATCGGCTTCGATCCCGCCACGCAGCGCGTCTTCTGCAGCGACGGCGCGGCGTTCGACTATGACGTGCTCTCCATCGACACCGGCGCGGTACTCGACCTGAGTGCGCTGCCCGGCGCGGCGCAACATGCCCTGCCGGTGCGCCCCATCGAGCGCTTCATCCAGGGTTGCACCAGCCTCGTCGAGCATGTGCGGGCGCGGCCACGCACCGTCATCACCCTGGTCGGCGGTGGCGCCGCCGGCATCGAACTGATCCTCGCCCTGCGCCGCCGCCTGCGCCGCCATGTGCGCGAAGGCCGGGCCGTGCTGCAACTGGTCTCTGCCAGCGAGCGTCTGCTGCCGGGCCACCCGCGCGGAGTCGGTCGCCGACTCGAAGCACAGCTGGCGGCCGGCGGCATCCTCTACTACCCGGAACGCTCGGTTGCGACCTTCCATGCCGGCGGCCTCATGCTGCACACCGGCGAGCAGCTCGAAAGCGACATCAATCTGGTCGCCACCGGCGCCAGCGCGGCGCCTTGGCCACGGCGCGCCGGGCTGGCCACCGATGCGAGCGGCTTCATCAGCGTCAACAGTTTCCAGCAATCCACTTCGCACGCCAACGTCTTTGCCGCCGGCGACATCGCCAGCATGGTCGACCATCCTCGCCCGAAGTCCGGCGTCTATGCCGTGCGCGCCGGCCCGCCGCTGGCGGAGAACCTGCGCAGAACGCTTGAGGGGCGGCCGCTCAAGCGCCATGTGCCGCAGAAGTGGGCGCTCTACCTCATCAGCACCGGTGGCCACCACGCCATTGCTTCGTGGGGGCCATTTTCCTGGCAGGGCCGCTGGGTGTGGCGCTGGAAAGACCGCATCGACCGCGCCTTCATCGCTCGTTTTTCCCGGGACACCCCAACCGAGGCGAACCTCCTTCATCGCTCCGAGTCTGAATCGCCATGAAAACCCACCATATCCACTTTGCCGTCGGAGCGGGCGGCCTCGCCTTCGTCGCCTTCGCCACCTTCTACCTGCAGGAGAAGCTCGGCCTGCTGCCCTGCCCGCTGTGCGTGATGCAGCGCATCGCCTTCATCCTCTTCGCCCTCACCGCACTCGTCGCCGCCGCCCACAAGCCTGCCGGCGCGGCGCGCTGGCTCTACCTCGGCCTGCTCAACCTGTGGGCCACGCTGGGTGCGGCGATTGCCGCCTGGCAGGTGTATCTCACCTACCATCCGCAGGCCGCCGAATGCGGCATCAGCGTGGAAGAGCGCTTCCTCAACGGCCTGCCGCTGGCCAAGTGGTGGCCGGCGATGTTCGAGGCCAACGGCGACTGCACCAAAGTCGACTGGACATTCTTCGGCCTGTCCATCCCGGAGCTGTCGCTGATCGCCTTCATTCTCCTGTCCTGCATCGCCCTCTACGCTGGTTTGCGCCCTGAAGAGCGGTGAAGCCGCTCTGAAGAAGTACTCTTGGGGTGCGCCCTGAAGAGCGGTGAAGCCGCTCTGAAGAAGTACTCTTGGGGTGCGCCCTGAAGAGCGGTGAAGCCGCTCTGAAGAAGTACTCTTGGGGTGCGCCCTGAAGAGCGGTGAAGCCGCTCTGAAGAAGTACTCTTGGGGTGCGCCCTGAAGAGCGGTGAAGCCGCTCTGAAGAAGTACTCTTGGGGTGCGCCCTGAAGAGCGGTGAAGCCGCTCTGAAGAAGTACTCTTGGGGTGCGCCGCCCGGCGCGGTAAAATGACGCTTTGATCGGCGCACACGCTGCGCCCGCACTCGCCACCTAATCCGCCCAACCATGAGCAACAACAAGAACACGAAAACCGCGCCGGAAGCAGGCCCCACGCCCTCGAACTTCATCCGCCAGATCATCGAAGCCGACCTCGCCGCCGGCAAGCATGCCGGCGTCACCTGGGGCGGCCAGCCCGGGCCCGCCGCCGCCCATGCAGGCGCACCGCCCGACCCGGCGAAGATCCGCACGCGCTTCCCGCCCGAGCCGAACGGCTACCTGCACATCGGCCACGCCAAGTCGATCTGCCTCAACTTCGGCCTGGCGCAGGATTATGGCGGTGCCTGCCACCTGCGCTTCGACGACACCAATCCAGAGAAGGAAGAACAGGAATACGTCGACGCCATCATCGACGCCGTGCACTGGCTCGGCTTCGACTGGGGCAGCCATGCGTATTTCGCCTCGGACTATTTCGACTTCATGTACGCAGCAGCGCAGCACCTCATCGAGCACGGCCACGCCTACGTCGACTCGCAGTCCGCCGACGAGATGCGCGCCAGCCGCGGCACGCTCACCGAGGCGGGCAAGGGCAGTCCGCACCGCGGGCGCAGCGCCGAGGAGAACCTCGACCTCTTCCGCCGCATGGAGGCGGGCGAGTTCACCGACGGCGCCCATGTGCTGCGGGCGAAGATCGACATGGCCTCACCCAACATCAACCTGCGTGATCCGGTCCTCTACCGCATCCGCCATGCCACGCACCACCGCGCCGGCGACAAGTGGAACGTGTACCCACTGTACACCTACGCCCACCCCATCGAGGACGCGCTGGAGCGCATCACTCACTCCCTGTGCACGCTGGAGTTCGAGGACCAACGTCCCTTCTACGACTGGCTGCTGGAACGCCTCACGGAAACAACGACCTTGCCCGATGGCACGGTTGCCGGCGGCCTGCTGGCGCAGCCGCTGCCGCGGCAGATCGAGTTCGCCCGCCTCAACCTCAGCTACGTCGTGCTCTCCAAGCGCAAGCTGATCCAACTGGTGCAGGAAAAGCACGTCGAGGGCTGGGACGATCCGCGCCTGCCGACGCTGGCCGGCGCACGCCGGCGCGGCTACACGCCCGAGGGATTCCGCGCCTTCGCCGAGCGCATCGGCGTCGCCAAGGCCGACTCGTGGATCGACTACGGCGTGCTGGAAGATTGCATGCGCGACGACCTCAATGAGAAGGCTCTACGCCGCATCGCCGTGCTCGATCCCTTGAGGCTTGTCATCGACAACTATCCGGAGGGTGAGGAAGAGGACTGCTTCGCCCCCAACCACCCGCAGCAGCCGGACCTCGGCAAGCGCGCCGTGCCCTTTTCGCGCGAGTTGTGGATCGAGCGCGAGGATTTCATGGAAGCGCCCGCCAAGGGCTACTTCCGCCTCTTCCCCGGCAACAGCGTGCGCCTGCGCTACGGTTTCGTCGTCAAGTGCACCGCGTGCGACAAGGATGCGGCCGGCAACGTCACCGCCGTGCACTGCGAATATTCTCCCGACAGCAAGTCCGGCACGCCGGGCGCGGACACCTACAAGGTGAAGGGCAACATCCACTGGCTCAGCGCCAAGCATGCCTGCGCGGCGGAAGTGCGCCTTTTCGACCGTCTCTTCAGGGAGCCCAATCCCGGCGCCGGCGACCGCGATTACCTCGACGATTTAAACGCGGATTCGAAGCGGGTAATCACCGCCCGCCTCGAGCCGGCGCTAAAAGACGCGCAGCCCGAAGACCGCTACCAGTTCGAGCGGCACGGCTACTTCGTGGCGGATCGGGTGGATTCCAAACCGGGCGCGCCGGTGTTCAACCGCGCGGTGACACTCAAGGATTCGTGGGGCAAGGGCGGCTGATCGGCTGTCCCGTTTAGCGCTCAGCGCGCAGCCTCCGTTTGCGCCTGGATGGCAACGATCCACGGCTCCAGCCGCTTGCCGAAGGCCAGTTGAATCTGCGTACCCGTGCCGTTCCTTTTTTCCCACGCAGCGCGCTGCTCCAGCGGCACCATGATATTGGCCGTGGTGAGCTCGACCTGGGCGCTCAGACGCTCCACTCCCTTGCGCCGGTAAAACACCGGGCGGATTTCGGCCTGCACGATCGCATGGCGCGTCCTGTCGGGATACTTCGCCCGCAGCGCGGCGAGGTCCGGCCCGACATCGACGACATACAGCCGGGTTTCCTCGTTTTCCAGGCGTGCCAGCTGCCCGCCTGCGCCTTCCGCCTTGCGCTTCGACTCCTTGTCATTCGGCATGGCTTCGGCGCGTGCGCGCATCTCTTCAGCGCGGCGCCGCGCACGCTCGACTTCGTGCTGGTAAGCCGGCCCGTCAAACTCCAGCACCACCATGGCGGGACGTGACTGCTGTCGTTGCCACTTGGATTGCCGTTTCGTCTCATCCAGGCTATCGGGCAGATCGAAACCGAGGGCCGCCAGCCTTGCGCGATCGACCCATGCCGGCCCATCCACCCCCTCCGCCACCTCCTCATCGACGCCGGAGCCATAGAAGGGAAAAGTGCCGCCCGGAGTCCGCCAGTGCAGGCGGAGGGTGAGACCGCTGTCTTCGCGCCCGAATCCCCACTCGCCGATTCTTGCGAACTCGCGTTTGCCGAGCGTCAGCAGGCTCTCCGCGTCCCCGCTGCGGTTGTAGGCCACGCCCAGCAGCACGACGGCATTGGTCGCGGCGATCAGGACCACGCCGAATAGTGCAGTTCGCCAGCTTGACCAGTCTTTCATGCCTCGCCTCCTTTCCGGCTGCGGTGCAGCCGGCGCAAGACCACCAGGAAGAGGATGGCGGTGAGGCCGACGACGAGGAAGAACAGGTACTTCGGCATGACGTCCCACCACCAGTCGAAAAACTTGGTGTAGAGAAATATCACGAAGAACACCATGCCGGTGTTGGCCACTTCCGGCCAGGAACGACGCATGCCGAGCCAGATCACTGCCGCGCTGCCGGTAAACCCAAGCACCTGGTAGAGGCCTTTGATCACTGCCGGCTCGAGTTCGAGGTAGCTCCCCCCCGCCCAATTGGAGAGGATCAGGACGGGCAGAAACAGCGTCAGCAGCCCGAATACGCGATAGAGAACCGCAAAGCCCGGATAGCGATCATGGCGGATGAGTCGCGGCGCCAGGAAAAGCAGGGCTGCCGCCGGAAAGAAGTTTTCCGGACGCTCGCCGAAATGCAGCCAGTAGAGGCCGCTGAACGTGCCCGCGCGGGCCGAGACGAAGGCCACCAGGCACAGGATGCTCGCCGCCAACAGCAAGCGCAGGTCGCAGGTATAGGCCAGCAGCATCGCATAGGCCGCCCAGACGATAAGCGCCTTGTCCGATGGCGTGATGCTGAATATCTGGCCGAGCATGGCGACGTTGAGGACAAAGCAGGCGAATGCCACCATCGCCGCCAGCTTGGTGAAGTAGCCGGAGGCATCCCGTTCGCGCAGATACAGCGTTCCGGCGAAGGTCGCGAGGGCGCCGCCGATCAGGATCGTCACTTGCACGACGGTGCCAAACTGTCCCCAGAACTGGCGGAAGAGGAAGAACACGCTCGCCGCCAGGGCCAGGGCGCCCAGGAAGGACGCCACCCGCATGCCGAGGGAAAGCTTCCGCTGGCGCAGGTCGCGGTCGATGCCATGCTGTTGCGCCCACCCGGCAATCAGCGCGTCATGGTGATTCGAGACTGCCTGTGCCTGCGCCTCGCTCAAGGCAAGCACGTTCTCCTGTTCCAGGCGCAGCAACTCGCGCCTGAACGTTTCGATTTCGTCTGTCCGCTGCTGCGCCTCGGTCCGCGTCGCCATTGACACCATTGCTCAATCACCTGATTAGGAAGGAGCGGCTTGCCGCTACTCCTGGAAACGGAAGTCCTTGTCGCGCGTCGGACCCATGCTGGGCGGGAGCGGCGCCCCATCTCCCTGGCAAACCGCCTCGCGCCGTTGCTCGCAGCGCCGCAGTACCTCGCGCTGCTGGTCGTCGGTATAGGCCACCCACCAGTCGCGTTCGTCCTGGGTGCGAAAGCAGCCTTTGCACAGGCCGATGGTCTCGTCCATCTCGCACACCTTGACGCAGGGCGAGCGCACCGGAGTGCGGGTGAGGGCCTTGTTCATTGTCGCGTCTCCATGCCTTGCATCGGGGAAGTCTAGCAGGGGAATGGGTACATTCCGCCAATTCGCCGGCACCTACTCGCCCTTCATGCTGGTGAACCTGCGCGGGCCGTGGGGCTGGTCGCTCTTCGCCGTCATCTGGACACTGACTTTTGCCGGCATCGCCCTGCGCCTGCTGCTGAAGGCCGGCTGCACGGACTGGTGGTGTCGATCTACCTCGCCATGGGCTGGGCAGTGGTGGTGGCCCACCCAGCCGATGCTCGAACGCGTCACCAGCGGCGGCCTGATGCTCCTCGACGGTGGCGGACTGGCCTACACCGCCGACGTGATCTTCTACAAATGGCGCCGGCTGCCTTACAACTACGCCATCTGGCACGGCTTCGTGCTGGCCGGTGCGACGCTGCATTTCTTTGCCGTACTGTTTTACGTCATCCCCTGGCCTGTGGCAAACTAGCGCCCCGCCCCAGAGCTCACCGGAGCGGGAAGCAACCGTCCGAAGGAGAACCGCATGGCTTCCATGCCCCCGTTCCACCTGGCCTTCCCCGTCACCGATCTCGCCCGCGCACGGGAGTTCTACGGCAAGTTCCTCGGCTGCCCGGAAGGGCGCAGCTCCGACGAGTGGGTGGACTTCAACTTTCGCGGCCACCAGATCGTCGTCCACCTGGTCAAGCGCATGGGCACGGACGACCCCACCAACAACGTAGACGGCAAGCAGGTGCCGGTGCGCCACTTCGGCCTGGTACTGCCGATGGAAGAGTGGATGCGCCTGGCCGAGCGCTTCCGCGCCGCCGGCATGGAATTCGTCATCGAGCCCTATGTGCGCTTCAAAGACCAGCCGGGCGAGCAGGCGACGATGTTCCTCATGGATCCCTTCGGCAACGCGCTGGAGTTCAAGGCCTTCAGCGATCCGTCGCGGCTGTTCGCAAAATAACGCGTCTTCACGCTTTTTTCACGCCAGATTGAAGCGGGCTTGACGGCCCGCTTGCTACGGTATGGCCCGTTCGCCTTCGGAGCCATGTCATGCCCGTTTCGCCCTCTGCGCGGCAACTCAACCGCTACTTCCTGATTTCCTGGCTCTTCGCCGTGGTCCAGGTGGCAGGTTTGCAGGACATCCGCCCGTTCGCCGAGCCCGCCGTCGCCGGCTGGGCGCTCGCCGCCACGCTGAGCTACGCCTTCCTCTACCTGCTGCCGACGCTGCTCATCGTCCACCTGCTGCGCCCGCTTTTGTCGCGCACCCTGCCGAAGGCCGCGCCTGCGCTGATCGCCCTCCTCGCCATCGGCCTCGTCGGACTGACGCAGACGCTGCTGTTCGCCGACCACATCATCCGTAACATGTACGGCTTCCACATCAACGGCTTCGTCGTGGATCTTGTGCTCGCGCCGGGCGGCATCGCCGCCCTCGGCGCCAGCCTCGGTACGCAGATCGCTGCCGGGCTCGTCGTCCTCGCCCTGCTGGCGGCGCAGGCCGCGGCCTACGCCTGGGTGATGCGGCGCGACGGCCTCGGCCGCTGGACTGCACGCATTCGCTGGCGTTGGGTGCTGCTGGCCGTGGTCATGCTAAGCACTGGCGAACGCGTGGCCTACGCCTACAGCGCGGCAACCAACTTCCAGCCAATCCTCTTCGCCAGCGAGCATTACCCGCTCTATCAGCCCCTTACCATGCGCAAGCTGGCCAAGCGCTTCGGCATCAGCTCTGCTGCGGCGGATGAGCAGGGCCAGGGCCTGCACGTAAAGGAGGGCCGCCTCGCTTATCCGCTGGCGCCACTGCGCGTGGCAGCACCCAAGCAACCACTGAACATCGTCTGGCTGGTCGCCGAGTCCCTGCGCTTCGACATGCTCGACCCGCAGATCATGCCGCGGCTGTGGAATTTCTCGAATGACGCCCTGCGCCTGGAAAAGCACTTCAGCGGCGGCAATCTGACGCAGATGGGCGTCTTTTCCATGTTCTACGGCCTCTATGGCAACAACTGGTTTCCCATGCACGCGGCACGGCGCGCACCGGTACTGATGGACGTGTTGCAGCAGCAGAACTACCAGTTCAGCCTCAACACCAGCCAGCGCTTCACCTACCCGGCCTTCGACAAGACGATCTTCGTCAACATGCGGCCGCAGGACATGCACGCGCTGGAGGCCGGTGCGCCGCCCTGGCAGCGCGATGTGCAGAACATCGACGACATCCTCTCCTTCATCGACCGGCGCGATCCCGCGCGGCCGTTCATGACCTACATGTTCTTCGAGTCCACCCACGCGCCCTACGATTTTCCCGAGCAGGCGGCCATCGCCCGGCCCTACCTGGAGGATTTCAACTACCTCACCGCCGACTTCAAGAAGGACATCGGGCCGATCAAGAACCGCTACATCAATGCCGCCCACCACATCGATGCACAGATCGGGCGGGTCATCGATCATCTCAAGGCCACGGGCCTGCTCGAGAAAACCGTCGTCATCGTCCTCGGCGATCACGGCGAAGAATTCATGGAGCGCGGCCGCTGGGGCCACAGCGCGGAATTCAACCGCTTCCAGACCAGCACGCCGGCGGTGATCCGCGTGCCCGGCCAGGCGCCGCGGGTCATCAAGGGCATCAGCAGCCACCTCGACATCCCCGCCACGCTGATGCCGCTGCTCGGCGTGCAGAACCCGCCGGCCGACTATTCCAGCGGCTACGACCTGCTGGCGGCGAATTTTCACCGCGACTTCGCAGTCGCCGCCGACTGGAATCGCATCGCCTACATCGGCAACGACTACAAGGTCTCCTTCCCCATCAACACCCTCGGCGCCGCGCACAACGAAGTCACCGACGGCAACGACCATCCCCTGGCCGATTCGTCCGCCGCGCTTCAGGCGATCCGCACGGCCATGCTCGACATCATGGTCAATCTGACGCGCTTCAGCCGCCGCTCATCGTCCTGATCAGCGTCCGGATCACCATCCTGATCGCGCCAGTGGTAGGCTTGCCGCTGAAGATAGGAGAGTCGGCGGCAATGCGCTTGCTGGTGGTCGAAGACAACAGGGACATCCTCGCCAATCTGGCCGACTACCTCGCCCTCAAGGGCTACGAGGTGGATTGCGCGCAGGACGGGCTCACCGGACTGCACCTGGCGGCGACGCAGCATTACGACCTGATCGTCCTCGACGTCATGCTGCCGGGCATGGACGGCTATGCCCTGTGCCAGCGCCTGCGCGAGGGCGAGCGGCGCGAGACGCCGGTGATCATGCTCACCGCGCGCGACGCCCTCGACGACCGCCTGCAAGGTTTTCGCACCGGCGCCGACGATTACCTCACCAAGCCCTTCGCCCTGCCCGAACTGGCAGCGCGCATCGAGGCGGTGCTCAAACGCAGCCGTGCCGGCGGACGCCGCCTGCTGAAGGTCGCCGACCTGACCTACGACCTCGACACGCTCGAAGTCAGCCGCGCCGGCCAGTCCCTCAAGATCGGGCCGTTTGCCCTCAAGCTGCTCGCCGTACTCATGCAGCGGAGCCCGGCGGTGACGACGCGCGAGGCACTCGAGGCGGCGCTGTGGGGCGACGCCCCACCCGACAGCGACAGTCTGCGCAGCCACATCCACACCCTGCGCCAGCAGATCGACAAGCCCTTTCCCAGGCCGCTGCTGCATACCGTGCATGGCGTCGGCTTCCGCCTGGCGGAAACGGGCGGAACGGAATGAAGAACCGGCACAGTCTTGCGCGCCGCATCGTCATCGTCTTCGTGCTGCTGACGTTCGTCGTCTCGAGCCTGTTTTCCCTGATCGTGATGCAGGCGGTCGACTACGCGGAGGATTACCTCTCTGAGTCCTCCATGCAGGCCCGGCTCAACGAGATCGTCGCGGCTACGGCAAAGGGGCAGCCCGTGTCGCTCGACCAGGACATGCAGCTGTTCGTCGTGGGCCCTGACGGCAAGCCGCCGCTGCCCGCCTGGCTCGCGCGGATCGGCCCGGGTTTTCAGGAAGCCTTGCGGGATGAGATGGAACATCACGTCATGGTCAGTAATGTGGCCGGCACGCGCTACGTGCTGGTGCAGGACCAGCAAGAGTTCGAGCGCCGGGAAGACATCCTCCGCAACTTCCTCCTGGCTGCCATCCTCTTCAGCGTCCTCGTGGCATGGGCGCTGGGCGCGCGCATCGCCAGGCGCGTCATCGCACCGGTGGTGCGCCTGGCCGGCCAGGTGCAGCACCGCGAACAGCTCCTGCCGCTGGCGCCACCGCTGGCGTCCGACTATGCGCCCGACGAAGTCGGCACGCTGGCCGCCGCTTTCGACACCGCCCTCGGCAAGCTGCGGCAGGCCCTGCAGCGCGAACGCCTGTTCACCAGCGACGTCAGCCACGAACTGCGCACGCCGCTGATGGTGATCGAAAGCTCCTGCGAACTGATGCTCGCGCAGGGGGTGGACGACGCGCGCCAGGAAACCGCGGTGCGGCGCATCCTCGCCGCCTGCGTGGAAATGCGCGAACTGGTGGCGACCTTCCTCGAACTGGCGCGCGCGCCGGAAAGTCAGTCGCTGGAAGACGGCGGCGCGCTCGGCCTGCAGCAGATGGCCGGCGAGCTGATCGGCCGCTATCGCAGCGAAGCGCAAGCGCGCGGGCTGGAACTGTCGCTGTGCGTCGACAGTGAGGACGAGGGGCGCTACCCAGCGCCGCTGCTGCGCGCCGTCCTCTCCAACCTGCTGCGCAACGCGATCCACTACACCGACCAGGGCTTCGTCCGCCTGGTGCTGCGCCGCGGCGGCTTCAGCGTCTGCGATTCCGGCGTGGGTATCCCGCGCGAGCAGCGCGATGCGGTTTTCCTGCCCTTCGTGCGCGGCGACGCCAGCCGTGGCGACGGCCTCGGGCTGGGCCTGTCGCTGGTGCAGCGCATCTGCCAGCGCCAGGGCTGGCGCATCCGCCTGCAGGAGAACACCGACGGCGGCTGCGAATTCCGCGTGGACTTCGCGTGGACTATTTAACTGCTTGACGCTTTTTTCACGCCGGCTTGACGCGGCGGTCACGGGGCGGTGCCTACAGTGTGCGGCAGTCGATCCCGCAAACCGCCCCCCATGCCTGACGCAGCGCCCTCGCCGATCACCTCCTCCTTCTCATTCGCCAATGGAGACGAGCTTGCCCTCCAGGATGCCCTACCGCGCTGGCGCCCAGGCCGGCTCGCCCAGCGACTCGGATTTTGGCGGGAAAAACAGCTCATCCGCAAGGCGCTGAAGCTGGCCGGCGAGCCAACGCTGGTACTCGACCTGTCTCGCATCACCGGTCTCTACTGGCCGGTGCTGGCCGAGCACTCCAGCCGGGTAATCATCGCCGCCGCTGATGGACTCGCCCAGTTCGAGGCAAGACTGCAGCGACACGCCCCGCCGCAGCGCGAGCGCATTCGCGTGCTGCAAACCGCCGCATTGGCTATCGGCCTGCCGGACGGGGCCGTCGATTGCGTGCTCTGCATGCGGCCTGCGGACGAGGACAGCCGTCGGACTGCCTTCCTGCGTGAGCTGCACCGCGTCACGCGCGACACCGTGATTCTCGCCATCGGGACCGATCGATTCGACCCATGCCAGAGAGATTTGACGACGGCGGGATTCCGCCTCGTCTGTCGCCTCGACTTCCTGCCTTTGTGTGCGCCGCGGCGGCTAGCCGTCCTGCGCAAATTCAAAGCGTGAGCACCCGCAGGGCTCCATCTCCCAACAGAATGGAATCAGGCCCCAATACGTCCCACCGGCTCGACAACGTTCTGCGTCCCTATTTTGCGCTGCTGTACCTGACGATCATCGCCATGATGGCCCTGTTCTGGCGCTATGCCGGTGCGGATTCCCTCTCGGGCAAGGCGCTCCTCGCCTTCTCGACGATGGGCTATGCCTTCCTCTATATGCTGGTGCCATTGTCGCTCACTGCCTTGACCCTCCGCGTGGCCAGGCCTGACTCGTCAGGATCGGCATGGCGCACCGCGCTGGTCTATGCCGTCGCCTATGTGGGCGGCACGCTGACCTTGCTGTGCATCTATGCCGATTACCGCATCTATGGACTGTACGAGTATCACTTCAACGGTTTCGTCTGGAATCTGCTGACCACGCGCGGCGGCATTGCCGCACTGGGGGCGACGGATTCCACCCTGCGAACCGTGGCCCTCCAGGTCGGACTTTTCTTCATCCCCACCGCCATGGCGCTGGGCTGGCTGCATCGACGCCGGCAGGGCCGCCGCCTGCTGTCCCGGCGTGTGCTGCTGACCACGGCCGGCATTGCCGCGTTTGCCTTTCTGACCGCGGAAGGCGTCTTTGCCTACAGCACGTATACCGGCCAGGAGGATTACCTGCAGGCCGCCGAAACCATCCCCTTTCGCCTGCACACGAGTGCCACCACCCTTTTCAAGCGCCTGGGCATCCAGCGCACCGCCGTAGCGAACCTGCGCATCGCCGGGGGCACCGTCCACTATCCCGCGAAGAACCTGCAGTCGACGCCGCTGAAATCCTATCCGAACATCATCATGCTGGTTGGTGAATCCTTCCGCTGGGATCTGCTCGACCCGAAAATCACCCCCAATCTGTGGAAGCTCTCCTCGAAGTCGATCAGGTTCGAGCGGCATTACAGCGGCGGCAACCGCACCCGCATGGGACTGTTTTCCATGTTCTACGGCCTCTACGCGCCCTACTGGTACAGCTTCGAGCACCAGCGCATCGCGCCGGCCCTGATGGAATTCATCAGATCGAAGAACTACCAACTCGCACTGCATACGAGTCAGAGCTTCGACTATCCGGAACTGAGGCACACGCTGTTCACGGGCATCGCGGAACAATACCTGGAGGAAGTGAAATCGGGCGTCCCCTGGAAGCGGGACGACAAGAACATCACCGACATCATCGCCAAACTGGAACGGCGCGACCTCCGCCGCCCGTTCTTCGGTTTCATGTTCTTCGAATCGACCCATGCGCCCTATACCTTCCCGGAAGAGGGCGCGCTGCTCGAGGACTACCAGAAGGACTTGAACTACATCAACATGAACCTGCAGGAAAATGTGCAGCAGATCCATGCCCGCTACATCAATGCGGCCCATCACGTCGACCTGGAAGTCGGCCGCCTGCTCGATTACCTGGAGCATAGCGGCATGCTTGACAACACCATCGTGCTCTTCACCGGGGATCATGGCGAGGAATTCATGGAGAAAGGGCACTGGGGGCACGGCCATGGGCGCACCTTTCCGGAAGAGCAGATTCACGTTCCCCTGATAGTGCATGTCCCCGGCCGTGCGCCCGCAGTGATCAGGCACCGCACCACGCATCTGCAGATCTCGCCTTTCCTGCTCGGGGAACTCGGCGTACGGCAGGATCCCCACAGCTATAGTTCGGCCAGTCCCCTGCTCGCGCCGGCTGCCGACTATTTCGTGGTCGGCGGATACGATTACATCGGCATCATTGACGACCACTACAAGATCACCTTCCCGTTTACCTCGGGCGATTTCTTTCGTTACACCATCACCGACGCGCAAGACCAGCCGCTGCCCCGCGATGCCAAGCCGCAAATCATCGGGCAATACCAGGGCCGCATTGACGAGGTGATCCGGGAAAGCCGGCGCTTCGTGCACTGAAGTCATTCCCATGCATCCACAAGTCATGAGGAAGGGAATCGGCAGGAACACCCTGCTCCTGCTGGCCAGCTTCATTCTGGTGGCCTGCGGCAATGCAAGCTTCTTTTTGAATGTCCTGCATGCCTTTCCTTTCAGCGGCAGAAACATTCCGGCGCTGGCGTCGCTCGCCCTCTCTTTCTTTGCGGTGAACGTCATCCTGCTCGGTAGCGTGGCCCTGGGGCGCCTGACCAAGCCCGTGCTGATGCTGGCCCTGATGGTGTCCTCGCTCATCGCCTACTTCACGGACAGTTTCGGCATCGTCATCAGCGAAGAAATGCTGGAGAACGTCGCGCAGACCAACGCGAGTGAAGCGGCCGACCTGATCACCCTCAAGCTCCTGGCCTATGTCGTCCTGTTGGGTGTTCTGCCATCCGCCCTGATCTGGTACGCGCCGCTGCGCTGGCAGGGATGGCGGCATGAGTTGGCGGCTCGGGCGAAATTGCTTGGCCTGTGCATGCTCGCAATTGTGGTGATGGTGATGGCCTTCGGCAGCTTCTACGCCTCGTTCATCCGCGCGCACAAATCCCTGCGATCGTATGCCAACCCCGCCTATTCCCTGGTCTCGTCCATCAAGTTCCTGCGAGGGGGAAAGCGGGCGGCGGGGAAAACACAAATCGCCGTCGTAGCCCCGGACGCGCGCATCGCCCAGGGCGACCGGCACAGGGAACTGGTGATACTCGTCATCGGCGAGGCCGCGCGCGCGGATCACTTTTCGATCAACGGCTATGCGCGGGATACCACTCCGCGCTTGAAGGAAGCCCAGGCCATCAACCTGACCGACTTCTGGGCCTGCGGCACCTCCACGGCCGTCTCCGTCCCCTGCATGTTCTCGTCGCTTGGCATGGGGCGGTTCAACCTGAAGCAGGCCGGTGGCGAGGAAAATCTTCTAGACGTCGTGCAACGCGCAGGCGTCAACGTTCTGTGGCTGGACAACAATTCCGATTCAAAGGGGGTCGCCCTGCGGGTCCCTTATCAAAACTACAGGTCCCCCGAGATCAATACGGTGTGCGACAGCGAATGCCGCGACGAAGGCATGCTGGTGCCGTTGCAGGGCTACATCGACAGCCATCCCGAGGGGGACCTCCTGATCGTCCTGCACCAGATGGGCAATCACGGCCCCGCCTACTACAAGCGTTACCCGCCGGCGTTCGAAAGATACCGACCGGCCTGTCAGCAGAAGGATCTGAACCAATGCAGCAATGAGGAAATCGGCAATGCCTACGACAATGCGATCCTCTACACCGACCATTTCCTGGGCAAGACGATCGATCTGCTGAAACGCAACGACAAGCACTTCGAGACCGCACTGTTCTACCTGAGCGACCATGGCGAATCTCTTGGCGAAGGCGGCATCTATCTGCATGGCCTCCCCCGCGCCATCGCACCCGACAGCCAGTTGCATGTGCCGGCCATTCTCTGGTTCGGCAGCGGCTACGACGAAGTGGACCTGCCTGCCCTGCTACGGAAACGCCATCAGCGATTCACCCAGGACCACGTTTTCCACACACTTCTCGGCTTGCTGGAAGTCGAGAGCACCTATTACAAGCCCGAGCTGGATATTCTGCATGGATGCAGGAAACACGATGTTGGCGGGCCCGCCTGAGTGCCGAGCCCTTGCGGACGGTGCAGCGATTCCCGCCTGCTGCGCGGATATGGCATAGTTCCCGCTACGGTCGCCCGTGCGGCCTTTTTAGGGAACGCGCCATGAGCCGACACCGTCTCGTCCAATCCGCACTCGCGCTCGTCGCGGCCGCCTTGCTCACCGCCTGTGGCTCGAAGGTCTCCGCGGAAAACTTCGAGCGCATTCACACCGGCATGGCACAGAAGGAGGTCATCGCCCTCCTCGGCGAACCCGGCGAAACAAGCAACGTCAACATCGCCGGGCTGTCTGGCGGCATGGCCACCTGGCGCGACGGCAATACGGCGATTTCCGTGCAGTTCGTAAACGATAAGGTGCAGGCGAAGCAACTTAGCCGGGAATCGAAACCGCAAGCGAAATGAGCGGGGTAAAGCCCGGCGGCTGAGGAATCCTTATCGCGCCAGCACCAGCACCAGCGCGAGCACCAGGGCGGCACCCAGTGCCAGCACGACACACAGCAGCAGGAACTTGCTGCGCAGCCTCAACACCTCCACCGCCGAAACGAGTTTCTCCTGCTGCTCCGCCAGCGATTCGACGAGGGCCAGCGCCGCCTGCTGTCGGCCTTCCAGTTCGCCGATGCGCGCTTCCATGTGTTGCAGGCGGGTAACGGGGTCGACGAATGCTTCGCCCGCCTCGCTGTCGGCTATTTCGCCTTCGCCGCCGGGCTTGCGCATCGCATCGACCAGCTTGCGAGCGCCCTTGACGACCGTCGGCGCGGCGGCGACGACATCAGGCCAGGGGATGGCCTTGAATATCGTCAGCCAGCCGATCGCCATGCCGCTCCTTCCCTCAGCGCCCGCCCGGCCGCCCGAAGGGCGCAGAGCGCCCCCATGGGGGGCAGCGAACGCAGTGAGCGTGGGGGCAGTCCATCTCAGGCAGCCGCCGCAACCCCGGCCTGGGCCTCGGTCAGCTTCGCCTGCGCTGCGGCGAGGCGCGCCACCGGCACGCGCGGACCCGAACAGGACACGTAGTTCAAGCCGATGCCGTGGCAGAAGCGGATCGAGGACGGGTGGCCGCCGTGCTCGCCGCAGATGCCGATCTTCAGGTCCGGATTGGTCTTGCGGCCCTGCTCCACGGCGATCTTCATCACCTCACCCACGCCCTTCTCGTCGAGCACCTCGAAGGGATTGTCCTCCAGGATGCCGGTCTCGTTGTAGGCAGGCAGGAACTTGTTCTCGGCATCCTCGCGCGAGAACGAGAAGGTGGCCTGGGTCAGGTCGTTGGTGCCGAAGGAGAAGAACTCCGCCATCTCGGCCATGCGGCCGGCGCGCAGACAAGCGCGCACGACTTCCAGCATCGAGCCGAACTTCAGGCGTACCTTGATGCCGTGGGTGAGCTCCACCACCTTGTGCAGGCGCTGCACAAGGCCGTGGATGCGGCGCAGTTCCTCGACCGTAGCCACCTGCGGCACCATGATCTCCGGGTAGACCTCCAGCCCCTCCTTGGCGCACAGGGCGGCCGCCTCGAGGATGGCCTGTATCTGCATGCCGTAGATTTCCGGATAGGTGATGCCGAGGCGCACACCGCGATGACCGAGCATCGGGTTTACCTCGGAGAGCGCGCGCACCTTCTTCAGGACCTTTTCCTTCTTGGAGATAATGTCTTCTTCAAGATGCGATTCCTTGAAGGCGTGCAGGCCGCCCATCAGCTTAATCAGTCCGTCGGCGTATTGCTGGTAGAGCTTGGGATTGAGCAGCTTGAGCGTCTCCGGCAGCTCCTCGAGGCCCTTGATGGTGTCGCGCAGGTGGTGCAGGTGAGCGATCTCCAGCTCAAGCTGGGCGGCGGTGGGCAGAAATTCGTGCATGGGCGGATCGAGCAGGCGCACCGTCACGGGCAGGCCCTTCATGGCCTTGAAGATGCCCTTGAAGTCGGCGCGCTGGATCGGCAACAGGCGGTCAAGCGCCGCCTGCCGCTCCTCCGCCGTCTCGGCGAGGATCATTTCCTGCACGATGGGCAGGCGGTCGGTGCTGTTGAACATGCGCTCGGTGCGGCACAGGCCAATACCCATGGCGCCGAACTCGCGGGCACGGGCGGCATCCTCCGGCGTGTCGGCGTTGGCCATCACCTGCATGCGCGAAGCGCCGTCCGCCCACTCGAGCAGCACGGACATCTCCTCCGATACTTCCGCCTCGATGGTCGGTACCTCGCCGGCGTAGACGTGGCCGGTGCCGCCGTCGATGGTGATGACGTCGCTCTCATGCAGTGTCGTGTTGCCGATCGTGGCGCGACGGGCGTTGACGTCGATGACGATGGCTTCGCAGCCGGAGACGCACGGCTTGCCCATGCCGCGCGCCACCACGGCGGCGTGCGAGGTCTTGCCGCCGCGACTGGTGAGGATGCCCTGCGCCTGGAAGAAGCCGTGGATGTCCTCCGGCTTGGTTTCCTCGCGCACCAGGATGATCTTTTCTCCTTTCCTGCCGCGCACTTCGGCCGTGTCGGCATCGAAGACGATCTTGCCGGAGGCCGCGCCGGGCGAGGCCGGCAGTCCCTGCGCCAGCGACTTGCCGTGGAAGGAGGGCGACAGTTGCGGCACCAGCAGCTGCTCCAGCACCGCCGGATCGACGCGCAGCAGCGCTTTTTCCTTGCTGATGAGTCCTTCGTGGAACATTTCCACCGAGGTGCGCACCATGGCGCGGGCATTCATCTTGCCGTTGCGCGTCTGCAGGCAGTAGAGCGTTCCCTTTTCGATGGTGAATTCGAAGTCCTGCACCTCGTGGTAGTGCGACTCCAGCCGGACGTGCAGCTCTATCAGCTGGCGGTAGATCTCCGGCATCTCCTTTTCCATCTCGGCGATGGGCTTCGGCGTGCGGATGCCGGCGACGACATCCTCGCCCTGGGCGTTGACCAGATATTCACCGTAGATGAGGTTCTCGCCGGTGCCGGGATTGCGCGTGAAACCGACGCCGGTACCGGAATCGTTGCCCATGTTGCCGAACACCATGGTGCACACGTTGACCGCCGTGCCGTTGGCCAGGTCCTTGGTGATCTTGAACTGGCGGCGGTAATCGACGGCGCGCTTACCCATCCAGGAGCGGAACACTGCGCCGAGCGAGACCTCCAGCTGTTCGTAGGGGTCAGTCGGAAAGGGCTTGCCGGTATGGCGCTGGACGATGGCGAGGAACTCGCCTGCCAGCTCCTGCAGATGCTCTGCGGACAGGTCGACGTCCTGCAGCGCGCCGTATTTTTTCTTGGCGACGTGCATCTTCTCGTCGAAGACCTCGTCATCGATGCCCAGCGCAATCTTGCCGAAGAGCTGGATGAAGCGCCGGTAGGCATCCCAGGCGAAACGCGCGTTGCCGGTCTGTTTGATGAGGCCCTTCAGCGAGGTCTCGTTGAGGCCCAGGTTGAGGATGGTGTCCATCATGCCCGGCATGGACATCGCCGAACCGGAACGCACCGACACCAGGAGGGGATTGTCGGCGCTGCCGAAGCCCTTCCCGGTCTTCTTCTCCAGCGCCTTCATGTGGGCGCGGACATCGTCCATCAGCCCATCCGGCAGCTGGTTCTTCTCCAGATAGGCCAGGCAGGCCTCGGTGGTGACGGTGAAGCCGGGCGGCACGTTCAGGCCAATCTGCGTCATCTCGCACAGGTTGGCGCCCTTGCCGCCGAGCAGCATCTTGTTCTTGCCGTCGCCGCTCTCGAAATCGAATATCAGTTTGCGGGTATTCATGTTCAACAAGCCTCGATTGGGAATAACACCGGATAGTTTGCCATGTACGCCCGCAGAAAACCATGATCTGGACAAGGTTGGGCAGAGGATTAGGTAGAGTGATAGATGAGGTTGAGATCGGAAACATGATGCAAATTTCATGTCATGCATCAGTTAAACTTGTGCAGCCACGGCCATTTTCCCATTTTTTCGACATAACGCCCCCGGAGAATCCGACATGAAGCTTTACTACAGCCCAGGTGCCTGCTCCCTCTCGCCGCACATCGCGTTGCGCGAGGCCGGCCTGCCCTTCGAATTGGTGAAGAAGGACCTCCACGCGAAAACACTGGAAGACGGCAGCGATTTTCGCATCATCAATCCCAAGGGCTACGTGCCGGCGCTGGCCTTCGACGACGGCCAAGTACTCACCGAAGGGCCGGCCATCGTGCAGTACATCGCCGATCGCGTGCCGGATAAGCAACTGGCGCCACCGGCGGGCAGCATGCAGCGCTATCGCCTGCAGGAATGGCTGAACTACATCACCTCGGAGCTGCACAAGACCTTCAGCCCGCTGTTCAACAAGAAGGCCTCGGACGAGTGGAAGGCGGCGGCGCGTGAGCTGCTCGACCGCCGCATCGACTTCGTGGCGAAGGCTCTCGAAGGCCGCGATTATCTGATGGGCGACACTTTCACCGTCGCCGACTGCTACCTGTTCACCGTCCTCAACTGGAGTGGCTGGGTAATGATCGACCTCTCGCGCTGGCCGAGCGTGGCCGGCTACATGAAGCGCGTCGCCGCACGACCGGCGGTGCAGGAAGCGCTCAAGGCGGAAGGCTTGCTCAAGTAGGCACCGTCCAAAGCCGATGGACGGCGATCCTCAGGAAAGCAAACACATCTACCATCTACCCTAGCGACACCATGAAGACACTTCGCACTGCATCGCTCGCCTGCCTGACGCTGATGCCCTTGACTGCGTCGGCGCAAACCTACGCCCCGGCCGAAGAGCGTCCGGGGCGCGTTGTACTCGTGCCGATGTCTGTCGAGCGCCCCGCTGGCGATGGCTGGGTACTCAGCACGCGCAATAATTTATCAGTCACGTATTCCCGGGTTATCAAAGGAGCCAATCGCAATCAGCTAGCGAAAGCCTATACGAATGTTCCCGACAAACGTATAAGCAGTAATCAAGAATTGGCCGAAAGACTACGCCAGGACCTAAGGAAGAACGTCAACCCGGAGCGTTTTAAGATCTTAGCCGAGGATTTTCAAATCGATGCGAATTCAGCTAACAAGTGTGTTCGATACCACTATCGTACCGAGGACAGGCAATCGCCCTCGGCAGACACGCCGATCATAATTGATCTTCAAGGCCGCTCCTGTGTTCATCCTGACGATGAGGGTATTGTCGTAGGAAGCAGTCTCACCACAATAGGATCGGCCAGTCCGTCAGACAAAGATATGGTTGCCCAGGCTGTGCAATTCTTTGATGGGATTCATTTTTACATCCCGCTAACCGTGAAGAGCTGGCAAGCGCTCGCCGAGCAGGGCGACACCAACGCCGAGGTGTGGCTGGCGCGCCACCTCCTGCAGACCAATGATCTGGAGGAAGGCATCGTATGGCTGGTCAAGGCGGCAGACAAGGGCAACGCCGAAGCCCAGACCCTGCTCGGCCTGGCCTATCTCACAGGCCGCGCCGTCACGCGCAGCGCGGAAGACGCCGTCAAGTGGCTGCGCCCGGTAGCCGAAAAGGCCTACCCTAAGGCCGAGGGACTGCTCGGCCTGGCTTATGCCACGGCCGCGGAAGTGCACAATGAAGAGGAAGGCCGACGCTGGGTGCGCAAGGCGGCGGAAGACGGTGACCCGCTCGGGCAGACGCTGCTCGGCGAATTCATGGTGTTCGGCAGGGCCGGCGTGGAGAAGAATGAAACCGAGGGCATCGTCTGGGTCCGTAAAGCCGCGGAACAGGGTGATGCCAGGGCGCAATACCTGCTCTCTGGCCTGCTGGTGAACGGTGTCGGCACGGAAAAGGATTTCATCCAGGCGCGCTTCTGGCTGGAACTGGCCGCCGCCCAAGGCCATGCCGATGCGCGCAAAACCCTGGAACAGATAAAGCGTTCGTCCACAGCAAAGCCCACAACGCCTCCCGCGGAGAGCAAGTAATCATCCAGGGTTCGCATGGTGCACCGCGTCTTTATTCCGTAACGCAGCAGGCGTAGGCTGGAATTCTGAAGAGGCGGGTCAGGAGACGGTCATGGCCAATGCGATTCCCATCGGCAATCTGGCGGAGTGCTATGCCAATGCCATCGCCATCGAGCGCGAGGCGGCGGAACGTTGTGCACAGTTTGCGGAATTCCTCGAGGAGCACGGTGCCCAGGACACGGCAGCGCTGTTCAGCCGACTGGCGCGCTTCGAGCAGCAGCATGTCGAAGAGCTCGAACGCCGCTCCAGCGGCATGCCGCTGCCTGCATTGCGCTCATGGGAATTCAACTGGCTCGACAATGCACCCGCGGAGCAGGTCAGCCGTGAGATCGTCTTCCACCTCATGACGCCACACGACGCGCTGAAGATCGCGCTCGGTGCTGAAAAGCGCGCGCAGGCGCTCTACGAGCAGGCCATCGCGACCACCGCCGACCCGGAAGTAAAACGGCTGGCGCGCGAACTGGCCGGCGAGGAAATGGAACACATCGCCTGGATCGAGGATGCGCTGGCGAAGGCGCCACGGCCCCTGACCAGCGAGGCGGATTACGAAGCACTCTTCAGTGCTTCTTTGCTCCATCGATAAAGGTCATCGGAAAGACCACTTCCGCCGCCGCGTGCTTTTGCGGTGCGTTTTCGTAGTCGGGCATGTGCGGCGCGGCAGCGCCCGAGGCCGACATCAGCTTGCCGATCAGCACCTGGATCTGGTCCGTGAACCAGTCATCCTCGTATCGCGTCGGCAGGAATCGCAGTTCCCTGACGCGTTCGGGAATGTCTCCGGCTTCGATCAGGTCGTCGGCGGCATGGGCGCCGGAAAAGAAGCGCCCGGCGACAAAGCGCATGAAGTAACCCCCCTTGCCGTCGGCAGCGAGCACGAAGATGCGTGCGCCGGACGGCGCTTCATCGTCCTCCTCCTCGAACACCGGATGCACGGCGAAGGCCGCCGCGTTGCGCTGCAGGACGTACTGCACGGCCTCGTCGAAGTCGAGGCGATTGTCCTCGGGCATGGGCGGGTCGTTGTCAGGGTTATTGGGGGTCATTTCGGTTCTCTGCGCCATGGGGAACGGATACCCTAGCAGCCTGAACGTACCTGTGGCAAGCTGCCTTTTCTCTGCGGCAATTCAATCCCTCTATCAAAGATGTCCGAAAAGAAGAATCCCGTCATCGCCATCCGCGGCGCACGCCAGAACAACCTGAAGAACCTCAGCCTCGACCTCCCCACCGGCCAGCTCGTCGTCGTCACCGGCGTCTCCGGCTCCGGCAAGTCCTCGCTGGCCTTCGACACGCTCTACGCCGAAGGACAGCGGCGCTACGTCGAGACCTTCTCGCCCTATGCGCGGCAGTTCCTCGACCGCATGGACAAGCCGCAGGTCGATCGCATCGACGGCATCCCGCCGGCCATCGCCATCGACCAGACCAACCCGGTGCGCACCTCGCGTTCCACCGTCGGCACCATGACGGAGCTTAACGACCACCTCAAGCTGCTCTACGCGCGCGCGGCGCGGCTGTTCTGCCGCGGCTGCGGCCAGCCGGTGCGGCGCGACACGGCGGAGAGCATCTTCGCTGCAATAGTCAGCCGCTGCAGCACGGCGAACAATCCGCGCCTGGTCATCACTTTCCCGGTGACGGTGCCGCACAACTACAGCGAAGAGGAAGTGCTGCGCCTGCTCGAAGCGCAGGGCTACACGCGCATCCACGCCCGCCATGGCAAGACCCTCGAAGTGGTGCAGGATCGCCTGCGCCTCGCCGGCGCCGAGCGCGCCCGCGTCATCGAGGCACTGGAAGCCGCGCTGCGCGTCGGCCAGGGCCGCGTCGCTGTCTACCCGCTGACGGATGACGGGGCTCCACTCCCTCCGTGGAAATTTTCCATCGACCTGCACTGCGCCGACTGCGACATCCACTACGCCGAACCCGCGCCCAGCAGCTTTTCCTTTAACTCGCCGCTGGGCGCCTGCGAGGCCTGCCGCGGCTTCGGCCGCA
>JADFDU010000021.1 GCA_018262775.1 Rhodocyclaceae bacterium
CGTGGCCTTGTCGTTAAATTCCTTTTCTATCGCCGTCACCATTGGCAGGGCCTTGGTGTAGGCGGAGATCTGCGGAATCGGAATGCCCGTATGCTTCACCGACAGCCACACCACCGGGATCATGTAGGCCACGATGAGGATGATGTACTGCGCCACCTGCGTCCAAGTCACCGCCTTCATGCCGCCGAGGAAGGAGCACACCAGGATGCCGGCAAGGCCGACGAACACGCCGACGGAGAACTCCAGGCCGGTAAAGCGGGCGGTGATGATGCCGACGCCGTAGATCTGCGCGATCACGTAGGTGTACGAGCAGGCGATGGCGACGAGCATGCCGACGAAGCGCGGGATGTTGCCGCCGTAGCGGGCGCCGAGGAAGTCCGGAATCGTGAACTGGCCGAACTTGCGCAGGTAGGGCGCGATGAACAGCGCCACCAGGCAGTAGCCGCCGGTCCAGCCCATGACGAAGGCGAGGCCGTCATAGCCGGAATGGTACAGCGTGCCGGCCATGCCGATGAAGCTGGCGGCCGACATCCAGTCGGCGCCGGTCGCCATGCCGTTGAAGATGGCCGGTACGCGCCGACCCGCAACATAATATTCCGCCACTTCCGCCGTCTTCGACATGAAGCCGATGCCGGCATACAGGGCGATGGTGGCGAAGAGGAACAGGTAGCCGAGGATCTTGTTCGGCACGCCGAGTTGTTCGAGGATGCCGACGAGGATGACGAAGCTGATGAAGCCGCCGGTGTAGAAGGTGTAGTACTTCTTCAGGTTGGCGTAGAACTGGGATTGAGTGGTGGTGGCCATGGTTTAATCCTCCTCCGCTTCCTGGACGCCGTACTCATCGTCCAGTTTGTTCTGATGGCGGGCATAGTACGTAATGATGATCATGTAGACGATCAGCGAACCCTGGGCCGACATATAAAAGCCGAGCGGTCCGATGAAGGTGATCTCGTTCAACTCGCGTGCGAACCAGCCCACGACGAAGGTGGCGACGAACCAGATCACGAGCAGAACACCCGTGAGGTTCAAGGTCCGTTGCCAGTACTCCTTGTGCTTTTCGGTAAGTTGCATGGATGCGACTCCTCCTTTTTGATAAGCGCTTCGGCAAACGCCGGCAAATGCAATGCCGTGCCCAAGCTGTTCCTGTTCCGGTGCGGCTGGGTTACCCCTTGTTACGCGCACCGCTCTCCTCACCCAAAATACAATTCCGGGTAATTTGCATTATCGCCAAGGAAAACTGACGGATTGCTTACAACAAGCGAATATGTTTTACGGCGAACACTTCATATTGCGCCGCACAATCAAATTATTATCTGATTTGACTGACGGATGGAAAGCTCAAGGAAGTAATCGAAGAGAATTTGCCTCGATGCAGCAAAGCTCACGAAAGTGATAGGGAAAAGATGTTTTGCCGGGTTGATTTGGCCTGTTCAACACTTTGCGGGCAGCCACGACTGCCGTTTTGCGAACCGCATCGAAACCAGTATAATCTCGCCTCTTTCATGGTCGAGCATATCCGTTCGCTCACGAACTCCCCAAAGTTTCCGCCCACGAAGCTCAGTTGGTAGAGCAGCGGTAGCGGCCAAAATCTGCGGCGGGTGATAGAGGCAACAGGTTTCAAAGGCCAGGTAGCTCAGTTGGTAGAGCAGCGGACTGAAAATCCGCGTGTCGGCGGTTCGATTCCGCCCCTGGCCACCAGAACATCAAGGGCTTAGCCGCAAGGCTAGGCCCTTTTTGTCTGGGGGCCGTGACAGAAACGTGACAACTCGACCACGTTGCTTTTGCGGGGGGGCGGTTCATTTGGCACTGCACACAAAACCGGGATTAAGTGGGAAAAAGCGAAACGGGCCGGGATGTTAAGGCGGGAATCGTGCCAAATCGCAGTTTAAGCATTTGCGCTCGAAAATATGCTTGGAACGGCTATTTTTGCGCTGGATTTGGCACGGGTTTAAGCCAGGGCGCGCAGCATTTGATCGAGCTCCGGTTCGTGAATAGAGCCACGGATCGCGGCCATCTTGTAAAGCACCGCAATCAGGGCGGCGTAACGCTCGCGAGATACTGTGACGCGATCGGCATTGGCGTCGAGCCAGCGGAAAAAGAACCGCGTCACCGCCTCATGCAGCAGAGAATCCACCCCCGACCCATCGCTGTCACGCCTGACTGAGGGACGGGCGGACGGCTCGTAGGCTTCGTTTCGCGCCATCTCGGCCAGACGCAACTGGCGTAGCAGAGGTGCGGCGTCCTCGTTACATATCCGTGCTAGGTCGCGCAAGTAACCCTCGTCCGGGTAGTGCGCGCCACTTTCATAGCCGGCCACCCTGGCGGGCGGCAGCTCCAGCCATTCGGCGATCTGACCGACGGGGTATTCACCACGCATACGAGTGATTAGGCGACCCAGCTCGTGGCCCGGATCGAGAAACATCGGACCCTCGCCGGTGAGCAGCCAGTTGGCGTTGATGCCGAGAAGCACGAATGCCGCAATAAGGCCAGCGCCAGCTTCATTTGCACCACCCTCGTTGTTTTCAAGAGTCCTGACGGTGATGCCACCGCTTTTGGTGGTGAAAGCTGGCCTGGACAGACCGAGCGCCTCCCGCGCAACTTTCATACGCGCGCCTATTTCAGCCGGATTACAGGTTGCCGCTGTGGAATTTCCAGCGGCAACCACAGCGGCAACCGTGCGTTTTGGTTGCTGCTGCATGTAACGCGCTGATTTTTCTTTGACTTTCGCCATTTCTATAGCATCGGCCAAAATCGGGCAGCAGCAACCGAAAAAAATGGTTGTATGCGGCGTTGACATGCCACTTTATTTGGTGGTGTAATGCTGCCCATGAGACAAATACGCCCCCACAAAAAAGCCAGTCAAGACTGGCATCCCGCCGACATCAAGGCGGCCCTGGAGAAGGCCGGCTGGACGCTGCGGCGTCTGGCGGCCCATCACAATGTTGCACCCACCGGCGTCAAGTACGCACTGCGCGGCCGCTGCCTGCCGGCGGAGCGGCGCATCGCCGATGCGCTCGGCGTGCATCCGATGACGATCTGGCCGTCGCGCTACAACGCCGACGGATCGCGCCTGCTGCTGCGCGCGGCCTCCACCTACAGGCGGAAGGCTACCACCGTGCGCGCTCACGTCAATGGCAAGCTGAAGCGGGCGGCGTAGACATGATCAAACCCACACGGTTGCCTGCAGGGTGGTTCAACGCGACGCAGGACGGCACCGCCAGCGCCTTTCGCGTGGCTAGTGCCCTTTCGCAGAAGGCTGCGGCGGAAATTCATAGCGCGCTCGATCGGCTGCTGGAAACGGGAGCTTCATTCGCAGAAGCCAAGTCAGCGCTAACCCGACTCTTAGATCGCCTTCAGACAGAGGCGGGCCAGGGGGTAGGGTCATGAGCGGATTTCCTGCCGCCATGTTGGCCGCAGCCACCGTCAGCATCTGCAGGTGGCGTTCGAGGAGCACACGCCAGGCGCCGGGCGAGAGCCCGGTCCAGGCCCCGGCGGCATCGTCCGCCATCCGCCCGATGGCGGCGTCGGCCTCGGCCTCGAAGGCCGCGTCATACGGAAGGGCGCGGATCTCGTGGAGCCGCGCGCGGAACATGTCGTTGAGCGGCCACATGATCTCCATGTACCGCTCACCGGTGATGACTTGCTGCTTTTTCACGAGGGTTCTCCTGTGCGGGTGGTTTGTGGCTGGGGAGTCGCGATCATACCGCCGGGATGAACCCTCGCCCTATTGCGGGGGGTGGCTGTGAGGCGCGCGGCGGATCTGCTCACGGGTGACCTGTTCGAGGTGCCGGCGCCGCGCGCGGCGCTGCCGGGCGCCCTCGATGTCGGCCTTGCGCTGCGGCACCTGCTCTCCAACCTACTCAAGGCCAGCCCTCTGTCGCGTTACCAGGTGGCGGCGCGCATGTCCGAGCTGACCGGCAGCGACATCACCAAGAACCAGCTCGACGCCTGGACGGCCGAGAGCCGCGAAGCCTGGCGCTTCCCCTTGGAATACCTGCCGGCCTTCGAATCGGCGGTGGAAACCCACGATGTGACGGCCTGGCTGGCCGACCTGCGCGGGGCGCGGCTTTCGGTCGGGCGCGAGGCGCTGGAGGCGCAGCTCGGGCGAATCACGCGGATGCGCGATGACCTGGCGCGGCAGGAACGGGCGCTGAAGAAGCTGCTGGGGGAGGGTGAATCATGAGCGCGACGGCCGATTTCGGGGAGATCGCAGCAGCACTCGGGGTGACGCCACAGGCGGCGAAGAAGCGCGCCACGAAGGAGTCCTGGCCCTACACCGAAGTGCCGCACCCTGGCCGTGCAAAGCGCTTTTTCCCCACCGCCACCCTGCCCACAGACGTGCGCAACGCGCTGCTGGTGGCCGCTGCGGCGGCGCATGACGATGTCTCCTCCTCTGCCGGCGAGAGTAGCCCGCCGGCGGCGGTTTCCGGCGGCGCGGGTTCCTCCCTTCCCGCGCCTGCCGGTTTTTCTATTGTGGATTCCCGCCCGCGCGGGGATGCCGACTTGACGCAGAGCCAGCGCACAGCAGCAGTGGCGCGCGAGCGGTTGGTGCGCTTCGTCGCCGAGTTCGCCGGCTCGGCGCCGGCGGCGATCGACTACCTGAACGGGCATCACACCGCCGGCACACTGCCGGCCGGGCTGGCGTGGGCCTACCGGCACGCCTGGGACAAGCCGCGCGCCGGCCATCGGCTGAACCTGTCGACGCTGAACAAATGGAAGGCCGTGCGCGCGCGGCGCGGGGTGTATGCGCCCAAAAAGGCCGTGCAGGACATGACGGTGAAGCCCTGGTACGGGCTGCTGCTGGCGTTGATCAAGCGGCCGCAGGGCGGCTGCCTCACCTGGGTGCAGGAACAAATAGAGAAGCAGTGGCAGCCGGCCTGGGGCGCGGCGGCGCCGTCCTATTCGGCCGTGCGCCGCGCCCGCGACAAGTTTTCCGAGCGGGACAAGCTCGCCGGCCGCTACAGCGGCAGCCAGTTGCGCTCGCATCTATTTCACAAGACGCGCAGCAGCGCCGGCATGGACCCGTGGGACGAAGTGCACGCCGACGGCTGGAACACCCACTTCACCGCGCCGCACCCGGTCACCGGCGAGTACGTCACCTACGAGGTCTGGCACGCCCACGACGTGGCCACGCGCTACGTTCCGCCCTTCAGCGTTGGCTTGACGGAAAACGCCGAAGTCATCCTCAAGTGCATCGAGCACGCGGTGCGCGCCGGCGGCGCCATGCGCCACCTGCAGACCGACTCGACGCGCATCGTCAAGAACAGCGAGCGCTTCAAGCACAACCCCGCCACCAGCCTGGAGGAGCGGCTCGGCATCACCATCGTGCACCCGCAGACGGTGGGGAACTCGCAGGCCAACGGCATCGCCGAGAACTTCAACGCCTGGCTGGATCGCGAATGCCGCGAGCTGGCCACCTACCAGAACCCGAAGCGCATGGACGAGTTGTCGTTCAAGCGCGGCCAGAAGCTCACCACCGCCATCGTGCGCGCGGCCAACGCCGCCGACGTGTCGGCGATGCTGACAGCCAAGCGCGAGCTTGAGCGCGCCAACAAGGGCCTGGTCTTCATGAGCTTCGAGGAGGCCTGCGCCTGGCTGGAGTCGAAGCGGCAGAAATTCAACGACAAGCCGCACCGCAGCCTGCCGAAGGTGCGTGACCCGGAGACAGGACGCAAGCGCCACCAGAGCCCGCGCGAGGCCCTGTTCGGGGCGATCGCCGCCGGCTGGGATGCGGCGCTCCCCGATCTACCCGATGCGCTGCTTGAACAGCACCTGCAGGACACCTTCCGCCCGCACATCCAGGTGAAGGTCACGCGCGGCGCGGTGAGCCCCTACGGCGGCATGCGCTACCGGCACGATCTGCTGGATCAATGGCTGGGCAAACAGGTGGTGGTGGCCTACGACATCAGCGACTGGCGCAGCGTCACGGTGAAGACCCTGAAGGGCGAATTCATCTGCGAGGCGGCGTTCGTCGAATCGGTGGGCTACCGCACGCTCTCGGCGCAGGAATTCGCCGAAGAGAAGCGCGCTACGGCGCGCATCCGCGCCAAGGAGCGCGCCATCGAGCGCGATCGCGCCCGCACGCCGGGCCTGGCGCTGGCGCAGGAGGGCGAGGCGGCGCGGACGATCGAGCTGACGCCGGCGGACTTCTACCCGGTGCGGGAGCGGGTCGCAGCTGAGCCCGAGAAAACCATCCTCGACTTCCTGCCCGAGCAGGCCGCGCCCGAGCGCGAGGCGACGTGGGAGGACACGGTGATGTACCTGTACGGAAACAAGGAGGGCAAGGAAGAAGACGCCCCCGAGGAGTCGGCCGCCGTGTGACTGCAATCACGCGACGGCCTTTTTATTGCAACCAGCGAAGGGAGTTTACATGAAACAGCACTACGTGAAAACCAGCAACCACCACCGCTTCATGGCGGCGGTGGCCGCCGTCGAGAACCGCGGCAGCCCGGAGGCCTGCATCCTGCTGCTCACCGGCGCGCCCGGCACGGGCAAGAGCTGCACGGTCGATAAATGGGGCAGCGACAACGACGCCATTCTGCTCGAAGGCATGCCCGGCATGGGCATCACCTACGTGCGCGACTACCTGGCAGACCAGACCGGCGTGGCCGAGCGCCGCCGCTTCGCCCAGGGCAAGGCCTTCGTCGATCACTTCAAGCGGAGCGGGCAGCGAATCATCCTGGATGAAGCGCAACACGGCCTGCCCGACAAGGCCGCCTGCATCGAGTACCTGCGCCGCATTTGCGAGCAGGCCAAGACGATGCTGGTACTGGTCTGCCACACATCGGAGAAACACCGCTTCGGCGAAGAGCGCCTGGCGCACATCGCCACGCGCGTCTCCGCCGCCCCCACGCTGGCCGTCGCCACCGAGGAAGACTGCGGCGTCTACCTCGGCGAGCTGTGCGAGATCGGCGTCGAGCCCGAAGTGGTGCGCCTGGTGCACGAGCACAGCGGCGGGCGCTACCGGCTGCTCGCCAACGCCTGCCGCACGCTGGAGACGATCGCCGCAAAGAAGGGCGTCAAGCGCCTGGCGGCGGCCGACGTGAAGGGCATCCGTCTATGCGAGGACGTGATGCAGGCGGTGCGGCGGAGGGGCGCCTGATGGCGGTTCGTAAACACGCCTGGGCGCCGCGCCTGCGCGCTTCCACGCGCGGCCTGCGCGAGCGCGCCTGGTGGGTAATGCGCCGGCGTGGCGTGTTCACCCTGCCCGAGCTGCTTGCCACGCTGGCTTCCGGCGCCGAGCGCGACGCCCAGAGCAACCTGGGCAAATACGTGCGGGCACTAGCCCGCGCCGGCATCCTGCGCGCCGAGGCGCACCGGGCGCCGGGCGCGGCGCTGACCAGCAACGGTTACCTGCGTTACCGCCTCACCGTCGATAACGGCCGCAAGGCGCCGGTGTGGCGAGCGGTAAAGGGTGAAGTCTTTGACCCGAACACGGGCGCCGCGTATCCCCTGCGGGCGCGCGAGGAGGCCGGCGATGAGTGACCCGCGCAACCCGCACGCCCTGGCGCTCGCCCGCGCCGCCGTCGAGGCCGGCAGCATCGCCGCGGTGGCTGGAGCGCTCGGTTACTCGCGCCCTGCAGTGTCGCGATACCTCTCGGGCGGTTATCCCTCGCTCGGCCCCATCGAGGCCGCCATCCTCTCCCATTACGACCGTCGTCACTGCCCGCACGTCGACGAGGAAGTCGCGCCGGAATACTGCCGCCGCAAGGCGCTCGCCCCGGAGCCCTTCGGCGGCAACGCCCGCCTTGTCCACTGGCAGGCCTGCCAGCAGTGCCCGCACAAACCCGAAAAGGAGTGCACATGAAATCCACCGCACCACGCCCCCCCCTCATGGATCGCATCCGCCTCGCTGTCGGCATGCGCTGGCGCCGCGAGCGCCCCGGCCTGCGCGAGATCGCGCCGGCGCTGCGCGGCATCGCGCTCGCGGCCGGTCTCATCGCCCTCTTCGGCATCGTCGGCCGGCTCGACTACGAAGCCGAACGCGCCGCCGAACTGGAGGCGCGCGCCGAGAGCCTGTCCGATCGCGCCGGCTTCGCCGACGACATGGAAGCCCGCTACCGCTTCGCCCGCAACCACGCCGAGCAGTTGGAGGACTACCTCGTGGCCTGTCTCAACGGCGACCGCGAGCTGGTGCTCGGCGGGCAGCGCTGGGCGTGCCAGGCAAAGCCCGTCGGCCCCTACGTAGCCAAGGAGAACTGAGATGAACAACTACGCACCCCGTCCCGGCAGCGCCGCCGAGGCCGCCGTCGAATATCTGCGCAAGAAAGGTGGTCCTGCGCGCAGCGGCGAGATCGCCGAGGCCATCGGCATCGAGTCGAAGGGCATCGCGGCATCGCTCTCCGCCGCCGTCGAGAACGGCGTGCTGGTGGTCTGCGATGTGACCGCGCCCGGCTCGCCGCCGCAGAAGGAATACCGCCTCTCCGGCGGCGGCAAACCGATCGCGTGGCGCGAGCCAAAGCCGGCGCGTGCCGCCGCTTCCGCCACAGAAAAACCGGCCGAGAAGCCCGCCAGAAAGGTCCGCAAGCCGCGCAAGGCGCCGAAGCCTGCCCCGGCCCATCCGCGCGGCGCGAGGCGCCCCAAGGCCACCGGGCGGCTGCTGCGCGCCGTTGAGGAAGGGCGGCGCAAGACTGCAAAACCGGCCCGAAACATTCCCGAAAATATTCCCGGCCAGGAACCGATACGTAGCGCTACGAATTTCCGCTGCGGCATCTTCAACGACGGCTCGTTGGAGCTGGTGTTCGGCAACGGCGAGTTCATCTCGCTGTCGCCTGCGGACACCCGCACCCTGTTCGACTACCTCGACAAGACCTTGCAGGTGGCCGCGTGAGCCGCGCCCTGGCCGCCTTCACCGTCACCCACGCCGGCCTGCGCCTGCGCGTGCGGCTGCTGCCTTCGCACCGCGAGGTCGAGCACGAGTTCCGCGACGGCCGGCGCCGGCGCGACGGGCTGTGCATCCACGCCTATTTCGCGCCCGCCAAAAGTCAGCGTGCGCGGCACGGCGGCACCATCGCGCTCGCCGGCAATGGCCGCCTCAAGGAGCTGGTGCCGCACGAGGTCACCCACGCCGTGCTGCATCGTCTGGGGGGGGGCGTGCTCACTGACGACGAACCGATCGCCACTGCCGTCGGCATCCTCACCGCGCGCATCCTCGGCCGGCTTGAGCGCCTGGGGTATCTGTGATGCTGCAGCGTCGCCGCAACGGCAAAACCAAGGCCGCAGTGCTCGACGCTCTGCGCGCGTCCGGCCCGCTCACCGTGACGGGGCTGCTGGCCGAGTGCCCTGACGCGCCCAGCGTGAACGCGATCCAGCAATGCCTGGCCGATCTGCGGCGCCAGGACCTCGTCGCCGGCACGCCGCTGCCGGGGCGCGGACGCGGCCGGGCACTCATCTACTACCTCACCGATAGGGGTCTCCATGCTCTGCCATAAAACGCAACTGCAAACTCTGCTCTCGCGCCACATCGGCTGCGGCAACGGCATCACCGCCCAGGCCGTCGCCCAGCTCATCGAGGTGCCGCCGCGCCAGGTGCGCCACCTCGTCACCGAGCTGCGCATGGACGGCGTCGCCGTCTGCGGCACGCCGCGCGACGGCTACTACATCGCCGCCAGCGGCGAAGAGCTGGAGGCCACCTGCCAGTTTCTGCGCGCCCGCGCCATGCACAGCCTGGTGCTGGAGTCGCGCCTGCGCAACGTCCCGCTGCCCGACCTCATCGGGCAGATGAAGCTGCCCACCTAATGAAAGGAGCGATCATGCAGCCCCCCGTCACCCTGAACCAGATCGACACCAAGGCGCGCGCCTACAGCGACGCGCGCGACCGCCTGCGCGAACTGTGCGCCGCGCTCGAAGACGGCATGAAGGCACTGCGCCAGGAACACCTGCCCGGCATCCGCCGCGCGCTCAACCGCGCCGCAGAAGCCGAAGCCGCCCTAGAAGCCCTTGTCGAGCAGGCGCCCGAACTGTTCACCAAGCCCAAGACCGTCGTCCTGCACGGCGTGCGCGTCGGCTACATGAAAGGCAAGGGCAAGATCGAGTGGGAGAGCGACGAACAGGTCGTCAAGCTCATCAGAAAGCATTTTCCCGAGCTGGCCGACGTGCTCATCGTCACCACCGAGAAGCCCTCGAAGGACGGCCTCGTTGCGCTCGCCGTCGCCGACCTCAAGAAGCTCGGCGCCACCGTCACCGACGCCGGCGACCAGGTCTACATCAAGCCCGCCGACAGCGCCCTCGACAAGATGGTCGACGCGCTGCTCAAGGCCGCCACCGAGGAGGCGAAGGCGTGACCACCGTCACCATCACAGCGAAGGTCACGCAATCCTGCGGCGCCTACAACTGTGCCATGCACAAGAAGCGCGGGTCTTCGACCATGAACGCCGAGACGGCCGTGCGCCGCGCCGCCGAGAAGTACGCCAAGGCCGCAGGTCTTGTCATGGTCGGCGTGACGCACATCGCCGGGCCGGATTTTAACGGACGGGATTTCTGGAAAGTCACCCTGGAGAGCGCGCAAATGAACAGGAGGGGGGTATGAGTTGTCAGGTATGCCACCGAATGATTTGCCGCTGCGGTCCTGATTTGACCGAGGCGTTGCGCGCCCAAAATGAATTGCAAGAGCAGATATATCTACTGCAGAAAGAGCGCGCCAAGATCGCCGGCCTGAACAGCATGTTGGAGAAAGCGGTCCATGCGTTCGAGCTGATCGCGTGCGGCAGCCTCTGTAATCCGCGCGAAGTGGCCATACGGACGCTTGATGAAATTAGGCGGATGCGAGCGGAGCTTGGCGAATGAACCGCATCTACCTCAGCGGCCCGATGACCGGCATGCCGCAGCACAACTTCCCCGCCTTCAACGCCGAGGCGGCCCGCCTGCGCGCCCTCGGCTACGACGTGGTCAATCCGGTCGACATCAACCCCGATCCCGGCGTCACCTGGCACCAATGCCTGCGCAACGACCTGCAGGCGCTGCTCACCTGCGACACGCTGGCGCTCCTCGACGGCTGGATGATCTCCCAGGGCGCGCACCTGGAGCTGCACGTCGCCCACCGCGTCGGCATGCGCATCGTCGAGGCGAGCCGCATCACCGAGAGAGGCCAGCCATGAAAAAAGCCGAAGTCCAGGTCGGCCGGACCTACACCTACTGGCCACCGCAGAACCAGGACGACAACCTGCACTTCCCGGCGGAAGTGGTCGAGATCGGCGCGCGCGTCAAGGTGCGCATCATGACGGCCGCCGGCGAGCGCATCCGCCACGTCTCCGCCCGCCGCCTCGTCGCGCAAGGCGAGATGCGCATGGAATCGAGGGGGGGGGGCGTTACAGACTTGCTCGAAGGGCGCGATGGGAACGCTCAGTGTGATGGGGGACGTTAAATGACCATCACCAAGGAACAGTGGGTGGATATCGAGAGGCGGCTGTCCAGCCCCTTCGGCCGCGTCGATCTGATCGCGGACGGGTATGCCCTCGTGTTGCAAGTGGAGGGCTATAAGGCGCTGCGGCTGTGCATCGTCGTTTACGTCAACGGCGAGTGGAAAGGGGAATGGTGCAAGGGTGAAGCGCCGGAGGCCAGGAAGTTCTGCTGCGAGAAACGCAAATGGGTGTGGTCGGCCAAGTTGCGCGAGGTTGCAAAGAACAAGCTCAAGTCCCGCCGGCTCAGCCCTGATTTACGCGAGCACTACACGCGCGTTGTCGAGGGATTCACGGCCATCTGGATGCCATTCTGGGACAACCCGAAATCCCTCACTCGCCACCTGCGCAAGACCTGCACGGATATTTCCGTCGTCAAGATCGGCTGCTGATCATGCCCATGAAACCCGCCCCCGACCTCCGCAAGCGCGAGCTGGCCGCGATCCACATCGCGCGGCAGCAGCTCGGCATGGACGACGGCACCTACCGCGACATGTTGTGGACGGTCGCCCGCGTACGCTCGGCGGCGGATCTCGACTACGCCGGCCGCCAGCGCGTCCTCGATCACCTGTCGAGCCGGGGGGCGAAGATCGGAAACGGCCGCCCGGCGCGGTCGAACGAGTGGGCTTTCATCGACCGCGCGCCGGAAGACTGCCGCCCCATGCTGCGCAAGGTCTGCGTGCTGTGCCGCGAGCTTGGCATCGAGCGCGGCAAACAGAAACGCTACGTCGAGGGCATCGCCCGCCAGATGGGCAGCCTCGGCGGCGGCTCCGTCGTCAAGCCGCTGGAGCTGTGCAGCTACACCGAGCTGTGGCGCATCGTCGCCGCACTGAACACGCACCTGCAGCGGCAGAGGGAACGCGCATGAGCGGCCACGCCATGCTCGTCTTCGCTTTCCTCGCCGGCGCCGGCTTCGGCGCGGTGGTCGCCTGGGCCTGGTTCGAGCGCTGCGGCCGGCCGCGCCAGATCAAGATCGTCATCGACAAAGAGCTGGCCAGGCAGATCGACGAACGAATCGTCATGGCTTGGCTCACCTCGCGCCGGCTGGTGTGGATGCCGATGGGTATGGAGACTTTCGTCAAGGGGAAAACACGATGAGCGAAGCCCAGCCCAGTCTTGTCGAGCGCGGCTACCCGGAGCTGTTGGCCGACCTGGCCGACCAGGTCGCCGCCAAGCTGGCCGAGAACGGCATCGAGTTGGAGCGCGCGGCCGACATCGGCCTGGCGATCGCCGAGCACATCCGCAGCAACTGGTCCGGGCAGAGCCTGTACCTGCCCAAGGGCGAAAAGTACGAGCTGTCGCGCCGCGACCTGGAGATCTTCGAACGCTTCAACGGCACCAACCATGAGCCGCTCGCCCGCGAGTACAATCTGACCGTCATGCGCATCTACCAGATCGTCAAGGCCGTCCGCGCCGAGATGATCCGGAAGCGCCAGGGGTCTCTTTTCTGAGGGGGCATCATGAAGAAACTCATCATCGCCTTTGTCGCCGCGCTGCTCTCGACGGCAGTCTTCGCCGGCTCCACCGCCGGCCTGTGCGGCCGGCTGACGGCCGAGCAGGACGGCATCAAGTGCCGCGTGAGCGACATCGACGGCCTCGGCAGCACGCTGCTAATCCGAGTGCACGCCCGCAAGGGCGACGACGAGGCCCGCGTCGCCAGGGCCAAGGCCGCCACGCGCCAGGCCATCGACACCTTCATCACCGAGGGCGGCGTTTTCATCAAGATGCGCACCACGCGGCCGGACGGCGTCGAGGTCGAGCGCACCTGCTCGAAGGTGAAGGGCAGGAAGTCCGAACACTGCGGCGAGTGGTCGCCGGTGAAGGGGTAGTGTGCATCGTCTCGCAACGCTCATCTTCGTGGCCTTGTCCGTTACGGGGTGCGGTGAAACCGAAAAGACCGTCAGTCTCAAGCTGCGGCCCGATCTCCAACCGGCAGACGTTGCCGCCGCCGAGCAGGCGGCGGCAACGCTGTTCGATGCCTGCCCAGGCATCGGGCGCCACTGGGGTGATCTGACGGCACCGCAAGGCATTGCAATCCGCCCCGCCAGCCTCACGGATCAGAGGGAGCGTGGCTGGAAGCGGGCAGCGGCCGTCGATCTGGTGGTTGCGGATCGCCTGCAGTCGATGCCGAAAACCTATCGCGCCGCAGGCCAGCACTGCCACTTCGAGATCGGTATCGAGCCGCCTCTCGGCGTTGCCGTGGCCAAAGCCGCCTGTGTCTCTGTTTGCATGGATAGAGACGCGACCGAAACGTCGGCTTTCATCCCCCACTGATCGTTAGTAAAGCCCTTTAGCGGAACCTCTCCGCCCGCATGCGTAGCCTACGCGCATGCGGGAAATCAATCTGATCGTCGTTCATTGCTCGGCCACGCCGAACGGCCGCTGGGTCTCAACGCTCGACATCGACCAGTGGCACGCCGCGCGCGGCTTCAAGCGACAGGGGGTGTGGCGCGCCCGGCAGAATGCTCAGCTCGGCAGCATCGGCTACCACTTCGTCGTCTATACGAACGGCGCCATCGCCACCGGCCGCCATCTCGCCGAGGTCGGTGCCCATGTCTACGGAAACAATCGCAACTCCATCGGTATCTGTGTTGCCGGCACCGATCAATTCACGCGAGCCCAATGGAGCAGCCTGGCCGCTCTGGTGGATCGGCTGCGCAAGGAGTTCCCCGACGCACGCGTCACCGGCCACCGCGATCTCTCGCCCGACAAGGATAACGACGGCCTGGTCGAGCCCTGGGAGTGGCTGAAAACCTGCCCCGGCTTTAGCGTCGCCGCGTGGCTGCGGACGGACATGTTGCCGCGCCCCGGACACATCCTGGAGGAACCGGCGTGAGAGTCATTCTCCTGCTCGCCATCCTCTGTGCCTCGGCCCTTGCGCATGCATCTCCCGATGCCATGCAGGAGACGCGCTACTGCGGCGAGCCGCGCCGCGACGCCGAGGGACGAATCCTGCGCCGCGCGGACGTGCTGGTCGCCTTCCGCAAGCTGTACGCCTGCCCGGTCACCGGCCGGCATCAAGGGGCGTGCCCCGGCTGGGCCATCGACCACGTCATCCCGCTCGCCGTCGGCGGCTGCGACGCCGTGCGCAACCTGCAGTGGCTGCCCTCCGCAATCAAGTCGTGCGCGGGCACGGTCTGCAAAGACCGCTGGGAACGGCAGGTCTATAAGCGGGCCGCGCAGTGACCACCATCCACATCGTCCACGGCATCCACGTCGAGCAGCGCGGCGGCAGCCCGCGCCTGCTGGCGCCCTACCTCAAGGAGGCCGGCTTTACGGTCAAGGTGCGCAGCTACGGCAAGCTCAAGTGGTGGCGGGCGCGCTTCGCCAACGCCAACCTGGCCGCCTGCTTCGCCGACTCGATGAAGAAGGGCGACATCGTCATCGGCCACTCGAACGGCGCCGCGCTGGCCTGTCTGGCCGCCGACTACGGCGTGCCGCTCGGCGGCGTGGTGTGCATCCAGGGCGCGCTCGATGCCGACCGCGAATGGGCGCCGCAGATCCCGTGGGTCGATGTCATCGCCAATCGCGGCGACGGCGTGCTCACCGCTTCGACGTTTCTTTTCGGCCACATGTGGGGCGCCCTCGGCCGCGACGGCTACAACGGCCCGGCGGATTCGCGCATCGCGAACATCTTCACGGACGAACGCCGGCCGGAGGGCTTGCCCGAGGCGCTCGGCCACTCGCAATTCTTCACGCACGACGTGCTCGCGGCCTGGGGGCCGTGGTACGCCGCGCGCATTCGTCGCCACCTGGAGGGCGCATGACGGTACAGCTTGAACTATGGCAGCTCATCGTGCTGCTGCTGGCGTTCTTCGGCGCTCTCGGTGCCTTCGGCAAGGTGCTGCTCGACCAGTTCGAGAAGCGGCTGGGCGAGCGTTTCAAGGCGCAGGAGCTGCTGCGCCAGTCAGGGCAGGCGCAATGGGAAAAGCGCCTCAACGAGCTGGAGAAGATCAGCCGGGACACCGAGCGCGAGGTGCTCACGCTCAAGGCCGACCTGCCGCTCAACTACGTGCGGCGAGAAGACTACATCCGGGGGCAGAGCGTCATCGAGGCGAAGCTCGACGCCCTTTACAGCGAACTCAAGCTGGTGCAACTGAACGGAGCAAGGTATGGCGATTGACATGGCGAAGGTCCGGCGCGAAACCATCCGCTGGCAGATCCTGCTCACGCTGAACAACGCGCGTCCGCTGGGCTCGTGGGAAGAGGTGATGCTCTCCGTCATCCAGGCGTCCTTCCCGGACGCCACGCCGCTTGAGCTGCGCCGCGAGTTGGACTATCTGGCCGACCGCAAGCTGGTCGAGATCCGCAAAGACCCGTCCGGCCGCTGGCACGGCGAGCTGACGCGCTACGGCGTCGATGTCGCCGAATACACGGTTGACTGCGATCCCGGCATCGCCCGTCCGGCGAAGTATTGGTGATGGCGCGCAGATCCAAGGTTCTCGGATTGCCCCCGGAGGTGCGCGCCTGGCTCGACCAGGCGCTCGCGGAGGGCAACTTCTCCGGCTACGAGGCCTTCGAGGCCGAGTTGGCGAGGCGCGGATTCGGCATCAGCAGCTCGAGCATCCACCGCTACGGCCAGCAGCTGGAGAAGAAGCTTGCCGCCGTGAAGGCATCCACCGAGGCGGCCCGCGCGATCGCCGCCGCCGCGCCCGACGACGCCGACCAGCGCAGCGCCGCCGTGATGAGCCTGGTGCAGACCGAAACCTTCAACGTCCTGGTCGCCCTGCAGGAGGCCGAGGAAGCCAAGCCTGAAGCCCGCCTCAAGCTGCTGGCCAAGGCGGCGGAGGCGATCGCCAAGCTGTCGCGCGCCTCCGTTAATCAGAAGAAATGGGAGACCGAGGTTAACGCGAAGGTCAAGGCGGCGGCCGAGGCGGCGGAGCGCATCGCCAGGAAGGGCGGGCTGTCCGCTTCGTCCGTGGCGGAGATCCGCAAGAGCATTCTGGGGATCGCATCGTGAAATTGAATCCGCTCGCCTCCGCGCTGTCGGCGGCATTCCCGGACGACGCGCCGCCCCCCGTGCTGCTCGGCTACCAGCAGCGCTGGGTGGCCGACGATTCTCCGCTGAAGGTTGCCGAGAAAAGCCGCCGCATCGGCCTCACCTGGGCCGAGGCTGCCGACAACGTGCTGATTGCCTCCGAGGAGGGCGGCTCCAACGTCTTCTACATCTCCGCCACGCAGGACATGGCGCTTGAGTACATCGAGGCATGCGCCATGTGGGCGCGCGCCTACGACCTCGCCGCCGGCGAGGTCGAGGAGGGCATCTTCCTCGACGATGGCGACAAGGAGATCAAGACCTACCGCATCGACTTCCCGAAGTCGGGCAAGCGCATCGTCGCGCTGTCCAGCCGGCCGGCGAACCTGCGCGGCAAGCAGGGCGTGATCGTCATCGACGAGGCGGCCTTCGCGCCGGACCTGCCCGGCCTCATCAAGGCCGCGATGGCCATGCTGATGTGGGGAGACAAGGTCCGCATCATCAGCACGCACAACGGCGAAGACAACGTCTTTAACGAACTCATCAACGAGATCCGCGCCGGCAAGCGCAAGGGCAGCGTGCATCGCATCGCCTTCGGGGATGCCGTGGCCGACGGGCTGTTCCGTCGCGTCTGCATGCGCAAGAGCAGGCCCTGGAGCCAGGAGGCCGAGGACGCCTGGGTGGCCGACGTGCGCGACTTCTACGGCGACGACGCGGCCGAGGAACTCGACGTTGTCCCGGCAAAGGGCGGCGGCGTCTACCTGCCGCTCGCCTTGGTCGAGGCGCGCATGACGCCGGTCGGGTCAGATCAGCCGATCATCCGTCAGCGCTGGCCGGATGAGTTCGGCCTGCTGCCCGAGCCGGTGCGCGCTGCCGAGGTCGACGCCTGGCTGCAGGAGGTTGTGGCGCCGGAGCTCGCCAAGCTCGACAAGAATCGCCGCCACGGCTTCGGGCAGGACTTCGCCCGCGTCGGCGACCTCTCCGTCGTCGCGGTGCTGGAGGAAGGCACCGATCTCGTCGAGCGCTCGCGCCTGGTGATCGAGATCGGCAACTGCCCCTTCGCCCAGCAGCGCCAGATCGTCAAGTTCATCGGCGAGCGCCTGCCGCGCTTCTATTCGGCCGCGATGGACGCCACCGGCAACGGCGCCGACCTCGCCGAGTTTGCCGCCGACACCTTCGGCCATTCACGCGTCGAGCAGGTGAAGCTCTCCGATGCGTTCTACCTGGCGAACATGCCGCGCTTCAAGGCTGCCCTCGAGGACGCCACCCTGGACAACCTGCCGCGCGACGACCAGTGCCGCGACGACCTGCGTGCGATCAAGAAGATCGACGGCGTGCCGAAGCTCGGCCGCGCCAAGACGCAGGCCGCCGACGGCAAGAAGGTGCAGCGCCACGGCGATTTCGGGATTGCCCTGTTCCTCGCGCATTACGCCATGAAGCGCGACGTGGCGCCCATCGACTACACGCCGGCGCCGTCCTCGGCCGCACGCTGGGACGGCGCCGGCAATGACGACATCGACGCCGACGCCCTGGCCGGCGCCGCAGGAGCCTGGTAATGGCACAACAGATCCTCGACCAGTTCGGCCGCCCGATCGAGCGCGCCGCCCTCAAGGAACCGCAAACCTCCCGCCTCGGCCACCTGGCGCAGGAGTTCGCTTCGCATCCGTCGCGCGGCCTCACGCCGGGCAAGCTGGCGCGCATCCTCGCCGATGCCGAGCAGGGCGACATCGCCGCGCAGCACGACCTCTTCCTCGACATGGAGGAGAAGGACGGCCACGTCTATGCCGAGATGAGCAAGCGCAAGCGCGCCCTGCTGACGCTCGACTGGGACATCCTGCCGCCGCGCAACCCGAGCAAGGCCGAGGAAGACGACGCCGCCTGGCTGCGCGAGATGCTGCTCGATGTGCCGAACTTCGAAGACGTGCTGCTCGACTGCCTCGACGGCATCGGCCACGGCTTCGCCGCCCTGGAACTGGAGTGGCTGCTCTCCGGCCGCGAGTGGCTGCCGAAGGCGATCACCCACCGGCCGCAGAGCTGGTTCCAGCCCGGCCGCGAAAACCGCAACGAGCTGCGCCTGCGCGACAACACGCCGGACGGCGCGGAGCTGCGCCCCTTCGGCTGGATTCTGCACACCCACCGGGCGAAGAGCGGCTACATCGCTCGCGCCGGCCTGCACCGCGTGCTGGCCTGGCCGTATTTGTTTAAAAATTACTCGGTGCGGGATCTCGCCGAGTTCCTGGAGATCTACGGCCTGCCGCTGCGCCTGGGCAAATACCCGTCCGGCGCCTCCGACCAGGAGAAGCTCACCCTGCTGCGCGCAGTCTCCGGCATCGGCCACAACGCCGCCGGCATCATTCCGGAAGGGATGATGATCGAGTTCGAGGAAGCGGCGAAGGGCCAGCACGACCCCTTCGAGGCCATGATCAACTGGTGCGAGCGCACGCAGAGCAAGGCCATCCTCGGCGGCACCCTCACCAGTCAGGCCGACGGAAAGAGCAGCACCAATGCGCTGGGCAACGTGCACAACGAGGTGCGCCACGACCTGCTGGTGTCGGACGCCATCCAGCTCGCCGCGACCCTCACTCGCGACCTGGTCTATCCGCTTCTCGCAATCAACCGGGGCGCGCGCGATCCGCGCCGCCTGCCGCGCTTCGCGTTCGACACCCGCGAGCCGGAAGATCTCAAGCTCTACGCCGACGCGCTGCCGAAGCTGGTTGAGGTCGGCTTCGAGATCCCGGCCGACTATGTGCACGACAAGCTGCGCATCCCGGCGCCGAAGGATGGGCAGAAGGTGCTGGGGCTGCCGGCGGCGCAGCCGCAGCCGCCCGCCGCAGCCGCCCGCGCCGCCCTCAAGGCCGGCGCGCCGGCCCAGGACGAGTTCGACGTGTTTTCCGACGAGCTGGCCTCGGACTGGGAGCGCGTCACCGCCCCGCTGGTCTCGCCGATCGAGCAGCTGGCCGCCGAGTGCGGCAGCCTGGAGGAATTCAAGGCCCGCCTGCCGCAGCTGCTGGAGCGGATGGACACGGCCGCCCTGACCGAGGCGCTGGCGCAGGCGCAGTTCGCCGCCGCGATCTTCGGCCGCGCCGAGCCGCCGGAGGTTACATGAGCCCCCACGCTCGCAAAATCGGCTCGCTGCCCCCCGAGGGGGCGGCGCCCTCCCTTGGGACGGCCCGGCGGGAGGGCGGGCTGTAATGCTGCGCCTGCTCTCCCTGCCGCCCGAGGAAGCGATCGCCTTCTTCCGCCGCAAAGGCTTCAGGATCGGCTTCGACCACCGCGACGTGTGGCAGGCCGAGCACCAGGCCGCCTTCACGGTGGCCAAGGCCATGCAGCTCGATCTGCTGGCCGACATCCGCGAGCAGGTCGATGCCGCCATCGAGCTGGGCACCACCTTCGAGACCTTCCGCGAAACCCTCAAGCCGAACCTGGTCAGGCGCGGCTGGTGGGGGCGCGCCGTGATGACCGACCCGGCCACCGGCGAGGCGAAGGAAGTGCAGCTCGGCAGCACGCGCCGCCTCAAGGTGATCTACGACACCAACCTGCGCCAGGCGCACAGCGAGGGGCAGTGGGCGCGCATCCAGGAGACCAAGGCCGAGGCGCCGTACCTCATGTACGACCACACGCCCTCGGCGCACGAGCGCAAGGAGCACGCCGCCTGGGACGGCATGGTGCTGCCCGCCGACGATCCCTGGTGGCAGTCGCACTATCCGGTGCGGGCCTGGGGCTGCAAGTGCCGGGTGATCCAGCTCGGCCAGCGCCAGCTCGACCGCCTGGGCGCCAGGGTCGGCACCGCGCCGCCCGAGCGATACCAGGACTACGTGAACAAGCGCACCGGCGAGACCAGCCGCGTGCCGGCCGGCGTCGCCCCGGAGTTCGCCTACCCGCCCGGCGGGCGCCAGGCCAACCTCGACCGGATGCTGGCCGAGAAGGCCGCGCGGGCCGGATTGGAGGGGACATGAAGAGCCCCCACGCTCGCAGAACCGGCTCGCTGCCCCCCCGAGGGGGCGACGCCCTCCCTTGGGGCGGCCCGGCGGGAGGGCGCATGAGGCATTTCACGCCGACCGCGATACAGGCCCTGTGTGCCGTTTTTGGCGGCGGGTGGCTACCTACCCCCGGAAAATTTCCGCCAGCGGTTTTTAACGGGGGTTTAACGGGGTCAGTGGGCCGCTCCTGCTGGCTTCGGTCGGCCCGATTTGCCGGAAAAGCCGGTTTCCCCGGTTTTCGGGCGCCCGAATTAGTAAAACGCTTTAGCGGATCGGCCGGGCCGAAACCGGCAGGATTCTGGGCATGAAACGCATCGACATCGCCATCCTCACCTTCGCCCTGGCCGCCGGCCGGCGCGTGCAGCTCCTGCCGGCCGGGCCGCTGTTCCGTGCCCGCGACGGCCGGCCGGAGAAGCTGCCCGGCTACCGCATCGACGCGAAGATCGCCGCCGCGCTGATCGCCAGGGCGATGGAGCGGCAGACGCCGCTGGTCGTTGACTACGAGCACCAGACCCTGCTCACCGAAAAGAACGGCCAGCCCGCGCCCGCCGCCGGCTGGTTCCGCACGCTGGAGTGGGTCGAGGGCGAGGGGTTGTTCGCCACCGACATGGAGTGGAATGCCCGCGCCCTGGAGATGATCGCCGCCGGCGAATACAAGTTCATCAGCCCGGTCTTCAGCTTCGACACCCGCAGCGGCGCCGTCCTGGAAATCCAGATGGCCGCCATCACCAACAACCCAGCCCTCGACGGCATGGAAGCCGTCGCGGCGCACCGATTTTTGTCACCCGATCAACCCGTAGAGGAGATCCGCATGAATGAAATGCTCAAGAAGCTGCTGGCCGCCCTCGGCCTGCAGGAAACCGCGACCGAGGCCGATGCGCTCTCGGCCGTCACGGCGCTGAAGGCTGGCTCGGACAAGGTCGCCGGCCTGGAAAGCGAGGTCGCCGCCCTGAAGGCGGCCACGCCCGACCCCGAAAAGTTCGCCCCGGTCGCCACCATGAAGGCGCTGCAGGCCGAGGTCGCTGATCTGCGCGCGCAGATCCACGGCCAGGCGCTGGACGGCGTGATCGCCGAGGCGCTCACGGCCGGCAAGCTGCTGCCCGCCCAGGAATCCTGGGCGCGCGAGCTGGGCGGCAAGGACTTGGCATCGCTGAAGAGCTACCTGGACACCGCCCCGGCCGTCGTTCCGGCCGGCACGCAGTCAGGCGGCAAGCCGCCGGCCTCGGGCGGCGGCGACGGCAAGCTCAACGATACCGATCTGGCCGTGTGCCGGCAGCTCGGCATCAGCGCCGAGGACTTCCTCAAGAGCCGGGCCGGCGAAGCTGCGGCGGCCTGACATTCCCATCGACTAGGAGACTGAAATGCCACTGACCGCCGACCGCAACACCGTGAGCCGCAAGGGGGACGACTTCGAGTTCCCCGTCAAGGCTGCGACGAAGATCTACGCAGGCTCGATCGTCGCCATCGACAGCGCCAACGCCTACGCCACCAAGGGCGCCGCTTCCACCACCCTGAAGGCCGTGGGCGTCGCCCAGGAGCTGGCCGACAACGCGAGCGGCGCCGACGGCGCCATCAACGTGAAGGTACGGCGCGGCGTGTTCCGCTTCGCCAACTCCGGCGCCGGCGACGCCATCACTCTGGCCGACCTGAACGCCGACTGCTACATCGTCGACGACCAGACCGTGGCCAAGACGAACGGCACCAACACTCGCTCCGTGGCCGGCAAGGTCCGCGACGTGGATGCCGCCGGCGTCTGGGTCGAGTTCTAAGCGGCCCGGCATCGACAACCCCTCCCACATCCACAGGAGAAATACATGAAATCCATGCTCAAGATCTTCGCCTGCATCGGCCTGGCCGTGCTGGCGACCCTGGCCGTTCCCGCCGGCGCGGCGGACGGCGACACCGTGCCGGCCGTGATGATGGCCGGCATGCTGGTGAACAAGGCGGCGCTCGACTCGCTGTTCACCGGCCTCAAGACGATCTTCAACAGCGCCCTGAAGGCCGCCTCCGGCGAGTGGCAGAAGACGGCGATGGAGGTGCCCTCCACCTCGGCCGGCGAAGACTATGCCTGGCTGTCGCGCTTCCCGAAGTTCCGCAAGTGGGTCGGCGACAAGCAGATCAAGAACATCGAGGCCGGCAAGTACTACCGCAAGAACGAGGACTGGGAAGCCACCATCGCGGTCAAGCGAAACGACATAGAGGATGACCGCCTCGGCATCTACAACACCCAGGCGCTGGGCGCCGGAGAGTCGGCCGGCGAGCTGCACGACATCATCGTCGACGACCTGAAGAACGGCGCCTTCGCCAGTCCCTGCATGGATGGGCAGTACTTCTACGACACCGACCACTCCGTGGCCGGCGCGAGCGTCAGCAACAAGCTGACCGTCGCCCTGTCCGCCGCCTCGGTCGCTGCCGCCACGGCGAGCTACGGCGCCGCCCGCGCCGCCATCATGAGCTTCAAGGACGAGGAAGGCATGCCGCTGCGCCTGGTGCCCGACACCCTGGAGGTGCCGCCGGCTCTGGAGGCGACCGCCCGCCTGATCTGCGAGGCTGAGAAGCTCGCCGACGGCGCGACCAACCCGTTCCGCGGTACGGCCAAGGTGATTGTGAACCCCGGCCTCACCAGCTCGACGGCCTGGTTCCTGCACGTCACCAGCAAGCAGTCGGTCAAGCCCTTCATCGTGCAGATGCGCAAGAAGCCGGTGTTCGTGTCGCAGACCTCCAGCGAGAACGACGACGTGTTCAACCGCGCCGAATACAAGTTCGGCGCCGAGGCGCGCGCCACCGGCGTGTATGGCTTCTGGCAGCTTTCCTGCGGCTCGACCGGCGCGGGCTGATAGCAGCTGACTGATTGAAGGCGGCTGGCTCCCCAGCCGCCTTTTGTAAGCCAGCAGCACCCAACCACCAGGAGGAAACGATGGCAACCGAGCAAAAAACGAAGACCGAGCAGAAACCGAAGACCGAGAAAGTGCCGGGCCTGCGCGTGAGCGCCAAGGTCGCGGGCTTCCGCCGCGCCGGCCGCGCCTGGAGCACCGTGCCCGAGGATGTGCCGGCGTCGGAGTTCACCAAGGAGCAGATCGCCCAGCTCAAGGCCGACCCGTCCCTGACCGTTGTCGCGATCGAGATCGAGATCGAAACTCCGGCCGAGTAACGCCTCATGCCCTACGCCACCGCCACCGAGCTGCTAGACCGCTTCGACGCCGAAGAGATCGCGCAGCGTGCCGACCGGGGAACGCCCCGGCTGGTCACCGCCGCGCTGATGCGCGCGGCGGCGGCCGGCGGCGACCTGTCCGGCTGGACGGCGGAGGAGCAGGCGGCGGCTGCCGAGGCCCTGGTGCGCATCAACCAGGCGCTGGCCGACGCCGACAACACCATCGACGGCTACGTCGCGGTGCGCCACGCCGTGCCGCTGGCCAGCCCGCCGCTGGTGGTCAAGCGCCTGGCCTGCGACCTAGCCCGCTACTTCCTCTACGACGACCAGGCCACCGAGACGGTGCAGAAGCGCTACGACATCGCCGAGCGGTTCTTCCGCGATGTCGGCGCCGGCAAGGTGTCGCTCGGAGCCGATCTCGGCGCAGCCAGCCAACCTGCCGGCGGCACGGTCGAGATCGGCTCGGGCGGCAACGTCTTCAACCGCAAGGACACGGGGTTCATCTGATGGACTTCGAGGGCAAGGTCGAAGACGCCCGTATCCGCGCCGAGCTGCTGCGGCTGCTGGCATTCGGCCGCAACCCGGCGCCGGCCATGCGCGAGATCGCCACGCTGGGCGAGGGTTCCACCAGGTTGCGCTTCCGCACCGAGACCGGCCCGGACGGCCGGCGCTGGAAGCCGAGCTTGCGCGCGCAGATCCACGGCGGCCGCACGCTCACCAAAGACGGCCACCTGGCCGGCTCGGTCAGCTCCGGCTACGGCAAGGACTTCGCCGAGTGGGGCCTCAACCGCATCTATGCGGCCATCCACCAGTTCGGCGGCGAGATCCGCGCCAAGGGTGCCGGGGCGCTGCGCTTCAAGCTGGCCTCGGGGGCTTTCGCCACTGTGCAGAAGGTGCTCATCCCGGCCCGCCCGTCGCTGGGCGTGTCGGATGACGACGCCGGCGACATCCTGAACATCCTGCAGCGGCGCATCGAGGGGACGGCGGCGTGATAACCGAAGCCGAGAACGCATTCATCGCCCTCGTTAAAGATGCCCCGGTCGGCGACAAGCTGCGCCTGGTCGAGAGCCTGCCCGACCTGGAGGGCGAGAACCTGGTCAAGCGCTTCGGCGCCGACGCGCCGGCCGTGTATGTCGTCGCCGCCTCGTTCCCGGTCAAGGATCGCGCCGCCAGGCTTCGCTTCGGCCTGGTGTGCGTCGCGCGCAACAGCCGGGGGCATGCCGCCGCCAGGCAGGGCGACGGAAAGCTCATCGGCCTCTACGAGATCATGGAGACCGTTGCCGGCCTGATCGACGGCGCAATCATCGCCGGCGGCAGCTGGCGGGTCACGTCCGGCGACTTCGTCGTCGACGAGAAGCTCTACCAGGCGGGCGTCTACGCCGGCGTGGTCCAGGCCGAAATGGACGGCGAATGCACGCTGCCTAATCCGCTCGACACTGCCGCCCTGGCGCTCTTCAAGACCTTCCGCGCCAGCTACGACATCGATCCGCACGAAAGCGCCGCCGAGCACGTCAAGTGGGCCGGCGATCCGCCCGACCACGCCACCTCGGCGCCCGAGGTGTCCGAGACCGTAACCATTCAACCGTAGGAGGCCAGCACATGCCGCAAGTCAAAGCCACGCCGATCAACGGCGCCCGCGTCCGCAAGCCGGACGGCGCCATCCTCAACGCCGCCGGCGAGCCGGTCGAGCGCACCTCGTTCTGGCTTCGCCGCGAGAAGGACGGTGACGTGAAGCTCGAAGCGATCGCCGCCCAGGAGCCGGCTGCGGAAGCCGTCGTCAAGTCCATCAAAAAGTAACGCGAACCCGCCACAGGAGGCACCATGCCCGACAACATTACGTTCATGACGATCCCCACGGACTGGCGCATCCCAGGCGCCTGGCTGGAGATCGACCACACCAAAGCCGTGCGCGGGCTGCCGAACATGCCGCGCCGCGTCCTGCTGCTCGGCCAGCGTCTGGCCGCAGGCAGCGTCGCCGAAGGCGTGCTGACGCGCGTCTCGCGCGAGGCCGACGGCGTCAACTACTTCGGGCGCGGCTCGATGCTGGCGCAGATGATCCCGGCCGTGCTCAAGGTGCACCCGACTGCCGATCTGTGGGCGCTTGCGCTCGACGACCTGGTGGCGGGCGTGCAGGCCACCGGCACCATCACCTTCGGCGGATCTCCGACCGAGGCCGGCACGTTGAACCTCTACATCGGCGGCAAGCCGGTGCGCGTCGGTATCGCCGCCTCGGAAGTCAGCGCCACGACCGCCACGAACGTGGCCGCCGCGATCAACGCGCTGCCGGACCTGGCCGTCTCCGCCACCGCCAACCTGGCCGTGGTGACGCTGACGGCCCGCCACAAGGGCGAGGAAGGCAACGGCATCGATGTGCGCCTCAACTACTACACCGGGGAGTTCACGCCGAAGGGCCTGACGGTCGCCATCGTGGCGATGAATGGCGGCACCGGCAACCCGGACGTTCTCGACGCCATCGCCGCCATGAGCACCGGGGCTTTCTACACCATCGTGATGCCCTGGGCCGACGTGGCCAACGTCACGGCGATGGAGAGCGAGCTGCAAAGCCGCTGGGGCGGTCTGGACATGCGCACGGGGCATTCCTTTGGCTTCAAGGGCGGCACCTTCGCCGCGCTGTCGGCCTACGGCGCGGCGCGCAACAGCCCGCACACGACCTTCCCCGGCCTCAAGGGCTGCCCGACGCTGCCCTGGGTGGTGGCCGCGCAGTTCGCCGCAGCGGTGGAATTCTCCGGCGCCAACGACCCGGCCATTCCGTTCCGTGGCTTGAGCCTGCCGGACGTGATGGCGCCGGCCGAGGCCGACCGCTTCACCGACGCCGAGCGCAACCTGCTGCTGCACGACGGCATCAGCACCATCATCTTCGATCCGTCCGGCGCGGCGATGGTCGAGCAGGTCATCACGACCTACCAGACCAACACTTTCGGCATGGACGACCGCAGCCTGCTCAAGCTGAACACCAAGTGGACGGTCGACTACATGCGCTACGTCTTCCGCTTCGCCGTGGTGCGCGACTACCCGGCGCACAAACTCGCCGGCGACGACGTGCTGCAGTACATCAGCCCCGGACAGAAGATCGCCACGCCGAAGCTGATCCGTAACACGCTGATCGCGGCCGCCGGCCAGCTGGTGACAGTCGGCCTGCTCGAAGACCTGGCGCAGTTCAAGCGCGACCTGATCGTGCTGCGCTCCGATGCTGACGAGTGCCGCGTCAATGCCGTCATCCCGCCGAACGTGGTCAATCAGTTCGACGTGTTTGCCGCCGCCGTGCAGTACATCCTGTGAGGAGATAAGCGATGCCCCAAGTTACCGGCCGCGTGGCCATCACCGTCAAAGGCTCGCGCCTGACCTCGAAGGAAGGCGCGACGCTGAAGTATTCAACCTCCGAACGCGAGGGCGTCGCCGGAGATGCCGGCCCCATCGGCTTCGCCGAGAAGACCGTCATCCCGGAGATCGAGTGCGTCGTCGCGCACACCGGCGCGACGCGCCTTGCCGACTTCGACGCGATGAAGGACGAGACCGTGTCCTTCGACTGCGACACCGGCACCAGCTACGTGCTGCGCAACGCCTGGTGCGCCGGCGCCATCGAGCTCTCGAAGGGCGAGGTCAAGATCAAGTTCCAGGGCCTCAAGTGCGAAGAGGTCGGCGCATGAAGACCATCAAGGGGACGCTCCCCGGCGGCCTGGTGATCGACGGCGTCGCTCACCGCGAGTTCGAGATGCGCGAGGCCAACGTCGGCGACATGTTCGATGCCGAGAACGAGGTCGATGTCACGCGGCCGATGACCTTCAACGGCCAAATGATGCTGCGCCAGCTCGTTTGCATCGGCACCTTCAAGGGGCCGTTCACGATCGGCATGTTGCGCAGCCTGAAGACGACCGACTATGGCGCGCTGCGTAGTGCTCAGATGAAGCTGGAGGAGTTGGGGGAAGCCGACGGGAGCGCAGGACAAGCCTCCTGAACAAGGTGCTGCTCCTGGCCCTTAAAACGGGCTGGAGCCGCGCCGAGATCCTGTCGCTCCCGCCGCATGAGTTCAACCATTACCTGGAAGTGCTGACAAAGGCTGCGAACGATGGGCAACCGTGATCTCTCCTTGGCGCTGCGTCTCTATGCGGATGCGGCGCGTTTCGTTTCCGGCTTGACGCAAGCCGAGGGCGGAGTGCGGCGTTTCAGCCGTGGCGCCAAGCGTGAGTTCGATGTCCTCAAGGGCGCCCTCGGCTCGATCCAGGGGCAGCTCGCCGCGCTGGGCCTGACTACCGGCACCGTCGCCTCGCTGATGCAATCGGCGCGCATGGACAAGGGGCTGACCCAGATCGGGCAGACCGCCGGCATGACCCGCGCCGAAGTCGCGGATCTGCGCCGCGAGCTGTTCCGCATGGCCGGCGAGACCGGCCAGCAGGTCGACGACCTGCAGATGGGCTTCAACAACGCCGTGCAGGCCGGCCTGGCCTTCCGTGAGGCGCTGCCGGTCATCGATGCCACCAACAAGGCGATGGCAGTCACCGGCGCCAGCGCCGACCGGCTGACCGCCGGCCTGACCGTGGCCGGCACCGCCTACCAGTTCGACCTGGCCAAGCCCGGCCTGGCGCTCTCGCTGCTGGACAAGATGACGGTCGCCGGCCGCCAGGGCAACGCCGAGCTGCAAAACCTCTCCGACATCTTCGGCCGCGTCGGCGTCAACGCCGCCAGCGCCGGCCTGAGTTTCGACAAGACGCTCGGCTTCATCGAGGCGCTCTCCCTGGTCGAACGCTCGCCGGAGCGCCTGGCCACGCTGGCCGACTCGACGCTGCGCCTGTTCACCAACCTCAATTACATGAAGGAGGCGGCGAAGGCGACCAAGGTCCGCTTCTTCGAGGCCGACGGCGCGCGACGCGATCCGGTCGCGGTGCTGCGCGACATCAAGAAGGAATACGACAAGCTCAAGACAGACAAGGATCGCGCGCTCTACATGCAGAAGGCGTTCGGCAAGGCCGACCTCGACACCATCAAGGGCATCAGGACGCTGCTCGGCGGCGACATGCTCGGCAAGGTGGATGAATTTGCCAGGGCGATCGGCCAGGCCGGCGGCACCATCGAGAAGAACCTGCCGGAAGCCATCGCCAACGCCGTCGACCAGACCGGCCGCCTCAAGTCCGAGCTGCGCAAAGCCGCCGACGATTTCGCCAAACCGATCAACGACGCCGTGTCGCAGGTCATCAAGTGGGGGCTCGACAAGAGGGAAAACGGCGGGCTCGGTCTTTCCGGCAAAGAAATGATCGTGGGCGGCACGGTGGCTGCCCTGGGAACCTTCGCAGCCGCACGCTACGGCGGCATGGCGATCGGCGGCCTGGCCAAGCGCTTTGGCGGCACGGCCGCCGGCGTGGCCGAGGGCAAGGCGATCGAGGCAGCTGCGGGCGTGACGCCGGTGTTCGTGGTGAACTGGCCGGGCTCTATGGGCGGCTCCGTCGTCGGCGACCTGGCGGCGTCCACCGCCGCAGGCGCGGCCGGTGCGGGGACCGTCGGTAAGGTGGCCGGCCGCGCCAAGTCTCTGGCCGTGCTGGCGGGCGGCCTGCCGCTGTCCGCCTGGGGCTCGATGGGCGCAACCGGTCTTGCCACGGCCGGCGCCGGCGTGCTCGCCGCCGGCGGCGCCGGCTATGCCGTCGGCACCGGCATCAACAAGGCATTCATCGAGGGCACCGCCGTCGGCGACAAGATCGGCGCGAGCGTGGCCAGGGTGCTGGCCTTCTTCGGCAACGAGGAAGCGCGCCGGGCCGTCGAGATCAGCACCAAGCTGGAGCAGGCCAAGGTCGGCGGCGAGGTCCGCATCCGCATTGACCAGGACGGCCGCGCATCGGTCTTCGCCCGCTCCGACAACCGCAACGTGCCGTTTTCGGTTGACGGCGGACAGACGATGGTGATGCCGTGACGACCTGGCGCGACCAGCTGCAGCGTGCGAGCTTCCGGGGCGTGCCCTTCCACGTCAGGACCGCAGACACCGAGGAAGGCCGGCGCGGCGTGCTTTTCGAGTATCCGCAGCGCGACGAGCCGTTCGTCGAAGACATGGGGCTCAAGGCCGGAGAATTCACTCTCAACGCCTTTGTCCTCGGCGACGACTATGCCAAGGCGCGCGACGCGCTACGCGACGCGCTAAAGAAGCCCGGCCCCGGCGAGCTGGTGCATCCGACGCTCGGCCGTCTGAATGTCGCGCTGACGGCGCCGTTCAGGTTCACCGAGGATCTCGTCGACGAAGGCCGGGTGGCACGATTCACGCTCCGGTTCACCCAGACCGGCGACAATCTTCAGCCCTCGACCAGGGCCGACACCGCCTATCTCGTCGACTCGGCTGCCGTCACGGCCACCGATACCGCCGTCGCCGACTTCGGCGACGTGTTCGGCGTGGACGGCCTGCCGGAGTGGGTCTCCGTCGATGCCGTCGCGGTGCTTGGCGAGGCGATGGGGGCACTCGACGCAGCGCGCGCCGGCCTGGCGCCGGACCTCTCCGTGCTGGGCGATTTCGCCACCGAACTGTCGGACGTGACATCTTCGCTGTCGAGCCTCGTCCGCACGCCGCTGACGCTGGCCTCGCGGATCGCTGGGCTGGTGGCCGGCCTGTCCGGCGCCTTGTCGCGGCCGGCCGATTCCATCGGCGCGCTGGGAAGGCTGTACGGCTACAGCTCCAGCCGGCCGCCGGTGCCGACGACGACGCCCGCGCGGCGCGCCCAGGCCGCGAACCGCACCGCCGTCGAGGCGCTGGTGCGCAGGACGGCGGCGATCGAGTCCGCGCGCGCGGCGGCCAGGCTCGACTTCGGATCGGCCAGCACGGCCGATCCGGCGCGGCGGATGAGCTATCAGCAGGCAGCCGACCTGCGCGAGCGAATCTCCGATGCGCTGGATGACGAGGCCGCACCGGCTTCGACTTCGGTGTTCAATTCCCTGATGGACCTGCGCACCGCCACGGTGCGCGACATTACCGATCGCGGCGCGGATCTGCCGCGCCTGGCGACGATCTCGATGCCGGCGACGCTGCCGGCGCTGGTGGTGGCGTATCGCGCCCTGGGCGACGCCCGGCGCGAGGCCGACCTGGTGGCGCGCAACCCGATCCGTCATCCCGGCTTCGTGACCGGCGGCATGTCGCTGGAGGTACTGGCCGATGCCTGAGGCGAACATGTCCGGCCGGGCCGAGCTGTACGTCGGCGGCACGATCTACGGCGGCTGGCGGCGCATAAACGTGCAGCGCTCGATCGAGCAGATCGCCAACGGCTTCGAGTTGAGCGTGACCGAGCGCTGGCCGGGGCAGTCGGTGAGCCGCCCGATCAAGCCCGGCGACAAATGCCAGCTCAAGCTCGACGGCGTGACGGTCATCACCGGCTACGTCGACGAATCGGAGCCGGAGTACGACAAGCAGGATCATGGCCTGGCAGTCAAGGGGCGCGACGCCACGGGCGATCTGGTTGACTGCTCGGCGATCTACAAGACGGGCCAGTGGGCGAACGTCACGCTGGATCGCGTCGCGCGGGATCTGTGCGCGCCGTTCGGCATCAAGGTCAAGGTCGAGACGGATGTCGGCGCCGCCTTCTCCAGCTACAACATCCAGGAAGGGGAGACCGCCTTCGAATGCATCGAGCGCGCCGCGCGACTGAAGGCCGTGTTGCTCGTGTCGGACGGCGAAGGCAACCTGGTCATCACCCGCGCCGGAACGCGCCGCAGCGGGACGGCGCTGGCCGAAGGCGAGAACATCCTCAAGGCGCGCGGACAGTTCGGCTGGAAGGATCGCTATTCGACCATCACCGTCAAGGGGCAGGAGCGCGGCACCGACGACTTCTTCGGCGAGCACGCCGCCGGCCCGTCCGCCAGCGTTAAAGACGAGACCATCTCGCGCTACCGGCCGCTGATCGTGCTGGCCGAGGCCCACGGCGCCGGTGCCACGCTGCGCGACCGCGCCGAGTGGGAACGCAACGTGCGCATGGGGCGCGGCAATCGCGCCTCGATCACCGTCCAGGGCTGGCGGGATGGTTCCGGCGCGCTCTGGCAACCGAACACCCTGGTCACCGTCACCTCGCCGATGCTGTGGCTCAACGCAGCCGAAATGCTGATCGTCGGCTGCACCTACACGCTCGACGACAGCGGGACCATGACCACTCTTTCGATCGCCAGGCGCGAGGCATTCGACCTGGTCGCCGGCATCGGCCGCTCGAAGCTTTCCCGCAAGCTCAACGACAAGGAGCTGCGCGAGAAGAAAAAGAAGGGCGACGACTGGAGCGCGTTATGAGCCGTGAGTTCATGAAGCTGCTCTCTCCGCTTTCGCGCCGCCTGCGCCTGATGGCCTCGCGCGCCGTGCTGAGCCTGATCTCTGACGCGCCTGGCATTCAGCTGGTGCAGGTCAAGCTGCTCGACGGCGAGGTACGCGGCGGCATCGAGCGCTTTCAGCAGTACGGCTTCACGTCTGTGCCGCATCCGGGCGCGGAGGGCATCTATTTGTCGTTGGGCGCCGACCGCGACCACGGCGTCGTGATCGTGATCGATGACAGGCGCTATCGCCTGAAGGCACTGGCCAACGGCGAAGTGGCGATCTACGACGATCTCGGCCAGAAGGTGCACCTGACGCGCAACGGCATCGTCATCGACGGTGCCGGCCTGCCGATCACGGTCACCAACACGCCGAAGGTGCGCATGGAGACGCCTCTGCTGGAAGTCACCGGCGACATCCACGACCGCTGCGACACCACCGGCCGCACGATGCAGGGCATGCGCGACATCTACAACATCCACGTGCACCCTGAGAACGACGGCGGCGGCCCGACCGACGATCCGAACGAGCAGATGTAAGCCATGACCGACATCCGCACCCACTTCATCAGCTTCGAACGCGGCGCCGAATGGCTCCTCCAGTCGCCCGGACTGGCGAACGACGACGGGCTCGACACGGCCGTCATCCTTTCCCTTTTCACGGATGCCCGCGCCCGCGACAGCGACGTGCCGCCGTCGCCGGGCGACGTGCGCGGCTGGTGGGGCGATGCCTACCTGGCCAACGCCGGCGACCGCGAAGGCTCGCGCCTGTGGCTCCTTGGGCGCCGCAAGCAGCTGCCCTCCGTGCTGGTCGAGGCCAGGAGCTACGCCGAGGAGGCGCTCGCCTGGATGGTCAGGGACGGCGTGGCCAGCCGCGTCGAGGTGGAGGCGTTCATCCCGCGCGACGAAATGCTCGGCCTGTCCGTCGCCATCGCGCGACCGGACGGCCGGGTCACCCGTTACCGATTCGAGGCCCTGTGGGCATCGCTCTGAACGAGAGAACACATGCCATTCTCACGCCCTGATCTCGCCACCCTGATCGCCCGCGCGGAAGCCGACATCGAGACCCGCCTGCCGGGTGCAGATGCCCGCCTGCGCCGCTCGAACCTCAACGTGCTGGCGCGTGTGCATTCCGGCGCCGCGCACGGGCTCTACGGCTACCTCGACTGGATCTCGCGCCAGGTGATCTATGACACCGCCGAGACGGAGTTGCTTGAACGCTGGGCCGGAATCTGGGGCATCGGGCGCAAGCCTGCGGCGCCGGCGACGGGCGCAGCCACGTTGACGGGCACAAACGGCACGGTCATCTCCGCCGGCACGCGCCTGGTGCGATCGGACGCCGCTGAATTCCTGGTGGACGCCGAAGCTACCGTGTCCGGCGGAACCGCCAGCGTTTCGCTCACCGCCGATGTGGCCGGCCAGGCCGGCAACACGGCCGCCGGGTCTGCGCTCAGCCTGGCAACTCCGATCGCCGGCATATCGGCCGATGCGATCGTCGCCGTCGGCGGCTTGACGGGCGGAGCCGACATCGAGACGGACGATCTGCTGCGCGAGCGCTTCCTGGCGCGCGTCCAGCAACCGCCGCACGGCGGTGCGGCGCACGACTACGTCGCCTGGGCGCTGGAGGTCGAGGGCGTCACCCGCGCCTGGTGCTATGCGGCCGAGCTGGGCCTGGGAACCGTCACCGTGCGCTTCGTTCGCGACGACGACGCCTCGCCGATCCCGGATGCCGGAGAGGTCGCGGCGGTGCAGGCACACATTGACGCCCTCCGTCCGGTGACGGCCGACGTGACGGTCGTCGCGCCCGTTGCCGTGCCGATGGATTTCCAGATCCAGCTCACGCCCGGCACTGCCGCCGTCAAGGCCGCCGTCGAGGCAGAGCTGCGCGATCTGCTGCTGCGCGAAGCCGAGCCGGGCACGACGATCCTGTTGTCGCATCTCCGTGAAGCGATCTCGATCGCGGCCGGCGAAACCGACCACGACCTGGTGTCGCCGGCGGCCGATGTCACCCACACCACCGGCCAGATGGCGACCTTCGGGAGCATCACGTGGCTCTGACGGCCGCCGAATATCTTGCCCAGCTGCAGGCGCTGCTGCCGCCAGGCGCGGCCTGGCGGCGCGACGTGGGCTCTGCGCTCACGGAATTTCTCAACGCGCTGGCCGAAGAGCTGGCGCGCATCGACCAGCGTGTCGAGGCCCTGCTCAACGAATCCGACCCCCGCACCACCTACGAACTCCTCGCCGACTGGGAGCGCGTCGCCGGCCTGCCCGACCCCTGCACGCCGGCCGACGCCAGCATCGAGGAGCGGCGGCTGTCGCTCGTGCAGCGCCTCACCATGCTCGGCGGCGCCAGCCGGCAGTACTTCATCGCCCTCGCTGCTTCGCTTGGCTACCCCGGCGCCACCGTCACCGAGTTCCGGCCCTTCACCTGCGTCTCCGAGTGCGAGGACAGCCTCACCCAGGCGCCGGACTGGCCGCACACCTGGCAGCTCAACCTGGCCGAGACGCGCATCACCAACATGACCGGCGTGTCGGCCTGCAACGCCGCCCTGCGCAGCTGGGGGGATTTCACCATCGAGTGCGTCGTGCGGCGGCTGCGGCCGGCGCAGACGCACGTTCTCTTCGCCTACGGAGCCTGACCTCATGAAACGCATAGACACCAGCACCAAGTCGGTCGACAAGTTCGGCGCCGGCAAGCACGGCTTCACCAACGGCAACCCGGCCACGCCGATCCCCGCCACCCAGCTCGACGAGGGCTGGTTCGACCACGTCCAGGAAGAGATCGCCAACGTGATCGAAGGCGTCGGCGACACGCTCGACGCCGGCGACCGCACCCAACTCCGCCAGGCCATCCAGGCCATGATCGTCGGCGCGCAGAAGGCCGTCATCGTCTCCGGTGTCACCTTCGAAGCCAGCGTCGCCGACGGCGAGGCCGTGCGCTGGGATTCCGGCAACACCCGCTTCGACGAAGCCATCGCCGACGGCACCGCCAACAACCGCGCCGTCGGCATCGCGGATGTCACCAACAGCCGCGTGTACCTCTACGGCGAATGCCCGCTCTTCTCCGGCCTCACCCCTGGCTCGCGCTACTACCTCGACGCCAGCACCGCCGGCGCGATCACCGCCACCGCGCCGCCTGACTCTATCCAGATAGGCATTGCAAAAAGCGCCACGACGCTGTGGGTGGACGTCGACACCAGTGGCTTCCTGACGCAAGCCGCCGCCGATGCGCGTTATACAAATATTGGCTACATGCTGGTGGCTGACGAGAAGGCGCAGGGCACTCACGGCGGAAGCGCCAGCGCCACAACGACGGCGACGCGCACTCTAAACACGGTCTCGGCGAACACGATCTCCGGCGCCTCGCTCGCGTCGAATCAAATAACGCTGCCCGCTGGCACTTATCGCATAAAGGCCAGAGTCCCCGGCTGCCACGTCAACACACACAAAGCTGGCCTTTACAACGTCACCGATTCGTCTTATGCGCTGATGGGCAGTTCGGAGAACACAACTATTGGCGCCGATGACCCTGTGCAGACCTGCTCCGTGATAGTTGGCCGCCTCGTCCTCGCGAGCCAGAAGGTGTTTGAGGTGCGGCATTACACGACATCCGCTGCGGCGACATCAGGTCAAGGCACGGCTGTCAACGCGCTCGGCGTCGAAGTGTATACAACCATCGAGATCATCAAGGAGGCATGATGCGCTACGCATTTTTTGGAGAAACCGGGCGAGTTGTTTTCGCCGCAAACGACCACACGATCAAGCCCCTCCCCGAGGGGGCGACCGAGCTCTCGGCTGCACAATGGGATGCGCGCTTCGACCTCCGCCTCGATGCCGGCGTGATCGTGCACGACCCGTTGCCGCCCACTGTCGTCAGCCTTGATGACGTCAAGGCCGCCGCGCTCTCCGCCATCGACGCCGAAGCCGGCGCCGCCCGCGCCCGCTACATCACCGTCGCGCCCGGCCAGGAGGCCACCTACATCCTCAAGGCGCAGCAGGCCGCCGCCTTCAAGGCCGGCGGCTACAGCGGCCCCGTGCCCGGCCTCGTGCAAGCCGAGATGGACGCCACCGGCGCCACCGCACAGGCCGCCGCCGACGACATCCTGGCGCAGGAGGCGGCCTGGGCATACAAGGCCGCGCAGATCGAAAGCGCCCGCCGGCGCGGCAAGGTCGCCGCCGGCAACGCCGCCGACGCCGCCAGCGTCGAAGCCGCCCGCGCGGCGGCGATCGCGGAGCTGGGGGCGCTGTAAGAAAAAGACGACGCGACCGGGCAGGGTGCGCGAACACCCGGCCCGGCCGCCCTCGGCAGATAGAGCCTGCGTCAGGCCTGGGCGCCGCCACCGTGATCACGGCGGGCCAAGCCTACCACGCGCGGCAGCAGGAATTGGAAGAGATCAGATGCGGTAACTGCAACAGAAAACTGGCCGAGGCGGACTACCGCCGCCTGGCCATCAAGTGCCCCCGCTGCGGGGTGCTGAACGTGATGAAGGCCAAGAGCCTCTCACCCGAGCGCCGTCGAGCGTCACTCCGAAAGGAAACGCACGATGGCAACTCGAAAAAAGCTCCTTAACAATTCGGATCATTTAACGGTCGGCGGCGCCGATCTCTACCGGGGCGACGCCCTGGCGGTGCTGCCGACCCTGGCCGGCCCCTTCGGCGCCGTGATCACCGACCCGCCCTACAGCTCCGGCGGGCAGTCGAAAGGCGACCGGGCGCGATCCACCGGCGCCAAGTACCTCAACTCCGGCCAGACGAAATACCCGGACTTCCTGGGCGACACCAAGGACCAGCGCTCCTATCTGCACTGGAGCGCTCTTTGGATGGCCCTGTGCCACGCCAGAATGGCCGACGGCGGGCTGATCGCCGTCTTCTCGGACTGGCGGCAGCTCCCGGTCACCACGGACGCCCTGCAGGCCGCCGGTTTCATCTGGCGCGGCATTGCCGTCTGGGACAAGACCGGCGGCGCCAGACCCTACAAGGGCGGCTTCCGCAGCCAGTGCGAGTACATCGTCTGGGGCTCCAAGGGCAGCTTGGCCGGAGACCGCTACAACCCCGGCCTGTTCCGCGTCCCACCCACCGCCGGCGGCAAGTTCCACCAGGTAGGCAAACCCGAAGCCCTCATGGCCGACCTGGTAGCCGCCGCCGACGGCCATATCCTCGACCCCTTCATGGGCTCAGGCACGACCGGCATCGCCGCCCTGAAGCAAGGCAAACGCTTCACCGGGATCGAGATCAGCGGGCACTACTTCGGGGTGGCGGCGGAGCGGATGAAGGCTTTGAGGCACCGATAGGCGGTGCTACCATCGTCCTGTCATGCGCAACAGCTTGGGAGAGAGAGATGATTGAGGCTCTTTGGTCGGTCGAGTTCGTGTCAAATGCCCAGGACTTCGGGGCTGGAGTGGTTGTTCTTGAGACCGGGCGGGTGTTGGGAGGGGACAATCAATACACCTACATCGGCACGTATAAAATAGACCCGCTTGGGAAGGTGGAAGCGGACGTTACGATCGATCATTACGCTGGGCCTGGGCATTCCATCTTTGGCCCGGCTAAACGTATCCGCTTCAATCTCGAAGGTAGGCCAGAATATGACGCATTCACGATGAGTGGATCTGTGGCTGGGCTGCCTAGTTTGGCGGTGGCCATCCGCTTCACCCGACGCGCTGAACTTCCAACCTGACGGTGGCGTGTGATGCCGAATAATGATCCTTTGGCGGCTTTGAGGGACGACCGCCTCAATAGGGACAGGATTCATTACGAGTGGATGTTGGCCAGCATTGCCCGTTTCAGACTCTTCTTTGCCGGACTGGTTTTTGCAATTCTGTCCTTCTCAATTCAGTTCGCGATGGTGCCAAAAGCCAACGCATCACTCGTGAACACTATTCACGTTATTGCATGGCTGCTTTTAATCGCAGTCGGGTTCCTGGCGTTGAGAGACGCCGGCGGGTTCGTATCCAAGCATACGGAGGAGACCTTCAATGGGCTATCAAGCTGTTGGCGGAAGGCTATGTGGGGGATGTTCGCGATCGCCCTACTGCTCTTAATCTCGGGCCGTATTCTCGGCTATAGCTCTACCCATCTCCTCCTCTGATCGGCGACCACTTCAATTCCGTCCAGTTCGGCGTGCCGCCCACCGTCGGCGGCAAGCACCACTAGGTCAGCAAGCCCGAAAGCCTCATGGGCGTCCTGGACTTCACGAAGGCCGAGTAGGGTGCAGAGAATACCCGTGAGAGAGCGGCGCAGTACGGCTAGGGTGTGGTTTGGGGTGGGCTGCGGGAAAACCCCTTCGAATGGCCAAAGCGCAGCAGCCGGCCGCAATGACGACGGCCAGCGAGACGGCTATAAGCTGGAGGAAGAAAACCCCTGTGCGCCGGAAGTTGAGCACAGGGCCGTCCGGGCCATTAAAATGCCTGAAACCGCAGTGCCAAATGAAGCGTAAATCAGTGCCAAATGGCGCGGCGCGTTACACTTTTCACTCCGCTCTCGATCCGGGCAGCCGCCCGCGCCAGGTGTTCGGTTGCAAACTTGGCATAGCGATCCACCATCGAGCGCGTCTTCCAGCCACCGAGTTCCTTGAGTTCGTCGCAACTGGTGCCCGCCTGCCGATGCCAGGAGGCCCAGGTATGGCGCAGATCGTGGAAACGGAATCCCTCGATCCCCGCCTTCTCCAATGCCGTGTACCAGGCATTGTTGGCGACGTTCGTATTGATCGGTTCCCCGCGATACGTGAAACAGACACGCGGATTTTTACCAATCTGCTCTTCAAGGACAGCAACGGCGTCAGTGTTCAGCGGGACGCCTCGCGGCGTTCCATTCTTGGTCTGATTGAGCCAGGCGGTGTGACGCTTCAAATCCACCCGATCCCACTCGAGGCCAAGAATCTCCCGAGCCCGGCAGCCGGTCGCCAGGGCAAAACGGACGATGGCGCCAAGGTGAGGCGGACAGGCCGCGAGCAGCCTATCGGCTTCTTCCCTGGTCAGCCAGCGGTCGCGCTCCACTTCACCGGGAATGAGGCGGATTTTCGGGAC
>JADFDU010000022.1 GCA_018262775.1 Rhodocyclaceae bacterium
CGCGGGTGATCAGCGTCTTCATCTGCTTCGGTGTGAGGTTCTGCGCCTCGTCGATGATGAGGTACTTGTTGAGGAAGGTGCGGCCGCGCATGAAGTTTAGCGACTTCACCTTGATGCGCGAGCGGATCAGGTCGCGCGTGGCAGCGCGGCCCCATTCGCCGCCTTCCTCGGTCGGCTTGTTGAGCACGTCGAGGTTGTCTTCCAGCGCGCCCATCCACGGCGTCATTTTCTCCTCCTCGGTGCCGGGCAGGAAACCGATGTCCTCGCCCACCGGCACGGTGACGCGGGTGATGATGATCTCGCTGTAGAGTTTGCTCTCCAGCGTCTGCGTCAGGCCCGCCGCCAGGGTCAGTAGCGTCTTGCCGGTGCCGGCCTGGCCGAGCAGGGTGATGAAGTCGATTTCCGGGTCCATCAGCAGGTTGAGGGCGAAGTTCTGTTCGCGGTTGCGCGCCGTGATGCCCCAGATGCCGTTCTTGTGGTGGCCGTAGTCCTTCAGCAGTTCCAGCACGGCGCTCTTGCCGCTCTTCTCGCGCACGATGGCATGGAAAGGGGTTTCTTCCTCCTGCCAGAGGAACTCGTTGATGAGGAGGTCGGAACAGAGGGGGCTCTTGATGCGGTAGAGCGTGCGGCTGTCCTGCTTCCAGGATTCCATGTCCTTGCCGTTGACCTCCCAGAAATCGGCCGACAGCTCGCGCGTGCCGGTGTACAGGAGGTCGGTGTCCTCCAGCACCTTGTCGTTGTAGTAGTCCTGCGCGTTCAGGCCGAGGGCGCGGGCCTTGATGCGCATGTTGATGTCCTTGGAGACGAGGATCACCTCGCGCTGTGGCTGCTTGCCGACGAGATGCATCACCACGCCGATGATCTGGTTGTCGGCCTTGGCGGTCGGCAGCGAGGACGGCAGGGCGACGTTGATCGGCTCCGTCTGCAAAAACAGGCGGCCGCTGGCAAGCGCGTCCGACGGCGTGTCGAGCGGGATGCCGCGTTCGATGTGATCCTCGGAGCCGCCGACGATGGCGTCCAGCATGCGGCTGGCCTGGCGGGCATTGCGCGCCACTTCCGACATGCCCTTCTTGTTGTTGTCGAGCTCCTCGAGGGTCATCATCGGCACGAAGATGTCGTGTTCCTCGAAGCGGTAGAGGCTGGTCGGGTCGTGCATGAGCACGTTGGTGTCGAGGACGAAAAGCTTGGTCGAGGGCTGCTTCCTGGCGTTCATCGAGGTCTCTGGGAGAGCTACAGGGTTTTCACGAATGCGAGGACTTCGGCGGCATGGTCGGGCGCCTTGATGCCGCGCCACTCGCGCCGTAGCACGCCGCCACTGTCGATGACGAAGGTGCTGCGCTCGATGCCGCGCACCGGCTTGCCGTAGAGCACTTTTTGCTTGATGACGCCGAAGGCGGTGCAGGCGGTTTCCTCGGCATCGGAGAGCAGTTCGAAGGGCAGCTTCAGTTTGGCCTTGAAGTTTTCATGCGACTGGATGCTGTCGCGCGAGATGCCATAGACGGCGCAGCCGGCCTTGAGGAACTGCGCATGCAGGTCGCGGAACTCGCCGGCCTCGGTGGTGCAGCCGGGGGTGCTGTCCTTCGGATAGAAGTAGAGGACTAGTGCCAGCCCTTTGTTCTGTGGTACGAGCGCGTTGCCTTGCGCCCGGGACAGGGAAAACGTCTGGTTGCCGGTGGCCGGCAAGGTGAAATCAGGTACGGGGTGATCAACGCTCATGGACGAGTGCATTGTTGATGAATTCCGCGGCAGGCGCAAGCTCACATACGTTCACCCGTTCACACGTTCACGCCAGGAACTCCGGCCCCTGCAGCATGAGCCTGCCGGCACGGCCCTCGATCTCGCCTTGCAGCAGTTCATGCCGCGGCAGGCGGCTGGCGTCGATGGCCTCGAAGAGGCTGCCGAGCGAGACGAGTTCGTAACCCTGATTCCGCCATCCCTGTAGCAGTTTCTCGAACACGGGCAGCAGTTGCTGCCCCTCCAGTTCCGCTTGCACGCTGAAGACGTGGCCGGTCGGCGGAGGCTGCGCGGTCAGCGCCAGCAGGTGCTCGTGTACCGTCTCGAGCGTGCAGCCGTCGCGTCCCAGCAGTTCGTCCAGGGTTGGCAGCGTGGTCGGCAGTTGCGGACAGAGGACGATCTCGGCGTTCCAGACGGGGATGAAGGGATGTCTGCCGCGTGTGTCCGAGACATAGCCGAATCCCAGGCGCTGGGTCAGGCGCAGCGCATGTGGGTTCATCTGCCAGCCGGCGGCGGCATGGGTTTTTGGCGGTTCGCCGAAGATTTTTTCGTAACGTGTAACGGCCCGTTGCATGTAACGCGCCGTCCACGCCGGCGAGGCGGACGCCGCGCGGCGCTGCCAGGCGGCACGGTCCCAGCCCTGCACGCCAGTGTCGAAGCCGGCGTCGCGGACGCCGCGCAGGATATCGCCGCAGCGCAGGCCGATATCCGGGCCGGGCAGGAGGGTGCCGTAGAGCAGGGTGGCGAGGCCATGGCGGCCGAGGAGGGTGGCGCCCTTGCGCGATGCCGCAAGCAGGGCGGCCGGCATGCGGCCGCTGTGGTCGGGGCCGAGGTTGAAGTAGAAGGTCGCTTGCGCCTCCGCCTGGCGCAGGGCTTCAACCAGGCGCGGCACGCCGACGAGGGTGCCGCGGTAGGTGGCGGTATCGACTTTCAGGGCAAGTTTCACGATTGGCTGGGGTCGATGAGCAGGGCGGCGGCGACCAGGCGGCCTTCCGCCATGAGGATGTTGAAGGTGCGGCAGGCGGCGGGCAGATCCATCACTTCGCAGCCGATGCGAGCGTCGATCAACGGGCGCAGCAGGCTTGAGGCGGGAAAGCGCTGGCGGTTACCGGTGCCGAACAGCACGATTTCTGGGGCCAGTTCGCGTATCGCTTCAAAATCTGCCTCGACGAGTGCGTCGAACCCCGCCGTACCCCAGGCTTCGACAATGCGCTCGGGCAGGACGATCAGGCTGCTTTCGAAATGGCGGTGGTTGATGGCGACATAGCCTGCACCGTGACCGGTGATCAGGTTTCGGCTGGCCGGATTGTCGAGGTGGAGTTTCATCAATATCCATCTGATTTGTAGAGAGTTCAGGTAACATTATAGCTTTGATGCTGCACTGCCAAAATGAAGGAATTTCCGCGCATCCAGCGTCTGCCGCCTTACGTTTTCAACATCACGGGCGAACTGAAGATGGCTGCCCGCCGCCGCGGCGAGGACATCATCGACATGAGCATGGGCAACCCCGACGGGTCCACGCCCCGCCACATCGTCGACAAGCTGGTCGAGGCAACGCTGCGCGGCGACACGCACGGCTACTCGGTGTCAAAGGGTATCCCGCGCCTGCGCAAGGCGATTTGCGACTGGTACAAGCGCCGCTACGACGTGGATTTCGACCCGGATGCGGAAGCCGTTGTTACCATCGGCTCAAAGGAGGGTCTGGCCCACTTGATGCTGGCCACGCTGGATCGCGGCGACACGGTGCTGGTGCCGAATCCCTCCTACCCGATCCACATCTACGGCGCCATCATCGCTGGCGCCGACATCCGCTCGGTGCGCATGACGCCGGACGTGGACTTCTTCGAGGAGCTGCAGCGCGCCATCCGCGAGTGCACACCGAAGCCGAAGATGATGATCCTCGGCTTTCCGAGCAACCCGACGGCGCGCTGTGTTGAACTGGATTTCTTCGAGCGCGTCGTGGACCTGGCAAAGCAGCACGACATCCTGGTGGTGCATGACCTCGCCTATGCCGACATCGTCTTCGATGGCGCGTTTGCCAACAACCAGGCACCCTCCATCATGCAGGTGCCGGGTGCGCGCGATGTCGCCGTCGAGTTCTTCACCATGTCGAAGAGCTACAACATGGCTGGCTGGCGCATCGGCTACATGGTCGGCAATCGCGACCTGTGCAACGCCCTGGCGCGCATCAAGAGCTATCATGACTACGGTACCTTCACGCCGCTACAGGTTGCCTCAGTGATCGCGCTGGACGGCCCGCAGGGCTGCGTCGAGGAAGTGCGCCTGAAGTACCAGAACCGCCGCAACGTGCTGGCGAGGGGGCTGCACGAGGCTGGCTGGATGGTCGAGGTGCCAAAAGCCTCGATGTACATTTGGGCGAAGATTCCGCCGGCCTATGAAAAACTCGGCTCCCTCGAGTTTTCCAAGAAGCTGCTGGCCGATGCTAGGGTGGCGGTCAGTCCGGGCGTCGGCTTCGGCGAATACGGCGACGACCATGTGCGTTTCGCGCTGATCGAGAATGAGGAACGCACGCGGCAAGCGGTGCGTGGCATCAAGGATATGTTCAGAAAGGATGGTTTGCTCTGATGCAAGCGGTTTTGAAATCGACCAAGCTCGCCAACGTCTGCTACGACATCCGCGGCCCCGTGCTTGCACGCGCACGCCAGCTGGAAGAGGAGGGGCACCGCATCATCAAGCTGAACATCGGCAACCCCGCCCCGTTCGGCTTCGAGGCGCCGGAGGAGATCGTCGTGGACGTCATCCACAACCTGCGCGACGCTTCCGGCTATTCCGACTCGAAGGGACTGTTCGCCGCGCGCAAGGCGATCATGCATTACTGCCAGCAGAAGGCCATCGCCGGCGTCGGCATCGAGGACATCTACCTTGGCAATGGCGTCTCCGAGCTGATCGTCATGGCCATGCAGGCCCTGCTCAACAACGGCGACGAGGTGCTGGTGCCGGCGCCCGACTACCCGCTGTGGACGGCTGCCGTCAGCCTCTCCGGCGGCAAGCCGCGCCACTATCTCTGCGACGAGGGTGCAGGCTGGCTGCCGGATCTCGCCGACATTCGCGCCAAGATCGGCCCGTCTACCCGCGCCATCGTCATCATCAATCCGAACAATCCGACCGGCGCGCTGTATCCCGACGACCTGTTACGCGAGATCATCGAGATCGCCCGCCAGCACCAGCTCATCGTCTTCGCCGACGAGATCTACGACAAGGTGCTCTACGACGGTGTCGCGCACACCTCGATCGCTTCGCTCGCCGACGATGTGCTCTTCGTCACCTTCAATGGCCTTTCGAAGAACTACCGCGCCTGCGGCTATCGCGCCGGCTGGATGGTGGTCTCCGGCGAGAAGCGCCATGCCGGAGACTATATCGAGGGCCTCGACATGCTGGCCTCGATGCGGCTGTGCTCCAACGTGCCGGGCCAGTACGCCATCCAGACGGCGCTGGGTGGGCACCAGAGCATCCTCGACCTTGTTGCGCCGGATGGCCGCCTGACGCGCCAGCGCGATCTGGCCTGGGAGCTGCTCACGCAGATTCCCGGCGTCTCCTGCGTCAAGCCGAAGGCGGCTCTCTATCTTTTCCCGCGTTTCGATCCGAAGGTCTACCCGATCGCCAACGACCAGCAGTTCATCCTCGAGCTGCTGCTCGAGGAAAAGGTGCTGCTGGTGCAGGGCACCGGTTTCAACTGGCCGGCGCCGGATCATTTCCGCGTGGTTTTCCTGCCCAACGTCGACGACCTGGGCGAGGCCATCGGCCGTATCGCGCGCTTCCTCGATCATTACCGCAAGCGGCACGAGGCATGATGCATTTTTGTCGAATCATCGACGTCACCGATGAGGGTGGCCGCGTCGTCGAGCCGCTCTGGCTGGGCCGCGCCGAGGGTGTGCACCGGCAACTGCGCCCGACGCTGCCGGCAGACTACGCCGGGCGGCTGGCACAGGTGTTCGCCAATGGCGGGCGGCTGGCCGTAGCCGCGGACGGCGAGGGGGTGCTCGGCGTGGCTCTGTGGCGCCTGGTCGAGAACACCTACGAAGGCCGGCGACTCTACGTGGACGACCTCGTGACCGACGAGGCGCAGCGTTCGCGTGGCGTCGGCAAGGCCCTGCTGGGGCATCTCGAGGAGAAGGCGCGCCGGCTCGACTGCGATGTGCTGGCGCTCGATTCGGGTGCGCAGCGGGCAGCCGCGCACAAATTCTATTTTCGCGAGGGGATGCACATCCCCGGCTTCTGCTTCAGGAAAAATCTGAAATGAAACCCATCAATGTAGGCCTGCTCGGCATCGGCACCGTCGGCGGCGGCACGTTCTCCGTCCTGCAACGCAACGCGGAGGAGATCACCCGCCGCGCCGGCCGTCCCATCCGCATCATCGTCGTCGCCGACAAGAACATCGAACTGGCGAAGCAGGTCGCCGCCGGCGCCTGTCGCGTCACCGACGATGCCTTCGCGGTGGTGGCCGACGCGGAAGTGGACATCGTCGTCGAGCTGATCGGCGGCACCGGCGTGGCGCGGGAACTGACTTTCAAGGCCATCGAGAACGGCAAGCACGTGGTCACCGCCAACAAGGCGCTGCTCGCCCTGCACGGCAACGAGATTTTCGCCGCAGCACAGAAAAAAGGCGTGATGGTCGCCTTCGAGGCGGCCGTGGCCGGCGGCATTCCCATCATCAAGGCGCTGCGCGAGGGCCTCACCGCCAACCGCATCGAGTGGATCGCCGGCATCATCAACGGCACCACCAACTTCATCCTTTCCGAGATGCGTGACAAGGGCCTGCCCTTCGAGACGGTGCTGAAGGAGGCGCAGCGCCTTGGCTACGCCGAGGCCGATCCGACCTTCGACATCGAGGGCGTGGATGCCGCGCACAAGCTGACCATCATGTCGGCCATCGCCTTCGGCATCCCCATGCAGTTCGACAAGGCGCACATCGAGGGCATCAGCAAGCTGCAGGCGGAGGATATCCGCTATGCCGAGCAGCTCGGCTACCGCATCAAGCTGCTGGGGCTGACCCGGCGCAAGCCGAACGGCATCGAACTGCGCGTGCACCCGACGCTGATCCCGGCCAGGCGTCTCATCGCCAACGTCGAGGGTGCCATGAATGCCGTGGTGGTGAAGGGCGACGCCGTCGGCAGCACGCTCTACTACGGCAAGGGCGCCGGCGCCGAGCCGACCGCCAGCGCGGTCATCGCCGACCTGGTCGATGTTACGCGCATGCACACCGCCGACCCGGAGCACCGCGTGCCGCACCTGGCCTTCCAGCCCGACGCGGTGAAGCCCATCCCGGTGCTGGCGATGGGCGAGGTGGAAACCTCCTACTACTTCCGCATGCGCGTCGAGGATCGTCCCGGTGTGCTCGCCGACATCACGCGCATCCTCGCCGACCAGCAGATCTCCATCGACGCCATGATCCAGCGCGAGCCGGCCGAAGGCGAGGAACAGACCGACATCATCATGCTCACCCACCAGACGCTGGAGAAGAACGCCGATGCCGCCATCGCCCGCATCGAGGCGTTGCCGGTAGTGAAGGGCAAGGTGGTGCGGCTGCGGCTGGAAGAACTGAGTTGAGCTGAGCATAACGCAATGGAAATGACCGCGCGGAATCCGAGCCGGACGGCGCTGGCGACGGCTTATCTGCGCGCCGCCCACCAGATTCTCGATGCGTCGCCACGCATCCTTGACGATCCTATTGCCCTGCGGCTGCTCGGCGCTTCGGCGGAGCGGCGCATTCGCGATAGCGCGGAACGCTACGCGGCACCCGCAGCGAAGGCGTTGCGCGCCCATGTCGTGCTGCGTTCCCGCTTTGCCGAGGAACGCCTCAAAGCCGCGGTGCGGCGCGGTGTCACGCAGTATGTGCTGCTGGGTGCAGGACTCGATACCTTCGCGCTACGACAGCCTGTCTGGGCTGCGCCATTGCGGATCGTCGAAGTGGATCATTCTGGCACGCAGGCGCTAAAACATTCGCATCTTGCGGCTGCTGGACTTGGCTTGCCCGGGAATACCGCATTTGCCCAAGTCGATTTCGATCGGGAGTCGCTGCATGCTGGTCTGGTGCGGCAAGGCGTCTCGCTTGACGAGCCGACGTTCTTTTCCTGGCTCGGCGTGACCATGTATCTCAACGAGATGGCCATCGACGCGGTGCTGGCCTCGATCGCACGGTTTCCCACGGGCAGCGAGGTCGTGCTCACCTTTCTGCAACCGCCCCGGGCCGCTTCGGCGGCGACCGACTTGGCCGAACGGGTGGCGGAACTCGGTGAGCCCTTCGTCAGCCGCTTCACGCCGCAGGCGATGGCGGATATGCTGCGGGCAGCCGGTTTCGGCACAGTCCGGCTGTTCGCTCCGGAAGAGGCCGCTGCGCGTTACTTCGCGTCACGGCAGGCGGATCTGCCGCTGCCGCGCACGACCGAGATCGCCTGGGCGATCCGCTAGCCGCCAATACGGCGTAGCGAACAAAAGTCAGTCCCGCCAGTACGGCGAGCGCCGGCCCCATTGCAGCCGGCATGGCGAAAATACTTTGAATCAGACAGAATCATCGAAATGAAATACATCTCCACCCGCGGCCAGGCGCCCGCCCAATCCTTCAGCGACATCCTCCTCGGCGGCCTGGCGCCGGACGGCGGACTCTATCTGCCGGAAGCCTATCCGCAGGTGTCGCGCGCCGAGCTGGACGAGTGGCGCGCGCTGCCCTATCACGCGCTGGCGCTGCGCGTGCTGGAGAAGTTCATCACCGACATTCCGGCCTGCGACCTGAAGACGCTGGTCGACCGCACCTATACGGCGCAGACGTATCGCTACTGCCGACCCGGCCGCGATGCAGCGGACATCACGCCGCTGACCACGTTGGAGCCGGGACTGCACTTGCTGGAACTGTCGAACGGGCCGACCCTGGCCTTCAAGGACATGGCCATGCAACTGCTCGGCAACCTGTTCGAGTACGTGCTGGACAAGCGCGGCGAGACCATCAACATCCTCGGCGCCACCTCGGGCGATACCGGTTCCGCGGCCGAGTACGCCCTGCGCGGCAAGCACAACGTGAAGGTCTTCATGCTCTCGCCGCACGGCAGGATGTCGGAATTCCAGCGTGCGCAGATGTATTCGTTGCCGGATGCGAATATCCACAACATCGCCATCCGCGCCATGTTCGACGACTGTCAGGACATCGTGAAGGCGGTCTCCAACGACGCGGCCTTCAAGGCGCAGCACCGGATCGGCGCGGTGAATTCGATCAACTGGGCGCGCGTCGCCGCCCAGATCGTCTATTACTTCAAGGGCTATTTCGAGGCGACGCGTTCGAATGACGAGGCGGTTTCCTTCGCCGTGCCCTCGGGCAACTTCGGCAACATCTGTGCTGGCCACGTCGCGCGCATGATGGGCCTGCCGATCCGCCGCCTGGTGCTGGCCACCAACGAAAACGACGTGCTCGACGAGTTCTTCCGCACCGGCGTATACCGGCCGCGCGCGACGGCGGAGACTTCCGTCACGTCGAGTCCGTCTATGGACATCTCCAAGGCGTCGAACTTCGAGCGCTTCGTCTTCGATCTGGTCGGACGCGACGGTGCGATCATGCGCGAGCTGTGGTCGAAAGTAGACAGGGGAAGCAGTTTCGACCTACGTGGCACGCCCTATCTGGCGCGGCTGCCTGAATTCGGCTTCGTCTCGGGCACCAGCAGCCATGCAGACCGTCTGGCGACGATCCGCGCCGCCTGGGAACGCTACGGCACAATGATCGATCCGCACACCGCCGACGGGCTCAAGGTGGCGCTGGCCTATCGTGAGCTGGGCGAGGCAGGGGTGCCGATGGTGGTGCTGGAGACGGCGCAGCCGGTGAAGTTTGCCGAAACCCTCCGCGAGGCGCTCGGCCGGGAACCGACGCGGCCGCAGGAACTGGAGGGCATTGAGGCCCTGCCACAGCGGGTCAAGGTAATGGACGCGGATGCCGGGGCGGTGAAGGCGTTCATCGCCGCCCGGACTTAAGCGCGGGCGTTTTGTGTGTAACCCCGTGCGTTACCCGCGCGGGAAGGTTGCTACAGAGTGCTACAAGTAGATGACGGCCGGGAATACCGTCACAGCGAGGACCAGAATCAGCCATTCGAGGTTGTGGCGCGTCAGGAAACCGGTGAAATGCAGGATCAGCACGGTGATCGCGACAACGTAGTAGAGGATGAACAGCATCAAGTCACTCCCGTCTTCTTTTAGTTCAGGCTGTAGTTCAGTTCAGGCTGTAGTTCAGGTCACGGCGCCGCAGCGCCCGCACAGTCGCAGATTTATACCTGTTTCGCCTCGGCAAGGCAAGGCACTAATTCTCGATGTGCCGCAGCGACAGGTCGATGGCGCGCACGTCCTTGGTCAGACTGCCGATGGAGATGCGGTCCACGCCGGTCTCGGCGATGGCCCGGACTTTCGTCAAATCCACCCCGCCCGAGGCTTCCAGTTCCGCCCGCCCGGCCGTGAGCGCCACGGCATTGCGCATTTGCGCGAGATCCATGTTGTCGAGCAGGATCATCTTTGCCTCGGCGGCAAGCGCCTCCTCGAGCTGTTCCAGGGTTTCCACCTCGATCTGGATGAAGACACCTTCCGGCGCCAGGGCGCGGGCCTGCGCCAGCACCGGCGCCACGCCGCCGGCGGCCAGAATGTGGTTTTCCTTGATGAGGATGCCGTCGTAGAGGCCGAAGCGGTGGTTGCTGCCGCCGCCGCAGCGCACGGCGTACTTCTGCGCCAGGCGCAGGCCGGGCAGGGTCTTGCGTGTGTCGACGATCTTCGCCTGCGTGCCGGCGACGGCATCGACGAACTTTCGCGTGGCGGTGGCGGTGCCGGAGAGCAACTGCAGGAAATTCAGCGCCGGCCGCTCGGCCGTGAGCAGGGCGCGCGTGTCGGCGTCGATCTCGCACAGGGTCTGGCCGGCGTGGATGTGCTCGCCGTCGCCGACGTGCCAGCGGATGCGGGCGCCGGCGTCCAGGTTGCGAAAACAGGCGTCGAACCATTCGCTGCCGCACAGCACGGCCGCCTCGCGGCTGACGACGATGCCGCGTGCCGGATGTCCGGCGGGCGTCAGCAGGGCGGTGAGGTCGCCGCTACCGATGTCCTCGGTCAGCGCAGCGGCGACATTGCGCGCGATTTCGGCGGCCAGCTGTTCCACGAGTTGTCCCGAATGTGCCGAATGCCCCGAATGTCCTGAAGTTTCCATTATTCCTGCCGTAACGCTATGCTGATGCGTCAATTCTAACCGCTCCCAGCCTCACAGGAGGGCAGCATGTCCGGTCTCCTCAGCGTACTTTCGGTTAGCGCGGGCACGCTGCTGGCCATCGTGCTCTTCGTCACCTTGGTGTTCTGGTACGTCAAGGACATCACGCAGAAAAAGCATACCGTCCTGCGCAACTACCCGATCATCGGTCGCCTGCGTTATTTCTTCGAGCAGATGGGCGAATACTTCCGCCAGTACTTTTTCACTGGCGAACGCGACGAAATGCCCTTCAACCGTTCGACGCGCGGCTGGGTCTATCGCCTGGCGAAGAACGAGGGCGGCACGATCGGCTTCGGCTCGACCTACAACCTGCACGAACCGGGCGCGCTGGTCTTCGTCAATGCGCCGTTTCCGGTGATCGAGGAGGAGCAGCAGTCGACGCCACCGTTGACGATCGGCGAAGACTATTGCGAGACGCCCTTCGTCGCCCGCTCCATCGTCAACATCAGTGGCATGAGCTATGGTGCGATTTCCAGGCCGGCGGTACGTGCCCTCTCGCGCGGCGCGGCGGCGGCCGGCTGCTGGCTGGACACCGGCGAGGGCGGCCTCAGTCCCTATCACCTCGAGGGCGGCTGCGACCTCATCATGCAAATCGGCACGGCGAAGTACGGCGTGCGCGATGCCGATGGCCGACTGTCCGCCGAGCGGCTGAAGGCACTCGCCGCGCACGAGACGGTGCGCGCCTTCGAGATCAAGCTGTCGCAGGGGGCCAAGCCGGGCAAGGGCGGCATGCTGCTCGGTGGCAAGGTGACGGCGGAAATCGCCGCCATCCGCGGCATAGCGGAAGGCCAGGACTCGATCAGTCCCAACCGGCATCGCGACATCGCCAGCGCCGACGAGCTGATCGAGAAAATCGCCTACGTGCGCGAGCTGACCGGCAAGCCGGTGGGCATCAAGACGGCCATCGGCGGCTGGCAATTCATGAACGAGCTGTGCGAGGCGGTGGCGCGGCGCGGCACCGCCTTCGCGCCGGACTTCATCGCCGTGGATGGCGGCGAGGGCGGCAGCGGCGCCGCGCCGCAGGCGCTGGCCGACCACATGGCGCTGTCCATCGACGAGGCGCTGCCGCGCGTCGTGGACGCGCTGATCGAGAGCGGCCTGCGCGAACGCGTGCGGGTGATTGCCGCCGGCAAGCTGGTCACCTCGGCGCGTGCCGCCTGGGCGCTGGCGGCAGGGGCGGATTTCGTCAATACGGCGCGCGGCTTCATGTTTGCGCTCGGCTGCATCCAGGCGCTGCGCTGCCACGCCAACACCTGCCCGACCGGCGTCACCACGCACAACCCGCGCCTGCAGCGCGGCCTCGTCGTCGCCGACAAGGCGGAGCGTGTCGCTCACTACTGCCGCAACATGAACAAGGAGATCGAGATGATCGCCCACTCCTGCGGCCTGCATCAGGCCCGTGCGTTCCGCCGCGAGCATGTGCGCATCGCCCAGGGTTTCGGTCAGAGCATTGCCCTCAACATGCTCTATCCCTATCCGCAGACACGTGCCTGAGGCTGACTATCTTCGCCGGCGCTCGCCCAGCGCCAGCCACAGCCCGGCAGCAGCGATGACGATCATGCCGGATGCCGAAAGGGCGTCGGGCACATGCCCGAATACCAGCCAGCCGAGCAGGGCCGCCCAGATCAGTTGCGTGTAGCCGAAAGGCGTCAGGACGGACGCTGGCGCCAGGCGGAAGGCGCGGATCAGAATGAAATGGCCGACGCCGCCGTAGAAGCCGAGCGAGGCGATCAGCAGCCATTGCAGTGGCTCAGGCGAGGTCTCCACCCAGTACCAGGGCAGCGCCAGGCTCATCACCGCCGTGCCTACCAGCGCCGTGTAGAAGAGCAGCGTGAGGGGATGCTCGGCCTGGCTCAGGCGGCGCGTCAGCAATTGGTAGAGGGCGTAGCAGACGGCGCCGCCCAACGCCCAGGCTACGCCCACCGGATTGAGCGCACCGCCCGGGCGCGCGATCAGCAGCACACCGGCAAAGCCGACCACCACTGCCAGCCAGCGGCCGCTGCCGATGCGCTCGCCGAGAAACGGGCCGGCCATCAGCGTCACCAGCAGGGGTGCGAGGAACAGCACCGCCGTCGCTTCGGCCAGCGGCATGGTGCGAAAGGCCAGCATGGCGAAGCCGGTGGTGCCCACCAGCGCCAGCGCACGCACCACCTGCAGGGACAGGTTGTCGGTCTTCACCAGTTGCGCGCGCATCGAGGGCGCGACGAAGATCAGCATGATGAGGAAATGCAGGGTGTAACGCGCCCACACCAGCAGCGGCACGGCAAACGTGGCGGTGAGGTGCTTGGCAGTGGCGTCGAGCAGGGCAAACAGCATCAGCGCCAGCATGAACAACAGGATGCCGCGCAGCGGATGCTGCGCGGGAGGCGAGGAATTCATTTCAGGAACGGGTCCAGGCGTTGAACAATTGCCGGGCGGCGTCGATGGTTTCAACCGCGGTGAGCCCCGCCGGTCCGATACCGGCACTGACGAGGTGGTCGGCGGCTGCGCCATGCAGATGCACGGCACAGAGCAGGGCCGCTTCAGTTTCCCAGCCCTGCGCCAGCAGCGAGACGGCGAGCCCGCTGAGCACATCGCCCATGCCGGCGCTGGCCATGCCCGGGTTGCCGCTGCTGTTGATGAACCATTTTCCATTGGGCGAGGCGATGACGCTGCCGCAGCCCTTCAGCACCGTGTGGGCATGGAATTTTTCGGCCAATGCGCGGGCAGTGTGCAGGCGGTCGGCCTGCCCACTGCCGACGTCGCTGCCGAGCAGCCGCGCTGCCTCGAGCGGATGCGGCGTGATCAGGGTTGCGGCGGTGCGCTTGCGCAACCGGTTTCCCAGCACGGGATGGGCCGCGATGAGGTTCAGCGCATCGGCATCGAGCAGCAGCGGCAGTTCGATGGCGATGGTTCGCCGCAGCAGTTGCAGCGCCTCCGTGCCCTGGCCGAGGCCGGGGCCGGCCGCCAGTGCCGTGGCCATGCCGGTGCTGAGGATGTCCTCCGGCCTGCGCAGCATCAGTTCCGGCTGGTCGGTGTCGACGCTCAGCGCCGTAGCGTCGAGCAGGCCGATATAAACGCGGCCAGCGCCAAGTTTCAGCGCCGCGCGGCCGGCGAGCAGCGCCGCGCCAGCCATGCCGGGTGCGCCGCCGAGGATGCCGACGCTGCCCAGCGTGCCCTTGTGGCAGTTGCGCGGTCGTGGCCGCAGGCGGGAAGCGAACAGCGCCGGCGTGACGACGTGGCCTTCGGCCTTCACGCTGTCTTCCGCTGCGAGGCCGAGGTCGTGCACGCTGACCTTGCCGCAGTGGTCCGGCCCGTCGAGGGTCAGCAGGCCAGGCTTGAGTGCGATGAAGGTGGCCGTGTGATCGGCCTTGACGGCACACCCCAGCACACGGCCGGTGTCGGCGCACAGCCCGCTCGGCACGTCGAGGGCGAGTACCGGACAGCCGAGGGCGTTGATGCGGGCGATGAGCGCCGCATGGCTGCCTTCGACGGGGCGCTGCAGGCCGCTGCCGAAGAGGGCATCCACCCCCAGGGAAAACTCGCGCCGGGGAATTTCGCTGACGATTTTGCCGCCGCCCGCACGGTAGGCGCCGAGCGCGCCGTGCGCAGCGACGGGCAGCCGCATTTCGTCGCCGGCGAAGACGACAACGGGTTCGATGCCGCGCTCGCGCAGCAGGCGGGCGAGGACGAAACCGTCGCCGCCGTTGTTGCCCGGCCCGCAGACGATCAGCGGCGGCTCAGAAGAGCGCTCGGTGAAAGTCAGTGCCTGCGGCACGGCGGCGGCGCCTGCGCGCTCCATCAGCGGCGGCGTGACTTCGGCGTGGCGCGCCTCGATGTCGCGGATGGCGGCGACGGTGTAGATGGCTGCGGCAGCGGCATGAACCATGGTCCTATGCTACCGCAATGCCGCCGTCGTGGCCGCCAGCAGCTTGTCTGCCTGCCGTGCCAGGCGTCGGTTGACCAGGTTGTTGGCGATGAGGGCGCCGATTACCAGCGCCGCGCCGGCCCATTCCTCGGCCAGCAGGCGCTGGCCCTGCCCGACGGCGATGAGGAGTGTCACCAGGGGCGCGAAGTTGGCGAACAGCGCGGCGTTGAGCGGCCCCAGCTTCAGCACCGCCATGTTCCACATCAGCACCGCACCGAAGGAGACGACGAAGACGATGAACAGCAGCGCCCACAGGTGCGCGCCCAATGCGCCGGGCTGCGGTGCATGGCTGTGGCCGACGCCGTTGGCCGCGGCCACCGCCAGCAGCGTGGTCAGGCAGCCCAGCAGCGAGGTGAGTGCGGTGTAGCGCACCGGCGACCAGCCGGGAAATTTCTGTGCGCCCAGCGTGAAGGCGATCCAGAACCACGAAGCGAGATACATGAGGCCGTTGCCCAGCGCACCGCCACCGGAGTAGAGGCGGATGAATTCGCCCTGGCTGACCACCAGGCCGAGGCCGACGATGGCGGCAGCGATGCAGGCCAGCGCCGCCGCCGGCGGGCGATGGCGCGTGCGCAGCCACTGCCAGAGGACGATGTTGACCGGGCCAAGGGCGAGGATCATGGCGCCGTGCTCGGGCCGCGTCAGGCGCAGCCCCTCGTAGACGCACAGGCTGAAGCCGGTGAAACCGGCGCTGCCGCAGGCCCACGCCATGCCCGCGCGTCCGTCGAACGACAGAGCGCTGCGGCCCTCGCGCCAGGCCAGCACGAGCAGGAAACAGACGGTGGCGGTGGCGTAGCGCAGCAGGGTGAGCCAGTAGGGATCGATGACGGCCAGGACGATCTTGCTGACGGGCAGGAAGGCGCCCCAGATCAGCACCACCGCGCACATCAGCAGCGTGCCCTGGGTCAGGTTCTGCCGGTTCAATGCAGCGTCCTCGGTTCCGGCACAGCGGGCGGAAAGAGCTCGTCCAGGTCGGCGACGCCGAAGCGGTAGGCGTGGTTGCAGATGTCGTCATGCACGATGACCTCGCCTTTCTCGGCGAGGATGGCTTCGATCTCGCCACGGCCGAGGGAGCGCAGCATGTTGCAGACCTTGGCGCGGTCTTCGGGGCAGTCGTAGACGACCGGACGCGGCTTGAAGAGTCGTACGGCCTCTTCCGGGAAGATGCGGCCGAGCAATTCCGCCACAGGCAGCGTTTTCATTTCCGCCGGCGTGAGCGTTGCGGTGAGCAGTTCGATACGCGCCCAGCCATCGGCGTCCCGGGTGTCGGCGCCCGGCAGTTTCTGCAGGAAGAGGCCGCAGGCATGCTGCTCATCGGCTGCCAACAGGAGTCGCGCCGGCTGCTGCTCGGACTGTTGCAGGTAATGTTCGAAAATTTCGGCGATGCTGTCGCCCGTGGCCGGCACCAGGCTCTGGTAGGGCTCGCGCGCGGATTCGTTCTGCAGGATGAGGGACAGGTGACCGCCGCCGAACAGCTGCGACACCGGCGCCGGCGCGACATCGGCCGCTGCTTGCGCCATGCCGCGCAGGTGCAGTTGCGCGGTGCAGTCGATGACGAGGAGGCCGATCGGTCCGTGCCCCTTGAGCTGAAAGGTGAGGCGGCCGGGCTGCTTCAGGTTGCCGCCAATGAGCACTGCAGTGGCCGTCATCTCGCCGAGCAGGTCGCGCACCGTGGCGGCATAGTCGCGTCGCGCCTGCATGCCGCGCCAGGTCTTGCCAAGGCGCACGAAAGCGCCGCGGATGTCGAGCTCCTCGAAGAGGAAGCGTGCGACGAAATCCTGAGCGAAATCCTGATCCGACCGGCTCACTTCAGCTTCTTGGCGTAGGCGTCGGCATCGAAGCCGATGAGCAGCGTCCTGCCGGAGGCAACGATCGGCCGCTTGATCATGCTGGGGTTTTCCAGCATCAGCGCGAAGACCTTCTTTTCGCTGAGGTCGGCCTGCTTCTCCGCGGGCAGCTTGCGGAAGCTCGGGCCGCGGGTGTTGATGAGCTTTTCCCAGCCGGCCTGCGCCGCCCATTTCTCCAACAGCGCCGCATCGGGTGCGACTTTCTTGTAGTCGTGGAAGGCATAGGCGATGCCGTGGCCGTCGAGCCAGGCGAAGGCCTTCTTCATGGTGTCGCAGTTTTTGATGCCGTAGATCGTGAGCATGGGCGTCATTCTAGTGCCCGCTTCTGTTTCTGGGGTGCTAAAGCGCGAGCATGCCTTCGGGACAACTTTGCCAGTGCGCCAGGCGCGCCAGCGTCGGTAGCAGGTTGAGTCCGGTTTGCTTCTTCAGCGCCAGCGCCAGCGTCTTCAACTCAGGCAACGGCGTGCGCACCGGTTCGCCTGCGGCGGCGAAGGCAATGACATTGCCGTGGTCGCAGGAGGGAAATACCAATGCGCGCCCATCGAAGGCGCGTTTGATGCGCTCGGCGCTGCTCTTGACGCCGCGATTGCGACCGAGCAGGTTCACCGACAGCAGTCCGACGTCGCTCAGATGGGCGTGGCAGGCGCGGTAGAAGGGCAGGGTGTCGAGTGCGCCGGCGCGGGCGTCGGCATCGAAGCCGTCGACGAGGATCAGGTCGAAGGTTCGGTCGCTGTCGGCGAGCCACGCAACGCCGTCGGCGATTTCGATCCTCAGGCGCTGCGGGTCGTCCGGCAGCTTGAAGAATTGCCGTGCCGCCGTCACTACCGCCGGTTCGATTTCCACCACCGTGAGTTTCGCTTGCGGCCGATGGCGGTAGAGAAACTTTGCCAGCGAGGCGGCGCCCAGGCCGATGAGCAGCACGCTGCGCGGCCACTGCGGCTCCGGCCGCAGCAGCAGGGCCGTCATCATCTCGCGCGTGTAGTCGAGTTCCAGCGTCCACGGCCGCGCGATGCGCATGGCACCCTGGATCCACTCCGAGCCGAAGTGCAGGTAACGCACGCCGGCGGCTTCGCTGATGTCGATGGGGTGTGACATGGGACGGCAAGCGTATGAAAGCCGCGCACTATGCGCAAATGCGCGGAGAAAGGCAAGCACGCCGCCGTATTGCGGCGACTGACTTTCGGGCTAGCACCCCGAACCCAAGTACGGCTACTAGCGATTGAGGATACGGGACAGTTCGCCGCGAAAGCCGCGCACCAGTTCGCTGTCGGAGCCGAGCAGATTGAAAATCTGCAGCATGGTCTTGCGGCCGATGTCCTCGCCGAAGGTGCGGTCGCGGCGCACGATTTCCATCAGGTGCTCGAGGGCGCCCGCGTAGTCCTGCTGCACGGCCAGCAGGTTCGCCAGCGCCAGCCGGGCTTCGAGGTCGGCGGGATCGGCGTCGAGGCGCGCGCGCAGCGCCGCCGCGTCGGCGCCGGCGGGCGCGCCCTGTGCCAGGGCGAGGCGCGCGGCGAGGGCGTCGATGCGGCTGCGGTCCTTGGCGCTGTCGGCGATTTCGTCGAGTAGGCGCTGTGCCTCGGCAAGGTCGCCAGCATCGAGCAGGACGTCGACGAGATCCAGGCGCGCCTGTTCGTGTTTCGGGTCGAGGCGAATGGCCTGCAGCAGCAGCTTGCGCGTGGCGTCGGCCTCGCCGCGGGCGCGTGCCGCTTGCGCTTCCAGCCGCAGCGGTTCGGCCGGCGACGGCAGTAGGGCGTCGATGAACTCGCGCACGGCGGATTCCGGCAGGGCGCCGGTGAATTCATTGACCATCTTGCCGCCGGCGAAAGCCTTCACGTTGGGGATGCCGCGTACGCCGAACTGGCCGGCCAGCGCCTGGTTCTCGTCGGAATTCACCTTGGCCAGGCGGAAGCGTCCCTGGTATTCGGCAGCCAGTTTTTCCAGGATCGGGCCGAGGCTGCGGCAGGGGCCGCACCACGGCGCCCAGAAATCGACGAGGACGGGCACGCGCTGCGAGGCCTCGATGACTTCCTGCATGAAGTTGCTTTCCGAGACGTCGATGGTATGGGGTGTCATGTCAGAGTCCGATGGCTTGCTGCCGCAGGGAAACGAGTTCATGTCGCTCGGTGTTGGTGAATTGCCCGCGGCTGCTGCGGGTGGTCCATTCGCGCCTGATCGGGAAAATCAGTCCCGGCACCAGCCAGATATTCATTTCAAGGCGTGCGCCGTACGTCGTGTTCCAGCCCTGCGCCTCCAGCTTGAATGCGTCGAATTCTCCTGCGGAGACGTGGATCCTTTCGCGGCGCACGATATGGATGTCATAGAATGCGTTCGTGGATTGCCCATTGACCTTCCTGACGAAGGCGGCCCGCCATTTCTTGCCAACCTGAATCTCCGCCGGGGAAAACTGCACCGGCACGTCGTACTCGATATTGTTGGTCTTGAGGGCGTTCCCCATCAGGTCGGTCACCGTGGAACCCTGGTTGAATTCAACCCGGTCGGCTTCCACATCGACGCGCGTGACGCGTGAGGAGTAAATGCGCTTCTCGACATCGGTGAGGATGTCCGTCTCCCGCAGCGTCGCTTCGTCGCCTACCGTGTAGATGCGCCCGAGCGGATAGCGGCCGGCGGAAAAGGGATTGACCGAGGCGACCATCAGCTGCGGCGCGCCGCTGCCGGGCCGGATGTCGATTGCCGCACCGGCCGGCTTTGCCGCCGGCGCGGCGGCAGAGACGATGGGATCGGCCTCCCACTTCTTCCTCGTATTGCCATTCGGATCTCTATAGGTGCTTCCCTTGGGCAGCGCGTCATATTCCGCTTCGTTGCGGATTGTCGGCACGGGTCTGCTGTCCGGTTCCGCCGCGATTGCCGTGGCCGGCCTGGACGCAGCAAGGGTAACAGTCGCCTTTCCCGTATCCGCCAGCAGGTGCGAAAGTCGCATCTGGGCAATCTCGGCAAAGCGGCCGTTGGGAAAGTCGTGCAGATAGGCTACCCAGTCCTCAGTCTTGCGCGAGGCCTTGATCCGGGTCCAGGTCTCGATATCCGCTTCGAGTTCCTTTTCCAGTTCGGCATCGCTGAGTTTTTTCTGGCCTTCCCTGAAGAGAAAGACATCGGTTTCGAGCGAGGTCGTCTCCCAGGGAATCTGGGCGCCGCGCGAAGCCAGGCGCACGTTCAGGCGCACGCGCTTCAGGGCGTCCTCGAGGCGGGTGCCGCGCTGGGAGAGTTCGCGCACCAGGTTCTCGGTGTACAGGCCGTTCTTGCCTTGGCCGTCGGAGGCGACGTTGCCGGGCGAGGTGGCGTAGGCGATCAGGCTACCGACCGGCGCGTCGAACTGCGAGAGGCCTTTCTGTTCCGGCTTGTAGGCGTTGCCGAAAGGGTCGTTGCGGCAGGCGTCGAGGATGATGATAAAGGTCTTGTCTTTGGCCGCGCCGAGTTGGCCCAGCAACAGGCCGAGGTCGATGCAGCGCTGCTTGACCTGAGCGGCCGTCTCCACCACCGCATCGACGGGCAGCAAAAAATTGCGCCAATCGAGCTGGACGCCGTGGCCGGCGTAATAGAAAACCACCTGGCGGGTTTCCGGCCGCTTTACGGCAGAGCCAAAACGATCAATGGCCGCCAGCATGTCGCTGCGGCTGGCGTCGAGGCGCGAATCGACCGTAAACCCGGCTTGGCCGAACAGGCTCGCCATGGCGCGGGCGTCGTTGACGGGGTTAATCAGCGGGGTGCCGCGATAGGCGCTGTTGCCGATCACCAGCGCTATGCGTGCGGGATCGCTTTCCGTTGCCCAAGCGCGTCTCAGGGCCAGGGCGGGCGGTATTGATGCCAGGGTTTGGAGAAAGTGACGTCGTGTTGTCATGCCATGCTTTTCAGGGATAACCAAGCGGATCATTGTCCGATAAATAATGCCGGGGTGGCAATCTTCCTGGAAGGCATTTCCGCAACGATGTGGCACGGGAATCTGAGCGGGTATAATTGCGCTTTACGGTGCCTCCTTCCTCCCGTCATGCCCGAAGTCCTCAAGCTGCGCGGCGCCGCCGCCTTCTCCGCCAACCGCCTTGCCCGCCTCACCCAGAACGTCCAGTCCATCCTGCCCAAGCTCAAGGCCCTTGCCGCCGAGCACTGGTACTTCGTCGAACTGAAGGCGCCGCTGGCCGCGGCCGACCTCGAGCGGTTGAAGGACCTGCTGGGGGCGCATCCGACGAGCCGGACGCCGGCCGGCATATTGCGGCTGGTGACGCCGCGCCTGGGCACCATTTCACCGTGGTCGTCGAAGGCCACGGAGATCGCCCGCCAGTGCGGCTTCGACGACGTGGTGCGCGTCGAGCGCGGCACCGCTTTCCATATCGACACGAAAGGCGACCTTGCTGTCGCGCTGCCCTGCCTCCACGACCGCATGACCGAATCGGTGCTCGCTGCGGTCGATGCTGCAGAAGCCCTCTTCCGCCACTATGCGCCGCAGCCGCTGGCGAAGGTGGACGTCGTCGGCCAGGGCCGTGCCGCGCTGCTGCAGGCCAACGGCGAGATGGGCCTGGCGTTGTCCGATGACGAGATCGACTACCTGGTCGACGCCTTCAAGAAAGCCGGGCGCAACCCGACTGACGTCGAGCTGATGATGTTCGCCCAGGCCAACTCCGAACACTGTCGCCACAAGATATTCAACGCCGACTGGGTCATCGACGGCGCGAAGCAGCCCCACACGCTCTTCGGCATGATCCGCGAGTCGCACAAAGTCAGCCCCCAGGGGACGGTGGTGGCGTATTCCGACAACGCCGCCGTGCTCGAAGGTGCGGTGGCGAAGCGCTTCCAGCCCGGTGTCGACGGCGCCTATGCCTATACCGAGGAACTGACGCACTATCTCGCCAAGGTCGAGACGCACAACCATCCGACGGCCATCTCGCCCTTTCCCGGCGCGGCCACCGGTTCGGGCGGCGAGATCCGCGACGAGGGCGCCACCGGCCGCGGCTCCAAGCCGAAGGCCGGGCTGTGCGGCTTCTCCGTGTCTAACCTGAACATCCCCGGCTACGTGCAGCCGTGGGAGCAGGAGGTGACGCAACTGAGCGGCAAGCCCGATCGCATTGCCTCGGCGCTGGACATCATGATCGAGGGCCCGATCGGCGCGGCGGCCTTCAACAACGAATTCGGCCGGCCCAACCTCGCCGGCTATTTCCGCACCTTCGAGCAGGAGGTGGCGGGCGAGGTGCGCGGCTACCACAAGCCGATCATGATCGCCGGCGGCGTCGGCAACATCGCCGCGCGCGATGCGCACAAGATCGCGTTCAAGGCCGGCGCGCTGCTCATTCAGCTCGGCGGCCCCGGCATGCTGATCGGCCTCGGCGGCGGCGCGGCCTCGTCGATGACCACCGGCACCAATACCGCCGACCTCGATTTCGCCTCGGTGCAGCGCGGCAACCCGGAGATCCAGCGGCGTGCGCAGGAAGTCATCGACCGCTGTTGGCAGATGGGAGAGAACAACCCGATCCTCTCCATCCACGACGTCGGCGCCGGCGGCCTCTCCAACGCCCTGCCGGAACTGGCGTACGGCGCCGGCTGCGGTGCGCGCTTCGAGCTGCGCCGCGTGCAGACGGAAGAGCCGGGCATGTCGCCACGCGAGATCTGGTGCAACGAGGCGCAGGAGCGCTACGTGCTGGCGATTGCCGCCGACCGCCTCGAAGAATTCCGCACCCTCTGCGAGCGCGAGCGCTGCCCCTTCGCCGTGCTCGGCGAAGCGACGGCGGACGGACAGCTCGTGGTGAGCGACAGCCACTTCGGCAACAACGCGGTCGACATGGACATGGAAGTGCTGCTCGGCAAGCCGCCGCGCATGACGCGCGACGTCGTTCGCAAGCAGCGCCACCTGCCGCCCTTCGACGCCGCCGCCCTCGACCTCAAGGAGGCCGCCTACCGCGTACTGCGCATGCCGAGCGTCGCCTCGAAGAATTTCCTCATCACCATCGGCGACCGCAGCGTCGGCAGCATGACCGCGCGCGACCAGATGGTGGGGCCGTGGCAGGTGCCGGTGGCGGATTGTGCTGTCACCACGCTGTCCTACCAGGGCACGCTGGGCGAGGCCTTCGCCATGGGCGAAAAGACGCCGCTGGCGCTCATCGACGCGCCGGCTTCGGGGCGCATGGCGGTGGCCGAGGCGGTGACCAACCTCGCCGCGGCAATGATCGGCGACATCGGCAAGATCAAGCTGTCCGCCAACTGGATGGCCGCGGCCGGCCATCCGGGCGAGGACGCCGCGCTGTTCGACACCGTCAAGGCCGTCGGCCTGGAATTCTGCCCCCAGCTTGGCATCAGCATTCCCGTCGGCAAGGATTCGCTCTCCATGAAGACGTCCTGGGAAGAGGCCGGCGCGAAAAAGCAGGTGACCGCGCCGCTCTCGCTCATCATCTCCGCCTTCGCCGTCTGCTCGGACGTGCGCCGCACATTGACGCCGCAGCTGCGCACCGATGCCGGCGACTCCGACCTCCTGCTGGTGGATCTAGGTCAGGGCAAGCACCGCCTCGGCGGTTCCGCCTTCGCCCAGGCGTACAACGCGGTCGGCGGGCACGCGCCGGATACCGATGCCGCCTTGTTGCGCGGCTTCTTTGCAGCCATCCAGGAACTCAATGCGGCAAATCTGCTGCTCGCCTACCACGACCGCTCCGACGGCGGCTTCTTCGCCGCCGCCTGCGAGATGGCCTTCGCCGGCCATTGTGGTGTCTCGCTCAACCTCGACACGCTGTGTTTCGACCCGCTCATGAACGACGCCGACGGCCTGGAGCGCAAGCCGGAGCTGGTCGATGGCCGCTATCGCGACCGCCTCATGGGCGCGTTGTTTACGGAGGAACTCGGCGCGCTGCTGCAGATTCGCCGCGACGACCGCGCCCAGGTCATGCAGGTGCTGCGCACGCACGGCCTCGCCACCTGCAGCCATGCGGTCGGCGAACTCAATAGCAACGACGAGATCCGCGTCTGGCGCAACGCCAGGCCGCTGCTCAAGGAGAAGCGCGTCGACCTGCAGCGCGCCTGGACGGAAACCAGCTACCAGATCGCCCGCCTGCGCGACGACGCACAATGCGCGCAGGAGGAGTTCGATTCATTGCTCGACGTGACCGATCCCGGCGTGTCGGCGCAACTGACTTTCGATCCGGCCGAGGACATTGGCGCGCCGATGATCGCCACGGGCGCACGGCCGAGGATTGCCATTCTCAGGGAGCAGGGTGTCAACGGCCAGGTGGAAATGGCCGCCGCCTTCGACCGCGCCGGCTTCACCGCGGTCGACGTGCACATGAGCGACCTGCAATCGCGCCGTGTCGCGCTGACTGACTTTCACGGCCTGGTGACCTGCGGTGGTTTCTCCTACGGCGACGTGCTCGGCGCAGGGCAGGGCTGGGCGAAGTCGATCCTTTTCAACGATCCATTGCGCGCAGAATTCGAAGCCTTTTTCAAGCGCACCGACACTTTTGCGCTGGGCGTGTGCAACGGCTGCCAGATGATGAGCCACCTGACGGAAATCATTCCCGGCGCCAGCCACTGGCCGCGCTTCGCACGCAACCGCAGCGAGCAGTTCGAGGCGCGCTTCGTCATGGTGGAGATTCCGCAGAATCCGTCGCTGTTCCTCGACGGCATGGTTGGCAGCCGCCTGCCCATCGTCGTCTCGCATGGAGAAGGGCGCGCCGATTTCACCGCCCAGGGCAAGCAGGATCAGGCGGTCGTCGCATTGCGCTACGTCGACAACCACGGCCGTGTGGCGACTACCTATCCCTACAACCCGAACGGCTCGCCCGACGGCATCGCCGGCCTCACTACCGCCGAGGGCCGCTTCACCATCATGATGCCGCACCCCGAACGCATCTTCCGCACGCTGCAGATGTCGTGGCATCCCGATACATGGGGTGAGGATGGGCCTTGGCTCAGGATGTTCCGCAACGCCCGCAAGTGGCTGGGATAGAGCGGCTCAGAACTTTCCGTCGTCGAGCCTGAAGGGCAGTTCGCGCGTGACCTCGGCGAAGCCGAGGATGCGCTTGCCTTTGTGGTCTTTCATGAAGTCCTCGGCATCCGCCCGCGAGGCGAGCGGCACCAGCTCGTGGCCCATCGGGCCGAGTACGTCGGAGCCGATGACAAAGATCGCCTTCTGCGCATCGATGCGGGCGAGGGAGTAGTAGTCCGTCACCTGGAGGGCGGCGACGTCCTCGCGGCGGTGGCCGGGCGCGTATTTTTCCAGGTCATGCAGGTACTTGAAGAGATCCTTGGCACCATCGAAGAAATGCGCGTGGCCGTCCTTGTACTGCACGACGGCCACCCAGTTCGGGTACTTCGACACCAGCATGCCACACACCGGGCAGAGATCTTTCGGCCCTGGCTTCTGGACCGCCTGGGCGGCGGCGTTGAGGGAGAAAACCGCCACCCAGGCAGCCAGCGCCAAAACGGTCAGGAATCGCCTGGCGGCGCGGTGAACGCTCATCCCTGCTTCTGCTGCTCCATCATTTTGCGACGGCGTTCGGCGCGGTTCTTGCGAATCTGCGCAACATCGGTGGCCATGTCGAGATAGGACTGCTTGATCGCCTCGTTGAAGTCGCCGAATTCGCCGCCGTGCTTCTGACGGAACTGCTCGGCAACCTCCTTCGTAGCGAAGGAATGCTTGCTGCGCTTGGTCATGGCGTGCTTCAGGTCGGCGCCGATGAGGTAGGTCAGTTGCTCGACCGGCAGCAGCGGGCGCGGCTCCACGCTCGATCCGTAATCCGGTCCGAGGATGACCTTCGGCTCGCGGTCGATGTTTACGCCCAGGCTCAAGGCCAGGCAATGGATGGAGCAGACGCCGTCGACCAAGTCGTCGCCGTACTGCACCAGCATGCGCGTACGGTGGTGTTCCGTGCGATCCATGCCGCAGTAGGGGCACTTCGGGTACTTTGCCAGTTCGCCATCGAGCGGCTTGGCGTCGGCGGGTTTCTTCGGCGTGAATTGCGCCGGCGTACCGTCGGTGGGGCAGGACTGCTGGGCGCGGGCGGTCGTGGCGAGGCTCCCGGCCGCAGCGGCGGCGAGGGACAATTTCAGCATGTCGCGTCGTTTCATTTCATTCTCCTAATATGTGCTGTTGCAATGCAATATTAGGCGTTACGAATGGAGTTGGCGTGCGGCATATCGTCGCAGATCCTAACCGACAAGTTTGTACATCACGGCGAAGTAGCGCAGGCCTTGCCACAGCGTCGACATGCCGAGCGCGATGACGAACAGCGCCGCGCCTTTCAGCAGCCAGCCGCGCAGGCGAGGGCCGAGCTTGCCGAAGAGCACGGAGGCGGAGAGCATGGAAGGCAGGGTGCCGGCGCCGAAGGCGAGCATCAGCAGCATGCCTTCGGGCGGCGAGGGCGCGGTGGTGGCCTGCACGGCCATCGCCATGGTCATCGAGCAGGGCATCAGGCCGTTGATGGCGCCGCCGATCAGCGCGCCGACGATCGGGCCTTTCTGCGCGGCGGTCATGAATTGTCTGCGCAGCCACGCCACGGGCGCGAAGCCCCAGGCATTGCGGATGGGCGAGACGCCCAGGAGGTCGAGGCCGAGCAGGATAACAATAACGCCGGCGACGATCTGCAGCACGCCCTGGGCGAGGCCGATGCGGCCGGTGGAGACGAGCACCGCGCCGATGAGGGCGGCGATCAGGCCGACGACGGCATACACGCCGATGCGGCCTGCGTGGTAGGTCAGGTAGGGCCACGGCCCGCGCGCCTGCAGCTTCATGAAGAAGGCCGACACGAGTCCGCCGCACATGCCCAGGCAGTGGCCGCTGCCGAGCAGCCCGGTCATGAAGGCCAGTGCGTAGGAGAACTCGACGATGGCCTGGTGGTGCGAATGGTCCAATTACTTGCCCTGCTGGAGCCGCAGCGAGTTGCTGAGCACCGAGACCGAGCTCATGGCCATGGCGGCCGAGGCGATCATCGGATTCAGGCGGCCGGCGGCTGCGACCGGGATCGCCACGGTGTTGTAGCCGAGCGCCCAGAAGAGATTTTGGCGGATCACGCTCATGGTGCGGCGGGAGAGTTCGATGCCCGCGGCGACGCGCGTGATGTCGCCGCCAACCAGCGTGATGTCGGCCGACTCCAGTGCAATGTCGGCGCCGCTGCCGATGGCGAAGCCGACGTCGGCCGCCGCCAGCGCCGGCGCGTCGTTGATGCCGTCGCCGACCATGCCGACCTTGCGGCCTTCGGTCTGGAAGCTGCGCACCAGTGCCAGCTTGTCGGCAGGCGTCGCCCGCGCCACGACGCGATCGATGCCGACCTGGCGCGCGATATGCCGCGCCGTCGCCTCGAGGTCGCCGGTGGCCATGACGGTGGTCAGTCCGAGGCGGTGTAGCAGGGCGATGGCCTCCTTCGCGCCTTCGCGCGGCCGGTCGGCGACGGCGACCAGGGCGGCGCAGCGGTTTCCGATCGCCACATACACCGGCGTCTTGCCCTGTTGCGACCAGTCCTCCGCGCGCTCGGCAAAGAAGGTGCAGTCGATGCCGGCTTCGGACAGCAGGGCGGCGTTGCCGATGCGGATGGCCTTGCCAGAGACGGAAGCCTGCACGCCGCGTCCCGGTAGGGCGTTGAAGTCCTTCGCCGTGCGTATTTTCGCGCCTCGCTCGCGCGCCCAGGCGACGAGCGCCTGGCCGAGGAAATGTTCCGAGGGCGCTTCCGCCGAGGCGATGAAGGTGGCGAGGGTGACAATTGTGGCTTCGTCCCCGCTCTCGGCGGCGAGGAAATCCGTCACCACCGGCTTGCCTTCGGTGATGGTGCCGGTCTTGTCGAAGACCAGGGTGGTCAGCTTGCTCGCGGTTTCCAATGCTTCGCCGTTGCGGATGTAGATGCCGCGCCGCGCCGCCTGGCCGGTGCCGACCATGATGGCGGTGGGCGTGGCTAGACCCAGCGCGCAGGGGCAGGCGATGAGCAGCACGGCGACGGCATGGGCCAGCGCGCGTGCCGCAGGGTGGCCTGCGACGATCCAGCCGGCGAAAGTCAGTCCCGCCACCACGCCGACCGCCGGCACGAAGTGTGCGGAAATGCGGTCAGCGAGTTTCTGCACCGGCAGCTTGGCCGACTGGGCGTGATCGACCATCTTGACGATGCCGGAAAGCACGGTTTCACCGTTGATGGCGGTGGCGCGCAGGGTGAAGCTGCCGGTGCCGTTGATGCAGCCGCCGATCACTGAATCGCCCGGCGCCTTGGCGACCGGCAGCGATTCGCCGGTGACGAGGGACTCGTCCACCGCCGAGCGGCCGTCCTCGACGATGCCGTCGATGGGCACGCGGTCGCCCGGACGCACGCGCAGCAGGTCGCCGATCTGCACCTCGTCGATGGGGACGATTTCCTCGACGCCCGCGCGCAGGCGCACCGCCGTGTCCGGCTGCAGTTCGATGAGCTTGCGGATCGCCTCGCTCGCCCTGCCCTTGGCGCGCTCCTCGAGGAAGCGGCCGAGCAGGACGAAGGCGACGATGCCGGCGGCCGACTCGAAATAGACGTGATGGTGACGGCGCAGGACGCCCGGCAGGCTGTAGATCCAGGCGGCGCCAGCGCCGAGCGAGATGAGGCTGTCCATGTTCGCCTCGCGCTGCTTCGCCAGCATCCAGGCCTTGCGGAAGATGCCGCCGCCGCTGCCGAACACCACGACGGTAGACAGCGCCAGCTCGATCAGGCGCAGTGCCGGCGAGCGGTGCATGAGCATGCCGGTGACCATCACCGGCGCCGTCAACCAGGCCGCCTGAAGGAAGCGCTGCTTCGACTCGGCCAGGCGCTGGCGCTCGCGTTCCACCAGCAGGCGGCGTTGCGCTAGGGTATCCATCGGGCGCGGCACGTAGCCGAGCCGAGTGACGCGCGTGGAGAGCGCCTCGCGCGATAGCTGTCCCTGCACCGTCGCCGTGCCGGCGGCGAAGTTCACGCTGGCATGGGCCACCTGCGGGTCGCGCTTGAGATGCATTTCGATGAGCATCGCGCAGGAGGCACAGGTCATGCCTTCCACGGCGACGGAACATTCCTGCACCGGCCCGTCCTGGATCGCCACGGGTTCGGCGGGCTTCGGCGGCGGCGCCTCGGCGAGGTTGCCGATCACGGCGTCGACGATCGCCAGGAGACGTTCCTCCGCCAGCAGCGCGGGGTCGTAATGCAGCGTCATCGAGCCGATGTCCGCGACGACGCGCACGTCCTTCACCGCGGTGTGCTTGCGCAGCAGGATTTCCAGCAGATAGCCGCGCTCGGGCTGCCTCACCAGCGAGGGTGCGACGAGGCGGATGCGGCGGTGGAGGCGGTGCGCGACCTGGAAGTTCTTCACTTGTTCGTCTTCCGGTAGCGCACGAGCAGGTACATCAGGTAGAAGATCGCCAGCCAGGTGTCGGCGTGGGCAACAGGATTGCGCATCCAGCGCTTGGTGATCAGCTCCCAGTGCACCTTGATGAGGTAGAAGGCGAGCAGGTCGTTGAGGAAATTGATGATGGCCTTCTCGGTCAGCGCGTTGGCGATGACCGGCTGCAGGCGCGCCTGCAGCGAGCCTTTTTTCGCTTGCGCATGGCTCAACTTCATGAGGAACAGGCGCAGTTGGGCAAGCTGGCGGCGCGCGCCGTGCTCGATCCTCGATTTCGTTTCCAGCAGCGTGCGGCCGATATGTTCGCCGGCAGGCACCAGGGCCTGTACGACGTGGCCGGGCAGGTGATCGAGCAGCGTGTACAGGGCGAGCACCACCTCGCGCTCGCTGGCCTGGTGCGGGTCGTAGCGCAACGAGAGCTTGTGCGCGTCGCGATACAGGGTGGCGCGATAGATGCCGGCGACACCATGCAAGCCGGACTCAAGGGCGTCCGCCCTCGGACCTGCACACAGGTCCTCCGGCAGCTGGAGCCGAAGATGGCCCGACTCGCGGTGGCGCACGGCGATTCGCCGCGCCCAGTCCTCGGCGTGGGACATGTTCACCTCGGCAAAAGTCAGGCTTGCGGGGACGGCGGCGCGTCGGCCTGCGGCTGCGCTTCCTGCTCCTGGGCTTCGGCGACCAAGTCGGAGAGGTGCTCCTTCTGCTGCAGGGCGAAATCCTTGCCCATACCCATGGCCTTGGAGGCGGCCAGCACGATTTCCTTCTCGTACTTGTGCACCAGATAGCCGGCGAGCAGTCCGGCGCCGATCAGCAGGAGGGGGTTGCGCAACAGCACCCCGCCGATTAAGCCGCGGCCTGCAGCAAAGCCGGTGGCCGCCATCATGGCGCCCTGGGTCATGGGGCTGTTCATCATGCCGCCCATCATATGGCGGGCCGGTTCTTGCATCATCATGGTTTTTCTCCTGTCAACCGATTGTCATCATGCTGGCCCGGATAGCCGGGCGATTCCTTGATCTCGTGCAACATTTCGTAGATTCCCTTGCAGCCTTCGCAGCAAAATTCCAGGGTCCTCTCCCGCGCGACCAATGAGAAGGGCTTCACTCCGACCGGCAAGCTGCACAAGTCGCAGGGGCGATCCGGATCGCTCACTTGAGCAACTCCAACGCATGCCGCTCGAAGACGGCCTCATCGGCCTCGCCGATCACCTTGCCGCGTACGATTCCCTTGGCATCCACGAAGTAGGTGGTCGGCAACCCTACCACGCCGTAGCGCCTGGCGATGTCGGCCTTCTCGTCGAGCAGAGCCGGGTAGGTGACGCCGAGCTTGCGGATGAAGGCATCGACGGTCGCCTTGTCCTGGCCGGCGTTGACCGCCAACACACTCAGCCCTTTGCCCTTGTGGCGCTGGTAGACCACCTCGATGGCCTTCATCTCGGCCTCGCAATACTTGCACCAATCGGCCCAGAAGCGGATCACCACCGGCTTGCCGGTCGTCACTTCCGGGAATTCCACTGCGCTGCCGTCCAACTGCTGTGAGCGGAAGGCGGGGGCGGGGTCACCCATGTTCAGTTGGACCGGCTGCCCGCCGCCGCAGGCGACGAGCAGCATGGCAAGGCCAAGCAGGTATAGGACGCGCATGTCAGTGCTCGATGAGGATCAGGTTGGAGCGCAGCACCATCATCGTGGCGATGGCCGCGACGAGAAGATAACCGATCGCGGCGATGCTTGCCAGCCTTGCCGACACGGCCGGCACAATGTCCTTCAGGCTGGCGACTTGGCGGAAGGGCTGCAGTGCGCCCACGCCCAGCCCGGCGGCGGTGGCGGCGAAGAGCGGCACGTAGAGCCAATAGCCCTGGTGGCCGTACTCCGGCTTGAGGATGCAGAACGGACAGTGGTGGTTGGGGTGCTCGTAGATGTAGAGCGAGACGAAGGAGAGCACGCCGACGAGGGTGGCGACGAAGGCGGCGGCGCTGGCCGCCGCGGCCGCGTAGCCGCCGCGGCGCGTGCGGGCGTGGCGGAAAGTCAGTCCCGCGGATACGGCGATCGTGCCGTAGAAAAGCAGCATGGCCGGCACGGGCTTGAGGGCGGCGACCTCGGCGGCGAGGCCCTTGGCATCGCCCGAGAACAGGCTGCCGCAGCAGGAGGTGATGACGTCGGCCTTGAGACCGAGGAAGTACTTCAGCTGCAGGCCGAAGGAGAACGCCAGCGCCGGCAGGAGGATCAGCAGCAGCGCGTACTTCACGCGCACCAGCGGGTAGTCCGGCGCACGGGTGTCGACGTGGTTCACCGCGAGCCAGGCCGCAGCGAGGAAGAACACTGCCATCTGGGCGAGCAGGGCCGGGAAGCCCCAGGGATTGACGTTGAGGGTGCCCACTGCACACATGGCGCCGACAAACATCTCCGACATGCGGTCGGCGTTGAAGACGAAGAGCAGCAGGGCGACCAGCTGTACCACCATGATGAAGACAGCCAGCGTCGAGAAGAGGTAGGTGCGTCGCTCGAGGGCAAGCTGTCGCTCCGATCCGCTGGCGATGTCCCACTGGCGGATCACCTGCACGGCGAAGGGCGCGGCTGCGGTCAGCATGGCGACCGCCACGCCTGAGGCGAGGAGCAATGCGATGATCGCCGGCTGAAACAGCATCTCAGTCCCGCGTCAGCTGGCCGTCGCGCATCGACACCACGCAGTCCACGGCGGCGGACTCCACCACCAGCGGGTCGTGGCTGCTGAGGATGACCGTGCGTCCCTCGGCATTGAGGCTCTCCAGGATACCCATGAATTCGCGCGACAGCGCGGTGTCGAGGTTGGCGGTGGGTTCGTCGGCGATGAGCACCTTCGGGTCGTTCACCAGGGCGCGGGCGATGGCGACGCGTTGCTGCTCGCCGCCGGAGAGCCATTCGACGCGCGCCTCGCGCCGGTGCGCGAGCTTGAGGCGGTCGAGCAGCGACTCGGAGCGCTCGCGTAATTCCCGGTGCGGGCGGCCGGTCGGGAAGGCCGGCAGCATCACGTTGTCGAGGGCGGAGAGGCCCTTGATCAGGTTGAACTGCTGGAAGACGAAGCCGAAGGTGCTGCGTCGGATGTCGGTGAGGAAGCGCTCGGGCAGGCCGGAGATGTCGTCCCCGGCCAGCTTCACGCGCCCGCTGGTGGGCCGGGCGAGGCAGCCGACGATGGTCAGCAGCGTCGTCTTGCCCGAGCCGCTCGGACCGCGGAAGGCCGTGACCTTCTTCGCCTCGATGGCCAGGTCGATGCCGTTCAGCGCCCAGAACTCGTTGGGCTGGCCCTGGTTGAAGGCCTTGCGGATTTGCGTGAGCTCGATCATGAGCGCATTGCCGCGTCGGGATCGGTGATGGCCGCGCGCCAGATTGGCACCAGCACTGCCGCCATATACGGGAAGACGGTGAAGAAGAACAGCGTCGCCACCTGCAGGCTGTCGATGGCAGGCACCAGTTCGAAGCGTGGGTAGAGCACGGACCAGCCTTTCAATACCGGCTCGAAGAGCGGCGCGCCGAAACGGAATACCTGGACATAGGCGGCGATGAAGCCGACGAGGAAGGCGGTGAACGAGATGAGGCCGCCCTCCCACAACTTCATCTTGATGATGTCGCCGGTCTCCCAGCCGATGGCCTTGAGGATGCCGATCTCGCGCTTCTCTTCGGCGGAGAGGCCGGAGGCCTTTTCCCAGGCGAGGATGGCGAAGGCGAAGATCGCCGCCGACAGCAGGGCCAGCACGATGCCTTCGCGCCAGTCGAAGACCGAGGCGTAGGTGCGCAGCACCTCCTCGCGCAGGATCGGCCGCGAGTCCGGTAGCACGGCGGCCAGCTTGGCGGCGACGTTGCGAACCTCCAGCGGGTTGGCGACCGACAGCGCGATATCGGTGTGGTGGCCGGCCGGGTACGCGAAGAAGGCGCGAAAGTCCGCTTCGCTCATCAGCACCAGGTCCGCGGAGACCAGCTCGGAAGAATGCGGCAGCACGCCGGCGACGGTGAAGGAGAAAAGTTTTCCGGAATAGGCGCGGAAGGAAATGGTGTTGCCGGGCGCCAGGCCGCGCGAACGCGCCACCGCCGGACCGACGGTCAGCGTGCCGGGGCGCACCGCTTCGGCCGCCGGCGCCATGAAAGTGTAGTTGGCCTTGACCACCGGATCGTAGTAGTAGCCCCACAGGCGACCCTCGATCGCCTGCACGCCGCGAATGCGGCCGATCTTCTCGATGTAGCCGGGCGGGATCAGGTCATGGCGGCCCGCCACCATGCGCTGCAGGATGATTTCCGGCGACTGCTTGAGCACCTGCGCTGCCTCCTGGCGCAGGGCGTGGGTGTATAGCGCCACCGAGGCGAGCACGAACACCAGCAGCGTGTAGACCAGCAGCAGGCCGAAGTTCTTCGTCCGCCGCCGTGCCAGCGAGGCCAGCGTGAAGTCAATCAGGTGCCGCTGTTTTTCGATCCAGGCGTTCATAGTGGGCGATAAGTGGCGCGGGGGGCGGCAGGAGCGAACCGGTGGGGAAATGCTCCAGCGCTACCGGATGGTCCTGAAAGGCGGAATGCAGGTCGGCCTGCGAAGGATGGCGCGTGTAGCGGGCCTCGGTGAACAGCGCCAGATCGGTCAGCCCCAGCCGCGCCGCCAGCGTGCCGCGCGCCTCAAGATGCGGTGCGCCGCGCTCACGCAACAGGGCGGCGTCGAGGAAGGTTGCGGCGAAGCCGGCGGCGGCCAGGCCGATCCCGACAAAGGCGATGCTCGATGGGCGCAGCCTCATTGCAGCAGTCCGCGCACGGTGTCGACGTATTTTTCCACCGGCGTGTTCAACTCGAGGGCGGCGGCCAGCTTGCCGTCGGGGGCGACGACGTAGGTGCGCGTCGTGTGGTCCACCGCGTAGCTGCCGTCGGGGCGCGTGGGCTGGCGAATGTAGCCGGCGCCGAATGACTTGGCGACGGCGGCGATTTCCTCCGCGCTGCCAGTGACGCCGATCATCTCCGGATGGAAATAGGCGGCGTACTCTTTCAGGAGCGCCGGCGTGTCGCGTTCCGGGTCGACCGAAACCATGATCAGGCGGACCTTCGCGCGCTCTTCGGCCGTCAGCGTGCTGAGCGCTTGCGCCCCGGCCGCCAGCGAGGCCGGGCAGACGTCGGGACAGTGCGTGTAGCCAAGGTAGACGAGCAGCACCTTGCCGCGCAGCGCCCGGGTGTCCACCCTGCCGTCGGCTGATTGCAGGATGAAGTCGCCGCCAACGGGTACCCCGGGGGCCGATTGCGTGCTACTGTCCGAGCACCCGGCCAGGAGAGTTGCGAGAAGCGAAAGTAAAGTGAAGTAAATGCGCATGATCGGATGGGCCGCAGCCGCATTCCGGAAGCTAAAGAACAAAAAGCGCGCCGGCAAGCGCGCTTGGTCAAGGACGGATGGAGTTTCCCTAGAAGCGGTTTGCCGCCCGCATCAGCGCACCGCGCAGTGCGATGGTCAGGCTCGAACCCATGCCGATGCGTTGGGCGACGGCAGGCAGCAGGATCAGGGAGGCAAGGGCGAAGCCTGCGCCCAGCAGAAGTGCGGACATCTCGGCCTGATTCGAATTCGTACTGTCTTGGGTGGTGATCTGCTGCTGGCTCATGGCGGACTCTCCTGAAGTGCATTCGTCTTGAGCAATCCTAACCGAGAGGTTGCGGCAGGGGGGTGCGACATAACGTCGCAGCCGTGCTATCCGGCTTTGGACGGGGGTGGTGGCATCTCGAACCAGGCCGGGTCGACCAGGTCGAGTTGCTCCCCGCTCAGCACCTTCTGCAGGGCAAACACGCTTTGCGGGCGCTGGGCGACGGGCAGCTTGAGGCACCAGTCGATCAGTTCCAGCAATTGCAGCGAGTACAACTTCCCCCAGCGCGTCTGGGCGGACTCCAGTTCATCCCTGACCAGCCGTTGGTCGGCGGGCTGCGGCTCGCATCCCGCCAGGCAGTCGTAGAGCGAAGCGCCGGTCGAGTAGATGTCGGTCCACGGGCCCAGCGGCTCGCTCGATCCCTGCTGTTCCGGTGCCGCGAAACCGGGGGTGAACACGGTGCCCAGGCCGGCAGCCGGGCCGAGCCCCTGGCGCGTCGCGCCGAAGTCCAGCAGCACCGGGTGGCCGTCGCTGCGCACGTAGATGTTCGCCGGCTTGATGTCCAGATGCAGGAGCTTGTGCGTGTGCACCTCGCGCAGGCCGGAGAGCAGGTGCACGAAGACGTTGCGCAGGAATACCTCGCCGATGAGCTGCCCGTTTTCCGTCAGCCGGCGTGTGTGCTCCCTCAGCGTGCTGCCGAGTTCATAGCGCATCACCAGATAGGCCGTGTCGTTGGCGCGAAAGAAGTTCAGCACGCGCACCACGTTCGGGTGATCGATGCCGGCGAGCATGCGGCCTTCCTCGAAGAACCACTTCATGCCGCTGTTGAATGCCGCCTGGTGTTCGCTCGCGACCGCCACGGCGGATGCGCCGGCACCGCGCTGCGTCAGGCCCGCCGGCAGGTATTCCTTGATCGCCACCGGCTTGCCGGCTTCATCGTGGGCCAGGTAGACGATGGAAAATCCACCCTGAGCGAGCTGTCGGTCGATGCGGTAGCGATTGAGCTGGGAGCCCTGCGGCAGTGGCGTTGGGTGATAGGGTGTATGCATCGTGGAAAAAAATCGGCGCCTTCGGCGCCGATTTCAATGAGTGGAAGGGGGTTTATTCCACCTTGGCCTTGGTGCGCAGTTCCGCGATCTGCTTTTCGAGCATCTGCTGCTGCAGGCGCTGCTGGATCTGCGGCTTCACTTCGTCAAGCGGCGGGTGCTTCAGATCGCGAACGTCGTCGAGCTGGATGACATGCCAGCCAAATTCGGTCTTCACTGGTATGGCGGAGAACTTGCCCTTCTCCAGCTTCACCAGTTCGTCGGCAAAGGGTTTCACGTAGCCGGATGGCGCACTCCAGCCGAGGTCGCCGCCGCGGTCCTTGTTGCCGGGGTCCTTCGACTGCTTGGCCAGCTCCTCGAATTTCTCGCCTTTTTGCAAGCGCGCGATGATGCTCTTGGCCTCGTCTTCCTTCTCCACCAGGATATGGCGTGCCTTGTATTCCTTGGTGCCCATGGTCTTGACGATGTTGTCGTACTCTTTCTTGATGGTCTCGTCGGACACCGGGTGGCTAGTGACGAAGTCCTGCAGGTAGGCATTCACGAGGATGCCCTGGCGTGCCAGATCGAACTGCGCCATGACCTCGGACTTTTTGTCGAAACCCTTCTTCTTCGAGGCCTGCGAGAGGACTTCGCGCGTGATCAGGTCGTTGCGCACGGCAGCGCGCAGTTGCGCGGAATCCTGTTGGCCCTGGGCCAATTGCGACTGCAGCAGCGCATCGGCACGCGAGGACGGGATGGCGACACCGTTTACCGTGGCGACGACGCCCGGCTTGGCGGCGGGTTTGGCGGCCGGCTTGGCCTCATCGGCAGCGTAAAGCGGTGCTTGCAACAGGATGCCCGCGAGGAGGAGGGCGGTCAGGCGGGAGAAGGTGCGTTTCATGTGTTTTCCTTGCGTTGGGTTAATCAGTTTCAAGTTTCATCTGGCGTCAGCGCCTGGATGCTGAGGGCATGGATTTCCCTGCGCATCATGGGCCCTAGCGCCTCGTAAATCAAGCGGTGCCGCTGCAGTGTGCCGCAGCCGGCGAAGCGGGTCGAGACGATGGTCAGGCGGTAGTGGCCGCCGCCGTCGCGGGCGCCGGCATGGCCGGCATGCTTGGCACTGTCGTCGATGATGTCGAGCCGCTGTGGTTCGAGCGTAGCCAGCTTCTCATGCATTTGTGCGACGACGCTCACGCCGGCAACACCTTCTTGAACGGCCGCACCGTGGTGCGTGCAAAGACGCCCTCGGTGACGTAAGGGTCGCCCGCCACCCAGGCTTGCGCCTCGGCGAGCGAGTCGAATTCGGCGACGATTAGACTGCCGGCGAAGCCGGCCGGGCCAGGATCGGGCGAGTCGATGGCCGGGCAGGGACCAGCCAGCAGCAGGCGGCCGGCATCCTGCAGGGCTTGCAGGCGTTCGACGTGGGCCGGGCGTGCGGCGAGGCGCCTGTCCAGGCTGCCGGGGGCGTCGTCGCCGATGATGGCGTACAGCATCATTTCTTCTCCTCCTCGACGTATTTGGCCAGTAGCAGGCTTTGGCCGACGACGAAGACCAGCATCAGGCCCATGCCGCCGAAGAGCTTGAAATTCACCCAGGTGTCGGTGGAGAAGTTGAAGGCGACGTAAAGATTGGCCACGCCCATGACGGCGAAGAAACCGATCCAGCTGGCATTCAAGCGGCCCCACACCCGCTCGGGGAGAGAAATCTGCTCCTGCATCAGCTTGCGGATGAGGTTTTTGCGGAAGAACAGCGTGGCGCCCGCGAGCACGGTACCGAACAGCCAGTAGAGCACCGTCGGCTTCCATTTGATGAAGGTCTCGTCCTGCAGCAGAAGCGTGGCGCCACCGAAGACCACGATGATGGCCAGGCTGAGCCACAGCATGGTGTCGACCTTGCGGCCGCGCGCGAGCAACCAGCCGATCTGTGCAATGCTGGCGACGATGGCCACCGCCGTGGCGACGTAGATGCCGGAAACCTTGAAGGCGATGAAGAAAAGGATGACCGGGAAGAGGTCGAAGAGGAATTTCATGGGCGGCGATTATACCGCTAGTCCTTCTTTTCCAGCTTCAGCGAGGCGGAATTGATGCAGTAGCGCAGCCCCGTCGGTGCCGGCCCGTCGGGGAAGACATGGCCGAGGTGTGCACCGCAGTGGCTGCACAATGCTTCGGTGCGGGGCATGAAGAGGCTGTTGTCCTTCTCCGTAGCAAGGTTTTCCGGCTCGGCCGGCTGCCAGAAGCTGGGCCAGCCAGTGCCCGAATCGAACTTGTGCTCTGCACGGAACAGCTCGGCGTTGCAGCAGACGCAGCGATACACGCCTGCGTCGTGGCAATCCCAGTACTCGCCGGTGAAGGCCGGCTCGGTGCCCTTTTCACGGGCAATGCGGTATTGCCCCGGCGTGAGTTGTTCGCGCCATTCCTTGTCGGTTTTGCTCATTGTTTTGCCTTTCTGCGAGTTATCCATGCTGCCAGGGGAGCGCAGGCGCAAGCCAAACCCAGACTGGCGAAAGCCAGCCCCCAGGCCAGCGTGCCGCGACCACCGGCCAGATCGAACACCCAGCCGAAGGCCAACGGCCCGAGAAAGCCTGCGCCGAAGCCGAAAAACGAATAGACCGCCAAAGTCGCGCCGCGTTTCATCGGCGGCGTGGCAACCACCAGCCCGGCGGTGAGCGCTGCCGAGTCAGCCATGACGGCGATGAAGTGCAACGCTACCAGCAGCAGCGCCAGCCACCACGCGAGCGGGCCGGCAAAACCGGCCAGGCAGGCGAGTGCGGCCGAGGCCGCCATGACGGCGAGGATGTAGCGGGCACGACCGACACGTCCCGCAATCTCGTTGCCGATAATGCTGGCAGGAATGCCGAGCAGGTTGATCGCGGCGGCGGCCACGGCCGGCGTCCAGGGAATATCGGCCCCGGGCGAGAGTGTGTAGGCGAAAGCGATGAAGGCCACCATCCAGGCGCGCAAGCCAAACAGTTCCCAGGAGTGGGCGGCGTAGCCGAGCACATAGCCCAGCGTTGCCCGATCCGCCAGCACCGGCCGCAGTTCGAACAGCGGCCGGGCCGGCTGCGGCAGGGGTGCCGGCGCGGCGGGTGCCAACGCACGCAACACCAGCGCAGCGGCGAGCAGTGGCCCGCCGCTGCACAGGATGAAGGCCCATTCCCAGCCGAGGCGTCCTTCGATCCAGCCGCTCAGCAGCAGTGAGGCGCTGGCGCCAATGCCGAAGCTCGAAGTGTAGAAGGCGATGAAACGGCTCTGTAGCGGCCCGTCGGCGCGATCGGTGAGAGCTTTCAGGCCCGGCATGTAAGTGCCGGCCAGGCCAGCGCCGGCAATCGCCTGGAACAGGCAGGCACTCCACACACCCTCGGCGGCCAGGCCGAAGCCGAGCGTGCCGCCGGCTGCCAGCAGCGTGGAGCATGCGAATACCCGGCGCGCATCGATACGGTCTGTCAGTCCGGACAGCAAGGGCACGGCGGCCATGTAACCGGCGAAGAACACGCCGCCGATCAGACCGGCCTGGGTGCCGCTCATGCCCCAGGCCTCGCGCAGTGGCGCCAGCAGGGCCGGATAGGTCGAAAAACCGGTCATGGCGAGGACTTCCGCAGCGCAAAGCAGGGTGACGATGCGCAGGCTGGGGTCTCGGGCGGCGGATATCATGCGGTGGGGGATGGTGGGGGGCGGGCGGCGGTGCGGAAAGTATAATGGCTCCTTCCTCCCCGCGTGATCCGGCATGGAAGGCAAACCTAAACCGTCCCCGTCTCCGTCCGAGGCCTGGCCTCTCTCCAGCAGCATCATTGCCTCGCTGACCGTATCCGCCGTGATCGGGTTGGCGAATGTCGTCCATGTGCTCGGCCTGAGCGGCGGCAGCATCGGCGGGCGCCTGCTCGCCGTGCTGCCGATCTATTTCCTCGCCGCCTTTGTCGGGGCGCAACTCGCATTCTGGTTGCTGTACAGATTAGCCGGCCTGGTCGCGGGACAGTTCAGCGCCTCGGTGGACAGGGTTGGACTCGGCGCGCGCGGGCACGGCGTCGTGGTACTGCTGACTTTTGCGGCAGCGGCGTGGCTGCAGTACGCGGAAAGCAGCGGTGTGCAGCGGGTGCTGCAGGAACAGGCTGCCTCGCCCGCGGCGCAGGACGGCAGCTGTCCGCCGGGCCTGGCGTGCACGCCGTTACAGCCGGCGGAGGAAGTGGCGAAGGCCGATGCCGCCACGCGCCGCGCCGTCGCCGAGCGCAGCCTGCTCACGGCGGAAGGCTTTGCGCTGTTGCTGCGGGATCCGGATCCCGCCGTGCGTGCGACGCTGGCGCGCCGCGCTGATCTGCCGAGGGATCTGCTGGAGCGGCTCGCCGGTGACCGGAATGCGGCGGTACGCGAGGCCGTCGCAGGTGAAGCGCGGCTCAGCGACGAGGCGCTCAACCAACTCGCCTTCGATCGCGATGCGCGCGTGCGCCTGGCCGTGGCGCGCAACCACAATGCGCCGCCTACCGCGCTGGAGATGCTGGCGTCGAGCAGTTCAGCGGAAATTCGCCTGCTCGTGGCGGCGCATCCCCGCGCCAGTGAACCCGTGCTGCTGCGTCTGCTGAACGGCAGTGGAGACCGTGCGGAACAGATTGCCCGTGGGCGGCTGCCTGGTGGCGGCAAAGCGCTGCAATAGGCAGGCCCTGAGGTACGTCCTGGAGCAAGGTCTGGAGTTGGGCCCTGCCGGCGACGCAAGCGCCGGCGCCGGGGGGGGAGCGCAAATTTACTTGCCATACAGCACGATACCGTGCATAGTACGAACCTGCGATCTTCAAGTAGCACCGTTGTTGTCTGGTTCAGTACCCGCGGTTCCGCGGTATTCCTCCCTTCACCATCCTGCCGTCTTGACCTTCGCCCTCCGGGGGTAACCCCCTTTTATTGGTTTATTTAGGATATTCAAGATATGGCAACAGGTACTGTGAAGTGGTTTAACGATTCGAAGGGTTTTGGCTTTATTACGCCCGAAGCGGGTGGCGAGGATTTGTTCGCCCATTTTTCCGCGATCCAGGGGCAGGGCTTCAAGACCCTCAAGGAAGGCCAGAAGGTCAGTTTCGACATCACCACCGGCCCCAAGGGCCAGCAGGCGTCGAACATCCGCGCGGCTGACTAAGCGGGCGAAGGAGACGGCATGGTGCACGCGCCATGCCGCCGGCTTTGCCGGGGAGCTGGGTCCGGCGTTCGCCGCGGGCCGGCTCCCTACCAAATCAGCCCGGCATGCGCCGGGCTTTTTTTCCAACTTTTTTAAAGAGGTGACGATGGCCAAGGAAGAACTCATCGAAATGAACGGCGTGGTGATGGAAGTGCTGCCCGACTCCCGTTTTCGCGTCACGCTCGACAATGGACACAATCTCGTGGCGTACACTGCTGGCAAGATGCGCAAGCACCATATCCGCATCATCGCCGGCGACAAGGTATCGCTGGAAATTTCTCCTTACGACCTGAGCAAGGGGCGCATCAACTTCCGCCACATCGAGGGGCGCGGCACGACGTTCACCCCGCAACGCCGGCGCTGAGCGCTTGCGGGACGGTATTGTGAACTGAGCGAACTGAGCACGACCTGCATCGCCGGGAAACTTTGCGCACCCTGCGCAGTCCGAACAGCATTCCCCGGAAAAAACGATGCTTTCCAGAGTCCGTGATTTTTTCGAGCGCCACATCGCTGGCGGGTTGTCGGTAGCAGACGACGACAGCCATTCGCTCGAACTCGCCACTGCCGTGCTGCTGGTCGAAGTCATGCGCATCGACGACGAGACGACGCCGGCCGAGCGCGAGGCCGTGCAGCGCGCCATTCGCGATAAATTCAACCTGACGACGCAGGAAACGGATCTTCTGGTTGAACTTGCCGAGGAAAAACTGCGGCAGGCGACGGATTACTTCCAGTTCACGTCGATGATCAATGAGCGGTTCACCCAGCCGCAGAAGGAGCGCGTGATCGAACTGATGTGGCGCGTCGCCTACGCCGATGCAGCCATCGACGCGAACGAGCGGCATTTGCTGCGCAAGATTGCGGCCCTGCTGCACATTCCCGACAGCGCCAATCTGGCGGCCAAGCTGCGTGCGCGCGACAGTGCCAGTGCCGGTAGCGAACAACGGGGAGCGGCACCGACGCGCAGGGATTGAAGGCAAGGCGGATTCTCGCCGCGAAAGTCAGTCGCCGCGATACGGCGGCAATGACGCCTTGATGAATATCTGCCGGCTGTCCGGCAACATCCAACCCGGCCCGCGCCGGGTTTTGCATGTCTGGAGGGCTACCTTGCCGTATACCCGCCGTCGATCACCAGTTCGCAGCCGGTGACGAATTTGGCCTCGTCCGAGGCGAGATAAAGAATGCCGTAGGCGACGTCGTCGGGCTCGCCCAGCGTGCCGAGTGGGTGCAACTTGGCCATGGCGCTATGCACCGCCTCCGGCGCCACGCCAGGCACCTGAGCGCCGGCTTCCAGCATGGGCGTCCAGATGAAGCCGGGGTGCACGGAATTGACGCGGATGCCGTCTTCGGCGAAGGCTAGCGCGTCGGTTTTGCTCATGATGCGGATGGCGCCCTTCGAGGCGTGGTAGGCGGCGACGTTATGCGAGCCGACGATGCCGTATACCGAGGAAAGGTTGACGATGCTGCCGCCGCCGGCGCGGCGCAGCAGCGGCACGGCGTGCTTGGTGCACAGGAATACGCCCTTGGCATTGGTGTTCATCACCCTGTCCCACTCCGCCTCGGTGATCTCCTCGGCGGTGCCGTTGGCCCCCGAGATGCCGGCGTTGTTGACCAGGATGTCGAGGCGGCCGAACGCCTTGACGACCTCTGCAATGACGGCGGCCACTTCGATCTCTTTCGATACGTCAAGCGCCCAGAAGCGGGCTTTGCCGCCACCGGCGCGGATCTGCTCGGCCACCGCTTCGCCGTCGCGGGCGTTGGTATCGGCCAGCGCCACTGCTGCGCCTTCGCGCGCCAGCAGCAGCGCCGTGGCGCGGCCGATGCCTTGCGCGGCCCCCGTGACCAGTGCCACCTTGTCTTGTACGCGTCCCATAGTATTCCCCTCTGCTGCCCTCGATTGAAATCCATGTGCTCATTCTATGCCTGGAGGAAAGCCGCGGGGCTTGAGCGGGCGCAAGGGTTTGCGCAAGCCGTCACTCCGGCAGGGCATCGGCCAGTTTGGCGGCCGCCAGGCGCAGGGCCGGCACGCACTCCAGGGCCTGCGCCAGCGTCATGCGCGAGGTGGGGGCATGCACCGCCAGCGCCGCCGGCACGCGACGTGAGCCGTTGTCCACCGGCACCGCGACGCAGACCGTGCCGTCGAGGTATTCCTCGTTGTCGGTAGCGCACTTGTCCTTGCGGATGCGTTTGAGCGCCAATTCCAGGTCGCGCCGCCGGGTAAGGGTGTTGGCGGTGTGGTAGGAGTACGGCAGGGCTTCGAGGATGCGTTTGCGTTCGCGCGTCGGCAACAGCGCCAGCAGCAGTTTGCCGCTGGCGCTGCAGTGTGCCGGCACGCGCGAACCGGTCTGGAAATGCAGCCGCAGCGGCCAGGCGGCCTCGACGCGGTCGAGGTAGACCACCTCGGTGCCGTCGAGGAGCGTGAGGTTGCAGGTCTCGCCGATTTCGTCGACCAGCGATTTGAGGATGGCATGGCGCGGCGCGCGCCACACGGCGTGGGTGAGCACAGCCAGCCCCAGGGAAGCCAGGCGCGGGCCGGGACCGAAGCGCTTGCCCTCGGCTTCGCGGATTAGCAGCGCGGCGTCCATCAGCATGGTGGTAATGCGGTATACGGTGGGCTTGGGCAGTCCGGTCGCCGCCATGATTTCCACCAGTCCGAGTGGCCCGTCGGCGCCGGCAATGGTTTCCAGGACGGCGATGGCGCGCAGGGTGGCCGAGCCATGGTGATCGTCATTTTCGAGCATTATCGTCAATAAATGAAATGATAAGTCTCATTATTGCCATTAAATAGGCATTGTGCAATGATTGCTTGGAAACACGGCACAAGGAGGCAGCATGGCGGGCAGCCCTATCGGTTCATCCAGCCGGCGCATGACGCCGAGCGAAGCGCTGGTGGAAACCCTGGCGGCGCAGGGCGTCAAGGACATCTTCGGCATCGTCGGCTCGGCCTATATGGATGCGCTGGACATTTTCCCGGCGGCCGGCATCCGCTTCATCCCGACGGTGCACGAGCAAGGCGCGGCACACATGGCCGACGGCTATGCGCGCGTCTCCGGCCGCCATGGCGTGTGCATCGCGCAGAACGGGCCGGGCGTGACGAATTTCGTCACCGCCGTCGCTGCCGCCTACTGGGCGCACACTCCGCTGGTGGTGATCACGCCGGAGACGGGCAGCCTGTCGATGGGCCTGGGTGGTTTCCAGGAGACCGAGCAGTTGCCGATCTTCTCGAAGATCACCAAGTACCAGGGCCATGTCAGCAGCCCGCAGCGCATGGCGGAGATCGCCGCGCGCTGCTTCGACCGCGCGTTGCTGGAAATGGGGCCGACGCAGTTGAACATTCCGCGCGACCATTTCTATGGCGAGGCCGATTTCGAGATTGCCGCGCCGATCCGCATCGAGCGTGGCGCCGGCGGCGAGAAGAGCCTGGACGCCGCTGCGGAGTTGCTCGCTGCGGCAAAATTTCCGCTGATCGTTTCTGGCGGCGGCGTGGTGCTGGCCGACGGCGTGCTGGCTTGCGTCAGGCTGGCCGAACGGCTCGATGCGCCGGTGGTGACGAGCTATCTGCATAACGATGCCTTCCCGGCGGCGCATCCGCTGTACTGCGGCCCGCTCGGCTACCAAGGTTCGAAGGCTGCCATGAAGCTGATCGCGCGGGCCGACGTGGTGTTGGCGCTGGGCACGCGCCTCGGTCCCTTCGGTACGCTGCCGCAGCACGGCCTCGACTACTGGCCGAAGCAGGCGAAGATCATCCAGGTGGACGCCGATGCGAAAATGCTCGGCCTGGTGAAGAAAATTTCCGTCGGCCTGTGCGCCGATGCAAAGGCAGCGGCTGAAGCGCTGTTGCGGCGGCTCGAAGCGCGTGAACTGGCATGCGCCGCCGAACGCAAGTCACGCCGCGCCGAGATCGACCAAGAGAAGGCTGAATGGGAAGCCGAACTGGAGGCTTGGCCCCACGAGCGCGACCCGTGGAGCCTGGAAGTTGCCAAAGACAGCCCGGCCATGCATCCGCGCCAGATGCTGTGCGAGCTGGAAAAGGCGATGCCGGCGGATGCCATGGTGTCCACCGACATCGGCAACATCTGCTCGGTGGCCAACAGCTACCTGCGCTTCGCGCAGCCGCGCAGTTTTTTCGCTGCCATGAGCTTCGGCAATTGCGGCTACGCATTTCCCGCGATCATCGGTGCCAAGCTGGCGGCGCCGCAACGCCCGGCCGTGGCCTATGTTGGCGACGGCGCCTGGGGCATGAGCTTCGGCGAGATCCTCACCTGCGTGCGCGAGAATATCCCCGTCACGGCAGTGGTATTCCACAACAGGCAGTGGGGCGCGGAGAAGAAGAACCAGGTCGATTTCTACGGCAACCGCTTCGTCGGCTCCAATCTGCAGAACCCGAGCTTTGCCGCCATCGCCCGCGCCATGGGTGCGGAAGGTGTGGTGGTGGAAAAACTTGCCGACGTCGGCCAGGCGCTCACCGCCGCCTGCACGGCACAGAAGGAAGGTAAAACGACCGTGCTGGAGATGATGGTGACGCGCGAGTTGGGCGACCCGTTCCGCCGCGATGCGCTGTCCAAGCCGGTGCGGCTACTCGAGAAATACAAGCAGTACGTTTGATGTAGGCTGAAAATTCCCCCCGGTCCCCTTTGCAAAGGGGGGTAGAGCGGCGGCGCGGTTGACTCCCCCCTTTGGAAAAGGGGGGTGCAGGGGGATTTAAACAAGCGTAAAAAAGGAGAAGGCGCAATGGCGGAAATCAGCGGGGGCGAAGTCATCGCCCGCATGTTGCAGAAGGAAGGCGTCGAGAAAGTGTTCGGCATTATCGACGGCACGTATTTCGGTTTTTATGAAGCGCTGCACCGGCTCGGCATCGAGATCGTCACGCCGCGCCATGAGACCTGTGCTGCACACATGGCCGGCACTTATGCGCGCCTGACCGGCAAGCTCGGCGTGTGCATGGCCAGCAACGGGCCTGGCGTCGCCAACCTTTTGCCTGGGCTGGTGGTGGAGCAGGCCGATGGCAACCGCGTGCTGGCGATCACCAGCGCGCGCCGGCCGAGCATCATGTACCCGGATCGCGGCGGCAGCTATCAATGCTTCGACCAGAGCGGCGTCATCGGCAAGATCGCGAAATGGAGCGCTGCGGTGTCTTCCTTCGATCGCGTGCCGGAGCTGGTGAGGAAGGCGCTGCGCAAGAGTTACGAAGGCCGACCGGGGGTGGTGCACGTCGATGTGCCGGAAACCATCATGAACGGCAAGGTCAAGGCCGATGTCGCTTTCTGGGCGCCGCACCAGTACCGCCACATGGATCCGGTGACACCGACGGCGGAGCAGATCGCACGTGCCGCCGAGATACTGATCGCCGCCGAGGCGCCGATGATCCATGCCGGCAGCGGCATCATCCATGCAGGTGCCTTCGCTGCGCTGCGCCGTGTCGCGGAGCTGCTGCATGCGCCGCTGACGACCAGCTGGGCGGCGCGTGGTCTGATGACCGAGGATTCGCCGCTGTCCATCACCATGCCGCACGTCAAGCTCAACCACAAGGTGCGCAACGATGCCGACGTGGTGCTGATCATCGGTACGCGCGTCGGTGAGACCGACTGGTGGGGCAAGCCGCCCTATTGGCGCAATCCATCCGAGCAGAAAACCATACAAGTGGACATCGACGGCGACATGATCGGCCTGAACAAACCGGCCGACCTCGCCATCCTCGCCGATGCGAAGCGCTTCCTCGAACTGCTCGGCGACGAACTGGAGCGGCGCAAGGCGGAGATCCGGCTGGAAGGCCGCCAGGCCCGCGTCGCCGGCTACGGCAAGACGATGAAGGAGGAGCGCGCCGGCTGGGACAAGGCGCTCACCGACATGGCTGTACCGATGCATCCGGCGCATATCGGCGCCGCCTGCCGCGAGGTGTTCCCCGCGGATTCGGTGCTGGTCGCCGACGGCGGCAATGCCACCATCTGGGCCATGTTCTACCATCACGTGACGGTGCCGAACACGGTGATCTCGACCTTCAAGTTCGGCATGCTCGGCGCCGGCACCTCGCAGGCGGTGGCCGCGGCGCTGGCGCGGCCGGGTACGCCGGTGTGCTGCATCATCGGCGACGGCGCCATGGGTTTTCATTCGCAGGAAATCGAAACGGCGATCCGCAACAAGGCGCAGGTGATCTACATCGTTCTGTGCGACAAACAGTGGGGCATGGTGAAGATGAACCAGCAGTTCATGCTGCGGCCGTTCAAGACCATGCTCTTCAAGCACCTCGACCCGGATGAGACCATCAAGGCGGACCTGGGTGAAATCGAATTCGACAAGCTGGGGCAGAGCATGGGTGCCCACGGCGAGCGCGTCTCCGATCCGAAGGATCTGAAACCGGCGCTGCAGCGGGCGATCCAGTCTGGCAAATGCGCAGTGATTCACGTCGACGTCGATCCCGTCAAGCATATGTGGGCGCCGGGATTGATCCATTTCAAGAAGATGCACGAAGAACCGAAGGGCTAAAATTATCGTCATGCCCGCGAAAGCGGGCATCCACTGGATTCCCGCTTTCGCGGTAACGACGGAGGAGAGCGCATGAGCGAAATCGATCTGGTCCGGCTGAACTTCAATCCACAATCGCTGTGGGCGCTGAACTTCATCATTGGCCTGGTGATGTTCGGCATCGCCCTCGACCTCAAGGCGGCGGATTTCAAGGCGGTGCTGACGACGCCCAAGCCGGTGTTGATCGGTCTGGCCGGCCAGTTCATCCTGCTGCCGGCCTTTACCTTCTTGCTGGTGCTGGCGATCAAACCCGCGCCGAGCATCGCGCTTGGCATGATATTGGTGGCATCCTGCCCGGGCGGCAACATCTCCAACTTTCTCGCCTACTACGCCAAGGGCAACGCGGCCCTGTCGATCTCCATGACGGCAGTGTCGACCGCCGTGGCGATTTTCATGACGCCGTTCAACCTGTCGCTGTGGGGCGGGCTGCATCCCGAGGCGAGCCTGATACTGCGAAAAGTGGCGCTCGATCCGCTGGAAATGCTGCTGGCAGTGTTCCTGCTGCTCGGGCTGCCGATGGCCCTGGGCATGATGGTCAGCCATCGTTATCCGCGCTTTGCGGCGCGGGCGCTGAAGCCGATGAAGATATTCTCCCTCGGCGTCTTCGGCCTGTTCGTGATCGGAGCGCTGGCGGCGAACTGGCGCTATTTCATCGACTTTGTCGGCTTCGTGGTGTTTGCCGTGTTTCTGCACAACGCGCTGGCGCTGAGTACCGGCTATTTCGCCGCGAAGTTCGCCGGGCTGCCCGAGCGCGATCGCCGTGCGGTGTCCATCGAGGTCGGCATTCAGAATTCTGCGCTGGGCCTGATCCTCATCTTCAATTTCTTTGACGGCCTGGGCGGCATGGCCATCGTCACCGCTTGGTGGGGCATCTGGCACATCATTGCCGGGCTGACCGTTGCGACCGTCTGGTCGCGTCATCCGCCTCCCGAACCCCGGCCATCGTGAGCGCACCTTCCGTCCTCATCACCGGCGCGGGCGGGTATCTCGGCTCGCAGCTTGTCGCCGCCCTGGCGGCCGGGCGCGACAAGTTCGGCTGCGTCGTGGCGGCGGATGTGCGCGAGATGCCCCTGGAAAAATGTCTTCCCGGCATCGAGTACGTGCAGGACGACGTGCGCTCGCCGGGGATGATCCAGCTGTTCGACCGGTTCAAGGTCGACACGGTGGTGCATCTCGCCTCCATCGTCACGCCCGGCAAGGAAAGCAACCGCCAGTTCGAGTATTCGGTCGACGTGCAGGGCACGGAGAACGTGCTCATCGCCTGCTCCACCACTGGCGTGAAGAAGATCATCGTCAGTTCGAGCGGTGCGGCCTACGGCTACCATGCCGACAATCCGGCCTGGCTGACCGAAGACTGTCCGCTGCGCGGCAACGAAGCCTTCGCCTATTCGCATCACAAGCGGTTGGTGGAGGAGATGCTGGCGCACTGGCGCAGCGCACATCCGGAATTGCAGCAGGTGGTGTTCCGCATCGGCACCATTCTCGGCGAGACAGTGCACAACCAGATCACCGCGCTCTTCGAGAAGCCGCGCTTGATCGCCATCCGCGGCGCGGATAGCCCCTTCGTCTTCATCTGGGACCAGGACGTGGTCGGCTGCCTGCTGCAGGCCATCGGCAGCGACAAGACCGGCATCTTCAATGTCGCCGGCGACGGCGTGCTGACGATTCATGAGATCGCGGCGAAGCTGGGCAAGCGCTGCCTAGTGCTGCCGCCCGGGCTGCTGCGCTTAGCCCTGCGCGTGCTGAAGACGTTCGGCCTGACGCAGTACGGTCCGGAGCAGTTGGACTTCCTGCGCTACCGCCCGGTGCTCGACAACACGCGGCTGAAGGCTGAATTCGGCTATGTGCCGAAACTGACGTCGGCGCAGGTGTTTGACCTCTACCTCAAGGCGCGCCACGGCCGTGGCGCGTGAGTTTGCTGGCAGGACGGTGGTGGTCACCGGTGCAGCCGGCGGGCTGGGACGGGCGCTGTGCCTGCGTTTTGCCGCCGCCGGCGCGCGTATCGTCGCGCTGGACCGCGATGCCACCGTGCTGCAGGGACTGACTTTCCGTGAAGACATCGCCGCCGTTCGCATTGCCTGCGACGTGTCGGACGAGGCGGATTGCCTGCGTGCCATGGCGGAGGCGCGCCAGGCTTTCGGCGGCGTGGACGTGCTCGTGAACAATGCCGGCATCACCCACCGCAGCGCCTTCTCCCATACCGATCCCGCGGTGATCCGTCGCGTCATGGCGGTGAACTTCTTCGGCGCACTGCATTGCACGCATGCCGCATTCGACGACCTTGTCGCGCGACACGGCATGGTGATCGCCATCTCCAGCGTCGCCGGCTTCGCGCCGCTGATTGCGCGTACCGGCTATGCGGCGAGCAAGCATGCGCTGCACGGCTTCTTCGACAGCCTGCGCACGGAGGTGGAACCGCTGGGGGTGAAGGTGCTGCTCGTCTGTCCGTCGTTCATCCAGACGGGCATCGAGAAGAATGCCCTGGACGGCGACGGCAGCCCGGTGCAGCACCCGCAAGCCATCGTCGGCACGCGTGCCACGCCCGAGGCAATGGCGGAGCGGATTTTCCAGGCGGCCAGCCGCGAGCAGCCGTTGCTGCTGCCCGATCGTGTCTCGCGCCTGTCGTGGTGGCTGTCGCGCCTGGCGCCGCGGCTGTACGCGCGGCTGATGGTGAGGAAGCTGGGGAAGGAAATGCGGGGGGTGGGTTAGGCACCATCCCCCGCTGTCGCATCACTGCACGAGTTTCCAGGCGCCATTCTCGACTTTGACCAGCACGCGCGCACGCGCGTCCATGCCATTGTGATTGTTCGGCGACATGGTGTAGACGCCATGGGTGCCGACAACCTCATGCAACTTCTCCAGGGAATCGCGCAGCGCGGCGCGAAAAGCCGGTGTGCCGGGGCTGGCTGCTTTCATCGCCTCCGGCAGGGCTTTCTCGACGAGAAGGTAGGCGTCGTAGGCGTAGCCGGCGAAGGCGTTACGATTCTGCGCGCCGTAGGCGGCATCGTAGGCCTTGACGAACTTGCTGGCCACGGATTTGACGGGGTTGGATTCCGGCAATTGCTCCACGGCCACCAGGGGACCGGTGGGGGCGATCAATCCCTCGACGCTCTTCGCGCCGACGCGAATGAAGTCGGGGTTGACCATGCCGTGGTTGCCATAGAGCTGCCCCTTGTAGCCGCGCCCGGCGAGCGAGATGGCAGGCAGCGCGCCGGGCGTGCCCGAACCGCCGATCAGCACCGCATCGGGTTTCGCCGCGACAATCTTCAGCACCTGTGCCTCGACGCTGGTATCGGAGCGGGCGTAGCGCTCGTTCGCCACGATCTTGATGCCCGCCGGTCCGGCGAGGGCGGTGAAAGCCTTGTCGATACCCTCGCCCCAGGGATCGTTGAAACCGATGTAACCCACGCTTTTCACGCCGTTGGCCTGCATGTGCCGGACCACGCCCTCGATCATGAGCGGGATGGATTGGGGCACGACGAACGTCCAGGTCATCTTCTCCGGCGGCAGGGACATGGGCGCCAGCGCGATCTGTGGCGTCTTCAGTTCGGCGGCGACCTCGGCGATGGCATGATTGTTGGGCACCGAAGAGGAGCCCATGATGACGTCGGCGTTGTCCGCGCCGATGAGCTTGCGCGCGTTCTTCACTGCCTGGGTGGGATCCGAGGCGTCGTCGAGAATGATGTATTTCACCGGCTGGCCGCCGAGTGTCTTGGGCAGCATGTTGAACGTGTTGCGGTAATGCACCCCCAGCGAGGCGCCCGGACCGGTAGTCGAAACGGTTACGCCGACGATGATCTCGGCGGTGGCGGCGGTGCTTGCCGCCAAAAGGGTGAGGCCGATGAATGCTTGGCGAATCGTCATGTCGGTGTCCTCCGGTAATGGATTTACAACTCTGCGAAGCGCTTGCCCAGTTCGGCGTATGTCAGTTGTTCGCGCTTCGCGTCCGATAGATAGTCGATGCCGATGCCGTATTCTTCCCAGCGGGCGCGCACCTTGGCCTCGAGTTCGACGGGAATCTTGTTGATCGGCGGGAAACGGCGATTCCCCCACGCCGGGTTGCGCTCGAATTCCCAACTGCGCGTGGCGTCGATGAGGGTTCGTGTCCAGCAGCCGGTGCCGTATTTCAGCGGATTGGCCTGCTCGCGTGGCGTTGACGGGTCGAGCACCGAGCCGAAGGTTGGGCCGAAAGTGAGCAATTGACCCATGGCCGGATTGACGCGGAAGGCGAATGCCCATTCGAGCGCTTCGCGGTCGCGGATATCGATATCTTCTTCGACTACTGTTACGTTCTTGAAAAACCATTGGCCGGCACTGGTGCCCCATAGCGCATTGGCGATCTGCTGGGCATGGCCGCGGTACTGCTTGCGGATCTGAACCACGATGTGGGTGCCCGTCACGACTGGCGGCATCCAGACGTCGGTGATGCCGCCGACACCGACATTTTCCAGCATGTTCCAGGCGATGGCCGACCAGCTGTAAGCGCACAGCGGCGAATCCTCGCTCGGAAATCCCGGGCGTGCGCCTTCCAGCGTGCCGCGCAAAATGGGATCGTCACGGTGCGTGATGCGTTTAAGCCGCAATACGGGTTTGGGCGAAGGACTGCCGCCGGCATAGCCCGGGTACTCCCCGAAAGGCCCCTCCATTTCGAAAGTGGCGGGATTCGGATCAATCGTGCCCTCGATCACGATCTCTGCGCTTGCAGGCACCAGAAGGTCGCTCGTCTCGCAGCGCACCAGTTCCACCGGGCGGCCGAGGATGGCGCCCATCATGTCGTACTCACAGACCTCCTTCGGGAAGGGGCTGCCTGCGCAGAACGGCAGCACATCGTGCCAGCCATACACGATCGCCACTGGCATGGGTGCCTGGGTTTCGCGGTGTTCGGCGAAATGCGCACCCCAGTGCTGGGTTGGAATGAGCAGCTTGCCGATCTTGTCCGGCGCGATGACCTGTCCGCGGTAGATTCCGACGTTGAGCTTGTCGTTTTTCAGGTTGCGTGTGACCACGCCGCAGAAGGTGTCGATATAGCGGCCGCCATCCAGATGATGCCAGAAGGGCACGGGAAACTGGCCCAGGTCGAGGTCGGCTCCTGCCAATATGTGCGTCTTGACCGGACCGCCGTCGACCACGATCGGCGGAATGCCGCGCTGATAGCACGCCTTCAGGTGCCGGACAATGGCCTGTTCGGAGGTGTCGGCAGGCAGTCCCAGCATCAGGCATACGTGGCGACGATTGCCGAGGCTGCCCGTGAGGAATTTCGTGCAACGCGTGCGTTGGTGATCCTTGATGTTTTCAAACAGCAGTCCCGGCCCCGACAGGCCCAGATTGACGCGCGCGATTGCACCGATCTCCTCACGCCAGTCGACTTCGGCGCGGATGCGTTTGAGCTCTCCGTGTTGTTCGAGGGTGTTCAGCCAACTGCGCAGATCGGGACCGCTGTCGTTCATATTCGATGCGCGTACTCCGTTGCATTCATGGAAAGGGGATGCACGCAAACCTTAGCATGGCATGCGGCAGGTCGGCAATGTCCCTAATGGAGCCTCAGTGCAGATGCGCTGACACCGGTGCGCTGTCCTCGGGCAGCTCGGCGTGGACGGTTTCGCCTTCCGCCGTGGGGTACATCGGCATGCCGCAGTCGTCGCAGAACTCCAGCGGAAAACGTTGTTCCAGTGCGATCACGCTGCCAATGCCGGCTTCCCCCAGCACGGTCTCGATCTGTCCCACGCAGTCGGTCGTCTCATCCTCGGATCCGAGCAGGGGCCACACCACGCCGTGCACTACTTCGCTGGAGTCGGCGAGGGTGAAGCCGATGCGGTATTCCTCCAGCCTTTCCTCGTGGAAGGGCGCCACCACGGCGCGCAACTGCTGTGGCCTGACGCTGAGCACCGTCTGCAGGAAGGCCGCCGCCGCGCGCAGTGAATACAGGCGCAGGCCCTGGTCGGCATTGCGGCAGGCAGCGTGGAAGACATCCGGCAGCAGCGGTTCCAGGGCGCAGCCGGTGAACAGCGTCTGCAGCGCGGCACCACCCTGGGCGATCCATTGCGTCGCCGCCTGTTCGCGCGAGCCGTCCTCCTCCTGCCAGCGGAACAGGGCCTGGCCGCGCGGGGTGACGACGGCGCCGATCAGGTAGCGCGTGTCGGAAATGAAGCGGGTCGTCTCCGGCAACTGGCGCGGGTCGATATGCGCGTCCTTGCCATCGGCCGCCGCTTTGGCAAGCTGATTGGCCAGGCGATAGGTGTCGACGAAGCCGCGCGGCAACTGGTCCGGGCTGTAGAGAAAGTCCGTCAGCGCGAGCTTCGTGCCGGCCGCCAGGGTGTGGGCCTGCAACTGGGTGCGTGCCGTAGCGAGCGTGCCGGCAGGTAGCGGACCGGAAGGAATTGTGAAGCGCGACCAGGCCAGCAGCGGCGCGGCGAACATCGCCACGTCGAACTCACTGTTGCCGGTACCGAGCACGCCGCCCTCGGCGCGCGACTCGATGAGATCGGCCAGCGCATCGTAGGCGCGGCCGTTGGCGCCGAAGAGGTGATCAAGGGCGACGTTGAGCGTGTCCTCGTTGCCGGTGCGCAATTGCCGGTCGACGGCCTCGGCGAGCCGGGTTTCCCAGAAAGTATCCTCGATGCGGCTGGCGGAGGCGCCGAGGCCGCCGGCCAGGCGGGCAAGCTGTTCGGCGTCGCGGTTCAGTGCGCCCCGGCGGGCGAAGCGGCTTCTCTTCATGGCATGTCCTCAGGTTCGGCTGGCGATTTTACTCCCTCGACCACGCGCAAGCGGGGTTTTCTTGAAACGACAATATACTTGACAATATGACAATAAACATGTCAAATCGCCAAGATGAAGGTGCACGATTCCGTCTCGGCAACCTCCGCCCGACCGCTGGCCCAGGCCAACCAAGCCATACAGACCATGCAAACAATAAGGCGGCTGTTTCATGCCCTCGCCGGTGCGGCCGAGCGCAGCCATGCCGAGTTGGGCATCACTGCCAGCATGTGCGCGGTGCTGGAGACCCTGCATGCGCGTGGACCGTGTCGGGTGCCGCAGATCGCGCGGGAGAAAGGCGTCAGCCGCCAGCACATCCAGATCGTCGTCAACGCGTTGCTGGCGGCGGATCTCGTGGAGTGCCTCGACAATCCCGATCACCTGCGCTCGCCGCTGCTGCGCCTGAACGTGGCCGGCACGCGGGCGTACGAGGCGATCCGGCGGCGCGAGACGCGTCTGCTGTCCGATCTGGCGAAGCGGATTCCCGCGGCCGATCTCGATGTGACCCTGAACACCCTGAATGCGATGGAGCGTGGGTTGAATCCGCTGCGGGCGAAACCCGCCCGGGCCGGTTCGCGTGTTTGAAGTTGGAGCTTGAAAGGAGGGGGAAATGCGGCGTTACGGAAACATGCTGGGTATTCTGCTGGTGGGACTGGGCTCGCTGCTCGGCGCGGCGCTGGTGATCCGGCTGATGTGGAACTGGTCGATTCCGGCTCTTTTTGGCTTCGGGCCGATCGCCTTCAAGTATGCCCTGGGCTTCGTGCTGCTGGGCCTGATCTCTGCGGGTCTACTGCGCCGGGGTCGTCATCGCGACGGCTGGTGGCATTTCAGCGGCCGCAGATAAGCCGCCCGCCCCGTGCGGGGCGGGCGTGAAGGTCAGTAGCTGTTACCGTAGGCACGCCGCTTGGCGCCGCTCGGTGCACTGCGTTTGTCGCTGCCGGGGCGTGTGCCTTCGCGGTGGCCAAAGCCGGATTTTTCCCCGAGCGACGTCCGTTTCTCGCCAAAGGCGGCTTTCCGGTCGCCGTAGCCCCCCTTGCTGCCATAGCCGTTGCCATTTCCCTTGCCGTAGCCGCCCGTCGGGCGGGGTGCTGAGGTACGGCGCTTGTCGCCGAAACCTTCGGGGCGCGCTGGGCGTGCCTTGGGCTCGAGGCCGGGAATGACGCCCACGCGGATGGCCTGCGCCGTATAGCGCTCGATGTCGCGGATCTGCCGCTTCTCGAAATGCGCCGCCAGGCTGATGGCGATGCCCTCGCGGCCGGCGCGGCCGGTGCGGCCGATGCGGTGCACGTAGTCCTCGGCCTGGCGCGGCAGGTCGAAGTTGATGACGTGGCTGATGCCCGGCACGTCGATGCCGCGCGCGGCGACGTCGGTCGCCACCAGCACGCGCGTGCGACCCTGGCGCAGCGCCAGCAGGGTGCGGTTGCGGTCGCGCTGGTTCATGTCGCCATGCAGCGCCTCGGCGGAGAAGCCTTCGCCGCGCAGCTGCACGGCGAGATCATCGGCGGATTTTTTGGTCGCGGTGAACACCAGCGCCTGGGAGAGTTCGGTGTCGCGTAGCAGGTGATCGAGCAGGCGTGACTTGTGCGAGAAGTCATCGGCGAAATGGATGCGCTGCTCGATTTTCGCCTTCAGCTCGGGCGCCGTCGTGATTTCGATGCGGCGGGCGTTCTTCGTCACGCGCTGGGCAAGGCGGCCGACGACGCCTTCCAGCGTAGCGGAGAAGAGCAGCGTCTGCCGGTTTTGCGGCGTGCGCGCGATGATGGCCTCGATGTCGTCGATGAAGCCCATGTCGAGCATGCGGTCGGCCTCGTCGAGGATCAGTGTCTCAAGGCGCGAGAAGTCAATGCGACCGCGTTCCAGGTGATCGATCAGACGGCCCGGTGTGGCAACGACGACGTCGACCGGCTGCGACAGCAGTTTGGCCTGGACGTGCAGCGGCGCGCCGCCGACGGCGGCGACGATGCGCAGGCGCTTGAGGAACTTGCCGTAGGTTTCGGCGGCGCGGGTCACCTGCTGTGCCAGTTCGCGCGTCGGCGTCAGCACCAGCACGCGCGGGCCGCGGCCGGGCAACGCTGAGGGCTCGGCCAGGCGATGCAGGCAGGGCAGCATGAAGGCCGCCGTCTTGCCGCTGCCCGTCTGCGAGGAGACGAGCAGATCCACGCCTTCCAGCGTGGCGGGTATCGCCTGAATCTGCACGGCGGTGGGTTCAGTGTAGCCGCTGGCCTCAACGGCCTGGACGACAAACGGATTCAAACCGAGCTGGGCAAATGCCATGGCTCTTTCCTTTTCAAGTAAATGAGCGTCGCGACCATGGGACTCAAGCCCGTAGGCGACGCGGTATCACCGGCAACAACTCATGCCGTTCTGAAAGGAAAGGCGGGAGAGATCGAGGACGGAGACTGTGTGTGGAATACAGTCACGTGAGCCCGATATATATGGAAGCTTGCGGGCTGGAGAATTACTGCTTGCTGCATTGCACAATGCGCATTATACAGACCGCCGCGCGTTGCGCCAGCGTTTTTTCTGATGCTGCCATGCTGCGCTGGAAAGTCAGCCGCCAGGGTACGGCGAACTTAGCAAGCCAAGCGCAAATCAATTTAAGGGAATCGCTTTATTCGCAAGTGCGCGGAAATCATTTGTAACCCGCTTCCTTCTGGCCGCGCAACGCCAGTACGAAGACCGTATCGATCTCGGCAACGTAGTGGTACAGGGCGACGTAGCCGCGGGAGCGGCGTCCGATCACCAGTTCGCGCTTGTCATCCTGGGCCGGCCGGCCAATGAGCGGGTTGTGTTCGAGTACGTCGATCGCGCGGATGATTTCGCCGATGCGTGACGGCGCATCTTCGATTTCATGTTGCGTCAGATGATCGAAGATGCGCTCGAAGTCGTCCGCCAGTTCGGGCGCCAGCTCGATGCGCGACATTCGGATCGCTGCGTCAGCGCGTCAGCTTGCGGGCGCTCGGGCGCTTGGCTTTCCCGCCGGCCAGCCGGTCTTCCAGGTAGCCGCGCATTTCATTCCAGGGGATCGTTTTTCCCGCGGCCACGATGCGGGCGTAGCGTTCTTCGGCGACTTGGTTGAAATCCGCGCGCCGCTCCTCCTGCTCCGCTTTCTCCGCGATGGCCTCCAGGATGAAACTGTGCGAGGTTGTGCCTGCCCGCTTGGCGGCGGCGGCAACTCGGGCTTTAAGGGTCTCCGGCAGGCGGATCGTCGTTGTGGTCATGATGGCCTCCAGTTCATGAGCTTGTCTCACTGTAGCACAATAGTGCTACAAGAAAAAGAGGTTGTGTTCGAATTGATTTCACGATGGTCTTCAGCGCGCTTTCCCGCAGTCGCAAAAGTCAGCCGCCGTGATACGGCGAACATAGCAGCCCAAGCAGCGCCTCGCCGTAATTTTCCAGCTTGCGTGCACCGATGCCGGGGATGTGGCGCATCGCTTCGGTCGATTGCGGTCGCGCGCGCACCAGTCCCAACAGCGTGGCGTCGTGGAGGATGACGTAGGCGGGCACGCCGTGTTCCTTTGCGGTTGCGGCGCGCCAGGCGCGCAGGCGCTCGAAGAGGGCGTGTTCCTCGGCCGTGAGTTCGGCATCGATGCGGCGGCTCTTCGGCGTGGCAGCCTTCCTCTTCTCCGGCGCGCGGCGTAGCGGCACCGCCTGCCCGCCCTTCAGCACGGGGCGGCTGGTGGCGGTGAGGGTCAGGGCGCCGTGGGCGTGGTCGACCGCCAGCAGGCCGAGCGCCACCATCTGGCGGAAGATGCCGCGCCACTCCTTTTCCGGGATGTCGGCGCCGATGCCGAAGGTGGACAGCTTGTCGTGCTGCCACTGGCGCACGCGCTCGTCGTTGCGGCCCATGAGTACGCTGATGACGTGGCCGGCACCGAAGCGCTGGCCGCTGCGATAGACGCAGGACAGCGCCTTGCGCACGGCCTCGGTGCCGTCCCAGGTCTGCGGCGGCTCGAGGCAGGTGTCGCAGTTGCCGCAGGGGCCGCTGTCTTCGTCGAAGTAGGCGAGCAGGCGCTGGCGGCGGCAGGCGCTGGTCTCGCACAGGCCGAGCAGGGCGTCGAGCTTGGCGCTGGCGACGCGCTTGTGGCGCTCGTCCGCCGGGGACTCGGCGATCATGCGCCGCTGCTGCACGACGTCAGCGAGGCCGTAGGCCATCCACGCGTCGGCGGGCAGGCCGTCACGGCCGGCGCGGCCGGTTTCCTGGTAGTAGCCCTCGATGCTCTTCGGCAGGTCGAGGTGGGCGACGAAGCGCACGTCGGGTTTGTCGATGCCCATGCCGAAGGCGATGGTCGCCACCATCACCACGCCGTCCTCGCGCAGGAAGGTGGTCTGGTTGCGCTCGCGCACAGGGGAGTCCATGCCGGCGTGATAGGGCAGGGCGCGGAGGCCCTCGGCGCACAACCAGGCTGCCGTCTCCTCCACCTTGCGCCGCGACAGGCAATAGACGATGCCGCACTCGCCCTCATGCTCGGCGCGCAGGAAGGCCAGCAACTGGGCACGGGCGTTGGCCTTCTCGACGATCCGGTAGCGGATGTTGGGACGGTCGAAGCTGGCGATGAAGACGCGCGCGCCTTCGAGGTGCAGGTTGGCGATGATCTCCTTGCGCGTCGTCTCGTCGGCAGTGGCCGTCAGGGCGATGCGCGGCACCTCGGGGTAGCGCTCATGGAGGAAGGTGAGCTTGAGGTACTCCGGGCGGAAGTCGTGACCCCATTGCGAGACGCAATGTGCCTCGTCGATGGCGAAGAGGGCAAGACCATGAGGGGCGGCCTTTACCAGCAGGCTGGTGAAGTAGGGCGACAGCAGCCGCTCCGGCGAGACGTAGAGCAGGTCGAGCCTGCCCTCCGTGAAGGCGCGTTCGGCGCGATCGGCTTCCGTCGCCGATTGCCCGGAATGGATGCAGGCGGCGCGCACGCCGGCTTCAAGCAGCGCCGCCACCTGGTCCTGCATCAGCGCGATGAGCGGCGAAATGACGAGGGCCGTGCCCGGGCGCAGCAGGGCCGGGATCTGGTAGCAGAGCGACTTGCCGCCGCCGGTGGGCATGAGCACCAGCGCGTCGTCGCCGGCGGCGACCCGCTCGATGATCTCGGCCTGCGCCCCGCGGAAGGCAGGGTAGCCGAAGATGTCGTTGAGCAGGGTGAGGGCGGTGGTCATGGGGGCCAAGTTCGTGAATAAGTGCCTTGCGGATTCAGTATCCAATGCTAATATGCGTGTCAAATAAATGACGCCACGCTGCGACCCGCAAGGGCGAGGCATGGCGCAAGGACGGACGGCCAACAGAGGGTGCCAAGCATGACAAATTACGTCTATCGCGCTGAAAAGCTCGACCGCTTGCGGAAGGCGGAAGAGCGGGTGTTGCGCCTCGAGCGGCAGTTCGGGCCGCCGCACGATTATCCCCAGAAAATGCTGGAAACGGTGCGCAAGCAGTTGCCGGCGAACCGTGCCGTCTATCGCCTCGAATGCCAGACGCGGGTGCCCGCGGCCAATGGCGAGAATACCGTGATCGTGCGCATCCCGGAGCGCAATGCGCTCTTCGCCGAGGTGACGCGCATCCCGGATGAGCGCAACCTGGCCTCGGGCGTGATCTATTTCGGCGTTGACGACGCAGTGAGCCAGACCAACAAGCTGAGTCCGAATCTGGCCATTCCCTACGAGAAAGTCGATGTTCAGGTCGGCGGCGCCTGGTTGCCGCTGACGCCTGCGACGCTGGCAAAGCTTCCCGCCTAAGCCACCTAAACCGCTTCCAGCAGTTCTGCTGCTGCCGCCGGCGTGGCGATGCGAAAGCCGAGCCGGTCAGCCTTCCTTGCCAGCGCCAGCAGCGCCTTGTCCTTGGTGACGAGCAGATCGGCCCTGGCCGCCTGCGCCAGTTCGAGGAATTTCTGATCATCCGGGTCGCGGCATGGCGGCAGCGCGCCGCTTGTGGTGTCGTTGCAGATCTGCACCAAGGCAGCGTACTCGTCGAGGATGCGGTGGGCTTCATCAGTGGCAATCTTGAACTGCGGGTAGCTCAGCACATGAGCCAATTCATCGCGGCAGGCGGCATTGCAGATGCAGGTTGCCCGGCCGCTGCGCAGGGCCTCGTGGATCGGCGCGGCGGCAGCATCGCGAAAATGCAGCAGGTCGAGCACCACGTTGGTGTCGAGGACGAGTGCCAGCTTTTTCATCTAGGGTGCCAATATCAAAGGTTCAGTTCCTCGCAGACGTGTTCGCCCAGGGCGAGGCAAGCGGTCAGTCCCGGCGACTCGATGCCGAACAGGTTGATGAGGCCGGGCAGGCCGTGCGTGGTGTGTGTCTGCACGAGAAAGTCGGCCTGGGGCGCGCCCGGTCCGGCGAGCTTCGGGCGGATGCCGGCATAGGCCGGCTGCAGGGCACCGTCTGCCAGGCCCGGCCAGTACTTGCGCACCTCTCCATAGAAAACCTCGGCGCGGCGCGGATCGACCGCATAGTCGATGGCGTCGACCCACTCCACGTCGGGGCCGAAGCGCGCCTGGCCGCCGAGGTCGAGCGTGACATGCACGCCCAGCCCGCCCGGCTCGGGCAGGGGATAGACCAGGCGCGAGAAAGGTGCACAGCCGGCAAGCGAGAAATAATGGCCCCGCGCCAGATGCAGGCGCGGCACGTGGCGCGCGTCCAACCCGTCGATGGCGGCAGCGACCCGCGCCGCCTGCAGGCCCGCCGAATTGATCAGCATGCCGGTTTGCAGCCGCATCGGTTCCGTGCCACCCACTTCCAGCAGGAAGCCACCGCCGGTCGCCTCGGCCTCGGCGCGCAGCAGCGGGCTTTTCAGGGCGAGCGCGGCGCCGTGCGCCTCGGCCTCGCCAAGCAGCGCCTGCATGAGGCCGTGGCTGTCGACGATGCCGGTGGACGGCGAAAGCAGCGCGGCGCTGGCGCGCAATTCCGGTTCGAGTGACTTCGCCTGCGCCGCCGTCAGCGGCTGCAAGTCACTCACGCCGTTGGCTTCGGCCTTGCGCCGTAGCGCGGCCAGCGCTTCCTCCTGGCCTGCCGTGGTGGCGACGAGCAGCTTGCCGCAGCGGCGATGGGCAACGTGGTGCGTGGCGCAAAAATCGTAGAGCAGGGCCTTGCCGGCCACGCACAGGCGCGCCTTGAGCGAGCCGGCGGGATAGTAGAGCCCGGCATGGATGACTTCGCTGTTGCGCGAACTGGTCTCCATGCCGATTGAAGCATTGGCTTCGAGGATGACGGTCTCGATGCCGCGCAGGGCCAGCGCCCGCGCACAGGCGAGGCCGACCACGCCCGCGCCGATCACCACTGCCCCCGTTTTCTCCGTCATCATGAAAACGTCCTCATTCAAGCGGCCGGGAGCGTCAGCAGCCTTGCCATGCCTGCCGCGTCGGGCGCTGCCTGATGCGGCAGCACGCCGAGCAGCGGCGCATTGAGGCGTGCTGCCAGCGCGGCAATGTTTTCCTCCGCGCACACCATGTGCGCATCGATGCGGTTGGCGATCCAGCCGGCGAGCCGCAAGCCGCGCGCAACGACTGCTTCCTGCGTCAGCAGGGCGTGGTTGATGCAGCCCAGGCGCATGCCCACCACCAGCACCACCGGCAGGCCCAGGCGCGCGGCGAGATCGGCGCTGTCCCAGCGCTCGCCTAGCGGTACGCGAAAACCGCCCACACCCTCGACGATGACGCACTCGGCCTGCGCGCACAGCGCCCCGTAGGCAGCGACGATGCGCGCCATGCTGATCGTCGCGCCTTCGTGCTGCGCCGCGATGTGCGGTGCCAGCGGTGCGCGCAGCAGACAGGGATTCATCAGGTCATGAGGCGCGTCTATGCTGCTCGCCGCGCGCAACTGCACCACATCCTCATTGACGCCGTCGGCGTTTATGCCCGCCGCGACCGGTTTCATGCCGACTGTGCGCAGCCCCTTGCCGGCGTAGGCATGCAGCAGCGCGCAACTGGCCAGTGTCTTGCCGATCCCGGTGTCGGTGCCCGTGACAAAGAGGTTCATGCAAGCTCGCCTTCGAGTTGCATCAGTGCGGCGGCGAGCTGCCCGACCTGATTCCCACTATGCGCGGCGGAAAGCGCGATGCGCAGCCGTGCCGTGCCGGCCGGCACGGTGGGCGGGCGGATACCCGGCACCCACAAGCCGCGCTCGAACAGCTTGTTCGCCACGTCCATCGTCTCGGCGTTGTCGCCGATCAGCAGTGGCTGGATGGCGGTGTCGGACGGCAGCAGTTGCCAGCGCCTGAGCTTGAGTGCGCCGCGCAGTTGCGCGATGAGCCCGGCGAGATGGCGGCGGCGCGCATCGCCCTGCTCGATGAGATCGATGCCCGTCAGCAGGGCGTGGGCGATCAGCGGCGGCTCGGCGGTGCTGAAGATGTAGCTGCGCGCCTTCTGCAGAATCCACTCGATGGTGTTCCCCGCGCCGGCGACGAAGGCGCCCGCCGCGCCCGCCGCCTTGCCCAGGGTGCCCATGAGCAGCAGTCGCGGCGAGGCGAGGCCGAAATGCGCCACCGCGCCGCGCCCCTGCGGCCCGAGCACGCCGAAGCCGTGGGCGTCGTCCACCAGCAGCCAGGCATCGTGGCGCTCGGCGAGTTGCAGCAGACCGGGCAATGGCGCGAGGTCGCCGTCCATGCTGAAGACGGCATCGGTAACGATGAGCTTGCGCTTTGCCCGCGTGGCGGTGAGCGCAGTTTCGAGTGCGGCGAGGTCGAGGTGTGGATAGACATGCAGCTCGGCGCGCGACAGGCGAGCGGCATCGATGAGCGAGGCGTGGTTGAGGCGGTCGGAGAAGAGGGCGTCGCCGCGAGAAGTCAGCGCCGGCACCACGCCGAGATTGGCGAGGTAGCCGGTGGAGAAGAGCAGCGCGCGTTCCATGCCGGTGAATTCCGCGAGGCGGCGTTCGAGCCGGGCATGCGGCGCCATGTGGCCGGTGATGAGCGGCGAGGCGCCGGCGCCGACGCCATACAGACGGGCACCTTCCTGCGCTGCGGCGACGAGCGCCGGGTCGTTGGCGAGGCCGAGGTAGTCGTTGCTGCTGAAGGCGAGGATGCGGCGGCCGCCGACAACGAGTTCCGGCGCGCAGGGCGAATCGACGAGGCGACGCTGGCGCCGCAGCGCCAGCGTGTCGAGCGCGGCGAGTTCTTCGTAAAAGTCAGTCACTGGAATACGGCGTCGAGTGCCGCCTGTGTGCCGCTGACGAGCAGCTTGATCTCCTCGCCGCCGATGACATAGGGCGGCATGAAGTACACGGTGTTGCCGAGCGGGCGCAGCAGCAGGCCGCGTTCCATCGCTGCCTGGTGGAAGCGGCGCGCGAAGAGCGGGTCGTCGGTATTGACGTCGAAGGCCCAGATCATGCCCGTGTTGCGGAAGTGGCGCACACGCGGATCGGCGGCGAGCGGCGCCGAGGCGGCATTGAGCTGTGCGGCGAGGCGACGATTGGCGGCGATGACGCCGTCCGTCTCGAAGATGTCCAGCGTTGCCAGCGCGGCGCGGCAGGCGAGTGGGTTGCCGGTGTAGGAGTGCGAGTGAAGGAAGCCGCGCGCCGTGCTGTCGTCGTAGAAGGCGGCATACACGGCGTCCGTCGCCATCACCACCGACAGCGGCAGCGTGCCGCCGGAAATGCCCTTCGACAGACAGAGGAAATCCGGCACGATGCCGGCCTGCTCGTGGGCGAAGAAGGTGCCGCTGCGGCCGCAGCCGACGGCGATCTCGTCGGCGATCAGGTGTACATCGTGGTGGTCGCACAGGGCGCGTGCGCGGCGCAGGTATTCCGCATCGTGCATGGCCATGCCGCTGGCGCATTGCACCAGCGGTTCGACGATGAGGGCCGCGATTTCGTGGTGGTGCTCGGCGAGCCATGCTTCCAGTGCGGCGGCGGCCGCTACTGCCGCGTCGCGCGGCGTCTGACCGGGCGCGGCCTGCCGCCAATCGGGGCTGGGCACGGTGTCGCTGGCGCGCAACAGCGGCGCGTAGGCGTCACGGAAGAGGGCGACGTCGGTGACTGCCAGCGCGCCGAGGGTCTCGCCGTGGTAGCTGCCGGTGAGGCTGAGGAAGCGCGTCTTGTTCGGCCGGCCGCTGTTGCGCCAGAAGTGGAAACTCATCTTCAGGGCGATCTCCACCGCCGAGGCGCCGTCGGAGGCGTAGAAGCAGTGGCCCAGTTGGTGGCCGGTGAGTGCGGCGAGTTTTTCCGAGAGTTCCACCACCGGCTCGTGGGTGAAGCCGGCCAGCATGACGTGGTCGAGTCGTTCGAGCTGCTCGCGCAGGGCGACATTGATGCGCGGGTTGGCGTGGCCGAAGAGGTTCACCCACCAGGAGCTGATGGCGTCCAGGTAGCGGCGGCCCTCGAAGTCGATCAGCCAAGGCCCTTCGCCCGAGCGGATCGGCACCAGCGGCAGGGTTTCGTGCAGCTTCATTTGCGTACACGGGTGCCAGACGGCGTCGAGGCTGCGGCGGAGGAGGGAATCGTTGTGCATGGAGGGCGTTCGGCGTGAATCGCGATTTTACGGGAGTTGGCCGTATTGCAGTGTTTGTGTCCCGAAGGGATTTCCTACGGTCATAATCGCGGCGACAAATTGCCCGCCTGACTCCTGTACACTTGCAGGTTGTCGGGGCGCCGGGTGGGCGCAGCCGCGGAAACGGAAAGGAATCGTATGGAAATCAAAAAAATCGGCGTCGTCGGCGCCGGCACGATGGGCAACGGCATTGCGCAGGCCTGCGCCGCCGCCGGGCTGGAGGTGATCATGACCGACGTGGCGCAAGCCGCGCTCGAGCGTGCCGTGAGTACCATTTCCGGCAGCTTCGACCGCCTCATCAAGAAGGAAAAGATGACCGCCGAGCAGAAGGCGGCGGCACTGGCGCACATCCAGACGGCCACCGACCTGGCGGCGCTGAAGGACAGCGACCTCATCATCGAGGCCGCCACCGAGAACCTCGAGCTCAAGCTGAAGATCTTCAAGCAGCTCGACGCGCTGGCGAAGGCCGAGGCCGTCATTGCCAGCAACACCTCGTCGATCTCCATCACCAAGCTGGCGGCGGCAACGCAGCGCCCGGAGAAGGTGATCGGTATGCACTTCTTCAATCCGGTGCCGCTGATGGCGCTGGTGGAACTGATCCGCGGCCTGCAGACGTCCGACGCCACCTACGCGGCGGTCGAGGCCGTGTCGAAGAAGGTCGGCAAGTCGCCGGTGCAGGTGAGGAACAGCCCGGGCTTCGTCGTGAACCGCATGCTCTGCCCGATGATCAACGAGGCCATCTTCGCCCTCGGCGAGAATCTCGCCACCGCCGCGCAGATCGACGAGGCGATGAAACTCGGCGCCAACCACCCGATCGGCCCGCTGGCGCTGTGCGACATGATCGGCCTCGACGTGCAACTGGCGGTGATGAACGTGCTCTTCGACGGCTTCAAGGACCCGAAATACCGCCCCGCGCCGCTACTGGTGGAGATGGTCGAGGCGGGTTACCTCGGGCGCAAGACGGGCAAGGGCTTTTTCAGCTACGCGTAAGCAAATGATCGTCATTCACGCGAACGCGGGAATCCAGGGTTTTCCGCATGCCGCTGGATCCTCGCTTGCGCGGGGATGACGGCTGCCCCCCACTCTATGTCCCGCCTCATCCTCGCCCCCATGGAAGGCCTCGCCGACGACATCCTGCGCGGCGTGCTGACGCGCACTGGGCGCTATGACTGGGCCGTCACCGAGTTCGTGCGCGTCTCCGGCACACTGCTGCCGCGCAAGAGCTTCATGCGCGTCAGCCCGGAGTTGCTGAACGGCGCGCGCACTGAATCGGGTACCCCGGTGCGGGTGCAGTTGATGGGCTCGGATCCGGTCTGCCTGGCGGAGAACGCCGCGCGCCTGGCCGAACTCAATCCGGCCGGCATCGACCTCAACTTTGGCTGCCCGGCGCCGCTGGTGAATCGCCACCGCGGCGGTGCGTCGCTGCTCGACGAACCGGAGCTGCTGCAGCGCATTGCCGCCGCCGTGCGCGCGGCCGTGCCGCAGGCGATTCCCGTCACTGCCAAGATGCGCCTGGGCATCGCCGACACTGCGCGCGCCCTCGACTGTGCGCGGGCGCTGGAAGCCGGTGGCGTGCAGGCGCTGGCGGTGCATGCGCGTACCCGCAGCGATGGCTACCGGCCGCAGGTGCGCTGGGAATGGGTGGCGCGCATCCGCGAGGCGGTGGCGCTGCCGGTGATCGCCAATGGCGAGGTGTGGGACGTCGCCGGCTGGCGCGCCATCCGTGCCGTCACCGGCTGTTCAGATGTCATGCTCGGCCGTGGCGCGGTCGCCGATCCTTTCCTGTCGCAGCGCATCCGCGGCGAACGTGACGAAGCCGTCGGCGCCGCCGACTGGCACGCGCTGCAGCCGCTGCTGGCGACGTTCTGGCGGCAAGTACGGGCGAAGCTGGCGCCGCGCCACGCCCCGGGCCGGTTCAAGCAGTGGCTCGGCCTGCTGCGGCGCAATTACCCCGAGGCGGAAGCCCTGTACCGTCGCGTACGCGAACTGGAGCGTGCGGAGGCACTTGACACGGTTGACACGGCCCTGGAGGCAATGGCCTGACTCAGGCGGGTCCCGTGTCGGCCATGACGCAATTGCGCCCGGCCTGTTTGGCGGCGTACATCGTGGCGTCGGCGCGGCCGACGAGAGTGTCCTGGTCTTCGCCGTCCTCGGGGAAGGTCGACACGCCGTAGCTCGCCGTCAGGATCATGCCGTCGCCGCGATCGATGTTGAGGGCCTCGACCCGCTTGCGCAGACGCTGCGCCGTGTCGATGGCGTGCGCCTTGTCTGCGTCGGGCAGGATGACGACGAATTCCTCCCCGCCGTAGCGCGCCAGCTGGTCGGTGGCGCGCAGTTGCTGCAGCGTGACGGCAGTGACGCGCTTCAAGGCCGCATCACCGGCCTGATGGCCGAGGCGATCGTTGAGTGTCTTGAAACGATCCAGGTCGAACATCAGCAGCGACAGCGGCTGCTTGCCGCGACGCGCGCGGGCGAGTTCGCGCGCGAGGGTTTCGTCCAGCGCCAGGCGGTTCATGGCACCCGTGAGTGGATCGGTGCGGGCCAGTTGTTCCAGCTCCTCGGCCAGGTAGGCGGAGACCATCCAGACGCAGCCGAAGGACGTCACCACCAGCAGGAAGAAGATCGAGAGGAAGGTCATGGCCTGCACCGGCCCGGCCGCCATCAGTTCGGCGGGAGGGTAGATCAGCGTGTGGATGGCGCGGACGACCGAGACGGCGGCAAACTGGGCGAAGCCGGCGGCGGTGAAGTAATGCGAAGACCGCAGGCTGCGCGGAATCTCTCTGACGAGCAGCCGCGCTGCGAGGATGGCCGGGATCGCATTGATCAGCGTCACGGCCAGGATGCGCGCCGCCACGCTCGGCGCGGAATATGTGCAGTACAGCAGCAGCAGCGTAAGGACGACGAGCAGCAGCGGAAAGAGCCACCGAGCGTAAGCGCCCGCCTGGCGGCGGAAGCGGGCGACGCCTTCGTGGAAAAAGCACAGGGCCACCAGCAGCAGATCGTTGGCGACGATGATCGAGAGAAAATCCGGGATGCTGTCGCGCAGTGCCAGCAGCAGGAAGCCCGCACCGGCGGCGACGATCGCCGCCGACCACCAGCGCAGGGCGTGCAGGCGCGGCTGGCTGCGCTGCAGCAGGAAAATGCCGATGGCAAAAACCAGCGCGAACAGCAGCAGGTTGAAGATCAGGGTGCGGATGTCGAGCTGCAATTCTTCTTCTTCAGGTCAGGCCAGAATGGATGAGCGCAGGCCATTTTATAGAATGTCCTCTGCCCTGTCGCCGCCGCAATGATCCTCACGACCAACGAGATCAAGGAACGCGCCGTACCCGTGCCGCCCTCGCCGTGCTGCCGGGACTGACTTTCCCTGATTGGCGCTAGCGGGAAAGCCAGCACCACAGAAACAAGGGCCGGCACTCGCCGCGGCGGGACGGCGACACCCGCTCCAGGCGATGAAGGCAGGCCGCCCCAAGCCTGCCTTGGGGAATACATCCCACGGGGATTTCCTGCGGTCATAAATACCCTAAATGCGGCGTTGCAGCTTGCTGGGGTAAACTCGCACGCGATACGGGCCACCGGCCCGTTTTTCTTGTCCGCCTGCCCACTTTAACCATGAAGAAAATCCGCAGCCTCCTCGTCGCCAACCGCAGCGAAATCGCCATCCGCGTCATGCGCGCCGCGTCCGAGCTGGGCATCCGCACGGTGGCCATCTATTCCAACGAGGACCGCTTCGCGCTGCACCGCTTCAAGGCGGACGAGTCCTACCTCGTCGGCGCCGGCAAGAAGCCGATCCAGGCCTATCTCGACATCGAGGACATCATCCGCGTGGCGAAGGAGGCGCATGCCGACGCCATCCATCCGGGCTACGGCTTCCTCTCCGAGAACCCGGATTTTGCCGCGGCCTGCGCCGCGGCCGGCATCGTTTTCATCGGGCCGCAGCCGGCGGTGATGCGCACCCTGGGCAACAAGGTGTCGGCGCGCGAACTGGCGCAGAGGGCCGGCGTGCCGGTGATGCCGGCCACCGGCGCCCTGCCGGCCGACCCGGAGGCGGCGAAGAAGCTGGCAGCGCAGGTCGGCTACCCGCTCATGCTCAAGGCGAGCTGGGGCGGCGGCGGCCGCGGCATGCGCGTGGTGGAGACGGAGGCCGAGCTGGCCCCGGCGATGGAAGTGGCGCGGCGCGAGGCGGCCGCGGCCTTCGGCAACGACGAGGTGTACCTGGAGAAGCTGGTGCGCCGCGCGCGCCACGTCGAGGTGCAGGTGCTCGGTGATACCCACGGCGCACTGGTGCATGCCTTCGAACGCGACTGCTCGGTGCAGCGGCGCAACCAGAAGGTCGTCGAACGCGCCCCGGCGCCCTACCTTCGCGATGAACGCCGTGCCGAGCTGTGCGACGCGGCCCTCAAGCTGGCCCGCGCCGCGCACTACACGCACGCCGGCACGGTGGAGTTCCTCATGGACGCCGACACCGACGCGTTCTACTTCATCGAGGTGAACCCGCGCATCCAGGTCGAGCACACGGTGACCGAGCAGGTGACGGGCATCGACATCGTCAAGGCGCAGATCCGCCTCTCCGAGGGAAAGCGCATCGGCGACGAGGACAGCTATGTGCCGCGCCAGGAAGACATCAGGCTGAACGGCCATGCCGTGCAGTGCCGCGTCACCACGGAGGACCCGGAGAACGGCTTCACGCCGGACTACGGCCGCATCGCCGTGTATCGCAGCGCCGCCGGTTTCGGCATCCGCCTCGACGGCGGCACCGCCTATGCCGGCGCGGTCATCACGCCGTACTACGATTCGCTGCTGGTGAAGGTGACGGCCTGGGGCCACACACCCGACGAGGCGGGCGCACGCATGGACCGCGCGCTGCGCGAGTTCCGCATCCGCGGCGTCGCCACCAACCTGCAGTTCCTCGAGAACGTCATCGACCATCCGCTGTTCCGCTCGGGCGAGTGCACCACGCGCTTTATCGACGAGACGCCGGAGCTGTTCAGGTTCCAGCGCCGCCGCGACCGCGCCACGCGGCTGCTGAAGTTCCTCGGTGAAGTGGCGGTGAACGGCAACCCGGAGATGAAGGGCCGAGTGTTGACGGGCGTGCCGGTGCTGCCGCTGGCGAAGCCCATCAAGCCACGCTGCGATCTCGCTGCCGCGCCGCCCGCCGGCACGCGCGACCGCCTGCAGGAACTCGGCGCCGAAAAGTTTGCCGCCTGGATGAAGTCCGAGAAACGCGTGCTGCTCACCGACACCACGCTGCGCGATGCGCACCAGAGCCTGTTCGCCACGCGCATGCGCTCGCACGACATGCTGGAGATCGCGCCGCACTATGCGCGCCTGCTGCCGGATTTGTTCTCGCTCGAATGCTGGGGCGGGGCGACCTTCGACGTGGCGTTGCGCTTCCTCAAGGAAGACCCGTGGGAGCGCCTGGCGCGCCTGCGCGAGGCCGTGCCCAACGTGCTGCTGCAAATGCTGCTGCGCGCCTCCAACGCGGTCGGCTACACCAACTACGCCGACAACGTCGTGCGCTACTTCGTCAAACAGGCGGCGAAGGAGGGCGTCGATGTCTTCCGTGTCTTCGATTCGCTCAACTGGGTGGACAACATGCGCGTGGCGATGGACGCCGTGCGCGCGGAGGGTGCCCTGTGCGAGGCGGCCATCTGCTACACCGGCGATCTGTTCGATGCGAAGCGGCCGAAATACAACCTGAAGTACTACGTCGATCTGGCCAAGCAGCTGGAGAAGGCCGGCGCGCACATCCTCGGCATCAAGGACATGGCCGGCGTGTGCAAGCCGCGTGCCGCTGCCGAGCTGGTGCGTGTGCTGAAGCAGGAGGTCGGTCTGCCCATCCACTTCCACACTCACGACACCAGCGGCATTGCCGCGGCCAGCGTGCTGGCGGCGGTGGAAGCGGGCGTCGATGCCGTCGACGGCGCGCTGGATGCCATGAGCGGGCTCACCTCGCAGCCCAACCTCGGCTCGATCGCCGCCGCGCTCGCCGGTTCGCCGCGCGACTCCGGCGTGGATCTCGATGCCATGCAGGCACTGTCGCTCTACTGGGAGGGCGTGCGCCGCTACTACGCGCCCTTCGAGGCGGACATCCGCTCCGGCACCGCCGACGTCTACCGCCACGAGATGCCGGGCGGCCAATACACCAACCTGCGCGAGCAGGCGCGCGCCATGGGCCTCGAGCACCGCTGGGCCGAGGTGTCGAAGGCCTACGCCGAGGTGAACCTGCTCTTCGGCGACATCGTCAAGGTGACGCCGACCTCCAAGGTGGTGGGCGACATGGCCCTCTTCATGGTGGCCAACGACCTCACGCCGGCGCAGGTGCGCGACCCGGCGCGCGAGATCGCCTTTCCCGAATCGGTGATCTCGCTCATGAAGGGCGAACTGGGCTACCCGCCCGATGGTTTCCCCGAGGCATTGCAGAAGAAGGTATTGCGCGGCGACACACCGCTTCCCGGACGCGCCGGCGACTCCATGCCCGACGTCGACCTCGAGGCGAAGCGCACCGAGGCCGAGGCGGCGGTGGGGCGCAAGGTGGGCGACACCGACCTCGCTTCCTACTTGATGTATCCGAAGGTATTCAAGGACTATGCCGCGCACCGCAGCCACTACGGCGATGTCTCCCTGCTGCCGACGCCGGCCTTTTTCTACGGCCTCGCCGAGTGTGAGGAGATCGCCGTCGAGATCGATCGCGGCAAGACCCTGATAGTCAGTCTCCAGGGTACGGCGGGACCGGACCAGGATGGCCACGTGCGGGCGACCTTCGAACTCAATGGCCAGTCGCGCACCCTGAAGATCGCCAAGGCCGGCATGGCCGCGGTGAAGGAGAAGCCGCGCGCCGAGGAAGGCAACCCGAAGCATGTCGGCGCGCCGATGCCGGGCTCGGTGGTCACCGTCGCCGTGAAGGCGGGGCAGAAGGTCGCCAAGGGCGATCCGCTGTTGTCCATCGAAGCGATGAAGATGGAGACCATGCTCACCGCCGAACGCGATGCCGTCATCGCCGCCATCCACGCCCGTCCGGGCGAGGCGGTGAATGCCAAGGACCTGCTGGTCGAGTACGTCTGAGCCGGCTGCCGCGCGTCCGCCTCAGGACAGCGTGAAGCGGATGGTGGTGTGCACGTCCGGCGCGGATTCCGCCCAGACGCGCCCGCCATGGCGGCGCACGATGCGCGCCACTGTGGCCAGGCCGACGCCGTTGCCTGCGAACTCCTCCGGCTTGTGCAGGCGCTGAAAGGGGACGAAGAGGCGGTCGGCATACTTCATATCGAAGCCGACGCCATTGTCCCGCATGAAATAAACCCGTTCCCCATCGAGCCACTCGTGTCCGAATTCGATCTTCGGCGACGCCTTCTTGCCTGAATACTTCAGGGCATTTTCCATGAGGTTCTGCATCATCACACGCAGCAGCTGCGGGTCGCCGTGGACCGTACACCCGGTTGCAAGCGCGACTTCGACACACGGTGCGGGGCTGGCACGTGATTGTTCTTCGAACAGTTCCGCCGCGAGTTGCCCCAGGTCGACGCCGACGCGGCGCATTTCCTGGCGCGTGACGCGCGACATCTCGAGGATGTCGTCGATGAGCGAGCCCATGCGCTGGGCCGCGCGGCGCACGCGCTCGAGGTAGCCGCGGCCCTGGTCGTCGAGCTTGTCGCCGTACTCTTCTGCGAGGAGGTGGCTGAAGCCGTCGATGCCACGCAAGGGCGCGCGCAGGTCGTGGGAGATGGAATAGGCGAAGGATTCGAGCTCGTGGTTGGCGGCCGTCAGTTCCGCTGTGCGTTCCTGCACTCTTTGCTCCAGTCCGGCGTTCAGCCGCTTAATCTCCGCCCTCGCCTGCTCCTGCTCGGTGATGTCCTCGGCCATGGCGATCACGACCTCCTGGCCGAACCAGACGCTCCGCACCAGGCGGACATTCTTGGGGAATATCTCGCCGTTTGCGCGCAAGCCCCAGAACTCGAAACGTTGCGGTTCGCCGGCGAATGCGCGCTCCACCCTGGCGCCGACCGCGGCGAGATCGTTCATGCCGGGCGCGGCCACGAATTCCGGCGTCTGGCCGATGAAGCGCTCGCGTGGGTGGCCGTACATGCGTGCTGCGCCGTCGTTGATATCCAGGAAACGCCCCTGTCGGTCATGAATGTAGATGGCTTCATTGACGCTGTCGAACAGTCCGCGATAGCTGGCCTCGCTGGCGGCGAGCGCCTGGACCCGTTCGTCGAGTTCGCTGCCGAGGCTTTCCACCTCCTTGAGGCGCGTCTGATAACTGCGGACGATGCGGCCGATCATGATGGCCGAGAAGTGAAGGACGCCAGCCTGGATGATCAGCATCGCTGCCAGCGGGGTAGTGGGAAGCGTGAGCGCCTGTTGCGACTCGGCCAGGGCCAGGCCGAGCACTGCAGCAATCGACATCAGGGCCACGGTGTAGGCCGTGCGCGTACCAAGCAGCCAGCCGGCCAGGAAGATGATGGGAAAATAGAGGAAGATTGCCGGCGCATGCACGCCACCGGCGATCAGGGACGCACGGGCGACTTCTCCCCAGATGCCGAAGACCAGCACCTGGATCGCGACGCGCGTACGGCCGCGGGAATGGCAGTACTTCACCGTTGCCGCAATCAATGCAATTACGCACGGCCCGATCAGGCGCAAACGCTACTCGGGCGCGCTGATCAACAGGACAATCGCGAAAGCGGCGGAGCAGAATATCAGAAAGGTGGTTGCCAGTTGCAGGAATGCAACTGCATGGGTGTCGATTTGATCGGCGGCTTTGCCCTGCATGTCCTTCAAGGGTCCTCCGGCTCCATGAAATGCAATTGGGGCGAAATACACCTGTGGCGCTGCTTTGTCGGCGCACCATCTATATCCGAGTATGTTAGTCCAAATGGCTCATCGGTAAAAGTGGTGAAACAGGGGCTTCAGGTCGCATACGCCTGATTCTGTTGCGGGCGGCAATTCCTGCCGCCCGCCTCGCTGCCTGACCGGCAAGCGTTGCAGGGTGCTTTGACCGGCTGTGCTTTATTCGCGCCCATTTCGCCCCTTTTGGCATTGGCAGGGATCTTGCAATGCAGTTGCCGTGCGCCGGCGTGAGGCGCGGAACAGGCATGCGGGAGATCGGATATGGGCATAGGCGTGATTATCGGAATCATTTCGTCGGTGATACAGGCCGCGCGGGCCTTCAGCCCGCCGGAGCCGCCGCCGTCACAAATGGCGGACAAGCTGTTCTCGAAGCTCGACGTTATGGGGCAGGGCGAGATCGGCGGTGCCGACCTGCAGACGGCTTTCGAGAAGATCAAGTCAGATGTGAGCGGCGGCGCCGACAAACTCTTCACGAAACTCGACGGCGATGGCGATGGCAAGCTCACGCGGAGCGAGTTTTCCAGTTCGGTGAATCAGCTCGCGGAACAGCTCGACCAGCATTACCAGCATGTGCGCCTGCACGGCGAGGGCGGCATGCCGCCACCTGCTAGCGATGTGGGCTTCACCCAGGAGGACCTGGGCGGCTTGGTATCGGGCATTGTCAACAACTTCAACAAGGCGGATGCCGATGGCGACGGGCGCGTCAGCCTGAAAGAGGCGCGGAGCTTTGGCCAGGCCAGCGGCAGCGCGGCACAGATGCAGACGGCTGCAACGGACAGCCGCAACGTGGAGATGATGCTGATGGTGGTGCGACTGATGCAGGCCTACGGTGTTGTCCAGGGTACGAGCACCACGGCCGGCGCCAACAACGACAGCAACAACGACAGCAACAACACTGCCGCCGCCTCGAAAATCTCGATCCTGGGTTAACCGCTTGGCCGTCATTCCCGCGCAAGCGGGAATCCACTGCCTTTGAATGCGCTTCCTGGATTCCCGCTTGCGCGGGAATGACGCGTTACAAAAGCCGCCGGTAGCGACCGTCCTCCAGCACGATGGCGCCGTTCTTCAGCAACCGCTCCAGGTGCTTGCCCATGATGGCGCCTTCGCCCCATTCGAAGAAGGCGCGCGGTTCGCGCGGCTTGCGATAGACGATGCTGGCGGCAACTACATCCGCCAGCGTGCGCGGTGCGGCGAGGAAATCCAGCAGCTTCGCCTCGCGCTGATCGATGACGCCGAGGTAGCGGTCGAAGGTATCGGAAACATCCCCCTCGAAGCAGCCGTCCTCGTGACTGGTCAGCCACACTTTCGCCGGCAGCCGCTGCAGGCGCCGCACCGAGGCGATGGTCTCGTCGATGGAGCCGTCGCGGTCGCCGTACCAGGGGCCGAAGCGGGTGAGGTCGTAGTCGCCCATGAACAGCACCGCCGGCTCGCGGAAGAAGAAGGCGGTGAAACCCGGCGTGTGGCCGGGGGCGTGGATGACATCGACCGTGCAGGAACCCAAGTCGATGACCTCGCCCGGCGTGAATTGCTGGGTCGCTTGACGCGGCCTGAAGTGAAAGTCAGTCGCCAGGGTACGGCGCCAGTAGTCGCGGTGCGCTTCCTGGCCGATGCCGTACCAGTCGAGAAAGGCCTCGAGGTCAGAGAGCGGCTCCGCTTCGATCGCCATCTGCCGCAGCGGCAGGCCCGCGAAGAGGTCGAGGTAGATCAGGTGATCTTCGTGCCAGTGCGACAGCCAGACTTCCTTCACGCCGGGGCCGGCGAGCAGTTCGCGGTAGCGCGCTTCGTCCGCACCGGCGTCGATGAGCACGCCGGCGCCGTCGACGTAGACGGAGTTCGAGTGCGGATAGCGGCCGGCGTTGGCGCCGGGGATGAGGCGGATCGGGCCGAAGCGCCGCTCGCTCATGCCCGTGCGGCCCTCAGCGGGCGCTGCGGCCGAAGTTCGCCAGCCACGGCGGCAGCATGCGTCCCAGCGTGTCGCCGCGCTTGACGAAGTGGTGCCAAAAGGAGGCGGCGGCGTGGAAGGCGATCATCCAGATGACCACGTTGCCGATGGTCTCGTGCACTTCCTTCAGCGTCTTGCCGAGCGCCTTGTCCTCTGCGAGGAAAAGCGGCAGCGGCATGCCGAAGAAGGTGAGCGGCTTGCCGCCGGCCTGCATCATGGCGACGCCGAGCACCGGCAAGGCCAGCAACGTCACATAGAACGCCACGTGCATGAGGGTTGCCAGGTGGGCTTCCCAGGCCCGTGGCGGCGGTGTGATCGCCGGTGGCGGATTGGCCATGCGCCAGGCCAGCCGCAGCCAGATCAGGCCGAAGATCAGCAGCCCGAGCTGGGTGTGCACGAGCTTGACCGCCTCGCGCGGTTCGCTGCCTTTCGGGAACAGGCTGTGGATTTCGACAAACACGATGGCCGCGATGACCAGCACGGCGATGCCCCAGTGCAGGGCGCGCGAAACCGCGCCGTAGCGGTGCGTATCGTTTTTCATGGACATGGTGATCTTCCTTCAGTATGGCTGGCGCAGCAGAGGCTAAGCCTGCTCCCTTAACCGCGGCTTAAGGCGACATTAGGTCTGCCTTATCGTCCGCCTTATTGTCCGCCTTATTGCGCCTACTCGATGATACCGCGATACCGCATGTGCCGGCTGGGGCAGGGGGCAGTATTGCCCATTGCGCCAATTCACTGCATCATCATCTGCGCCATGTTCACCCTTCCCAACCTCATCACCATCGGCCGTGTGCTGCTGATCCCGGTGGTGGCCTTCCTGCTGCTCGACCACGACTACACGCTGGCCTTCGCCGTCTTCGTAGTCGCCGCCGTCGGCGACTGGGCGGACGGCTTCCTCGCGCGGCGCCTGAACCAGATGTCGCAGCTGGGCGCAGTGCTCGATCCGGTCGCCGACAAGATGACCATGATGATCGTTGCCATCCTCATGGCGGCGCAGGGCATGCTGCCGATCTGGCTGGCGGTGGTGATCGTCATGCGCGATGCCATCATCGTTGCCGGCGCGGTCGCCTACCGCTTCGTCGTCGGCCGCATCGAGATGGCGCCGACGCGTTTGTCGAAGGCCAATACCTTCCTCGAATTCGGCGTCATCTCGCTCGTCATGGCACAGGCGGCGCAACTGGTCGCACTCCAGGCCTGGCTGATGCCGCTGTTCATCCTGCTCTTTGCCTCGGTGTTGATTTCCGGCGCGCACTACGTCTGGCTGTGGCGGCGCAAGGCGATCGAGGACAGCCGGCGCGGCTGAATGTGGCTGGGTGTGGCCGTACCGGGAAAGGAAAAGTCAGTCCCCGCAGTACGGCGCCCGTAGCTTGCTGTAACGTGCCGTGGCGCGCTGTGGTGTCGCTGTGGCGTTATAGCCCTGCGGAGAGGGTGTGCGATCTCAGCCGAGGGTAAAGAAGAAGGTCGTGCCTTCCCCCTCCTTGCTCTCCACCCAGACCTTGCCCTCATGGCGCGTGACGATGCGGTGCACGATACTCAGGCCAATCCCGGTTCCCTCGAAGTCGTCGCGGTGGTGCAGGCGCTGAAAAGGCTTGAACAATTTTTCAGCGTAGGCCATGTCGAACCCGACGCCGTTGTCGCGCACGAAATAGACGCTTTCGCCGTTCTGTTCGAAGCTGCCGAATTCGATCCGCGCCGCGAGCGCCTTGCCAGTATATTTCCAGGCGTTGCTCAGCAGGTTGTCGAGCAGGATGCGGGCAAGAAAGTGATCGGCTTGCGTTGGGAGGGTTTTCGAAGCAGAGAAAAGGATGTCCCGGTCGACTTGCGCCCCTTGCAGTGCGGCCATGACTTCCCGGGCCATCTGCGCCAGGTCCACAGGCTGCTTGTTCAGGTCCGAGCGCGAGACGAGCGCCAGTTCGAGCAGGTCATCGATCAGCTCGCCCAGTCTCTGCGCCGCCGCGCGCACGCGCTGCAGGTGGCTGATTGACAGTGAATCCAGCTTGTCCGCGTTGTCGCTGAGGACGATCTGGCTGAAACCGTCGATGGCCCTCAGGGGGCCTCGAAGATCGTGCGCCACGGAGTAACTGAAGGCTTCCAGTTCACGCGTTCGCTCGGCGACCCGTTGTTCAAGCGTATCGTTGAGCTCGTGCAGCGCATCTTCCGCCCGCTTGCGCTCGCTGATGTCCTGCACGACCCATACCACCCCCTGGTCCAGATCGTTCGGGTTGAGCGCGCCAAGGCTGTAGTTGCAGGGGAAAATGCTGCCGTCCTGGCGTTGCAGTTCCGCATCGGTAAAGACCTTTCCGGTGCGCCCGACCTGCGCATAGCTTTCCACGCCGTACCGTTGGTAGATCTCCTCGGAAATATGCACGAGTCGTGTCGATTGTCCCTGCAGCGCTTCGGGCGTGTAGCCGAGCATCTCGGCGAAATGGCGATTGCAACGCACGATCACGCGGTTCTTGAGGAAGGCGATGCCGACCAGGGCGTTATCCAGAAGGATCTTCTGCTCGGCAAGCAGCGCACCGATTTCTTCTTCTGCCTGCTTGCGCACGGTCAGGTCCGCAATCACCCCCACCAGCCCGGCAAGTTTGCCGTCGGCGTCATGCAGCCGCCGTCCGGTCAGATGGCCCCAGAACTGCGAGCCGTCGTCGCGCATATAGTGCCGCTCGTGGTTCACCAACTGGATATCACTAGCCAGCAGTGCGAGCATCTTCTGCCTGCCGGTCTCCCTTTCCGAGGGGTGGATATGGGCGACGTACTCGCTGCCGATCAACTTCTCCATGGGGCAGGCGAACATCTCGGTCATGCGCTGATTGGCATGCGTGATGACACCTTGCGTGTCCACATTGAATATCGCGGCGTTGGCGGTGTCGTAAATGAGCCGCAGTTGCGTGGCGTTTTCCTGTAGCGCCTGCTCGGCCAGCTTGCGCCCGGTGATGTCCGTGCCGGTTCCCCGGTAACCCAGGAATTTTCCGTTATTGTCGAAGAACGGTTTGCCGCTGATCGAAAACCAGAGCAGGTTGCCGGGTTGCACCTCGACTTGATAGACCAGATTCCTGAATGATTCGTGGCGCTCGAGCGTCTGCCGATGCGCCAGCCAGTCCGCTTCGGTCATGCTCTTGATAGGCAGCTCCCAGCGTGTCTTGCCGATCCTGTCTTTGGGGCTGATCGCTCCCTCGGACATGTCCCTGAAACGGAATTCAGCATCCTGTTCCCAGTACCAGTCCGATGTCAGCTCCGTGAAATCGCGAAAGCGTGCCTCGCTTTCACGCAGGGCCGCCTCTGTTCGCCTGCGTGTGCCGAAGAAGAATAGTGCGTACCCCGCAAGGACGAAGGCGAGGGTGATGAATGCCAGGGTGTTGAGCATATCGGGCAATGCGGACTCCCATGTAACTCCGCTCATTGTCGCTTGTGCTTCAAGGGATAGGCAACTGATGTACTGGGCCTGCCGGGTGACGTTTCTCGTCCGAAGTTGGCATTCAGCGGCACCTCGGATCGCCATGCTATTTGGATAGTCCTTTTAACATCAACAAGTTGGATATTATTCCGGAATTGGCATGTGGATTGCAAAGTATCCAGCCAATTGATGCAATCGACACGAACCCGGGAAGGAACGCGCAATGGCAAACAAGAAAAAGGGTTCGGCGAAATCCGGCAGCCGCATGCTGACGATCATCTGGCTACTGGTATCGGCCGGCCTCGCCTACCCGATGTATTCGATGCTGATGTCGTGGGGGGTTCATTCGGCATTGGCGGTGACGATCGTCTTCATCGGCATCTGCCTGCTGTACGACATTCCCTATCGCGCCCGCGTCAAGACACAAAATGAGTTGGCCATGCGCCAGTCGGATCAGTGGCGCGGCAAACACTGCTGACACCGGTTTCGCATCCTCAAGTTACAACTCCGGACAACCCCGCCATTTGGCGGGGTTGTCGCTTATACGCGGCGAAAGTCAGTCCCTGCGAGACGGCGGCTGAACCGCATGATGATGAGGCCCGTCACGCAAGGATGCCAGCGGAACGATGAAGCCCAGACCGGTTCGGAATGCAGTGGCTTGCGCTCATTTTTGAACGGTGCTCTTGTCAGGGCGCAATGCAAGTTGTCTAATAGAAATGTTCCCACTCAAGCCATTTGCATTTTCCGTATCGGGAAGATTTCACAGACCTGAATCGAGAGACCGCATCATGGACGCCGACTTTCCCCAAATTGCCACTCATCTTCTGTCCGCGCTCATGGCTGGCGGCATCATCGGACTCGAGAGGAGTTTCCACGGCCGGCCTGCCGGCTTCCGCACCCATGCGCTGGTATGTATGGCATCGAGCCTGCTGATGCTGGTCACGGTGTATCAGGGGAAGTGGCTGCCCGGCATCCCGCTCGAAGCAGTGCGCACGGATCCGACGCGCATGGCACAGGGCATCATGACGGGCATCGGCTTTCTCGGCGCAGGCGTGATCTTCAAGGAGGGCTTGTCGGTTCGTGGCCTGACCACTGCCGCATCCATCTGGATCACTGCCGCCATCGGTATCCTCATGGGCGTCGGTTTCTACATGCCCGCGCTCCTGGCCACGGCCCTTACGCTCGCCACGCTGTCGATTTTTCGCTGGATCGAAGCGAGGATGCCGTCGCATTTCTACGCCCAACACTACGTCCGCTTCAGCCGTGACAGCGTCATGCCCGAGGCGGAGCTGGACAGCTTCCTTGCGAACCATGGATTTGCCGTGACCAACAAGAGCCACAGGCTGTCCGACGATGGCCTGTCGTTCGAATACCGTATGGTGATCCGCACCAACAACCCCAAAAATCTGTCGGAGCTTGCGGTGGCCTTGCGCGAATTGAAGAACGTCCGCGCCTTCCGCATTTCCCCGACCGGGGATTAGAGCATCAACCACGCAGGAAAAACAGCACTGTCATGACCAGGCCGGTTGCAACGATGCCGGCGCGCAAGGCCGGCGCGGGTATCCGCCGCGCCACCCGTGCGCCAAAATAGCCGCCCGCGGTTGCCGCAATCATCATCACCAATGCCTGCGGCCAGGCGACGAGGCCGCCCCAGGCATAGACCACGACTGCGATCGCGGTCAGCAATAGCGAAGCCAGGTTCTTGACCCCGTTCATCGCATTCAGATTGGTTTGACCGAGCAGGCCGAACAGCGCCAGCAGCAGAATGCCGAGGCCGCCATTGAAGTACCCGCCGTAGATCGAGACGGCCATCATGCCCGCGGCGGAGCGGCCGATCGAGACATGACCGCCCTGACCACCCTTGGCTTTGCGTATCAGCGTTGGCCCGACCGCAAAAAGCAGGGTCGCCGCCAGCAGCAGCCAGGGCACGATGATGCGAAAGGTACGGTCGTCGGTGTTCAACAGCAGGACTGCGCCAATCGTCCCGCCTGCCAGACTCAAGAGGGTCAGGGCGCGCAAGGACAAGCCGGGCGGCGCCTGCAAGTCCTCGCGAAAACCCAGTGCGCCTGCAGCATAGCCCGGCAGCAGGGCGACGGTGCCTGTCGCATTCGCGGCGATGGTGGGCACGCCGGTGAACACCAGCGCCGGCAGCGTCAGAAAACTGCCGCCCCCCGCCACGGCATTCAATGCACCGGCGACGAAGGCCGCTGCGAGCAGCAGCGCGAGGTTCAAGGGATCGTTGAGCACTTGAGAGAAGGATAACGTATCGGGAACGGGTCCAGTCGGCAGTATGGCGTGATTTACGATGATGGATTTATTGGGGGTGTTCGCCATCCCTCCGAGATGCGTCCGGCTTGCGCTACCGCAATGCCAATGGGTGTTCTTGTGAGCGTTCAGCCGACGTGCGAAGTGCTAGACTTTTCAACTCAGCGCCGCCTCGATTCAGGCCATTGAGTCTGGCCAGGCCAGTTCATTCTCGTAAGGAGACCGTCATGAGCAAATTCCAAGTCGCAGTGGTTGTCGGCAGCCTTCGCAAGGATTCATTCAATCGCAAGTTGGCTACCGCCATTGTAAAACTGGCGCCTGCCGAATTCTCGTTCAAACAAGTCCAGATCGGTGATTTGCCGCTCTACAACCAGGATGATGACGCGCATCAGGCGGAGTCCGTCAAACGACTGAAGGCTGAAATCCTCGCTGCGCAGGGACTGCTGTTCGTTACGCCCGAATACAACCGCTCGATCCCCGGCGTGCTCAAGAATGCCATTGACCACGCCTCGCGCCCCTACGGTCAGAACGCCTGGGCGGGCAAGCCCGCTGCTGTGCTGGGCGTGTCGACCGGCGCCATCGGTACGGCCATGGCGCAACAGCATTTGCGCAACGTTCTCGCTTACCTGGATGTCCCCACACTTGGCCAGCCTGAAGCATTCATCCAGGCAAAGGATGAGTTGTTTGATGGAGATGGAAATATCGGAATGGCCAGTAAAAAATTCCTTCAGAACTGGATTGATCGGTATGTGATCTGGGTGAAGAAGCATGCTGGCTGATTCAGGCGTAACGCATGGCCGGCATGAAGCTGCGCGTATGAGTGCCTAAAAACAAAAACCCGCATCAGTCACGATGCGGGTTTTCGAGGGGTCATCCAGCGGATTATTCAGACGTTACACCGTAACTTCCTTGGCAATATCGGCGAATTCGGCGATCTGGTCGAAGTTCATGTAGCGGTAGACGTCGGCGGCCTTGGCATTCACCGCCTTGACCTGCTCCAGGTACTCGGCCACGGTCGGAATCTTGCCCATCAGCGCGCATACCGCGGCGAGTTCGGCCGAGCCGAGATAGACGTTGGTGTCGATGCCGAGGCGGTTGGGGAAGTTGCGCGTCGAGGTGGACATCGCCGTACTGCCTTTCCTGATCTGCGCCTGGTTGCCCATGCACAGCGAGCAGCCGGGCATTTCCATGCGCGCACCACTCTTGCCGAGGATGGCGTAATAGCCTTCCTCATTAAGGATCATGGCGTCCATCTTCGTCGGTGGAGCGATCCACAGGCGCGTGGGGATGTCGCTCTTGCCTTCAAGCACCTTGCCGGCGGCGCGGAAGTGGCCGATGTTGGTCATGCACGAGCCGATGAACACTTCATCGATCTTCACGCCGGCGACTGCGGAGAGCGTCTTGACGTCGTCCGGATCGTTGGGGCAGGCGACCAGTGGTTCCTTGACGTCGGCCAGATCGATCTCGATTACCGCGGCGTATTCGGCGTCGGCGTCGGCCTTGAGCAGCTGCGGCTTGGCGATCCAGGCTTCCATGGCCTGGATGCGGCGGCCGAGCGTGCGCTTGTCCTCGTAGCCGTTGGCGATCATCCACTTCATGAGGACGATGTTCGAACGCATGTATTCGATGATCGGCGCCTTGTCCAGGTGCACCGAGCAGGCGGCGGCGGAGCGCTCGGCGGCGGCGTCCGACAACTCGAAGGCCTGTTCCACCTTGAGGTCGGGCAGGCCCTCGATTTCAAGGATGCGGCCGGAGAAGACGTTCTTCTTGCCCTTCTTTTCGACGGTGAGCAGGCCGGCCTTGATGGCGTAGTAGGGGATGGCGTTCACCAGGTCGCGCAGCGTGACGCCGCGCTTGCCGGCCTCCTGCAGCGAGCCCTTGAAGCGCACCAGCACCGACTCCGGCATGTCGAGCGGCATGACACCGGTGGCGGCGGCGAAGGCGACGAGGCCCGAGCCGGCGGGGAAGGAGATGCCGATGGGGAAGCGGGTGTGCGAGTCGCCGCCGGTGCCCACCGTGTCGGGCAGCAACAGGCGGTTCAGCCAGGAGTGGATGACGCCGTCGCCAGGGCGCAGCGCGACGCCGCCGCGGGTGCTGATGAAGGACGGCAGCTCGCGGTGCATGCGCACGTCGACCAGCTTCGGATAGGCGGCAGTGTGGCAGAAGGACTGCATCACCATGTCGGCGGAGAAGCCGAGGCAGGCGAGGTCCTTCAGCTCGTCGCGCGTCATCGGCCCGGTGGTGTCCTGCGAGCCGACGGTGGTCATCTTCGGCTCGCAGTAGGTGCCGGGGCGGATGCCTTGTTGCTTCCCATTCGCCTCCGGTAGGCCGCAGGCGCGGCCTACCATCTTCTGCGCCAGCGAATAGCCCTTGCCGGAATCCTGCGGCGCCTGCGGCAGGCGGAACAGCGTCGACACGGGCAGGCCGAGCGCTTCGCGCGCGCGGGCGGTGAGGCCGCGGCCGATGATGAGGTTGATGCGGCCGCCGGCACGCACTTCGTCGAGCAGCACTTCCGACTTGTAGTCGAATGTAGTAATGACCTTGCCGTCCTTCTCGATTCTCTTCTCGTAGGGGTAGATGTCGATGACGTCGCCCATCGCCATCTGCGCGACGTCGCACTCGATGGGGAAGGCGCCGGCATCTTCCTGGGTGTTGAAGAAGATCGGCGCGATCTTGCCGCCGAGGCAGAAGCCGCCGTAGCGCTTGTTCGGCACGTAGGGAATGTCCTCGCCGGTCCACCAGATCACCGAGTTGGTGGCGGACTTGCGCGAGGAGCCGGTGCCGACGACGTCGCCGACGTAGGCGACCGCATGGCCTTTTTTCTTCAGGTCCTCGATGAGCTGCATCGGGCCGCGTTCGCCGGGCTTCTCCGGCATGATGCCTTCGCGCGCATTTTTCAGCATGGCCAGGCCGTGCAGCGGGATGTCGGGGCGGCTCCAGGCGTCGGGGGCGGGCGAGAGGTCGTCGGTGTTGGTCTCGCCGGTGACCTTGAAGACGGTGACGCTGATCTTCTGCGGTACTTCAGGGCGCGAAGTGAACCACTCGGCATCGGCCCAGGACTGCATCACGGCCTTGGCATTGACATTGCCTTTCTTGGCCATCTCGGCGACGTCGTGGAAAAAATCGAACATCAGCAGCGTGCCCTTGAGGCCTTTCGCCGCGATGGCGCCGACGGCGGCATCGCCGAGCAGGTCGATGAGCGGCTTGACGTTGAAGCCGCCGAGCATGGTGCCGAGCAGTTCAGTGGCCTTTTCGCGGGAGATCAATGCGCACGCCGTATCGCCGCGACTGACTTTTGCGAGGAAGGCGGCCTTCACCTTGGCGGCGTCGTCCACGCCGGCTGGCACGCGATGGGTAATCAGATCGACGAGGAAGGCCTCCTCGCCCTTGGGTGGTGTTTGCAGCAGCGCGACCAGTTCCTCGGTCTGCCTGGCGGTCAGGGGTAGTGGTGGGATGCCGAGCGCGGCGCGCTCGGCGACATGCTGACGATAGGCTTCTAGCACGGAAGTGTCCTCTCGATTGGGGGTTAATCAGGTGGTAAATGTGTTGCGGAAAAGAAGTTGAGGCGCGCGGCGGGCGGCAGGTTCATGCCGGTCGCGTGGGCGCGCTGCAGCAGCTCCCAGTAGTAGCGGTACGAGGCGCGGTCGTGCAGGCGGCCGTCGTGGCGGATCGGGCCCCAGCCGGCAGCCTGCGCGGCAAGCAGGATGCCGGCGGCGGTGTCGACCTCGTCGAAATTGGGGCGCATGGCCTCGACGATGGGCTGCACCTGATTCGGATGGATGCTCCACATGCGCAGGAAGCCGAACTGCTCGCGCGCGCGCCGGGCATCGGCGTAGACCACCTGCGTGTCGTGCAATTCGGTCGTGACGTTGTGTGCCGGCACCACGCCGTGGCCGAGAGCGGCGGCGGCGATGGCGCACTTGGCGCGCGCCACCAGCGGATGTTCGAACTGGCCCGGGCTCTTCATGGCCGCGGCGGGAATGGCGCCGTGATGGCCGCTGACGAAATCCATCAGGCCGAAATCGAGCGTCTCGACGCCGGGCAGGGCGGCGATATCCTCCACCTCGCGCAGTGCGCCGTGGGTCTCGATCAGCACGTGCGCAGGAATCTGCCGTGTCAGGCCGCAGTTCTTTGTGATGGCGGCGAGCGCCATGAGCAGGGTCTGCACATCCTGCCGGCCGGCGGCCTTGGGCAGGGTGACGTAGGCGAGGCGCTGGCCGGCTCCGCCGACGATGGTTTCCAGGTCGCTGCGCCAGTGCGGGTGGGTGATGTCGTGGATGCGCGCGCCGACGCGGTCGTAGCGGTTGTCCGCGCCGTTGATGGCGGCAGCGACCATTTCGGCGTGGGCCTTTTCCGCGCCGGCGGGCGCGCCGTCCTCGCAGTCGCAGGTGACGTCGAAGACCGGTCCGAGCGTGCGCTGCAGTGCGAGCGCCTTGCCGATCAGCTTCTCGCTGCCGGCGAAGTGCTCGCAGGCCGGCAAGGCGGGGAAGGGTTTCGTTTCGCGGTAGAGAACGGCCGCGGGATGGAGAGGTGCGTTCATAAGCCTTCCCCCCAGCCCCCTTCCCATGGAAGGGGGTGACGGTTGTTCGCCGCTTCGCAGCTCCATGCAGTTGGCGGCGCCATCCTTGGGGCGGCCCGGCGGATGTCGCTCATGCCAGCAGCCGTTCCATCCCGCGGTTTGCTATCAGCCGAGCATGGATGCCACGCCGGCCTGCTCTTCCTGCAGTTCGGCGAGCGTCTTGTCCATCATGGTGCGCGAGTAGTCGTCGATGGCGAGATCCTTGACGCGGGTGTACTCGCCATTGGCGCAGGTGACGGGCACGCCGTAGATGATGTCCTTGGGAATGCCGTAGGAACCGTCTGAGGGGATGCCCATGGTGACCCATTTGCCGTTGGTGCCCAGCGCCCAGTCGCGCATGTGGTCGATGGCGGCGTTGGCGGCAGAAGCAGCGGAGGAGGCGCCGCGCGCCTCGATGATGGCAGCGCCGCGCTTGCCGACCTTGGGGATGTATTCGTTGCGGTACCAGGCTTCGTCGTTGACTGCCTGCGGCGCCGGCTGGCCGGCGACGGTGGCGAAGCGGATGTCCGGATACATGGTCGGCGAATGGTTGCCCCAGACAACCATCTTCTCGATCTCCGAGACGGCCTTGCCGGTGCGTGTGGCGATTTGCGAGGTGGCGCGGTTGTGGTCGAGGCGCAGCATAGCAGTGAAGTTCTGCTGCGGCAGGTCCGGCGCCGATTTCATGGCGATGTAGGCATTGGTATTGGCCGGGTTGCCGACCACTAGCACGCGCACCTTGCGCGAGGCGACGGCGTTGAGCGCCTTGCCCTGCTCGATGAAGATCTTGGCGTTTTCCAGCAGCAGGTCCTTGCGCTCCATGCCCGGGCCGCGCGGCTTCGAGCCGACCAGCAGGGCGTAGTCGGTATCCTTGAAGGCCACCAGCGGGTCGGCCGTGCCGATCATGCCGGTCAACAGCGGGAAAGCGCAGTCGTCGAGTTCCATCATGACGCCCTTCAGCGCGGCCTGGGCCTTTTCCATCGGTAGTTCGAGCATCTGCAGGAAGATCGGCTGGTCCTTGCCGAGCATTTCACCGCTGGCGATGCGGAAAACCAGGGCGTAGCCGATTTGACCGGCGGCGCCGGTGACGGTGACACGAACGGGGGCTTTGGCCATTGAAGTGACTCCTCGATACAGGTTGTTCGAAAATACAAGTCCGGACGATGGGACAAGGGTAGGCCGGGAATGACGAAAATGTTAGAATCCTTTTCGCAGTGTGTCAATAGCTAACTTATATCTTATATAAGACATAAGAGAGACTATAGACGATAAGGTTTTTTTGTGGTGAAATTCCCGCATGGCGCAAGTGTCCCCGACCTTCAGTCCGCTCTATCGCCAGATCAAGGACCTGATCATGCAGGGCCTTGCATCAGGCGAGTGGCGCCCCGGCGAAGCTATCCCCAGCGAGGCCGAGCTGGCCATACGTTTCAATGTCAGCCAGGGTACCGTGCGCAAGGCTATTGATGAGATGGCGGCCGAAAACCTCGTCGTGCGCAAGCAGGGCAAGGGTACTTATGTTGCTTCGCACAACGATCCACGCGCATTTTTCCGTTTCCTCCGTGTCGTCCCCAATGAAGGCGGCGTCAGCGTGCCGCAGAGCGTACCGCTGGAATGCTGGCGTGCCAAGGCCGGCCAGGAAGCCGCGCGCATCCTCGACATCGCACCGGGTGCGCCCATCACCATCGTGCGCCGCGTGCTCAAGTTCAACGGCAAACCGGTCGTTGTCGACGAAATCTACCTGCCGGGCGATATCTTCCAGGGACTTTCCCTGGAAGTGCTGCAGGAATACCAGGCGTCTCTCTACAGCCTGTTCGAGACGCGCTTTGGCGTGCGCATGATCCGCGCCGAGGAACGCCTCCGCGCCATTGCGGCGGACCGGACGTCTGCGGAACTGCTGGCGGTAGCCGAGGGCAGCCCGCTGCTGTCGGTGGAGCGCGTCACCTATACCTACGGCGACAAGCCCGTGGAGTGGCGGCGCGGCCTGTATTCCACCACTGAGCACTACTATCTGAATGAGCTGATTTGAGGGTGCAAGACATAGCCGATAGCCGCTGAGACGCTATAATTTACAATTTATCGGGGTATCGCGGCGCCTTATGATGCGCCGCACAGCGTAGAGGAAGATCGCATATGACAGAAGCCACCATGAAGAAGGAACGGCCGAAACAACGTCCGAAACACCTGGACTTGCTGGTCATCAAGCAGCCGGCACCCGCCATTGCGTCAGTCTTGCATCGCCTCAGCGGCGCGGGACTGTTTCTCATGCTCCCACTCCTGATTTTTCTGTTCGAGCTGAGCCTGGATTCGTCCCTGGGTTTCGCGATGTTCAAGGCCTTCGTTGGCTACCCCCTGGTCAAACTGATCCTGATCGGCCTGCTGTGGGCCTTTTTGCATCATGTCTTCATGGGCATCCGCATCCTCCTGTCCGACCTGAACATCGGCACGGATATCAAGCCGGGGCAGGCCAGCGCCAAGGCCGTCATCATCATCAGCCTGGTTCTGACAGCCATCCTGGGAGCAAAGCTATGGTGAAAGACATCATCGTTGGCGCGCACTACGGCCTCAAGGACTGGCTGGGGCAGCGCATCACCGCCGCATTCATGGTGATTTATACCGTCATCGTGCTGGCCCTGCTGATCGGCCAGGAGCCACTGACTTATGAAGTCTGGTACGCCTTCATGGCGGACGGTTTCATGCGCTTTTTTACCTTCCTTTTTATCCTCAGCCTCATGTTCCATGCCTGGGTCGGCGTGCGTGACATCTGGATGGACTATGCCAAGCCGACGAGCGTGCGCCTTGCGCTGCACGTCATTACGCTCCTTGCCCTGCTCGGCTACACCGGCTGGGCTGTGTCGATTCTCTGGAGGCTGTAGGAGCTTATCCATGATGAATTCACGGATTACGTTGCTGCCAGAAAGCCCGAATGCAAGGCGCGGCGACGCAGCAATGCCCATCGCCTTGCAAGAAGCCGTAACGCCGCAGTCGGGCTTTCTGGCAGCAACCCTCCGGGACGCGGGAATCTGGCCCGCATGGCAGCGTTGCTCGTTGTTTATTTGGAATAACCAAACTTCTCTCCTCGCGCCTTGCCCTGCGGGCCAGATTCCCGCGTCGCAACCGCGAATTCATCATGGATAAGCTCCAATGAAGATCACCCAACGCACCTTTGACGCGGTCATCGTCGGCGCCGGCGGCGCCGGCCTGCGATCCGCTATCCAACTTTCCGAATCCGGACTCAAGACGGCCGTCATCACCAAGGTCTTCCCGACGCGCTCGCACACCGTTGCGGCGCAGGGCGGCGTCGCCGCCTCGCTGGGCAACTCCGAGGAGGACCACTGGCACTGGCACATGTACGACACCGTCAAGGGGTCGGACTGGCTGGGCGACCAGGACGCCATCGAGTTCATGTGCCGCAAGGCGAATGAAGTCGTTATCGAACTCGAGCACTACGGCATGCCCTTCGACCGCACCGATGCCGGCAAGATCTACCAGCGCCCCTTCGGCGGACATATGTCCAATTTCGGTGAGAAGCCGGTGCGCCGCGCCTGTGCGGCGGCCGACCGCACCGGCCATGCCATGCTGCACGCCCTCTACCAGCGCAACGTGCGCGCCAATACCCAGTTCTTCGTCGAGTGGATGGCGCTCGACCTGATTCGTGGTGCCGAAGGTGAGGTGCTCGGCGTCGTCGCCATGGAAATGGAGACCGGCGAGATCAGCATCTTCCAGGCCAAGGCCACCATCTTCGCCACGGGGGGCTCGGGTCGCATGTTCTATTCCTCGACCAACGCCTTCATCAACACCGGCGACGGCCTCGGCATGACGGCCCGCGCCGGCCTGCCCATTCAGGACATGGAGTTTTTTCAGTTTCACCCGACTGGCGTTTATGGCGCCGGCGTGCTCATCACCGAAGGGGTGCGCGGGGAGGGCGGCATCCTGCGCAACAGTGCCGGGGAACGCTTCATGGAGCGTTACGCGCCCAACGCCAAGGACCTTGCCTCGCGTGACGTCGTCTCGCGCGCTATGGCCACCGAGATCAAGGAAGGCCGCGGTTGCGGGCCGAACCGGGACCACGTCCTGCTCGACCTGTCCCACCTCGACCCGAAAGTGATCATGCAGCGCCTGCCGGGCATCCGCGAGATATCCATCCAGTTCGCCGGCGTCGACCCCATACGAGAGCCGATTCCGGTGGTGCCCACCGCCCACTACCAGATGGGCGGCATCCCGACGCACTACAGCGGCCGGGTGGTTGCACCGCGGGACGGCGATCCGGACGCCATCGTCCCCGGCTTCTATGCTGCGGGCGAGTGTGCCTGTGCCTCGGTGCATGGCGCCAATCGGCTCGGCACCAACTCGCTGCTCGACCTGCTGGTGTTCGGCAAGTCAGCCGGCGACAGCGTGATAGAGGACGTGGCCAGCCATCCGAAGTCACTGCCGGACCTGCCCGCGAACGCCGCCGACTATTCGCTGTCGCGCCTGGCCCGGCTTGACGGCCAGGTCGATGGCGAGAGCGTGCACGAGGTGCAGCTTGCGTTGCGTCGCACGATGCAGGACCACTGCGGTGTATTTCGCTTCCCCGACCTGCTTAAAGAGGGCGTTAGCGAGATCATGGCCGTGGCCGAACGCGTCGGCCGCAGTGGCATCAAGGACAAATCGAAGGTCTTCAACACGGCGCGCATCGAGGCGCTGGAGCTGGACAACCTGATCGAAGCGGCCAAAGCGACCATGATCGGCGCCGCCACCCGCCAGGAATCGCGCGGCGCCCAGGCACGTGCAGATTTCCCCGAACGCGATGACATCAACTGGCTCAAGCATACGTTGTGGTATCGCGAGGACAACCGCATCGATTCCCGGCCGGTGCATCTGAAGCCGCTGACGGTCGACACCATCGAACTGAAGAAGCGCACGTACTGAGGATTCCGGACATGACCACGAGAACCATTCAATTCAAGATCTACCGCTACGATCCGGACAAGGACGCCAAGCCGTACATGCAGGACATCTCGGTCGAGGTGGACAGCGCCGACCGCAAGCTGCTTGACGCCATGGTGAAACTGAAAGCCAAGGATGACTCCCTCTCCTTTCGCCGCTCCTGCCGCGAAGGCGTCTGCGGCTCCGATGCGCTCAACATCAACGGCAAGAACGGCCTCGCCTGCCTCACCGACCTGAAGAGTCTTTCCGGGACGGTGGTGCTACGCCCGCTGCCCGGCCTGCCCATCATCCGCGACCTGATCGTGGACATGACGCAGTTCTTCAAGCAATACCACTCGATCAAGCCGTATCTGATCAACAACGATCCGCCGCCGGAGACCGAGCGGCTGCAAACACCGGAGGAACGCGACGAGCTGAACGGCCTCTACGAGTGCATCCTCTGCGCCTGCTGTTCGACTGCCTGCCCGTCGTTCTGGTGGAACCCGGACAAGTACGTCGGCCCGGCCGGTCTGCTGCAGGCCTACCGTTTCATTGCTGACACCCGGGATCAGGCGACCAGCGAGCGCCTCGACAACCTCGAGGACCCATATCGCCTGTTCCGCTGCCACAGCATCATGAACTGTGTCGACACATGTCCGAAGGGCCTCAATCCGATGCGGGCGATCGGCAAAATCAAGGACGCGATGGTGAGGCGCGCCGTCTAGCGGCATGGACGAGCACGCCGCGCGGCTGCACCGACTGCGCTGGCACTGCCGGCGTGCGCTGCTGGAGCTGGACCTGGTGTTCCAGCGCTACTGGCAGCGGGTCGGTGACGACGTGGATGCGGAGCAGGCGGCAGCGCTGGAACGGCTGCTGGAAATGGAAGACCACGACCTGTGGGAACTGGTGAGCGGGCGGTGCGAGACGACCGATCCGCAACTGAATGGCCTAGTCGAGCGTTTGCGCCAAGTGTGACACGGGAGAGTTTCAACGTTTTTTTCGGGAATGCAGACATGAACAAACAACGCAATGCAACGCTGACCGTCGACGGCAAGTCCATCGACCTGCCCATCTACACCGGCAGCATCGGTCCGGAAGTGATCGACATCCGCCCGTTGTATGCCAAGACTGGTATGTTCACCTTCGACCCGGGCTTCGTCTCCACCGCCGCCTGCAAATCGGCCATCACCTATATCGACGGCGACGAAGGAATTCTGCTCTACCGCGGCTATCCGATCGAGCAATTGGCGCACACGTGCGACTTTCTCGAGGTGGCCTATCTGATCCTCAAGGGCGAACTGCCCAACCCCGCGCAAAAGGCCGAATTCGACAATATCATCAAGAACCACACCATGGTGCACGAGCAGCTCACCCGCTTTTACGCGGGTTTCCGCCGCGACGCACATCCGATGGCGGTGATGGTTGGCGTCGTCGGCGCATTGTCGGCCTTCTACCACGACGCCATGGACATCAGTGACGAGTATCACCGCACCGTGTCGGCGCACCGCCTCATCGCCAAGATGCCCAACATCGTTGCCATGACGTACAAGTACAACGCTGGCCAGCCCTTCATGTATCCGTGTAACGGCTTGTCGTACACGGAGAACTTCATGCACATGATGTTCGGCACGCCGTGCGAGAAATACGAACCGAACCCGGTGCTGGTGCGTGCGCTCGACCGCATCCTCATCCTGCATGCCGACCATGAGCAGAACGCCTCCACCTCGACGGTGCGCCTGGCCGGGTCAAGCGGCGCCAATCCCTTTGCCTGCATTTCCTCGGGCATCGCCTGCCTGTGGGGCCCGGCGCATGGCGGCGCCAACGAGGCCTGCCTCAACATGCTCGAGGAAATCGGCGATGTCTCCCGCGTCGGCGAGTACATCAGGCGCGCCAAGGACAAGGACGACCCCTTCAAGCTGATGGGCTTCGGCCACCGCGTGTACAAGAACTTCGATCCGCGCGCCAAGCTGATGCGCGAGACCTGCCACGAGGTGCTCAACGAACTCGGCCTGCAGGACGACCCGCTTTTCAAACTGGCCATTGCACTGGAGAAGATCGCCCTCGAGGACGACTACTTCATCCAGAAGAAACTTTATCCGAACGTCGATTTCTACTCGGGCATCGTGCAGCGCGCACTGGGCATTCCGGTCAAGCTGTTTACCGGCATTTTCGCCCTGGCGCGCACCGTCGGCTGGATCGCCCAGTGGAACGAGATGATCGGCGACCCCGAGCAGAAGATCGGCCGCCCGCGCCAGTTGTTTACCGGTGCCCCGCAACGCGACGTGATCCCCATGGACAAACGTTGAGAATCAGCCAGGAACGGGGGTGAGGGGCGGGGGTGAGGAGCGGGATGCAGCTCTCGCCAGAGTTCCCGCCCACTTTTCTCTTCGTTCCTCTCTACCCCCCCTACAGAGGGTCCCCTATGAGCGTGATGAAGCAGATGCAAGACAACTCCTACCTCTTCGGCGCCAACGCGCCCTTCATCGAGGAGCTCTACGAGTCGTATCTTGTGAATCCGGCGTCCGTCACCGATGTTTGGCGCGATTATTTCGACCGCCTGCAGAACCTGCCCGGCACCGGCACCGGCAGCGGCCGCGACGTCCCCCACGCCCCGATCGTCGCCTCGTTCGCGCAGCGCGCCAAGCTCGGCACGTTGCGCGTCGCGCCGAGCGGTGCGGGCAGCGGCGCCGAGCAGAAGCAGGTCGCCGTCCTGCAGCTCATCAATGCCTACCGCTTCCTCGGCAACCGCTGGGCGCAGCTCGATCCGCTCAAGCGCATCGAACGGCCCGCCATCGCGGAACTGGACCCGGCCCACTACGGTTTTACCGAAGCCGACCTCGGCCACACCTTCGCCACCGGCAGCTTCGCCGGCGCGCCCGAGCAGGCAACGCTGCGCGAGATACTCGAGGCGCTGCGCCAGACCTACTGCGGCACCATCGGCGCCGAGTACATGTACCTCTCCGAGGTGGCGCAGAAGCGCTGGATCCAAAACAAGCTGGAACCCATCCGTTCCTTGCCCGGCTACAGTGATGAAGAGCGGAAGCGGTTCCTGCGGCTAATTACCCAGGCCGAGACACTGGAACGCTACCTGCACACGCGCTACGTCGGCCAGAAGCGCTTTTCGCTGGAGGGCAGCGAATCCCTCATCCTCGCCATGGACCAGCTCATCCGCACCGCCGGCATCGTCGGCGTGCAGGAGATGGTCATCGGCATGGCCCATCGCGGCCGCCTCAACGTGCTGGTGAATACCCTTGGCAAGCAGCCCGGCATGCTGTTCGAGGAGTTCGAAGGCAAGAAGGCCAGCCTACTGTCCGCCGGCGACGTGAAGTACCACATGGGCTATTCTTCCGATGTCGCCACCCCGGGCGGCCCGATGCACCTGACCCTGGCCTTCAACCCGTCCCACCTGGAAATCGTCAACCCCGTCGTCGCCGGCTCGGTGTATGCGCGCCAGGTGCGCCGCGGTCCGAACGGCAAGGCCGAGGCGCTGCCGGTGCTCATCCACGGCGACGCCGCGGTGGCCGGCCAGGGCGTCAACCAGGAGATGCTCAATTTCTCGCAGACGCGCGGCTTCGGCACCGGCGGCACGGTGCACCTGATCGTGAACAACCAGATCGGCTTCACCACCTCCGATCTGCGCGACTACCGCTCCTCGCTCTATTGCTCCGACCTCTTCAAGATGGTCGAGGCGCCGATCTTCCACGTGAACGGCGACGATCCGGAGGCGGTGGCGCTGGTGACGCAGATGGCCATGGAGTTCCGCCAGGAATTCCGCAAGGATGTCGTCGTGGACATCGTCTGCTTTCGCAAGCTCGGCCACAACGAGCAGGACGAACCCATGGTGACCCAGCCGCTCATGTACAAGAAGATTGCCCAGCATCCTGGTACACGCAAGCTCTACGCTGACAGGCTGGAGGCGCAGGGTGTCATCGGCAAAGGCGATGCCGAGCAGAAGATCAAGGACTACCGCGCTGCGCTCGACGAAGGCCGCCACCTCATCGACCCCGTCATCACCGATTACCACAGCAAGTACGCCATCGACTGGACGCCGCACATCAACGTGCCCTACACGGAGGCGTGCGACACCACCGTGCCGATGAAGGAGCTCAAGCGCATCGCGGCGCGGCTGACCGCCATCCCGGAGAACTTCACGCTGCAATCGCGCGTACAGAAGATCATCGACGATCGTCGGGCGATGGGAGCGGGCACGTTGCCGGTCGACTGGGGCATGGGCGAGAACCTCGCCTATGCGACGCTGCTCGCCGCCGGCTTCAACGTGCGCCTGTCCGGCGAAGACATCGCGCGCGGCACCTTCTTCCATCGCCACGCAGCGTTGCACGACCAGAACCGCGAGAAATGGGACGAGGGCATCTACTGGCCGCTGGCCCACATCCAGGAGAAACAGGGCTGGTTCCATTGCTTCGACTCGGTGCTCTCCGAGGAGGCCGTGCTGGCCTTCGAGTACGGTTTCGCCACCGCCAGTCCCGACGAGCTCGTCGTGTGGGAGGCGCAGTTCGGCGATTTCGCCAACGGTGCGCAGGTGGTCATCGACCAGTTCCTGTCCTCGGGCGAGGCGAAATGGGGGCGCGGCTGCGGCCTGGTGATGCTGCTGCCGCACGGCTACGAGGGGCAGGGCCCCGAGCATTCCTCCGGGCGCCTGGAACGCTACATGCAGTTGTCGGCGGAATTCAACTGGGAAGTCTGCATGCCGTCGAGCGCCGGCCAGATGTACCACCTGCTGCGCCGGCAGATGCTGCGCAAGCAGCGCAAGCCGCTCATCGTGTTCACCCCCAAGTCCCTGCTGCGCCACAAGGACGCCACGACGACGCTCGAGGACATCGCCAAGGATACCTTCAACACCGTCATCGGCGAGATCGATGCGCTTGAGCCGAAGAAGGTGACGCGCGTCGTCGCCTGCGCCGGCAAGGTCTATTTCGACCTGCTGGCGGCGCGCCGCGAGCGCAAGATCGGCAACGTCGCGCTGCTGCGCGTCGAGCAGTTGTATCCGTTCGATGACCGGCGTTTCGCCGACGAACTCAAGCGCTATCCCAATGCCCGGGAGCTCGTGTGGTGCCAGGAAGAGCCGCTCAACCAGGGCGCCTGGTACGCCAAGGCGCATCGCCTGGACGGCGTCCTGCGCAAGGGTCAGGAACTGCTGGTGGTATCGCGCCCGGCTTCGGCTTCGCCGGCTGTGGGTTATGCCGCCAAGCACATGGAACAGCAGAAGGCCCTCATCGACGAGGCCCTCAGCACGAAATAGTGGCACGCAAAGGCACACATAGACACGCATAAGCGGAGAGAAAAATGCTGATTGACGTCAAAGTCCCCCAACTGTCCGAATCCGTCGCCGAAGCGACGCTGGTCACCTGGCACAAGCAGGAAGGCCAGGCCGTCGCCCGCGACGAGAATCTCATCGACATCGAAACCGACAAGGTGGTGCTCGAACTGCCAGCCTCCGACGACGGCGTACTGGTGAAAATTCTCAAGGGCAACGGCGAAACCGTCGTTGCCGGTGAAGTCATCGCCCAGATCGACACCGAAGCGAAGGCTGCGGCGGGTGCTCCGGCAGTTGCCGCGCCAGCGGAGGCGGCTCCTGCGAAGGCGGAGGCCGCCCCCGCCGCCGCTGCCCCGGCCGGGCCGGCCGCGCGCAAGCTGCTGGCCGAAAAAGGCCTCGACGCCGCTACCGTCGAAGGCTCCGGCCGTGGCGGCCGTATTACCAAATCGGATGTACTCGAAGCCGGTCAGCGCCCTGCCGCACCTCCTTCCTTTGGCAAAGGGGTGGCGGCGGGAACAGCCACGCTGGCGCGCCCCGCCCTGGCACAGCCCACGGCGCCGGTGAACGTCGACGCCATCGTCGGCGAGCGCACCGAGCAGCGCGTGCCCATGAGCCGCCTGCGCGCCCGCGTCGCCGAGCGCCTCGTGCAGTCGCAATCGACCGCCGCCATCCTCACCACCTTCAACGAGGTGAACATGGCGCCGGTGATGGAACTGCGCAACAGGTACAAGGACAAGTTCGAAAAAGAGCACGGCGCCAAGCTCGGCTTCATGTCCTTCTTCGTCAAGGCAGCCGTCGCCGCGCTGAAAAAATATCCGATCATCAACGCCTCCATCGATGGCAACGACATCGTCTACCACGGCTATTTCGATGTCGGCATCGCCGTCGGCAGTCCGCGCGGCCTGGTGGTGCCGATCCTGCGCGATGCCGATCAACTCTCGCTCGCCGAAATCGAGAAAAAAATCGCCGAATTCGGCGCCAAGGCCAAGGATGGCAAGCTCTCCATCGAGGAGCTCACCGGCGGCACCTTCTCCATTTCCAACGGCGGCGTCTTTGGTTCGATGCTGTCGACGCCCATCATCAACCCGCCGCAGTCGGCCATCCTCGGCATCCACGCCACCAAGGAACGCGCCGTGGTGGAGAACGGCCAGATCGTCATCCGCCCGATGAACTACCTGGCGCTGTCCTACGACCACCGCATCATTGACGGCCGTGAGGCAGTGCTCGGCCTCGTCGCCATGAAGGACGCGCTGGAAGATCCGGCGCGCCTGCTGCTGGAGATTTGAGAGGCGCTTTCGACACAGAGGGCACAGAGACACGGAGAACACAGAGGTAATGCTTGTGTGTCTTCTCTGTGCCCTCTGTGCCCTCTGTGCCTCTCTGTCTCTGTGTACTCTGTGTTAGAAGAGGTTAACGATCATGTCCAAGCAATTTGATGTCTTAGTCATCGGCGCCGGTCCCGGCGGCTATATCGCTGCCATTCGCGCCGCGCAGCTCGGTTTTTCCACCGCCTGCATCGAGTCCGAGGCCTACAACGACCCGAAGGGCGAGGTGCGCCTCGGCGGCACCTGTCTCAACGTCGGCTGCATTCCCTCCAAGGCTCTGCTGCAGTCCTCCGAGCATTACGACAACGCCCGCCACGGCTTCGTCATGCACGGCATCACCGCCGACGACGTCAGGATCGACGTCAAGACGATGGTCAAGCGCAAGGACAACATCGTCACGCAGCTCACCAGCGGCATCAAGGGCCTCTTCAAGAAGAACAAGGTGACGCTGCTGCCCGGCCACGGCAAATTCGTTGGCGGTGGCGAGGACGGCTGGGAAGTCGACGTCGCCGGCGAGGTCGTCACGGCCAAGCATGTCATCGTCGCCACCGGCTCGCATCCGCGCCACCTCGACGGCGTGCCGGTCGACAACAAGCTGGTGTGTGACAACGCCGGTGCGCTGGCCTTCGACGCCGTGCCCAAGCGCCTTGGTGTCATTGGCGCCGGCGTCATCGGCCTCGAACTGGGCAGCGTCTGGAAGCGCCTCGGCGCCCATGTCACCATTCTCGAAGCCCTGCCGGACTTTCTCGCCGCGGCCGATGCCGCCGTCGCCAAGGAGGCCTGGAAGGTGTTCACGCAGAAGCAGGGCCTCGACATCCGGCTCGGCGCCAACATCACCGCCGTGAAAGTCGGCAAGAAAAGCCAAGGTATGCAAATTCGCGTGGAATACGAGGCAGGCGACGAAAGCCATGTGCTGGAATGCGACAAGCTCATTGTGTCCGTTGGCCGCGTGCCGAATACCGAAGGGCTCGGCTGTGAAACCGTCGGCCTCAAGCTGGACGAGCGCGGCCGCGTCGCCGTCGACGAGCATTGCCGCAGCAACCTGCCCAATGTCTGGGCGGTGGGCGACGTCGTGCGTGGCCCCATGCTGGCGCACAAGGGCATGGAGGAGGGCGTCATGGTTGCCGAACTCATCGCCGGCCAGGCCGGCCACTGCAACTACGATGCCGTGCCGTGGGTCATCTACACCCACCCCGAAATCGCCTGGGTCGGCAAGACCGAGCAGCAGTTAAAAAGCGCCGGCATCGCCTACCGTGCCGGCCAGATCCCCTTCGCCGCCAATGGCCGCGCGCTCGGGCAGGGCGACACCACCGGCTTCGTCAAGATGCTGGCCGACGCGAATACCGACCGCATCCTTGGCGTGCACATCATCGGCACGAATGCCTCCGAACTCATTTCCGAGGCCGTCGTGGCGATGGAATTCCAGGCCAGTTCCGAGGATATCGCCCGCATCGTGCACGCCCATCCGACGCTCTCCGAAGTCATGCACGAGACGGCCCTCGCCGTCGACAAGCGCCCACTGCACTTCTGATGGATTTCCCTCTCCCCGCACTGCGGGGAGAGGGTTAGGGTGAGGGGCCGCTGGTAAAATCACGCCACCATGACTTACCCCGCATCACGCTCCCAAAAGCAAGGCATGCTGCGCGCCCTGGATGCCCAGTTCCAGTCGCGCCAGATCATTCCCGACGCCGCCCAGCAGGCCGCCGCCGAGCGCCTGCAACGCCTCTACGACGACCTCGTCGCCTTCAAGCACCAGCGCCGCAGCACGTTGCGCAAGCTCGTCGTCCATCCGCCGCTGCCGCGCGGCACCTATCTGTGGGGCGGGGTGGGGCGCGGCAAGAGCCTGCTGATGGATTGTTTCTTCGACACCGTGCCCTACCAGCGCAAACGACGCGTGCATTTCCACGCCTTCATGCGCGAGGTGCACGAACGCCTGCGCGCACTCAAGGCCGAGGACGACCCGCTGCTCAAGGCCGCCGATGCCATCGCCCGGCAGACGCGCCTGATGTGCTTCGATGAATTCCACGTCTCCGACATCGCTGACGCCATGATCCTCGGCCGCCTGATGGAAGCGCTGTTCGAGCGCGGCGTGGTGTTCTGCCTGACGTCCAACTATCCGCCCGACGGCCTCTATCCCAATGGGCTGCAGCGGCAGAACTTCCTGCCCACCATCCAGTTATTGAAGGATAGCCTTGACGTGCTGGAGGTCGACGGTGGCATCGACTACCGCCTGCGCGCATTGGAGAAGGTTGAGGTCTACCATGTCCCGGCGGACGCCGAAGGCGAAGCCAGGATGGAAGCCGCCTTCCGCGAAATCTCCGGCGGCGAGGGCCACTCGCGTCCGGTGAACATCCTCGAACGCGAGCTGCCGGTGAAGCGCCGCGCCATCGGCGTCATCTGGTTCGACTTCGCCACGCTGTGCATGGGGCCGCGCTCGCAGAACGACTATCTGGAGATCGCCCGCCGCTACCACACCGTGTTCCTCTCCGGTGTGCCGCGCATGGGCCGCGAGCAGGCCTCCGAGGCACGCCGCTTCACCTGGCTGGTCGATGTCTTCTACGACCACAAGGTCAAGCTCGTCATGACTGCCGAGTGCGAAGCCGGCGCACTTTACCGCGAAGGTGTCCAGGCCGGCGAGTTCCACCGCACCGCCAGCCGCCTCGCCGAGATGCGCACGCGCGACTACCTCGGCGCCCGGCACCGGGCGGAATAGGGCAGGCAGCCTGCCGCCACACGACGAAAGGCCCATCGCCGTATCCTGGCGACTGACTTTCCACGATTCGTCGTTCAGCGGGATTGAGTAACGCCAGTGAGTTCGGACAGTTGGCTCTGGTCCGGCTCCTGAAGCTTCCGCAGGATGCGGACGGACCCCACTGAGACTGAAAGCTGTTAGCCTGCCAGAGTATTGAGTTTCATAAATTTGGCTGACTATTTCACAGACCGTGCCGTCATTCCCGCGTAAGCGGGAATCCAGTGCCTTAGCGTGAACGTTGCTGGGTACCCGCTTCCGCGGGTACGACGGCCATTTGTTCAGGTGTTTTATAGGCTGGAGAGCTCGATGATCTCCTGGCCCATGAGCAGACAGTCGCCGCCTACGGGGTAATAGAGAAACCTCATGCGGTAATTGGCTTTGTAGACGTATCCCATCACTTCCAGAATCAGGAATCGTTGTTTTTTGTTCGCGGGATTGATGATGGCAGGCAACGTCTTGGCGTGCGCTTCAACCCCGGCCCGATTGTCGCTGTCGCTATGGAAGGCAAGAAGCTTCCCGGCTTGGGCAATCGCCTCTGTCTCGCATTGGAGCGGTGCCGCAAGGCAGGGCGCAGACAAGAACAGTGATAGCAGGATGAATGTCTTGATCTTCATGGCTACCTGGATTTGCACCGCTTCCTCGAACGCCATGCTGGGCGACAACCTTGCCAGCCGGGGTTTCATGACTATTTCCTCTGTGACTTGAGCCAGGCGACGACATACTCAGCAACCTCTTGCCACTGCGGCTCCGCCACGACCCAGTGGGCGTGGTTCTCGAACTCCTTGTAGGTCGACACGGCCTTGTACTTTCTCGCTACGCGTCGAACGACCGATGCCGGGGTAATTCGGTCTTGCGCACCCGCAACCACCAGCACTGGACAAGTTACTTTAGACGCATCGACCCTTGACGCACCTCGCGAGTCGAAAAGCCAGTAGCCGATCTCAAACGCTGCCCTTCCGGATTCATAGACGAACTTGCTGTAGGTTTCCTTCTGTTCCTCCTCTGGCAGCAGGTGCAGCATCGAGTAAGCCGCCTCTGCAAATGTTTGGCGCATCGGTTTTTTCCAGAAACCCCACGTAGTCAGAGTGCTCCAAAAGCTGCGGATCACGGAAGGCGTAAGGGCCACGATGCCAGCAGGCGACGCAGGCGTGAGCAACACAAGCGCATTTGCCAGCCCGCGCGCGCCAAGAATCTGAGCCAGCAATCCTCCCATCGAGTGGCCGATCACGATTGGCTTTTCGCCGAGTTGCCCGAGCTCTCGTTCGAGAGCATCGGCGTAGTCCAGCAAGCTGGCAGTCCCGAGACGAGGATCTGGCACGCCGCGCGGATCCATGTTGTGGTATGGCAACGTCGTCGCGACGCAGCGGTATCCCTCCGCCTCAAAGACGCGCTGGTAGTTTTCCCAGTACCACGGTGCACCCCACATTCCGTGAATCATGAAGATCGTATTGGCCATTTCTTATCGCCCTCCTGAGTTGACTGACGCCCGACGTTCGAGTTCAGGGACGCTCCGCCGGCTTTTCGGCGGAGCGTCCCCTGCAACGAAGGGTTGGGGGTCTACGGCAACTCGACACGGCGCACAGCCTTGATGGTGATTTGAAGTTGCGGCTGCTCGACCACACTACCAGTGAGCACCATTTCCTTCGGATCGGCCTTACCGGAAACCTTGAGATTGAAGCTCGTGAGCGGGCCAAAAATGGACTGCATGCCGGAGAGGTTGTTGTACTTCGTGACGTGGATTTCGGAGTGGACAACACCGTTGTCGGTCTTGAAGTTCCCGACGTACATGAATGCGCTGTCACCTCCGAGAACGCGCCCAGTTTCAAACACAGCGACACCGGCACCGATACTGCCGACGTTTGAACCAAACTCAACTGACCAGAGGGCTTCAAGCATGATTTACCTCAACAATGTAATTGCATGGACGGCGTGGAAATTGAGCGGCAAGGACAAGGAACACTACGGGCTTCTGTTCGAGTGGTACTAGTTCCTCTCGCGCTCAACATGGAAAGCAGCTTGGTATGCGCTACGCGATAAGACCCCCAACGTAGAAGTGAGCGGTCTGCGCGGCTTTTCGCGCAGGTCCGCTCGACTGCCGGGTTGGGCCTCGGGCTCACTATCACCGGAATCTGTTCTTCTTTTGCTGGTCGACAACATACGTATGAAACGTCGGGTGTATTTGCCAAGCGTACTTTTGAAGATCGTTAAACTTGGCCATATCGACGATATTGGGGTAGTCGTTGTAGTTGAGGTGATCGTAGTTGTTGTCAGGGCCAATTCGCGGATTGATGAAGCAAGCCATGTGAAGGAGTCGCAGCAAGTTTATGGCGTGCTCATTTGTCTGTTGCATTCCAATACCATCGATGAGAGTCGCTCTTCTGCTCGGGGTCTTCTTTAGTAAGTCGAGAATCTCGACGAATGTGTATGATGTTTTTTCTGTCAGGTCGTTGATTACTTCTTTGATCTGAGGACATATTTGGCCGTACTCATCGACGATGTTGTCAATGCGCTGAGTGCCGAAATCAAGCAGGATCGAATGCGCTTGTGCGTCCCCGATTACGTCACTTTTATTTTCCTTTGCTGCCGTGATTAGCATCTGAACGGCCTTCACCATATCCCTTGGGCGGAATCGAGCGATCTTCGCAAGCCATTGATCCCAGGTCCGCTTGTCACCCTTTACGCCAGGAAGCGTAATGGCGCTGTTTTGGAAGAACGTCGATATACCGCCCCGCGATTTAGCGTGTGTGGCAGCAAGGTTGATGCGCTTGTTAAAGATGCTACGAAGCTCATCCTCACTAAATTTGAGCTCATGTATTTGACCCAGTTTGTCCCGCCTCTCGGTGCCGTGGCCGTGAGTACGCGTCATCAAATGCCAAATGTCAGATCGAACTGAGACAACGCATTTAAGAGACGAGACATCTTCGGATAGCTCAATTGCCGCCGAGACAATAGCCCAACAGGCGCCATAGTCGAATACTCCTCTTGAATTCTTTGAGACCGCCTCGTCTATATCGTCGATGAACAACCATAGTGTGCGGCCTCGATCTGTGAGGTATTTGTCGACCACATCGGCAAGATTGTTCTTCCCAAGGCTATTCGCCTGTTCAGCCAATAGCGCTTGAGCAATCTTTCCTCCGTGAGGCGTGACCTTTGCCAGAATTTTTGAAAACTTCGAAACTAGGTCTGGCTTTGAGAATCCATCTTGGATTGCCAATTTCTGGAGTGCCACTACATCGGCATTAATGGCAATTTCGTTTTCGTTCGAGTGTTTTCCGATAATCCCTGCGGCTGAACGCAATATCTGGCCGTAAGCCGCAGCCTTCCTGTCGGCAAGTGTCTTCTTGGACAGAATGGGGTCGCATTCCAAATCGCTTGGCGTTACGAGTACGGAAAGTTCGCCATTTCGCAAGTAAGCCTCGTGAAGCACATTTACGAATATCGACTTACCAACGCCCTTATTTCCCAGAAGGATTACGCTGGAGTGAAAATCAAAGCTAAGGAGCGAGCTTAGGTTGCTAGGCGGAACGAACACCTCTCCGCGAATCTCCTGCTCCTCTTCTGCACTGCCTCCCTTGAAATACTTAACCAAGCTCTGAAGATGGGGCACGATGTGTTTCCTTAATTGGTTGGTGGCTAGAGATAGGTGGGGGAAGTGAGGCCCAACGTCTGACATAACCGGCGCTGCGCGGCTTCATCGCGCAGCGTCCGTGTTGATGGATGGGTTAGCCCGCACTTGGGTTCCCTTTCGACTCAGGAACAAGCTCGCTCTTGAGTGACAGAATCGATTTCCGGCGGTCTGCTCGAAGTGCTGGTACTACATAGATTTCGTGGAGTACATCTGAGAGAGCTAAAAGAATTACTCGAAGGTGCTTGGCTTCCCATCCGTCGTACGAATTCTCATGAACCTTGGTGCTTGTGACCTGCTGAATCGTAAGAAGAGTGTCAAAGAATTCGGGGTCCACTTCGGAGTGAATGCTCTTCAAGGACTTGATTCGATCTTCGTAGTTCTCGCCAATAGCCTCATTGAGAACACCAAGCTCATAGACAATCTTTCGGGCACACGCAGATGCACCAGTGAGGAAGTTGCTTTTCAAGCAGCCTTCCGCTTCGGTCAGTAGCTCTCTGAGTACTCTAGGAACACGCTCATCAAGGACAAAGAAGGAAGTTGGAACCGAGTAGAAGAACGCTTGATCGAGCATTGCTCCGGCATCAACATCCTTTTCCGTCTGGAACCGATACGCTCGCCCACCCCTTCCACTTTGAATCTCATACACGCTGAGGTCTTCAAACGTCAGATGCATTGACTTGTTGCCGCAAGAATCACATGCCACGTAGAACGCCCTGCAAGGTTTCGTGTCCGTCCAGTCGAACGAGACTAGGTTGTACACGGTGTACGAGACATGCCGGCGATTACAGAAGGGGCAGTTATAGACCCGTTCATCGACGAAATATCGTGAGTCAAGATGCGATTGATCAGTCATAGATGCTCCGTTTGTGCGGGCTAACGTTTGAATTGAGGGGCAGCCCGCTTCTGGGCTGTCCCTCTCGAATGATGGGTTAGCCATATGCTCATTTTCGGAGGAGCCCATCCATAGTATTCGACTTCTTTCGATTGCAGGTGCGACATAGTAAGCGAAGGTTTTGTACAGTTGTAGCTCCGCCCTTTGAGAATGGGATTACATGATCAAACTCAACTTGATCATCTGGTACATACCCATGACACACCTGACAGACATGATTGTCTCGGCGCACTACTTTTAACATTACATCTCGTGGAATATAGCGACCTTCAGGGCGACCGTCGGCTGTTTCTGTTGCTCCACTCTGTGTAAAAAAGACAGGGCATGAATGCCCAAATATCTTGCACTGAACATCTTCCGGCTCATAAGACTCGAGCGCCTCAAACAGGTAGGGGCGTGTGTAGTGGAGACTACCAATTGCATCCCATACATCCTTTTCTGACTGGAGTTTGCCTTCTAGAAACGCATCCAGCGCCTCTTTGTGCTGCTGTTCTGCCTCCGCTACTGTCCAGTTCCCGCCGGGTCCGGGGAAATATTCGACGAGCGTGCCGTACGGGCAGTATTTCAACTCCCAGCATGGTTTACAGACTGCACCTTTAGGATATGGCTTACGCTTTGGCATGTCTGAGATTGAGATGGCTAACGAGGCTGTAGAAAAAGTCTTCTCATAGCCGCATTCTGCTGTGAACCAAATGGAATAACAAGACTCCAACCGGCAGTTCAAATGGAGTTACTGCCATGGCGCGTTACAAGCACATCGACACCAGCCCGCGCTTCATTGCCGTCGATCTTGAACGGCAACTGCTGCCCGGCACGCTTGAGCATGCCCTGAACCACCTGATCGACCACGAGATTGACCTCAGCCGTTTCGATACCCGCTACAAGAACGACCTCACTGGCGCCAGCGCCTTTCCGCCGGGCATGCTGCTCAAGGTCATCCTCTTCGCCTACAGCCAGGGCATCGTCAGCTCGCGCGGCATCGAACGCGCCTGCACGGAGCACATCACCTTCATTGCCCTGTCCGGCGACAGCGTCCCGCACTTCACCACCATCGCCACGTTTGTCTCCGGCCTCGGCGATGACATCGCCCACCTCTTCAGCCAGATCCTCTACCTGTGCGACCGGCAAGGGCTCATCGGCCGCGAGATGTTCGCCACTGGTGCCCGCTTCTGGGTCTAGGGTATTGACGGCGTCAAGCTGCCCAGCAATGCCAGCAAGGCCAGGAGCGGCACCCGCGCCGACTTCCAGCGTCAGGCCGGCAAACTCGAAGCCGCCGCCCAGGCCATGCTCGCCCGCCACCGCGAGAACGATGCCCTGCCGATTGAGCCGGGGCTGGGCGCCAAAGCCGTGCAGCGCGTCGAGCGTCTGCAAGCCGATGCTGCCGAACTGCGGCACTGGCTCACGCAGAACCCGGACGACCGTCGTGGCACAAAGGGCAGTATCAGGAAGAGCAACCGCACCGACCCGGACAGCGCCAAGATGGCCACCAGCAAGGGCGTGATCCAGGGCTACTGCGGTGTCGCCGCTGTCGATGACCGGCACCAGATCATCGTCGACGCACAAGCCCACGGCACCGGCTCAGAGCACGAACTGCTGCTGCCGATGGTCAGGGCCACCGCACCAATGCGGGCCCCGGACACGCTCATCACGGCGGATGCCGGCTATCACTCCGAGGCGAACCTTCAGCATCTGGCCAAGCAGCAGATCCCGGCGCTGATCGCCGACAACGGCATGCGCAAGCGCGATGAGCGTTTCAAGGATCAGGGCAAGTACAAGGCGCTACCCGATCCGCTCTACGACAAGGCGCATCCTGCGAAGAAGGCCAAGCACTACCTCCCCAGGGACTTCGCCTATGACGCGGAACACGGCACCTGCATCTGCCCGGCGGGCAAATCGCTTTACCAGAATGGGACGAACTGCATCCACAACGGGCAGATCGGCACCAAGTTCCAGGGCGCGCAGCGCGATTGCATTCCGTGCGAGCAGCGTGACAAGTGTCTGAGGAAGCCGGACCAGACCAAGGCCCGGCAGGTGTGTTTCTTTCGCGGCAAGGCGGACCCGGCGGCCATCAACGTCATGGACCTGATGAAGCGGGTCATCGATTCGGAACGCGGACGGGAACTTTACGGAGGACGCTTCGCCACGGTGGAGCCAGTCTTCGCCAACATCCGGCATAATGACCGAAGGAAATCCCTGTGGGACAAGCGGCTGAACCGCTTCACGCTGCGCGGGCAGAAGAAGGTGGATGGGCAGTGGAAGCTGTTCTGCCTGGTGCACAACATCGAGAAGCTGGCGCATCACGGGTTCGGAAGGTAAGAATTCCCGCCCGGACAAAAGTCAGTCGCCGCAATACGGCGAGAAATCCCGGCAGAAACAAAAAGCGGCGCGGAAATTATCCACGCCGCTTTTTTGTTGCTCGATTCAGAGAGGAAATTTGGGTTTTTCTACAGCTTCAACGTGAAGTTGAGGCGACTGCGCGGCTTTTCGCGCAGGTCGCCTCGAACGCAGAGTTATGCATTTCGGCTACTTCGGCATGCTATCAAATGGCAATATTTCAGGAGCCGAATACAGACCTAGAAACTTATCACCCGCGTTGCATAGTGGCTTTCCACTTGAAACAAAGGCGCTTGATTTAATTTCCCCATAAGGCGCCTTAACAAACGGCAATACTGCCGCCAAGTCCTTTAACGCAGATGTTGGGTCGGATTCGGAATTAACTGAAGCGACAACACCATCTTTAAGTGTCAGCCCGAACTTGTTCTTTTCTAGAAGACCAGGGGCATAACCAACAAGCTGTGGTTTGTTGTAGTCAGCACGAGTCGAGAACTTAATTTTTTTGTCCTCGGCGCAGTCACCATTGGCAGCCGATCCCATGACGTTTCCAGACTTCTCATCAACGAGGATTGTTGTCTTGTATAACTCGATCACGTTCACTGGTTGATACGTGATTACCCCTTCTACTTTTTTGTCCTTTCCATCTAGAGATGGGGAGACCACGGTGTACAAGTGTCCGGAACAACCACTGAGACCCGTAGCAAAGAATGCAATTGCCGTTAATCTAGAAACAGAAGCCATTTAATCCTCCTATTAGAGATGCATAACGTTCAAGGTCAGGGACGCTGCGCGACGCTTTATCGCGCAGCGTCCCCTGCACCGCAGGGTTAGCCCGCATTTGCACGGGCAAACTCAATGAGATATTCAGAGTACATATCGCGAAATGTATTTCCATCGAACTTCCTGTCAATGCCGCGGGATGCGAGTTGAATCTGCATAGTGACCGCAGCAAACGCGAAAACCTCGTCATCTTCCGGGACCCCTGCGGCGGTCAAGCAGTAATCGATGCGTTCAAACGTTGACGGATGAGTCTTCAAAGTGACGAATTGATCTGGACTACGGAAGTCCTTGCAGGGCCAGTATGGCCGCTGCTATTCCGAAGGTTCGCTTTCGTGACTCCTGTTGTACCGTGCTCTTGTCTAGAATCCATTTGGTGGCGGCGACATCAGCATCCTTTTCCTCTGCAATAGAGCATGTGGTGACCAGTGCTTGATGATTCAGCCGGATGTGGGCGATTTCATGGTGAATGATCCAGGCAAGCGCACAGAGAAATAGCTCATTCGTAACGTGCCCATCACTTTTTTCGGCAGGGAAGCGTTCCGGTCTAGGAAGGGCTGTAGGCCATAGGTCTGTGCCGTTCACCAAGGCATTTCGGCCAGCCCAAGCGAGCAGTTCCATAGCCTTCCTGCTTCGATCAGTGCCGCCAGTATCGAAAGTGCTTGAGCCACTGCGCTGCGCAAGGCCGTACTCGTTGTAGAGAATCAAATGCGCATGAGCGCTGGCCCATAGAAACTCAAGAGCAGCGACGTTTATCATGATTTCCCGTTCAACCAAGCGAACACGAATATTGAATCCCGGCTCGTCCACAAGAGTGAGCATCAGGTTGTTCACGTCCCGTAATTCAGCAAGTTCACTTTCGCGTTCCGGTGCAATACGAAAGGCGCATCCGGCTATCGCTTTTTCCAACTCAAGGACAGGAGAACGGGGATGTTCCATTGCTGGCTAACGTTATTTAGTTACCGAAAACGATAATAAAACATTATTGGACTGCCTGATAAAAACTACTAGACTCGTATTATGCTGTTATTCATGATAATTCAAGTCAAATAGGATATCTAGATGTCCAATAAAACTGAAATTCACGAAAGCGGGAATGCTTCCGTCGAAGCCCCCAGACTGCTGGATCAGGTGCGTGATCGCCTGCGGCTGAGGCATTACAGCCTGCGTACTGAAACAGCATATATCGGCTGGATTAAACGCTACATTTTCTTTCATGGCAAGCGCCACCCACGCGAGTTGAACAAGGCGGAGGTGGAGGCTTTTCTCACCAGTCTGGCGGTGGAGCGCAACGTTAGCGCGTCCACACAAAGCCAGGCGCTGGCGGCGTTGCTGTTTCTTTATGGGGAAGTGCTGGGGATCGAGTTGCCCTGGCTCGACGAGATCACGCGGGCGAAGAAGCCGGTGCGCCTGCCGACCGTGCTGACGCGGGACGAGACGCTGGCGCTGCTGGAGCAGATCGGGGATGCGGAACTGCATCTTGTCGTGAGCCTGTTGTACGGCAGCGGCCTGCGCCTGCTGGAGGGCTTGCGCCTGCGGGTGAAGGACGTGGAGCTGGCGCGCAACGAGATCGTCGTGCGCGACGGCAAGGGCGGCAAGGATCGCGTCACCATGGTGCCGCAGAGCCTGGTTGCGCCGCTGCGCGCGCAGATTGCGAAGACGAAGCGGGTGCATGAGGCGGATGTGGCGCGTGGCAAGGGCGAGGTGTGGTTGCCGGATGCACTGGCGGTGAAGTATCCGAATGCGGCGAAGGCCTGGGGCTGGCAGTATGTATTCCCCGCGGCGGGGTTCTCGACGGACCCGCGCTCGGGCGCGGTGCGCCGCCACCACGTGGACGAGAAGCGCGTGCAGCGGGCGGTGAAGGCGGCGGCGCAGAAAGCGGGCATCGTCAAGCCGGTGTCGCCGCACACGCTGCGCCATTCCTTTGCCACGCATCTGCTGGAGGGCGGCTACGACATCCGCACGGTGCAGGGACTGCTCGGCCATGCCGACGTGAGCACGACGATGATCTACACCCACGTGCTGAACAAGGGCGGACGAGGGGTGACGAGCCCGCTGGACCGGGTTTGAGCTAGGGAAACGCTGAACAAGTTGATTCCGCTCATGGTTCGACAAGCTCACCACGAACGGAATCAACAACTCGCCGTTCGTCCTGAGCCTGTCGAAGGAAGCTTGTCGAAGGAAGCCTGTCGAAGGACTTGTTCAGCGTTTCCCTAGGCGCTGAAAGTCAGCTTGCGCAGGACGGCGATTCGGGCTATTTGTGAGTCGTATTTAATGCGCAACGCAATCCGGGGGAAAGTCTTATGCCCATGCACAAATTCATTCTGACCTTGACCTGCCTGCTGGCGCTCCTCGCCGGCACGGCCCACGCCCAGCAGCAGCTGGAGATCATCAAGCTGCAAAGCCGCACGGCGGAGCAGGTGCTGCCGCAGCTGCGGCCCTTCGTCGAACCGGGCGGGGCGCTCTCCGGCATGAACAACCAGATCTTCATCCGCGCCTCCGATGCCAACCGGCGGCAGATCAAGGAGCTGCTTGGCGCCCTCGACCGGCCGCCGCGCCGGCTGGTGATCAGCGTACGGCAGGATGCGGACAGCGCTACCCTTGCGCGCGGCGGCGAGGTGTCCGGCAGCGTCGGCTCGGACAAGGTGCGCGTCGAGAGCCGCCGTACCATCGTCGGCGGCGCGGGGGTGACGGTGCGCAGCGGCAACGACGTGGTGCGCGGCCAGGTCTACGATTCGCGCAACAGTGGCTCGGAGCGCGTCGCCCAGCAGGTGCAGGTGGTGGAGGGTGGCAGCGCCTGGATCAATGTCGGCACCTCGGTGCCGGTGCCGCTGCGACAGGTGGTGCTGACGCCCGGCGGCGCCATCGTTTCCGATTCGGTGGTGTACCGCGACATCGGCACGGGTTTTTATGCCGAGCCGCAGCTCTCCGGGGATACGGTCACACTGACCATCAGCCCGACGCACGACACGCCGGGCAGCCACGGCCCGGGCAGTGTCAACGTGCAGCGCCTGACCACCACCGTGTCGGCGCGGCTGGGGGAGTGGATGCAGATCGGCGGCAGCGTGCAGGAAGAAAGCTCGGACCGCGACGGCGCCATGCGCTATTCCACGCGCCACGGCAGCACTGGCCGCAGCGTGCAGCTGAAAGTCGAAGAGCTGCCCTGATCCGGCCTGATCTGGCAGAGGGGCAAGGTACAATCGCCCCCTATGCAACACACCGTCTTTCAGATCGCCGCGGTGGTCCTGCTCGGCATCGCCTGCCAGTGGGTTGCCTGGTGGAGCAAGCTGCCGGCCATCCTCTTCCTGCTGCTGACCGGCCTCGTCATCGGCCCGGGCATCGGCTGGCTGGACCCGGATGCGGTGTTCGGTCCGGTGTTGCTGCCGATCGTCTCGCTGGCAGTGGCGGTGATTCTCTTCGAGGGCGCGCTCACCCTGCGCTTCGCGGACATCCGCGGCCTGGAGCAGGTCGTGCGGCGTATGGTCAGCAGCGGCCTGCTGGTGACCTGGCTGGTGCTGGCGCTGGCGGCGCGCTATCTCGTCGGCTTCCCTTGGGAGGTGGCCCTGCTGTTCGGCGCGCTGGTGGTGGTGACCGGCCCCACCGTCATCGTGCCGATGCTGCGCACCGTGCGGCCGACGGCGCGCATCGCCGAGCTGCTGCGCTGGGAGGGCATCGTCATCGATCCGATCGGCGCCCTGCTGGCGGTGCTGGTGTTCGAGTTCATCGTCGCCCGCAGCGAAGACCAGGCACTGCTGCACACGCTGACGACCTTCGCCGAGATGCTGGCCACCGGCGTCCTGCTGGGGGCTTTCGCCGGCTGGCTGCTCGGCCTCATGCTGCGCGGCCACTGGGTGCCGGACTACCTGCGCAATGTCACCATATTGGCCGCAGTGTGGGCCGCCTTCGCGCTGGCCAATACCCTCGAGTCGGAATCCGGCCTGCTGACGGTGACCGTCATGGGCATGTGGCTAGCGAACATGAAACGCGTGCCGCTGGACGAGGTCATCGGCTTCAAGGAAACCCTGACGATACTGCTGATCTCGGTGTTGTTCATCGTGCTGGCGGCACGCCTGCACTTTTCCGATCTCGTGCCGCTCGGCTGGGGCGCGCTGGGCGTGCTGCTGGTGGCGCAGTTCGTTGCGCGGCCGCTGAAGATCCTTGTTACGACCTGGGGCTCGACGCTGAAATGGCAGGAGAAGGCGTTGCTGGCGTGGATCGCGCCGCGCGGCATCGTCGCTGCCGCCGTCTCGGCGATCTTCGCGCCGCGTCTGGAACAACTCGGTTATGCGCAGGCGTCGCTGCTGGTGCCGATGACCTTCGTCATCATCATCGGCACGGTGGTGCTGCAGAGCGCGACGGCAGGACTGCTCGCACGCCTGCTTGGCGTGTCGGAGCCGGAACCGCACGGCGTGCTGATCGTCGGCGGCAGCGGCGTGGCGCGCAGCCTGGGTAAGGCGCTGCAGGAGGCCGGCTTCCGCGTGCTGTTGTGTGACACATATTGGGACAACGTGCGGGCGGCGCGCATGGAGGGGCTGCAGGCGCGCTTCGTCAATGCGGTCTCCGAAGAGGCCGACCGCAAGCTCGATCTGGTTGGCATCGGCCAGATGCTGGGGATGTCGCCGCGGGCCGAATTCAACGCCCTGGCGGCGCTGCGCTACCGCGGTGAATTCGGCCGCCAGGGCGCCTATCGCCTGGCCAGCGGCGCCAAGGAGGGCAAGGAGGATGTCGATACCGGCCGCGTGCTCTTCTCGGCCGACGCTACCCATGTCAGTCTTACGGCGAGCCTCGCCCGTTCCGGGGAAATCCGCGCCACGGGGCTGACCGAACAGTTCGACTGGGAAGATTTCCGCGACAAGTACCCGGATTCGCTGCCCCTGTTCGTGCGCGATGCACGCGGCAACCTGCGCTTCTTCACGGCGGACGGGGAACTTGAACCCGGCGCCGGCGCGCATATCTATGCATTGCATCCGGGCGAGGGCGGGGAGGCTGCGGCCTGATCGCTATTGCGGTAGCTTATAGCCCTTCTCGCGGAATAGCCTGAGGCAGGCGCTGGCGACCAGCGGGTCGTACAGGCGGCCGCTGTTCTGCTCGATTTCCTCCAGCGCCTTGTCGATGCCTAGCGCCTGCCGGTAGGGGCGGTGCGAGGCCATCGACTCGACCACGTCGGCCACGGCCATGATGCGCGCTTCCAGAATGATCAGGTCGCCCTTCAGGTGCTGCGGATAACCACTGCCGTCCATGCGCTCGTGATGCTGCAGGATGATTTCCAGCAGCGGCCAGGGGAATTCCACGCCTTTCAGTATGTCGTAACCGCTACGGGGATGGTTTTTAATGAGTTCGAATTCGATCTCGCTGAGCCGGCCAGGTTTGCTGAGGATTTCCGCCGGTACGCTGATCTTGCCGATGTCGTGCACCAGGCCGGTCATGCGCAGCCCTGTGACTGATTCCTCAGGCAGGCCCATTTCGCTGCCGAGGGCCGCCGCCAGTTCGCCGACGCGGCGCTCATGGCCAGCGGTGTAGGGGTCGCGCATCTCGACCATGGCGGAGACCGCCTCGACGGTGGCCAGCATGGAGCGCTCGAGCTGCTTCACGTGGCGCAGGATTTCCTCCTGCGCCTTCTTGCGCTCGCCGATGTCCTGTGCCACTGCGAGGAGCACCGGCTTGTTGTCGAGCAGGACGCGCGTGGCGCGCGCGCCGACGTCCGCCAGGCTGCCGTCCTTGCGCAGGCAGATGAAATTGCGCTCGACGGCTTCCGTTTCGCCAGTAGCAACTTTGCGCATCATCTCGGCGACGTCGGCACGGTCCGGTTCGGCGACCAGTTGCAGCACCTCACGGCGGTCCAGTTCGCCAGGCGCGTAGCCAAGGATCTCGCAGATTCTGGGATTGGCGAAGACCATACGGCCATTGCTGCCGACCATGAAAATCGCAACGATGTTCTGCTGCACGACGCAGCGGAACAACTGTTCGCTCTCACGCAGATCGGCTTCGGCCTGCCGGCGCAGGGCTTCGCGGTCGTAGTTCTCGAGGGCGAAGGAGATGTCCTTGGCCATCTCCTCCAGCAGGGCGCACGTTTGAGCATTGAATGTATTGGCTTCGGCGGAATACAGCATCAGCGCGCCAATGACGAAATTCCGCCGCCGCAGCGGCAACGCTGCCGAGGCGCGAATGCCGAATTCCCGCGCCAGATCGTGCCAGGGTGCGGTGGTAGGGTCCGTGAGGAAATCGTCGCAGAAAACCGGACGATTCTCGCGCAGGGCGATTGCGATGGGTCCGTGTCCTTCGGGCAGGGCGGGATCGGTGCGGATGTCGATGCGCTGGAAGTACGCATCCAGGATGCCGGCGCTGTAGTCCTGTGACTGCAGTGCGCCGGCGTCGTCGAACAGACCGATGCGAGCGCCCAGGTAGCCGCCGGTGTTGACGGCAATATGGCAGATGCGTGGAAACAGCTCAGCCTGGCTGGCTATGCGGACGATGGCCTCGTTGGTCTGGCTGAGGGTGGCGTAAGCCGTATTCAGGCGGCGGATCTGCACCTCTGCCTGTCGGTGTTCATGACGCACCCTGGCTTCCGCGATTTCGCGCGTCACCGCCGGGGCCAGGCGCGACAGGTTGCTCTTCAGCAGGTAATCGTGGGCCCCGCTGCGCATCAGCTCGATGGCGGCTTCTTCCCTGATGACGCCCGAGACGACGATGAAGGGGATGTCGAGGCCGCTGTCGCGCACCATCGCCAGCGCCTCGCCGGCACTGAAGTTCGGCAGGCTGAAATCGGCCAGCACAAGATCACAGGCATGCCTGTCCAGCGAGGCCGACATCTTCTCGGCGGTTTCGACACGCTCATATGTGACTTCGAAGCCGGCCTGACGCAGCTGCCGCACCATCAGTACGGCATCGTTGTCGGAATCCTCGACGATCAGTACGGATAGAGGGTTTTGCATAATATTCCCCTGCATATCGTCTGGCTTCATCATGGAGGTATTTCAATTGGGTGGAGAGGCCGGTTTGTCAGTGAAGAGTAGGGGCACCGGCAGAGGACCCGGTATGATGCAGACCCGACGTGATAGAGACTTTGCTGTCATCTTGTATCGCTATATAAGCCGATGGAATACATGACCGGAATCCTCGATGGAGGAGGGGAACCTGTTGTCAATATGGCAAGTTTGACAGCTTTCGCAAGGAAAGTTTACTCATAAATGATTCAATATCATAAATTTGATGTGAAACTGGATGATTGACAAGGCATGATGGCTTGAGCCGCCGGTGCCTCGCCCCGGGCGTGCTAACATTCAGCGCATCGTCCCCGCACTAGAAATGCCTGAACTTTCCTCTGTTTTTGCCGCCGATGGCGCACTCGCCCGCGCTATCTCCGGCTATCGCGTGCGCCCGCAGCAGATCGAAATGGCCGAGCGCATCGCCGCCGCCATCGGCAAGCATGGCGTGCTGGTGGCGGAGGCGGGCACCGGTACCGGCAAGACCTTCGCCTATCTGGTGCCGGCGCTCATGGCCGGCGGCAAGGTGATCGTGTCCACCGGCACCAAGACCCTGCAGGACCAGCTCTTCCAGCGCGACCTGCCGATGGTGCGCAATGCCCTCAAGGCGCCAGCCACCATCGCCCTGCTCAAGGGCCGCGCCAACTACGTCTGCCACTACCACCTCGAACGCGCACGTACGGAAGGGCGCTTCCTTTCGCGCGAGGAGGCCGGCCACATCCTCGCCATTGCTCGTTTTGCCAAGACGTCGACGACGGGCGACAAGGCCGAGTGTTCTGCCGTGCCGGAGGATTCCGCCGCCTGGGCGGCGGCGACGTCCACGCGCGACAACTGCCTCGGCCAGGAATGCCCCAACGCCAAGGAGTGCTTCGTCACTGCCGCACGGCGCGAGGCGCAGGCGGCCGATGTGGTGGTGGTGAACCACCACCTCTTTTTCGCCGACGTGATGCTGCGCGACACCGGCGTCGCCGAGTTACTGCCGGCCTGCAACACGGTGATCTTCGACGAGGCACACCAATTGCCGGAAACGGCCAGCCTGTTCTTCGGCGAGAACGTGTCGACCGGGCAGTTGCTCGACCTGGCGCGCGATGCGCGCATGGAGGGCCTGGCGGCGGCGAAGGACTTCGCCGATTTGCCGGACGGCGCACGGGCGCTGGAGAAGGCGGTGCGCGACCTGCGCCTGAGCATATCCGGCGAGAACGCGCGCTTTTCCCTGGTGCAACTGGCGCCGGTCTTTCACGAAGCGCTCGAGACGATGGTGGAGGAACTGGTCCGCTTCGGCGCACTGCTGGAGTCGCAGGCCGAGCGCTCGGAAGGCCTGGAGCATTGCTGGCGTCGTTCGCAGGAGCTGGGCCTGACACTCAAGCGCTGGCGGCAGACGGAGGACACCGGCCTGGTGCGCTGGGTCGAGGTGTTCAACCAGGCGCTGTCGCTGAATGCCACGCCGCTGCACATCGCCGACATCTTCAGGAAACAGATGGGTGGCCCAAATAGTCAACATGGTCAACATCCCCGCGCCTGGATCTTCACTTCCGCCACGCTGGCGGTGGAGAGCGACTTCTCGCACTACTGCAGCGAACTCGGCCTGGACAGCGGAGAAAATGCGGCCGACACCGGCTGCTGGGGCAGCCCCTTTGATTATCCCAACCAGGCGGTGCTCTACGTGCCGCAGGACCTGCCCGACCCGAACAGCCGCGACTACCCAGATGAAGTTGCCAAGGCAGCCTGGCCGGTGATCCATGCCAGCCGCGGCCGCGCCTTCGTGTTGTGCACCAGCCTGCGCGCCATGCGCCGCATCCATGAATTGCTGAAGGCACGTTTCGAGGCGGAAGGTTTTGATCACCCCTTGCTGTTGCAGGGCGAGGGCTCGCGCAGCGAATTGCTGGCGCGCTTCCGCCGCCTCGGCAACGCCGTGCTGGTCGGCAGCCAAAGCTTCTGGGAGGGCGTGGACGTGCGCGGCGAGGCCCTGCAGCTCGTCATCATCGACAAGCTGCCCTTCGCGCCGCCCGATGACCCGGTACTGGCAGCGCGCATCGAGCACATGAAAAAGGAAGGCCGCAACGCCTTCATGGAATACCAGCTGCCGCGTGCCGTCATCAATATCAAGCAGGGCGCCGGTCGCCTCATCCGCGACGAGAGCGACCGTGGCGTGCTGATGCTCTGCGATCCGCGCCTGATCACCAAGCCCTACGGCAAGCGCGTCTGGCGCTCGCTGCCGCCGATGCGACGCACGCGCGAGCTGGATGAAGTGGTGGATTTTTTCTCGGTGGAAACCGCATGAGCAAAGAATGCAGCGTGATTGCCGAACAGCTCAACCGCAATTGCCAGTGCATCTCGCTGGACCGTGTGGCGCTGACGCGTGCCTTGGCCGGCGGCGAATCCGGCGCCGACCTGGCGGCCCTGATCGACGCCGGCCGCCCGAACCTGTTCTCCGATTCGGCGGTGTTCGTCGGCGCCGCCTGCCTGCAACGCATGGCGGACATCATTGCCGCCATCGAAAGCGTGGTGGCGATGCCGGCCTGGCGTGAGCGCGTGCTGGCCTGGGCGCCGTCGGCGGCGCGCTACGCGCCGAAGGCCAGCGGCGTCTTTCTCGGCTACGATTTCCATCTGAGCCCCGGCGGGCCGCAGCTCATCGAGATCAACACCAACGCCGGCGGCGGCCTGCTCAACGCTGCGCTGGCGCAGGCGCAGAAGGCTTGTTGCGAAGAGGTATCCGCCGTGCTGCCAGGCGTGCATCCTGCCGCCACGATCGAGCAGGACTATGTCGACATGTTCATCGAGGAGTGGCGCGCAGAAAGGGGTACAAATGGGGGCACAAATGGCGGCGAAGCGCCCCTGCGGCGCATCGCCATCGTCGATGAGCGGCCGTCGGAGCAGTTTCTCTACCCGGAGTTCCTGCTGTTCCAGAAGCTGTTCGAACGCCACGGCATTGCGGCAGTCATCTGCGATCCGGGCGAACTGCGCTTCGAGGGCGGGGCACTGTGGCAAGGCGGCGAGCGCATCGACCTGGTCTACAATCGCCTGACGGATTTCGGCCTGGACGCGCCGGCGAATGCCGCCTTGCGCGAGGCGTATCTCGCCGGTGCCGTGGTGGTGACGCCGCACTCGCGCGCGCATGCCCTCTACGCCGACAAGCGCAACCTGACCCTGCTGACGGATGAGGGGTTTCTGGCGGAACTGGGTGTCGATGCCAATGTGCGCGCAGTGCTGCTCGGCGGCATTCCGCACACGCGGCTGGTGCGGCGCGAAGATGCGCAGGATCTGTGGGCGCGTCGCAAGCAGCTCTTCTTCAAGCCGGCGGCGGGCTTCGGCAGCCGCGCAGCCTACCGCGGCGAAAAGCTGACAAAGCGCGTCTTCGAGGAGACCCTCGAGGGCGGCTACATCGCCCAGGCGCTGGTGCCGCCTTCGGAGCGTGTGGTGGGTGTGGAGGGCCAGCGCATCGGCCTCAAGCTCGACCTGCGCAACTTCGTTTATCGCGGCCGCGTGCAACTGGTGATCGCGCGGCTGTATCAGGGACAGACGACGAATTTCCGTACGGCCGGCGGCGGCTTTGCGCCGGTGCTGACGGTGCCCAAAGGATTAGGGTGAACCGCATTCAACACAGAGGTCACAGAGGCACAGAGGGCACAGAGGTTTTTTTCTGTTCTTCTCCGTGCCCTCTGTGTCTCTGTGTTCTCCGTGTTGAAAGAGGTTTATGAAGGTTTTCGGATTCGCAGGTTACAGTGGCAGCGGCAAGACGACGCTGATCGAGCAGCTGATCCCGCGTTTCGTCATGGAGGGCCTGAGGGTCTCGCTCATCAAACACGCCCACCACGATTTCGACATAGACCGGCCGGGCAAGGACTCCTGGCGCCACCGCGAGGCGGGCTGTAGCGAAGTGCTGCTGACTTCCGAGCAGCGCTGGGTGCTGATGCACGAACTGCGCGGGGCGACGGAACCGACGCTGGAAGAACAGATCAAAATGCTCTCGCCCTGCGATCTGGCGCTGGTGGAAGGCTACAAGACGAACGACCTCATTCCCAAGCTGGAGGTGTATCGGCCGTCGCACGGCAGACCGCCGCTCCACTCGGAACACCCCAATATCGTCGCTATTGCCAGCGATGCACCGTTAGAGACGACGCTGCCGCTGCTGGACATCAACGATGCGGACGGCATTGCCGAATTCATCATGCGCTATCTGGAATTGAAATGAGCCTTTTATCCTTCGACGACACCCTCGCAAAACTTCTCGCTGCCGCTCGCGTGGTGAACGAAATCGAGGAGGTGGATACGCTCGCCGCCGCCGGCCGCACGCTGGCGCGCGCGCAGACGAGCGGCATCACGGTGCCGCCGCTGGACAACTCGTCCATGGACGGCTATGCCGTGCGCCTGGCAGACGTGCCCGTTGCCGGCACGCGGCTGCCGGTGTCGCAGCGCATCCCCGCCGGCAGCGTCGGCACGCCGCTGCAGCCGGGCACGACGGCACGCATCTTCACCGGCGCGCCGCTGCCGCAGGGCGCCGACGCCGTGGTCATGCAGGAGTTGTGTGAGCATGCCGACGGCGCGGTGGCATTCAACCATGTGCCGCACGCCGGCGAGAATATTCGCCGCGCCGGCGAGGACATCTGCGCCGGTGCCGAAATCCTTGCCGCCGGCACGCGCCTGGCACCGCAGGATGTCGGGCTGGCGGCTTCGGTCGGCCTGGCGAAGCTGCCGGTGTTCCGTCGCCTGCGCGTGGCGGTGTTCTTCACCGGCGACGAACTGTCCCTGCCGGGCGAGGCACTCAAGCCCGGCGGCATCTACAACTCCAACCGCTACACCCTGCGCGGACTGCTCGATGCACTTGGCTGCGAGGTGTGCGATCTCGGCATCGTGCCGGACAATCTGGCCGCTACGCGCACTGCGCTACGCGAGGCGGCGGCGAGTGACATCATCATCACCAGCGGCGGCGTCTCGGTCGGCGAGGAGGATCACGTCAGGGCAGCGGTGCAGGCGGAAGGCGCGCTCGACCTGTGGAAGATCGCCATCAAACCGGGCAAGCCGCTGGCCTTCGGCAAAGTCAGTCGCCGTGGTACGGCGCAGGTGAGCGCCATCCCCCCGGCCCCCTCCCCGGGGAAGGGGGTGACGGAGGTTCGCGGGCAGAGCCCGCTCGGAGATGAGGCGGCCTTCATCGGCCTGCCCGGCAACCCGGTGTCGACCTTCGTCACCTTCATCATGCTGGTGCGGCCTTTCCTGCTCGCCATGCAGGGGGCGCGCGAAACCGCGCCGCGCAGCCTGACGATGCGTGCCGACTTCGACTGGCCGAAGCCTGACCGGCGGCGCGAGTTCCTCAGGGTGCGCATCAACGCCGCGGGCGGCCTCGACCTGTTTCCCAACCAGAGCTCGGGTGTGCTCACTTCCTGCACCTGGGCCGACGGCCTGGTGGATACGCCGGCGGGCCAGGTACTGAAACGCGGCGATGCCGTGCGCTTCATTCCGTTTTCCGAGTTGCTATACTGAAACCATGAGTGTGAAAGTCCTCTATTTCGCCGGCCTGCGCGAAGCGGTCGGCCAGCCTTCCGAGCAGTTTGTTCTGCAGGCGGGGGTGGGCAATGTCGGCCAGTTGCATGCCCGGCTTGCTGCTCGCGGCGGCGCATGGGAAGCGCTGGCGAAGACGAAGAACCTGCGTATCGCGGTGAACCAGCGGATGGCGGCAATGGATGCCCCGATACAGGACGGCGATGAGGTAGCGTTCTTCCCGCCGGTGACGGGAGGGTGAGATGACAACAACCTATCCCCTAGCCCCTTTTAGTTCCGGCATAACACCTGCTGCGCAGGTATTAGCCTCCACTGAAACGCTAAAGCGTTTTCCGAGGAAAGGGGTAACGACGGTTCAGCCGCTGCGCGGCTTCCGGTTTATATGAAAGTCTCCGTTCAAGCCGAGGATTTCGATCTCGGCGCCGAATGCGCCGCGATGGCGCGCGGGCGCAGCGACATCGGTGCGCTGGCGAGCTTCGTCGGCCTGGTGCGCGATACGAACGACGGCGCCGGCGTGGTGAAGTTGGCGCTGGAACACTATCCCGGCATGACGGAGAAGTCGCTCGCGGCAATTGTCGAAGAGGCGCGCGGCCGCTGGAACGTCATGGATGCGACGGTGATCCACCGCATCGGCGAACTGCAGCCGGGCGACAACATCGTGCTGGTGATCGTGGCGAGCACGCATCGTGGCGATGCCTTTGCCGCCTGCGAGTTCATCATGGACTACCTGAAAACCCATGCGCCGTTCTGGAAGAAGGAAGAGACGCCGCAAGGCGGGCGCTGGGTGGATGCGCGCGAGTCGGACGATGAATCGGCGGCGCGCTGGAAGGCTTGAGGCCAAGCACCTTCAACACAGAGGGCACAGAGGCACGGAGAGCACAGAGAAAGCTATTCAAAAGAACTCTGTGTCCTCTGTGCCTCTGTGCCCTCTGTGTTGAAAGAGGTTCTTACTCCACCTTCACGCTCTTGCCCTTGCCGGCCCCGCCCATTCCGCTCATGTTGCCGAAGGCGGCGGTGGAGGCCTTGGCGATCTGCTCGAAGGCGTCCTTGGCGTTGCCGAAGGCCTTCTGCATGGTGGCGAAGGCGTCCTGGCCGCCAGCGGGCAGGCCGCTCACCGACATCATCTTCTTGAAGTTCTCCATCATTTCCTGATTGCTGCCGGCCATCTGCTGGCCAAGCATGCGGTTGAACTCGGCCTGCGCCTCGGCCGTAATCTCCGCCATCTGGCGCATCGCCTCCATCATCTGCGTGGAGGTCTCCTGGGCGAACTGGGTGCGCAGGGCAAGCGCGTTCTGCGGATCCTTCGCCTCGGTCAGCGCACGCGCATTCTTCACGCTGCCCTCGAACAGGGCGCGCGCCGTTTCCACCTGCAGGTCCATGATGCGCTTGGAGTTCTCCAGGGACATCTGCGTCAGCTTCATGGCCGCATCGATGCTTTTTTGGTGCATCTCGGTGATCTGTTCCTTGCCCATTGTGCTCTCCTTGATAATTGTCATTAAACCCTGTCCGCTTATGATGCGCTGATCGGGGCGTCTTGAAAACCCCCGCTGTCAGCCCCATTTAGCAGCAAGACAACATATTCCGGATGAAAATCATGCGCTTCGATAAATTCACCACCAAGTTCCAGCAGGCCCTGACCGATGCCCAGAGCATCGCCGTGGGTGCTGACCAGCAGTTCATCGAACCGCAGCACCTGCTGCTGGCGCTGCTGCGCCAGGACGACGGTGCCAGCGCCTCGCTGCTGGCGCGCGCCGGCGTCAATGTCGCCGCGCTGAAGGCGGCGACGGAGAAGGCCGTGGCGCGCCTGCCCAAGGTGGAGGGTCACGCCGGCGAGGTGCAGATCGGCCGCGATCTGTCCAACCTGCTCAACCTGACCGACAAGAATGCGCAGAAACGTGGTGACCAGTTCATTGCCTCCGAGATGTTCCTGCTGGCTCTGGCCGACGACAAAAGTGAGACCGGTCGCCTGCTCAAGGAACACGGCTTGCAGAAGAAGGCGCTGGAGACGGCCATCGAGGCCGTGCGCGGTGGCGAGAGCGTCGGTTCGCAGGAGGCGGAAGGGCAGCGCGAGGCGCTGAAGAAGTACACGATGGACCTCACCGAGCGCGCCCGCCAAGGCAAGCTCGACCCGGTGATCGGTCGCGATGATGAAATTCGCCGCACCATCCAGATCCTGCAGCGGCGCACGAAGAACAACCCGGTGCTGATCGGCGAGCCGGGCGTGGGCAAGACGGCCATCGTCGAGGGGCTGGCGCAGCGCATCGTCAACGGGGAAGTGCCGGAGACACTGAAAGGGAAACGCGTACTTTCCCTCGACATGGCGGCGCTGCTGGCCGGCGCCAAGTATCGTGGCGAATTCGAGGAACGCCTGAAAAACGTGCTCAAGGAGATCGCCCAGGACGAAGGCCGCATCATTGTCTTCATCGACGAACTGCACACCATGGTCGGCGCCGGCAAGGCGGAAGGCGCCATGGACGCCGGCAACATGCTCAAGCCGGCGCTGGCGCGCGGCGAGTTGCACTGCGTCGGCGCCACGACGCTGGACGAATACCGCAAGTACGTCGAGAAGGACGCCGCGCTGGAGCGCCGCTTCCAGAAGGTGCTGGTGGACGAGCCGAGCGTTGAATCGACCATCGCCATCCTGCGCGGCCTGCAGGAGAAGTACGAGCTGCACCACGGCATCGACATTACCGACCCGGCTATCGTCGCCGCGGCGGAACTGTCGCACCGCTACATCACCGATCGCTTCCTGCCGGACAAAGCCATCGACCTCATCGACGAGGCCGGCGCGCGCATCAAGATGGAGATCGACTCCAAGCCTGAAGTCATGGACAAGCTCGACCGCCGCCTGATCCAGCTGAAGATCGAGCGCGAGGCGGTGAAGAAGGAGAAGGACGAGGCGTCGAAAAAACGCCTCGAGCTGATCGAAGAGGAAATCCAGCGGTTGGGAAAGGAATACTCCGACCTCGAAGAAATTTGGAAGGCGGAGAAGGCCCAGGTGCAGGGCACCGCCCACATCAAGGAAGAGATTGACCATGTCCGCGCCGAGATCGCCAGGCTGCAGCGCGAGGGCAAGCTCGACAAGGTGGCGGAGCTGCAGTACGGCAAGCTGCCGCAACTGGAGGCCCAGTTGAAGGCCGCCGAGAAAGTCAGTCCCCAGGACACGGCGAAGAAACTCCTGCGCACCCAAGTCGGCGCCGAGGAGATCGCCGAAGTGGTCTCGCGCGCCACCGGCATCCCCGTCTCGAAGATGATGCAGGGCGAACGCGACAAATTGCTCCATATGGAGGACCGCCTGCATGGCCGCGTCGTCGGCCAGGACGAAGCGGTACGCCTGGTGTCGGATGCCATCCGTCGCTCGCGCGCCGGCTTGTCGGAGGAGAACCGGCCCTACGGCTCCTTCCTCTTCCTCGGCCCCACGGGCGTGGGCAAGACCGAACTGTGCAAGGCGCTGGCGGAGTTCCTCTTCGACTCCGAGGAGCACCTCATCCGCATCGACATGAGCGAGTTCATGGAGAAGCATTCCGTCGCCCGCCTCATCGGTGCGCCGCCCGGTTATGTCGGCTACGAGGAAGGCGGCCATCTGACGGAAGCGGTGCGGCGCAAGCCCTACAGCGTGATCCTCCTCGACGAAGTGGAGAAAGCCCATCCGGACGTTTTCAACGTGCTGCTGCAGGTACTCGACGATGGCCGCATGACCGACGGCCAGGGCCGCACGGTGGACTTCAAGAACACCGTGATCGTCATGACCTCCAACCTCGGCTCGCAGATGATCCAGCAGATGGCGGGCGATGATTATCAGGTGATCAAGCTGGCGGTGATGGCCGAGGTGAAGACCTATTTCCGCCCGGAATTCATCAACCGCATCGACGAGTTGGTGGTGTTCCATGCGCTCGACGAGAAAAACATTGCCTCCATCGCGAAGATCCAGCTCGGCTACCTCGACAAGCGGCTGGCGAAGCTGGAGATGAAGATCGAGGTGACGGACGCCGCACTGGCGGAACTCGCCAAGGCCGGTTTCGATCCGGTATTCGGCGCGCGGCCACTCAAGCGCGCCATCCAGCAGTACATCGAAAATCCGCTGGCGAAGCGGATACTCGAGGGCGATTTCGCGGCCAAGGATGTAATTCGCGTCGATGCCAGGAACGGCGTGATCAGCTTCGAGAAGGCCTGAAGGAAAACCTGCAGGAAGACCTGAAGCGATCAGGGTTATTGAAACGGCGGGTGCTACCCGCCGTTTCTTCTTTTTCCGCCAGCGGGGATAATGCAGGTCATAACAACGAACGCTGCCTGCCCGACATGAACAGTACCGCCACCACCGCCCCCATGCGCAGTGACCTGCGTGTCATCAGCCTCATCAGCTTTGCCCACGGCACCTCGCATTTCTTCCACCTGCTGTTGCCGCCGCTGTTTCCCTGGCTGATGCCGGAGTTCGGCCTGAACTTCACCCAGGCCGGCATGATGATGACGGTTTTCTTCATTGTCTCCGGCGTCGGTCAGGCGCTGTCCGGCTTTATCGTCGACCGCGTCGGGCCGCGCCAGGTGCTACTCGCCGGTATCGCCTGCTTCATCCTCGCCGCGCTGCTGCTCAGCGTGGCGAACGGCTACGCCATGCTGCTCGTCGTCGGCGGATTGGCGGGTCTGGGCAACAGCGTCTTCCATCCGGCCGACTTCACGGTGCTCAATCGCAAGGTGAGCCACGCGCGCCTGGGCCATGCCTTTTCGGCGCACGGCCTGTCGGGCAACCTCGGCTGGGCGATTGCGCCGGTGTTCCTCACCGGCATCGCTGCGGCAGCGGGTTGGCGTACGGCAGCATTGGGTGCGGCGGCATTGGGTGCGGCGGCCTGGGCGGTGGTCTGGTTTGGCCGTAATGCGACGGAGATGGAAACGGCTGAAGCGAATACCATGAATACAGAGGCTGGCACCAGAGTCAGTTCCGGCGGGACGGCGTCGACCTTCGGTTTTCTCGGCGTCGGCGCGGTGTGGATGTGCTTCATGTTCTTCCTGCTTGTCACCACCGCTTTCGGCGCGCTGCAGAACTATGCCACGCCGCTCATGCAGAACGTGTATGGCCTGCCGGTGGCGGCGGCTGCAGCGACGCTGTCGTTCTTCCTGCTCGGTGGCGCGGCGGGTATTGCGGTGGGTGGCGCGCTGGCCATTCGCGGTGCGGCGCACGACCGGCTGATCGCCGCAGCGCTGAGCGCCGCGGCATTGGTCGCCGTACTGATCGCCAGCGGCGCCTTGCCGCCCTGGAGCGTCTCGCTGGCGATGGGCACGATGGGCTTCTTCGGCGGCATCGCCGGTCCCTCGCGCGATCTGCTGGTGCGTCAGGCGGCGACGGCGCGTTTTGGCCAGCAGGCCTTCGGCCGCGTGTATGGTTTCGTCTATTCGGGTCTGGACACCGGGCTGGCGATATCACCGCTGGTGTTCGGCCCGCTCATGGATGCCGGGCGCTTCGGCGTCGTACTGGGCGGCGTGGCGTTGCTGCAGGCGCTGGCGATCCTGACGGCGCTGAATGTCGGCCGGCAGAGCCGTTCGTCTCAGGCTGCTTGAGCGTCCGTGGCGGCTGGGCCGGTTGCGTCGCCGGCCATGACGACGCGGTTGCGTCCCGTTTCCTTGGCGTGATAGAGGGCCGCGTCCGCGGCGCTGACGAGTTGTGCTGCCACGCCTTGCGTCGTCACGGCCACGGAGGCGACGCCGACGCTGACGGTGACGTGGCCGGCGATGGTCGCGCCGCTGTGCGGCAGCTGCAGTGATGCCACCGCGGTGCGGACGCGCTCGGCGACGAGGCAGGCGCCTTCCGGGTCCGTGGTGGGCAGCAGGATGGCGAATTCCTCGCCGCCGTAGCGGGCGACGGCGTCGCTCGAGCGCATAACCACCCCCGACATGGCCGCAGCCACCTGCCGCAGGCATTCGTCGCCGCCCTGGTGGCCGTAGGTGTCGTTGTAGGACTTGAAGAAATCCACGTCGATCATGAGCAGGGAGAGGGTGCGTGATTCCCGCGTGGCACGGCGCCACTCGGTGTTCAGGGTCTGGTCAAAGCAGCGGCGGTTGGCCACACTGGTGAGGCCGTCGTGTGTGGCCAGGCGTTCGAGCTCTTCCAGTGCCTCTTTCTGCACGGTCATGTCGCGCAGGGTTTCCACCACCGCCACCAGCTTACCGGACTCGTCGTAGATGGGGCCGGCGTCGGCGGTCAGGTAGATATGGGCGTCGAGCCGGGGCATGTCGATCCAGCTTCTGACACGGTAGCTATCGGAGAACACGGCGTCCCTGCCGCTGCGGTCGTACTCTTCGTAGTTTGCCGTTATCTCTTCGGTTCTGCCCAGAGCGATCAGGTCGGCGAGGCATGGACGCGGCGCCGTGTAGAAGGCACGCCATTGATCGCGGGTACCGATGACTTCGCTGGCCAGGAGACCGGTCAGGCGCTCACAGGCCCGATTCCAGATGACGACCCGGCAGTCGGCGTCAACCACGAAGGTCGCCACCACAAGCTGCTCCATCAGTCTGACCGCATAGCTCAGACGGCTATCACCTTGATTTTGCGGGATTATTGACTCTAGTGCTGACATGGCAGTCTCCTTGCCCGATGTCCTATGTATGAATTACGACCGGCACGGCTAAACCTTGAGGTGGCCAAGGGTGTTGCAAGAAATCAGAACGGCAGGCGACGTTTCGATGGTGACTTGGCGGGGGCAGCAGGTTGCGCATGCTTGACAGGTTTGCGTGGCTGGTTTTTATCCTCGCTGGCAAAGCGTACCTTGCCATGCAGCACGCAACCGCGCATGCCGGGATCGCAGGCGGCGCCTTGCACCAGTTGGCAGATACCGTTCAGATCGTGGGGGCAGGACCAGGAACTCATCGGCTGATTTTACACTGCAGCCCGGCAATTTCACCATGGCGGAAGCAGTCGGCGACATGGTCATTCACCATGCCGGTGGCCTGCATGTGGGCGTAGCAGATGGTGGAGCCGACGAACTTGAAGCCGCGCGTCTTGAGGTCGCGGCTTAAAGCGTCGGACTCCCGCGTGGTGGCGGGGACATCCTTCAGCGTCTTGCGGCGATTCTGCAGCGGCCGGCCATCGACGAAGCGCCAGATATAGGCGTCGAAGCTGCCGAAGGCGTCCTGCACCGCGAGGAAGCGTTGGGCATTGTTCACCGCCGCCGCGATCTTCAGGCGGTTGCGCACGATGCCGGCATCGCCGAGCAGGCGCTCGACCTCGCGCTTGCCGAAGCGTGCGACCTTCTCCGCGTCGAAGCCGGCAAAGGCACGCCGGTAGGCCTCGCGCTTCCTGAGGATGGTGATCCACGACAGCCCAGCCTGGGCGCCTTCGAGGATGAGGAACTCGAAGAGCTGGCTGTCATCGTGCACCGGCACACCCCACTCCGCGTCGTGGTAGGCGACGTAGAGCGGATCGTCGCCGCACCAGCCGCAGCGCCGGCGAGTTGCGCTCATGGCAGCGAAAAGCGGAAAGTTGCGCCGTGTCCGGGCGTGCTCTCGGCCCAGATGCGGCCGCCGTGACGCTCGATGATGCGCTTGACGGTGGCCAGACCGATGCCGGTGCCGGCGAACTCGTCAGGATGATGCAGGCGCTGGAACGGCTGGAACAGCTTGTCGGCGTAGACCGGATCGAAGCCGGCGCCGTTGTCGCGCACGAAAAAGGCTTGTTGTCCTCCATGCATTTCGCTGCCGAACTCGATGCGGGCGTCGGTCTGGCGGGCGGTGAACTTCCAGGCATTGCCGAGCAGATTGTCCAGCACGGAAGCCATCAGGGTCGGGTCGGCCCTGACCTCGAGCCCTGGGGCAATTCGAACCTCGACGGGTCGCCTGGACTCCGTTTGCAAGTCGCGCATCACAGACTGCGCCAGTGTCGACAAGTCGATGTCGCTGCGATCCATCTCGATGCGCATGATGCGTGCCAGCTCCAGCAGGTCGTCGATCAGATGCGCCATGCGCTTGGCCGCTTGCTGGATGCGGGAAAGGTGGTTTCGCCCGGCTTCGTCGAGGCGATCCGCATAGTCCTCGGCGATGACGTGGGCGAAGCCCTCAATGCCGCGCAAGGGCCCGCGCAGGTCGTGCGCAACCGAGTAGGAAAAGGCCTCCAGCTCGCGGTTGGAGGCTTCGAGTTCGGTGGTGCGCTCGCGCACGCGCCGCTCGAGATCGGTGTTCGCGGCGAGCACGGCTTCTTCAGCCTGCTTGATCTGTGTGATGTCGGTGAAGACGCCGATGTAGTGCAGCGGCCGGCCGCGTTCGTCGCGTAGTAAAGTGATACTGAGGATTTCCGGATGGATTTCGCCGTTCTTGCGCCGGTTCCAGACCTCCCCGCTCCAGACGCCGTTCTGCTCGATGGCCCGCCACATGGCGGCGTAGAAGGCCCTGTTCTGTCGGCCCGACTGCAGAAAGCGCGGATTGCGGCCGATCACCTCTTGTGCCTCGTAGCCGGTGATGCGCGTAAAGGCTTTGTTGACGGAAATGATGTTGTGTTCGGCATCGGTGATCGTCACACCCTCCAGGCTGCTCTCGAAGACTGAGGCAGCAAGGCGCAAACTCAGTTCGCTTTCCTTGCGTTCCGTGATGTCGCTCACCATGGCGTAGACGCCGATGACGGCGCCGTCGGCGTCCCGCTGCGGCTGTAGCCAGACGTCCATGTGCATCTCGCGGCCGTGTTTGTCGCGCCGGCTGCGCTCGTAGCGCACGGCTTCGCCTGCCTCGACGCACTGCCAGTAGGGCTCGAGGGGGGCCAGGGTATCTTCACCGAGGATGTCGTGCAGATGCTTGCCGACGGCCTGTTCGTGCGTCAGTCCGAAAAAGCCGGCATAGCGGTCGTTGGAGTAGACGCAGATGCGTCCGCCCTTGAGGGTGAAGTAGGCGAACATGGCCGGCATGTTGTCGGCGATCTGGCGCAGCTGGTTTTCGCTCTGCCGCAGTGCCGTTTCGGCGCGTACCGCATCCGTGACGTCGTGGCCGACGCCGCGGTAGCCGAGAAACGTGCTGCCGGCATTGAAGCGCGGCCGGCCGCTGATCGAATAGGTGTGCAGCGTGCCGTCGTCGGCGCGGATGGCATAGCGGAAATCATGGAAAGACTCCCGGCGTGCGAGCTGCTCACGGTGGTGTCGCCACGCTTCCGCGTCCGCTTCGTGAATGGGCAGTTCCCAGCGCGTCTTGCCCATAGTTGTGCCGATGCGCAAGCCGCCCTTGTTGACCACCTCGCCGGACATGGCGGAAAAGCGCAGTTGATCGTCCTGTTCCCAATACCAGTCGGAGGACAATTCCAGCAGCTCGCGGAAGCGTTCGCCGGCATCTTGCGCCTGCGTCAGCGCCGTCTCTGCGCGGCGCGCCTCCTGCGCGGCCAGTCGCAGAACCCAGGCCAGCAGGGCAGTCATGACCAGCGTGATGGCAGCCAGCAGGGCGAAAACACCGAAGCCGACGTGCATTCCTATCGCCGAAGCGGCGTATACGCTGACCAGGGCAGAGATGCCTATCCCGGTCAGGAGGACTATTGGGATGGCCCAGGCAGGCAGGCGGCGGAAAAATACTGCGCTGTACATGTTGATGCCTAGTTTACGCTATTACTTTAGTAATAGCGGCAGGCAGTGCCGGAAACTTGACAGGTTCAGGGCAGGGTGAAGTAGAAGGCGGCGCCCTGGCCAGGCGTGCCCTGCGCCCAGATGCGGCCGCCATGGCGGCGCAGGACGCGCTGGACAATGGTCAGGCCGACGCCGGTGCCCTCGAAACGCTTGGCATCATGCAGGCGCTGAAAGGGCTGGAACAGCTTGTCGGCATAGGCCATGTCGAAGCCGGCGCCGTTGTCCCTGATGCAATAGACCGTTTCGCCGCCCTGTTGCGAAGCGCTCAGTTCGATGACGGCCTCCTCACGTTCGGCGGTGAATTTCCAGGCATTGCGCAGGAGATTCTCGATCAGGGCCTTCGCCAGCACCGGGTCGGCACGCACCATGAGGTCCGGCACGATATCCCAGTGCACCTTGCGCGCCGGCGCCAGTTCTTCAAGCGACTCGCGCAGGTCGTTGGCCAGCACGCTGAGGTCGACGCGAACCCGACGCAGCTCCTGACGGCTGACGCGCGCCAGGTCGAGCAGGTTGTCGATCAGCTCGCCCATACGCTGGCTGGCGGCGCGGATGCGGGCGAGGTAATTGAGGCCGTTGGTGTCGATGCAATGCGCGTACTCCTCTTCCAGTAGGTGGCTGAAGCCGTTCAGTGCGCGTAGCGGCGCGCGCAGATCGTGCGATACCGAGTAGCTGAACGATTCGAGCTCCTGGTTGGAGGCCTCCAACTCGGCGGTGCGCTCGCGCACGCGCTGCTCCAGGGTTTCGTTGAGCTGCATGATTTCGAACTCGGCGCGCTTGCGCGCGGTGATGTCGTCGAACATGATGAAAAACTTGTCGACCATGGGCACGCCGAAGATGGACAGGGTCTTGACGGTGCCATCCTTGCAGGTGACCTGGTAGTCCCTGGCCTCGATCTCGCGGTTATCGGCGAGGGCGATGCCGGTGAGTTCCATCCATTGCGAGACGACCAGAGCGCGATAGCGCCCGTCCGGGTAGGCCTTGAGCCACCAGGTATCCATGTCCGGAATGTCTTCGGGTAGATAACCAAAGGTGTCGATGGCCTTGTTGTTGATGAACTCGATCCTGCCCTCCAGGCTGACGATGGCCATGGAGATCGGGCTTTGTTCGATGATGTGCCGGAAACGTGCTTCGCTGTCGCGCAAGGCCTGCTCGGCAGCCACTCGTTCCGTGACATCGGCGTAGGTGGAAACAAAACCGCCATCCGGCAGGGGCTCGCCGCAGACCTCGATGTAGTTGCCGTTCGGCCGCTGTCTGACGAGGCGATGGGCTTCGAATTGGCGGGTGCGTTCGACGCGTTCGCGCACCAGTGACTCGATGTCGCCCGGGCCGTATTCGCCGCGCTCGGCGTTGAGGCGCATATAGGCTGCGAAGGGCGTGCCAGGCCTGAGGAAGGACTCCGGAAAATCCATGATCTCGATGAACTTGCGGTTTACCACGACAAGATTCAGGTTCTTGTCGAAGACGGACAGACCCTGCGCCATGTTGTCGAGGGTGGCGCGCAATAGCTGCGTGAGATGCTCCTGCTCGGTGACATCGGTGTAGGTGGTGACGAAGCCGCCGCCGGGCAGCGGGTTGCCGCGCACCTCGATGATGCGGCCGTCGGGGCGAGTGCGCCTGAACCGGTGGGGTTGCGGCTGGCGTGCCCGCTCGACCATCTCGCGCACCTTCTCCTCGACGTCGCAGGGGCCGTATTCGCCGCGCTCGGCGTTGTAGCGCGCAAAGGCCTCGAAAGTGGCGCCGTCCTGCACCAGGGTTTCGGGAAAGTCGAGCAGTTCGCAAAAGCGCCGGTTGAGCGCGTTCATGTGCAGATCCTTGTCCACGACGCTGATGCCCTGGTCCATGGCTTCGAGCGTGGCCTTGAGGATGTTGGTTTGCCGGGCGAGCGCGTCCTCAGCCAGCTTCTGCTCCGACATGTCGAGGCCGACGCCGAGCAGGCCGACTGTGCCGTCCTCGAGGGTGATGCGTTTGCCGGTGAAGTAGAAGTACCGCTTGCTGCCGTCTTTCAATTCCAACATCGCCTGTGCCGTGCCTGAGCCGGTGGTGAAGACGCTGCCGATGCGCGATGCGATGAGGTCGCGGTCGTCACCCTCGAAGAGGTCGAGCGGATGCAGCGCGGCCACTTCTTCCGACGAGTAGCCGGTGATGGATTCGTAGTTCTTGTTCCAGAGCAGATGTTTTCCGTTTTGATCGAAGAGATAAAAAATGCCTGGAATGGACTCGATCAGTCGCTGGCGGAAGTCGCTTTCGCTCTGGATGCGGATTTCGTTGCGCTTGCGCTCGGTGATGTCGGTATAAGTCGTCACCATGCCGCCGCCGGCCAGGGGCGTGCCGATGATCTCCAGCACCATGCCGTCAGGCCGGGTCCGTTCCAGGTGATGCGGCAGGAACTTCTTCGACAACTCGACCCGCTCGCGCACCTGCGCCTCGATATCGCCCGGGCCATATTCGCCGCGCTCGGCGTTGTGCCGGACGAAGGCCTCAAAGCTCACACCCTCGTGGTTGAGGGCGTCGGGGAAATCGAGCAGATGGAAGAAATGGTGATTGGCGGCGAGCATGCGCAGGTCGGCGCCGACGACGCTGATGCCCTGGTTCATGTGCTCAAGAATGGTCCGCAGCAGCGTGGCCTGCTGCTGCAGGCGTGCTTCCGCCTCGACCTGCTCGGTGATGTCACGGCCGGTGCCGTGGTAGCCGACAAAACCACCCTTTTCGTCGAAAAGCGGTCGGCCCTTGCTTTCGATCCAGCGCAGATTGCCATCGGAGTTGCGTAACGGGTAACGCATGCGGAAGGGCTGGCGGGCCTCCAGCGTGGCGCGATGCGCCGCCCATTCCTCGGGCAAGAGCGCCTCGGGTGCCCGTTCCCAGCGGGTCTGGCCGATGATGCGCTCGGATTCGAAGCCGGCGTCCTCATGCGCCTTGCCGACGAAACCAGCGAAGCGGTACGCGTGGTCCTGCTCCCAATACCATTCAGAGGAAACGTCCGTGGCGGTGCGAAAGCGCTCCTCGCTGCGGCGCAGGTCCGCAGTCATGCGGCGGGCGAGCGCGAAAGCATCCGCCCTCGACCGGGCCAGCGTGTGATACAGCCCTGCCAGAAGCAGGCTGATGATGCTGCCGACGGTGAGAAGGATGGCGGGCAGGAGGTGGCCAGGTTGTGCCGACAGCCATTCGCTATCGGCGAAAAAGTCCAACTGCCAGCGCCGGCCCGCTACGGCAAGCTCGCGCGTGATCGGTAGCGTTCTTTCGGCTGCAGCGGATTTGCCGGTGTCAAGAATCAATTGCCCGCCGGAAGATACGGCGAGTTTCCGGGCGGTCGGGCCGGTATCGCGGATGGTGACGCGCAAACCCTTGAACGACGGGCCTGAAAAAAGATTCTGAAAAAGACTGGAGGTTTCGAGCGTGATGCCGACAAAACCGGTGAACGCGGCGCGGCGCTCTTCTAGCGTCGACTGTAGCGTGCCGTAGCGATATACGGGTGCGCGCAGCACCAGTCCCGCCTCGCCCGCCCGCGTCTGCACGATCTGGAACGGGGGCGTGAGCCGTATTTCGCCACTGTCGCGCGCCTCAAGGAAGGATTCGCTGTTTGCCGCCTGGGTGCCGCTGTCGAGGCCGAAGGCGCGGCGGTTTTTTTCGAACGGCTCGATGTACTCGATGACGAAATACGCCTCGCGCCTGCTGTCCGGATGGATCGAAAAATCAGGATAGCCTTGTGGTGTCAGGCTGCGGTCGCTGCGCACGGCGGCGATGAAGGACGCCTTATCCTGGCTGCTCACCTGGCGGGTGAAGTGCAGGGCGCGAATGCCGTCTGTTCTATTGTGCAGGCGCAGGTTGTCGGCATAGCGCTGGAATTTGCTCCGGCTGACTTGTTCAGAAGCGATGAAAAGGCCCTGCATGCCGAGCAAAATGGAACGGTAGTCGTCGAGTTTGCGTTGAATCCCGGCCAGCGTGAGGCTGACCTGATTTTCGAGCAGGGTGTTCTCGTCCCGCGCCACCTGCCGGCTGGCGTGTTGCCACAACAACAGGCTCAGAAGCAGGCCGATAGCGAGGACGATGGCGGCGCCAACACGCGGCGCCACGAAGCGCAGGGTGAGGAGCGGTGCGTATTCGGACTTTTTCGTCATCTCGTTTCGTGGCGATGGGCGGGCCTGCATCCTGGGCCGCGGATAAAGTGCCATAAAGGGCCACGTGCCCGCGTGCTTCGCTATGCTAGCCTATCCGGCCTATTTTGGAGCTTGCGCATGAATTCTGTTTGTCATTTGCATCCGGCGGAACCGTCACTCTGGGTGAAGCGCTTCGCGCCGCTGATCGCGGCCGAAGGCACGATTCTCGACCTCGCCTGTGGTAACGGCCGCCACGCGCGTTTTCTTGAGGCTGCGGGCTGGCAGGTCGAGGCGGTAGATCGCGATGGACAGGCGCTGTCCGCCCTGGCCGGCATCCCCGGCATTGTTACGCGACAGGCGGACCTGGAGACGGGCGACTGGCCCTTTCCCGACCATCGCTTCGACGGCATCGTCGTCACGAATTACCTGCACCGACCGCTGTTGCCGAAGCTCATCGACGCACTGGCCGTGGGCGGTGTCCTGATTTATGAGACCTTCATGCTCGGCAACGCGCGCTTCGGCCGGCCCTCCAATCCTGACTTTCTGCTTCAACCAAATGAGTTGCTGGAGGCTTTCGGCAGGCATCTGGCGATCATCGCCTTCGAACAGGGTGAGACCGCCACGCCGCAGCCGGCCGTGGTACAGCGCCTGTGTGCCGTCAAGGGTGTCGGCTTTGGACGCTTGATCTGATCGCGTTATTTCGCAATTCACCCACCGATTCCGTCGTTTCGTCGCATCAGCCTTGAGTCGGCGGACTTGCGACGGCTAATCTGCCGCCATCGCAACTTTGCTGGGGGCAGACGTGAAAAAAATCCTGGTCATTCTTGGACATCCGCGCAAGGACAGCCTGTGCGGGGTGCTGGCCGCCGGCTATGCCGAGGCCGCGCGCGTGGCGGGCGCCGAGGTGCGCGAGCTGGCTTTGGCCGTGCTTTCTTTCGACATCGTGCTGCATGCCGGTTACACAGCGGAGCAGCCGCTGGAGCCCTGCCTAGCTGCTGCCCAGCAGGACATCCTGTGGGCAGAGCATCCGGTCTTCGTCTATCCGACCTGGTGGGGCGGTTTGCCGGCGCTGTTGAAAGGGTTCATCGATCGCGTTTTCCTGCCGGGCTTCGCCTTCAAGTACCGCAAGGATTCGCCCTGGTGGGATCGACTGCTGGGCGGGTGTAGCGCGCGGCTCCTGGTCACCATGGATACGCCACCCTGGTATTACCGCTGGGTCTACCGCATGCCGGGTCATCAGCAGATGCGCCGTACAGTGCTGGAGTACTGCGGCATCAAGCCGGTGCGCATCAGTTCTTTCGGCATCGTCAAATCATCGACGGCATTGCGGCTGGGCAAATGGCTGGAGGCGGCCCGCCGTGCGGGGCGAGAAGACGCCTGATGCGCAGTAATCCTGAAATCATGACTGAAAGGAGCAACGACATGGAATCCACTATTGAACAATCTTCCGAGTACCGCGCGGCGCGTCGGCAAGTACTGCGATTGCGTGGGTTCTACGCGCATCTGGCCATCTATCTGGCAGTCAATGCCGGCTTGCTGGTCATCAACCTTTACACTGCGCCGGAACGCCTGTGGGTAATGGGGCCGCTGGCGGGATGGGGCCTCGGTGTCCTCATCCATGGTTTTGTTGTCTTCATGGGCGGGCGCGTGTTCGGACAGGAATGGGAAGCGCGCAAGATTCGTGAGATCATGCAGAAAAAGTAGATTGCAGAAGATTTATGCCGCTCCTGGCCGTCCAGACCGCGATTGCCCTGCTCATCAACACACTGATCGCGGCGTTTCTCACCGCGATCGGTGTGGGCGGCGGCGACTTCTGGATCAATCTGATTTTCTCATATTGCATCGGTTTTTCCATCTTCGTCTCCTGCATAGCGGTGATTCGCCTGGCGCGCAGTTTCCCGGCGAAGCTCGTCGGGCTGGGCTTGTCGGTTGTCCTCGGCGCTGCCGTCGGCGTGGCGCTGGGACTGACTTTCACAGGGTATGGCCTGGAGCAGTGGGCATCGCCGCACGCATTCCAGGCGATGCTGATGGGCTTGATGTTCGGCGTCGGCGTGAGTTATCTGTTCTATTCGCGCGATCGCCTGGGGAAGCTGGAGACAGAGCTGCAGGAGCGCCGCCTGCGCCAGGCGCTGGCCGAGAAGGAACGGGTGGATGCGCAGTTGCGCATGCTGCAGGCGCAGATCGAACCGCATTTCCTCTTCAATACCCTGGCCAACCTGTCGGTGCTGGTGCGCAGCGACCCCGTCCGGGCCGAGCGCATGCTGACAAGCCTCATTGCCTATTTGCGCGCCACCCTGCAGCGCACGCGCGATGTCGAGTCGACGCTGGGCGACGAGATCGAGCTGTTGCGCAGGTATCTGGACATCATCGGCCTGCGTCTGGGCACCCGCCTAAAGTCTGTATTCGACGCGCCGGAGGCGCTGCTGGCGCGGCCCTTTCCCCTCTTGTTGCTGCAACCATTGGTTGAGAATGCCATCACCCACGGCATCGAGCCGAAGGTCGGCGGTGGCGTAGTGCGCATTGCCGCGGCGGCCGACAACGGCCGGTTGCGGCTGACCGTCTCCGACACCGGGGCCGGTCTGCACGAAGGAAGTTCCGGCTCAGGTTTCGGACTGGACAATGTGCGGGGTCGCCTGGGCGCACTCTACGGCGAGGCCGCTGTGCTGGACGTGCGCGAGAATAGCGAGGGCGGCGTCACGGCGACCATCGAGGTGCCGGCGTGATGCCGACTGCGCTAATTGCCGACGACGAGCCGCTGCTTGCAGCGGACTTGAAGTCGCGCCTCGAGGCGCTCTGGCCCGAGTTGGAGATCGCCGCCGTTTGCCATGACGGGCCGGATGCGTTGGCGCGGCTGGAAGCAGAGAAGCCAGCCATCGCCTTTCTCGACATACGCATGCCAGGACTCACCGGGCTGGAGGTGGCGGCGCGCCTGGATTTCCCTTGCCATATCGTTTTCGTCACAGCCTACGACCAATATGCTGTCGAGGCTTTCGAACGCGCAGCGGTCGATTACGTGCTGAAGCCGGCCGATGATGATCGCCTGAAAAAAACCATCGAACGGCTGAAGTATATGGTTGACGGGCCGTCTGCCTCGGAACGCAGCCGGTTGGTCGGTGCGATAGCCGACGTGCTGGGGAAAGTCAGCCCCGGCAACACGGCGAAGCCGGCCTGGCTGAGGTGGATTCGCGCCTCTGTGGGCGACAGCGTGCGGCTGGTACCGACCGCAGAGGTACGCTATTTCCAGGCAGCGGACAAATACACCAGCGTGGTGACGGCGCTGGGCGAACTGCTCATCCGCACGTCCATCAAGGAGCTGGTCGAACAACTCGACCCCGAGGTGTTCTGGCAGGTGCACCGCGGCACGATTGTGAATGTGAATTTCATCACCGGCGCACGGCACGACGAGAGTGGCCGCGTCCTCCTCGATGTGCGCGACCGCTCTGAGCAGCTCAGCGTCAGCCGCGCCTACGCGCACCTGTTCAGACAGATGTAGAGAGTATTTCCCGCGCCAGTTTTTTCAGGCCGACTGGCGAGAGGTCACTGGTTTCGAAACGGGGTGCAGCGGTGAAGTTGGCGTAGTTCCTGCCCTGCGAACGGCGGTAGAGCGGGTCGTAGTGAAGTGCCAGCAGTTCTTCAACCAGCGCCGGCCAGTTGCCCGCGTCGATGAGTTCATTCCAGCGCGACAGGGTTTCGCTGCTTTGCAGTTCGCGCAGACAGTCGAGCTTTGTTTTCAGGCTCGCCGGGTCGGCGAGAAAGTAGTCGTAGTCGCCGATGAGGAAGGCCACGCGCGCCGCGTCGCTGGCCTCGATGCGCAGGCAGGGGCTGGCGCGCATGCTTTCCAGCAGCGCATCGGGCACCTGCAGCACGCCGATCTTGCGGCTTTCCGCCTCGACGTAGGCCGGCCGGTCGAAAGTCAGCCGCTGCAGTACGGCGAGCAAACGGCTTTCAAACATCTTTTGCGAGGGCTGTGCCTCATCGGGCAGCCCCCCCAGCACCGAACCCTTGTGCGCCGCCAGCCCTTCCAGATCGAGCACCTGCGCGCCTTGCGCAGCGAGGGCTTCGAGCAGGCGGCTCTTGCCGCTGCCGGTGGCGCCGGTGACGACGCGATAGGCGAAGCGGCGCGGCAGTTCCGACAGTGCGGCGACGACGTGGCGGCGGTAGGACTTGTAGCCGCCTTCGAGTGTGCCGGCCTGCCAGCCTATTTGGCGCAGCACGTGCGCCAGGGCGCCGCTGCGCTTGCCGCCGCGCCAGCAATAGACCAGCGGGCGCCAGCTGCGCGGCTTGTCGAGGAAACGGGTCTCGATGTGTTCGGCGATGTTGCGGGCGACGAGGGCGGCACCGATCTTCTTTGCGGCGAAGGGCGATTCCTGCTTGTAGAGCGTGCCGACGCGGGCGCGCTCCGCGTTGGACAGCACCGGGCAATTGACCGCGCCGGGCATGTGGTCTTCGGCGAACTCGGCGGGCGAGCGCACGTCGATGATCTCGTCAAACTCGTTCGCCTGTGTTAGCTTCGCAACACCCGCAACACCCATAACACTTTGTGCTCTCATCATTTTTATGGACATTAAACTCACGCAATTCTCCCACGGCGGCGGCTGCGGCTGCAAAATAGCACCGGCCGTGCTGACCGAACTGCTCGCCGGCACCCCCCTGCGCACCATGCCGAAGGAACTCATCGTCGGTACCGAATCCAGCGACGATGCGGCGGTGTATCAACTCAACGACGAGCAGGCACTGGTGGCGACGACGGATTTCTTTACGCCCATCGTCGACGATCCCTACGATTTCGGCCGCATTGCGGCGACCAACGCCATTTCCGACATCTACGCCATGGGCGCCCGGCCGATCATGGCGCTGGCAGTGGTGGGCATGCCGCTCGACAAGCTGCCCCTCGAGGTGATTCGCAACATTCTGGCGGGCGGCGAGTCGGTGTGTGCCGAGGCGGGCATTCCGATCGCCGGCGGTCATTCCATCGACGTGCTGGAGCCGATCTATGGCCTGGTGGCAATGGGGCTGGTGCATCCGCGGCGCGTCAAGCGCAACAGCGAGGCCCGTGCTGGCGACGTGCTGATCCTCGGCAAGCCGCTCGGCATCGGCATCCTCTCCGCCGCGCTGAAAAAGGGAGTGCTGACGCCGCAGGGCTACGCCACGATGATCCGCCACACGACGAAGCTGAACACGCCGGGTACGCGGCTGTCGGAGATGGACGGCGTGCATGCGCTGACGGACGTCACCGGCTTCGGCCTGGCCGGCCATCTGCTGGAAATCTGCCGCGGTTCGAAGTTTTCCGCGACATTACGCTTTGCCGACCTGCCACTGATTCCCGAGGCGCTCGGTTTCGTCAAGGAAGGCATCTCCACCGGCGCGTCGACGCGCAACTGGGGTGGCTATGGCACCGAGGTGACGCTGCTGCCGGGGGCGCCGGAATGGCAGCAGAAGCTTCTCACCGACCCACAGACCAGCGGCGGTCTGCTGGTCGCCTGCACACCCGAGGCGGAGAAGGGCGTGCTGGCCGAGCTGCATGATGCGGGATTCGCCGAGGCCTGTGCGATCGGGCGTCTTGAGGCCGGTCCGGCCTGCATCAAGGTTACTTGAGCAGCGGCCGCAAGACCTTCCAGACGTTGTCGAGGATGATGGGTTGCGCCTCGGCAACGGGGTGGATGTTGTCGGGCAGGAAGAGTTCGCGTCGCTGCGCCACGCCTTCAAGCAGGAAGGGCACCAGCGCGGCCTTGTGCTTGCGCGCCAGGAGAGCGTAGCTTTGCTCGAATTCCCGTGTGTAGTCGATGCCGTAGTTCGGCGGCAGTTTCATGCCGACCAGGACGAGGCGCGCCTTGTGCACCTGGGCGGCCTGCAGCATGGCCTCCAGGTTGTCGCGCATGAGCTTGACCGGCAGGCCGCGCAGACCGTCGTTGCCGCCCAGCGCGACGATCACCACCGCCGGGCGCGTCTGTTCGAGCGCTGCGCCGATGCGGCTGCGGCCGCCCGAGGTGGTATCGCCGCTGATGCTGGCATTGACGACGCTATAATCCAGCCGCTCTGCGCGCAGGCGCTTTTCCAGCAGCGACGGCCAGGACTGGTTGGCGCCCAAACCGTAGCCGGCCGACAGGCTGTCGCCGACGACGAGGATGTTCCCCGCCGCTTGCGCGGCGAACGATGCAAGAAGAAAGAACGCAGCGGAGATGAATTTGAACATTGATGCCCCAGTCATGATCGAAGTCGCCGCCCTCGGCAAGGAAGTGCCCAGCGGCGAGGGTCGGCTGGTGATTCTGCACGAGATTTCCTTCCGGGTCATGGCCGGTGAGGCGGTGGCCATCGTCGGCGCTTCCGGTTCGGGCAAGTCGACGCTGCTTGGACTCTTGGCGGGCCTGGATGTTCCGACGCGCGGCCGCGTGCTGCTCGGCGGCCGCGATCTTTTTGCATTGAACGAAGACGGCCGCGCTGAACTGCGCGGCGGCATGCTCGGCTTCGTCTTCCAGTCCTTCCAGCTGCTGCCGGCGCTGACGGCGCTGGAGAATGTCATGCTGCCCTTGGAGCTGGCCGGGCGGGGCGGCGCGCGCGCCGACGCCGAGCAGATGCTGGCGCGCGTGGGCCTCTCCCAGCGCCTCGGCCATTACCCCAAGCATCTTTCCGGAGGCGAGCAGCAGCGCGTGGCCATCGCGCGCGCATTCGTGACCCGTCCGCGCCTGTTGCTGGCTGACGAGCCGACCGGTAACCTTGATGCGGCCACCGGTGCCGACATCATCGACCTGATGTTCGCCATGAATGCCGAGCAGGGCACGACGCTGGTGCTGGTGACGCACGACGAGGCGATTGCGAGCCGCTGTACTCGTGTGCTCAAGCTCAGAAGCGGCGAGATGGTTACCTGATCAGCCTGGCGCAGGCGACGCCGCTGCGCACGGCGGCCTCCAGCGTCGCCGGATAGTCCGAGGCGACGTAATCCCCGCAGAGGAAGAAGTTGGCCAGCGGCGTTTCGCAGGCCGGCCGCCGCATGCCCGGCCGGCAGGCGAAGGTGGCGCGCTTCTCGACGATGACCTGTGACCAGTCGGGGCGGGGCGCTACGCCAACAATGTCGACGACTTTCGCATGAATGTGCTCGACAAGGGTTTCGTGCGGGAGATCGAGATGTGGGCCGCGTGCGCTGGACACTGCGGCGAGAATGTTGTCGACGTGCTGGAAGAGGAAATGCGCCGTGCCGCCGATGCCGAGCATGGAGCCGGGTAGTCTTACGGCTTGCGGATAGCCGAGGTAGGCCGTCAGGATCGGTTCGTAGGAAAGCTGTTCGACCTCATCCAGCACCGGTTGCAGACGCGGCAGCTTTGCTACCAAACGTCGGAGGTGGTAGGGCGCTACGGCAGCAATGACATGGGTGTAGCTGCGCCCGGATGCATCGCCTTCGAGATGGAAGCCGTAGGGCGTCCAGTCGACCGTGTGGATCGATGTGCCGCGCAGCACCTCGCCGCCGCCTCTGAGGACAAAGCGCTCGGCAGGTTCGGGAAAGAGGGTGGAGAGGTCCGTCTTCGGCAGCAGCAGGTCGCTGGCCTCGCGCGCCGCCGCCAGGCTGTCGCGCAGGACGTTGAGGAAGACCTGGGCGGAGGCTTCTTGCAGTGGCGTGTTGAGCGCGGACAGGCACAGCGGCGCCCACAGGTAGCGGATCACTGTTTCATGCTGGCCGTGGCGTAGCATCAGTTCGGCAAAGGTGATGTCCCGCTCGAGGCGGAAACCGTCCCGTTTCAGGTGCCGCATGAAGCGCACCGCAGCGAGGCGCCCGCCCGCAGGCAGGCCGCGCGCGGTGAGCAGGGCGACGGCCAGGTGCAAGGGTGCGGGCAGGCGCGGTGCGGCCAGGTGCATTCGGCCGGGGAAATCCAGGCACAGCGGCTTGCGCGCAAGCAGGGTGTCCGCATTTGCGCCAACGAGCCGCATCAGCCTCAACAACTCGGCATAGGCGCCGACCAGGATGTGCTGGCCGTTGTCGAGGGGATAGCCGTGCGCCTCGACCCGCCGTGCACGGCCGCCCAGCGTGCGCGAGGCCTCGAACACCGTGACGGGAATGCCGCGCGCGGCCAGTTCCGTCGCGGCTGCCATGCCGGCATAACCGGCGCCGATGATCGCGACGCGCATAGGGGCGTCCTTAGCCCTTGTTCCAGGTACGCCAGGCGATCCACAGCTTGCGGATCGGCGTCAGCGCCGTGCGCCGGTCGAGTACGCGGCAGCCGTCGCGGTGAATCTCGCGCAGGAGGGTGCGGTAGATCGCTGCCATGACCAGCCCCGGGCGCTGTGCGCGCCGGTCCTGCGCGGGCAACTGGGCGAAGGCCTGTTCGTAAAGCTGTTCCGCCCGCTCTATCTGGAATTCCATGAGGTTGCGGAAGGCGTTCGAGTAGCGCGCATGGAAAATGTCCCCGGTGGCAACGCCGAAGCGCTCGAGTTCGTCCGCCGGCAGATAGATGCGGCCAAGGCGGGCGTCCTCGCCCACGTCGCGGATGATGTTGGTCAGCTGGAAGGCCAGGCCCAGGTCATGCGCGTATTTCAGGGTGCGGCGGTCCTCATAGCCGAAGACCTCGGCGGCCAGCAGGCCGACGACGCTGGCGGCGCGATAGCAGTAAAGCTGAAGCGCCTTGAAGTCAGGGTAGCGCGTCTGCGACAGGTCCATCTCCATGCCGTCGATGATCTCCAGGAAGAGTTCCTGCGGCAGATTGTAAATGCGCAGGGCCTCGGCGAGCGACAGCATGACGGGGTGCGTCGGTTTGCCCTGGAAGGCGCCGACGACTTCGGTGCGCCACCAGGCGAGCTTGGTGCGTGCCAGTTGCGGCTCCGTGCATGCGTCGACGACATCATCCACTTCGCGGCAGAAGGCGTAGAGGGCGGTGATGGCGCGGCGGCGTTGCGGCGGCAGGAAGAGGAAGCTGTAATAAAAGCTGGAGCCGCTCTGCGCAGCCTTGCGTTGGCAGTATTCGTCGGGCGTCATTGACCACTTTCCCCCCATCCCCCTTCCCGCGGAAGGGGGTGACAGCGGTTCGCCGCCCTGCGGCTCCATGCGGTTGGCTGCGCCTCCCTTGGGGCGGCCCGGCGGGCGGCGCTCATCCGAAGGTGGCATGCAGCAGGATTCCCGGCCAGTCGCCCTTGCCGATGACCGGCCGCCGGCTGAAGACGTCGCCACGCACGTGCTGCAGCTTGTCCAGCATGCGGAAGCCACTGGCGACGATGAGGCGCAGTTCGAAGCCGATGCGTCCGTGCAGTTCATGCACCAGGGAACTGCCGGATGCCATCAGGCTGCGGCTGCGGTCGATCTGGAAATCCATCATGGCGGCCCAGGCAGCGTCCCAGCGACCTGCGGCGATCTGGCTTTCGGCGATGCCGAAGCGCGCCAGTTCGTCCTGCGGCAGGTAGACGCGGCCTTTCTGCCAGTCGACCGCCACGTCCTGCCAGTGGTTGATGAGCTGCAGGCTGCTGCAGATGGCGTCGGACCAGGCGAGGTTCTGTGCGGTCTCGGCGCGGTAGAGACACAGCAGCAGCCGGCCGATCGGGTCGGCGGAACGGCGGCAGTAGTCCATCAGCTGATTGAAATCACTGTAGCGTTTCTTCACTACGTCCTGGCTGAAGGCATCGAGCAGGTCACGCAATAGTGACAGTGGCAGCCGGTGTTCCGCGATAACCGGCCGCAGGCGCCGGAAAAGTGGATCCTGCGTCGGACGATCCGCTTCGATGGCATCCAGTTCGCTGCGATAGCGGTCGAGGCCGCGCAGGCGCTCGGCATCGGCCAGCGTGCCTTCATCCGCGATGTCGTCGGCGCTGCGGGCGAAGCCGTAGATTGCCCCGACCGGCTCACGCAGGCGGGCAGGCAGCAGCCAGGAGGCGACGGGAAAATTCTCGTAGTGTTCGATGGACATGGCAAAAGTCCCGATTTCGCGGGTACTTGCGTCGCTTGCCGGGGTCGCCAGTATAGGGGTGAATAGGATAGAATGACAGCGCGCGAAGGTGGCGGAATTGGCAGACGCACTGGATTTAGGTTCCAGCGCCGCGAGGCGTGCGGGTTCAAGTCCCGCCCTTCGCACCAGAACCCGCACGATCAACTGATTCAACCTAGGATTTTTCATGCAGACCAACCCTCAACCCGCAAGTCCCGCGAACGCAAGTCCCATGAATGTAAGTCCACTGGAGCGCCGCATCGACATGACGGTGCAGATGGCTGAAATCGACAAGGACGTTGAACTACGCCTGAAGAAAATGTCACGCACCGTGAAGATGTCCGGTTTCCGCACTGGCAAGGTGCCCTTCAAGATGGTGGAGCAGCAGTATGGCGCACAGGCGCGATCCGAAGCCATCGGCGAGGCAGTCGAGAAGGCCTTTGGCACGGCCGTGCGCGAGCAGAACCTGCGTGTGGCCGGTTATCCGCGCATCGAGCCGAAAGGCGGCGAGGACGCCTCCAAACTGGTGTTCTCCGCAATCTTTGAGGTCTACCCTGAAGTGAAGCTGAACGGCATTAGCGACAAGACCATCGAGCGTCCGCAGATCGAGGCGGGCGAGGCAGAAGTGGACAAGACGCTGGAGGTGTTGCGCAAGCAGCGCACCACGTACGCGCCGGCGGAGCGGGCCGCAGCCAAGGGCGACCGCGTCGTCATCGATTTCACCGGCAAATTGAATGGCGAGGTGTTCCAGGGCGGCCAGGCGACGGACTATCCCGTCGTGCTGGGCGAGGGACGCATGCTGCCGGATTTCGAGAATGGCATTGCCGGCCTGAAGGCGGGCGCGAGCAAGACCTTCGACCTGACGTTCCCGACCGATTACCAGGTGAGCGAACTGGCCGGCAAGCAGGTCAGTTTCGACGTGACCCTCAAGGGCGTCGAGGCGCCGCAATTGCCGGCCATCGACGTAGACTTCGCCAAGTCCCTGGGCATCGCGGATGGCGACGTGGCGAAAATGCGCGCCGAAATTCATTCCAACCTCGAGAACGAACTGCGCAAGCGCACCAAGGCCCGCGTCAAGGAGCAGGCCATGCAGGCGTTGCTCGATGCCAATCCGCTGGACGTGCCCAAGGCCTTGGTCGAGCAGGAATCCGCGGCGATGGCGGACGCCGCCCGCCAGGATCTGGCGAGCCGCGGCGTTGACGTCAAGAACATGCCTGTCGAGCCATCCTGGTTTACCACCCAGGCGGAACGGCGCGTCAAACTGGGTTTGATCATTGCCGAGGTGGTGAAGGCGCATGCCCTGCATGCCAAACCGGAGCAGATGCGCGCGCTGATCGACGAGCAGGCGCAGTCCTACGAGCAGCCTGAGGAAGTGGTGCGCTGGTACTACTCGCAGCCGCAACGCATGGCGCAAATTGAGGCGCTGGCGATCGAGGAGAACGTGGTGGATTGGGTGGTGGCGAATGCCAAGACCACCGACAAGGCAGCCTCTTTTGACGAATTGATGGGAAATGCGGCATGATGCCGATCAATCCAAGCATGAGCTACGCCAATCGCAACGGACAGCAGGATCAGTGGGACCCGCAGGCGCTGGGCCTGATCCCCATGGTGATCGAACAGAGCGGGCGCGGCGAACGCGCCTACGATATCTATTCGCGCCTGCTAAAGGAGCGGGTGGTCTTTCTCGTCGGTCCGGTAAATGACGTCACGGCCAACGTGATCGTCGCCCAGCTGCTGTTCCTCGAGTCGGAAAATCCCGACAAGGACATCAACTTCTACATTAATTCTCCGGGCGGGTCGGTTTCGGCGGGCCTGGCCATCTACGACACCATGCAGTTCATCAAGCCGGATGTATCGACACTATGCATCGGCCAGGCGGCGAGCATGGGCGCCTTCCTGCTGACGGCCGGCGCCAAGGGCAAGCGCTTCTGCCTGCCCAATTCGCGCGTCATGATCCACCAGCCGATGGGTGGTTTCCAGGGACAGGCTTCGGATATCGAGATCCACGCCAGGGAAATCCTCTACTTGCGCGCCCGCCTGAACGAGATCATGGCGAAGCATACCGGCCAGCCGATCGAACGCATCGAGCGCGATACGGATCGCGACAACTTCCTCTCGGGAGCGGAGTCTGTCGACTATGGGCTGGTGGACAAGGTGCTGACGACCCGCGCGGAAACAGCGGCACAATGAATGACCGGATGAACGACCGGAGACAGAGATGACGGAAAAGAAGACCCCTGGCGAGAAGCTCCTTTACTGCTCCTTCTGCGGCAAGAGCCAGCATGAGGTGAGGAAGCTCATCGCCGGTCCATCCGTCTTCATTTGCGACGAGTGCATCGAGCTGTGCAACGACATCATCCGCGACGAGATCGCTGCCGACCATGGCGGCAAGGGCGCCAAGGGTGACCTGCCGACGCCCAAGGAAATCTGCGCCATCCTCGACCAGTACGTCATCGGTCAGGATCCGGCCAAGCGCATCCTTTCCGTTGCGGTCTACAACCACTACAAGCGCCTCAGGCATCTTTCGAAAAGCGACGAGATCGAACTGGCCAAGAGCAACATCCTGCTCATCGGTCCGACCGGTTCCGGCAAAACGCTGCTGGCACAGACGCTGGCGCGCCTGCTCAACGTGCCTTTCGTCATGGCCGACGCCACGACGCTGACCGAGGCCGGCTATGTAGGCGAGGATGTCGAAAACATCATCCAGAAACTGCTGCAGAAATGCGACTACGAGGTTGAGAAGGCGCAGCAGGGCATTGTTTATATCGACGAGATCGACAAAATCTCGCGCAAGAGCGACAACCCGTCCATCACCCGCGACGTGTCGGGCGAGGGCGTGCAGCAGGCTCTGCTGAAGCTGATCGAGGGCACCATCGCCTCGGTGCCGCCGCAGGGCGGTCGCAAACACCCGAATCAGGACTTTCTTCAGGTCGACACCACCAATATCCTCTTTGTCTGCGGCGGCGCCTTCGATGGCCTGGACAAGGTCATTCGCAGCCGCACGGAGCAGGCTGGCATCGGCTTCGGCGCAGAAGTAAAAAGTCGCGACAGCAAGGATGCCGCTGAAGCCCTGTGCAAGATCGAGCCGGAGGATCTCATCAAGTTCGGCCTGATTCCGGAATTCGTCGGCCGCCTGCCGGTGGTGGCCACGTTGCACGAACTGGATGAGGCGGCGCTGATGGAGATCCTTGTCGAGCCAAAAAATGCCCTGATCAAGCAGTATCAGAAGCTCTTCACCATGGAAGGTGCGGAGCTTGAAGTCCGTCCCCAGGCCCTGCAGGCCATTGCCCGCAGGGCGCTCAAACGCAAGACCGGCGCCCGCGGTCTGCGCTCCATTCTCGAGTCCGTTCTGCTCGACACCATGTATGAACTTCCCAACATGGAGAATGTCACTAAAGTGGTGGTCGACGAGGGAATGATCGAGGGTACCTCGAAGCCAATTCTGATCTATGCCGACCAGCCCAAGGTGGCCGGCTCCAACTGATTGTTTCTTTTGGCCCAATCAGTTAGCTCCGGGCCTCCCTGAACTTCTTGAATTTCTAGCCGTTAACCCCCACATGGGTATGACGGCCGTCTCTACAAAGGATAACTATTATGTCAAGCGCGCTTGACCTCCCCGCAGAACGAATCGAACTCCCGCTGCTTCCCCTGCGCGACGTAGTGGTTTTTCCGCACATGGTGATCCCGCTGTTTGTCGGACGCCCGAAATCGATCAAGGCGCTGGAAACCGCCATGGAGGCGGGCAAGCATATTCTGCTCGTTGCGCAGAAGTCTGCCGCCAAGGATGAGCCCGGCACTGATGACATGTACGAAATCGGCTGCATTGCCAACATCCTGCAGATGCTCAAGCTGCCTGACGGCACGGTAAAGGTGCTGGTCGAGGGTGGCCAGCGGGCTCGTATCGAGAGCATCACGGATCAGCGTGCCATGTTTACCGCTGCCGTCATGCCGTTGCCGGCAGACGAGCGGACGACGCATGAGGTCGAGGCGATGCGCCGGGCCATCATTGCGCAGTTCGATCAATACGTGAAGCTGAACAAGAAGATTCCGCCGGAGATACTGACTTCCCTGGCCGGCATCGAGGAAGCCGGGCGCCTGGCCGACACCATCGCCGCGCACCTGCCGCTCAAGCTCGAGCAGAAGCAGGAAATTCTTGAAGTGTTCGATGTCGGTGCGCGGATGGAAAAACTGCTCTCCCAACTGGAGGCGGAACTCGACATCCTGCAGGTAGAAAAGCGCATCCGCGGCCGCGTCAAGCGGCAGATGGAGAAGAGCCAGCGCGAGTACTACCTGAACGAACAGGTCAAGGCCATCCAGAAGGAACTCGGCGAAGGTGAAGAGGGCGCCGACCTCGACGAGATCGAGAAGAAGGTCAAGGGTGCCGGCATGAGCAAGGAAGCGCAGAACAAGGCGCTGTCTGAATTGAAGAAGCTGCGCCTGATGTCGCCCATGTCGGCAGAGGCGACCGTGGTGCGCAACTTCATTGAAACGCTGACCAACCTGCCCTGGAAAAAGAAGAGCCGCATCAGCAAGGACCTCGCCGCTGCCGAAAAGGTGCTGGAGAAGGATCACTACGGCCTGGACAAGGTCAAGGAGCGCATCATCGAATACCTTGCGGTGCAGCAGCGCGTGGACAAGTTGAAGGCGCCGATTCTCTGTCTCGTCGGTCCACCCGGCGTGGGCAAGACTTCGCTCGGCCAGTCGATCGCCCGTGCAACCAATCGCAAGTTCGTGCGCATGTCCGTAGGCGGTGTGCGAGACGAGGCGGAGATACGCGGCCACCGGCGTACGTACATTGGCTCCATGCCCGGCAAGATCCTGCAGAACATGACTAAGGTGGCGGTGAAGAACCCACTCTTTCTGCTCGACGAGGTTGACAAGATGGGTCAGGACTTCCGCGGCGATCCGAGCTCGGCGCTGCTTGAGGTGCTCGATCCGGAGCAGAACTCCACCTTCGTCGATCACTACGTCGAAGTCGAGTACGACCTCTCCGACGTGATGTTCGTCGCCACGGCCAACACCCTGAATATTCCGGCGCCGTTGCTGGACCGCATGGAGGTGATCCGCCTCTCGGGTTATACCGAGGACGAAAAGGTCAACATCGCCCAGCGCTATCTGCTGCCCAAGCAGCTGAAGAACAATGGTGTGAAGAAAGAAGAATTGTCGGTCACCGAGGATGCGTTGCGCGACATCGTGCGCTATTACAGCCGCGAGGCGGGCGTACGCAGCATGGAGCGCGAGATTTCGAAGATCTGCCGCAAGGTGGTGAAGTCCCTCGTGCTGCGGAAGCGCCACAGCAAGGTAGTGGTGAACGCGCGCAACCTCGACAAGTTCCTTGGTGTGCGCAAGTACTCGTACGGCATGGCGGAGAAGGACAATCAGGTCGGCCAGGTTACCGGCCTTGCGTGGACGGAAGTGGGTGGTGAACTACTAACCATCGAAGCGGTGCAGTTGCCCGGCAAGGGCAAGACCGTCACAACCGGCAAACTGGGCGAGGTGATGCAGGAATCGATACAGGCGGCGCTCTCGGTGGTGCGCAAGCGCTCCAGGACGCTTGGCATCCCCGAGGATTTCTATCAGAAGAGCGACATCCACATCCACCTGCCGGAGGGTGCGACGCCGAAGGACGGACCCAGTGCCGGCATTGCTATTTCCACCGCGCTGGTGTCGATACTGACGGGCATCCCCGTGCGCGCCGATGTGGCCATGACCGGTGAAATTACGCTGCGCGGTGAGGTATTGCCGATTGGCGGACTGAAAGAAAAGTTGCTTGCCGCAGTGCGGGGTGGCATCCATACTGCGCTGATCCCGGAAGAAAACGTCAAGGACCTGGTGGATATTCCGGAGAACATCAAGAATACGCTGGAGATCATTCCGGTAAAATGGATTGATCAGGTGCTCGAGCTCGCACTCGAGCGAAAGCCCGAGCCGTTGTCAGAGCCGGCTGAAGTGGCTGCCGTGGCGACTGAAGAGGCGGCTGCAGCGAAAACGATCACCCATTGAAGTACCTGAGTTGCACAGAGGCCTTGTCGCGTACAAGCGGCAAGGCCTCTGCGTTATTCTCCTGCGCAAATCTTCATCGAACTTTCTGAAAGTTTCTTGACACGAGGTTTTTCGTCTTGCTATAAAGAACCTTCGTCCTTCGTTGCCTATCTTTCATCAATCCAAAATCAGAGGAGGTTTTTGTGAACAAGTCAGAACTTATCGATCAGATCGCCAAGTCCGCCGATATCTCCAAGGCCGCTGCCGGCCGGGCGCTGGATGCAACCGTGGGTGCGATCAGGACCTCCTTGAAAAAAGGCGGCATGGTGACGCTGGTTGGGTTTGGTACGTTTTATATTGGCAAGCGCACAGCACGTAGCGGCCGCAACCCGCGCACTGGCGCGACGATCAAGATCAAGGCGGCGCGCGTACCGAAGTTTCGCGCTGGAAAAGCGCTGAAAGATGCGGTAAACTAGCGCGCTTTTGCTGGGCCGCCCACCGGGTACTAAATATAGGTACTGAGGCAGACAGTAAAGCAAGCGGGTGCTTAGCTCAGATGGTAGAGCGTCGCCTTTACACGGCGAATGTCGGCGGTTCGATCCCGTCAGCACCCACCAGCCAGGATCCTTTGGAGATACTGGCGACAAGCCGAGTTTAAAATCGGGAGTGGTAGTTCAGTTGGTTAGAATACCGGCCTGTCACGCCGGGGGTCGCGGGTTCGAGTCCCGTCCACTCCGCCAACATTAAAAAAGGCGAACGTGAGTTCGCCTTTTTTACTATCTTTCTTGTCTTTGGGAGCGATGACCGAGCATGTTTGACGCGGTTCGCAACAGCAAACGTATAGTCCAGGGTTTCCTCCTCCTGATCACATTGCCTTTTGCGTTCTGGGGTGTGGATTCCTATTTTCGCAGTGGCGGTGGGAGCGGTGAATTGGCCAGCGTCGGCGGCAGTTCGATTACCCGCCAGGATTTTTCCCAGTCACTGCGCGATCAGCAGGAGCGTTTGCGTGCGCAACTCGGTCGAGACTTCAACCCTGCCATGCTGGAAACGCCGGAAGCGCGCCAGGCCATGCTTAACTCGCTGGTGACCCAGCGTCTGCTGCTGTTGCAAGCTGCGAAATCGGGTCTTACGGCCAGTGACGCGCAGTTGATTGAAGTAATCGGCTCGATTCCATCATTGCAGGAGGACGGTAAATTTTCCCGGCGCCGCTACGAACAGGCCCTGCGTACCCAAGGGCTGACGCAGGCCGGTTTCGAGGCCAAACTGCGCCAGGACCTGACGCTGCAGCAACTGGTGCAGGCAGTGTCCGATACCGCATTGGTTTCAAAAGTAGCCGCAGAACGGGTCATTGCCATTCAGTTGGAGGAACGGCTAGTGAGTGAGGTGGCGATCCGTCCTGAGCAGTATGCCGCCCAGGTGAAGATAGTGGATGCGAACGTCAAGGATTACTACGAAAAGAACCAGAAGCAATTCGAGATTCCGCAGCAGATCCGTGCCGAATATGTCGTGCTGAGCCGCGAAGCCATGGCAGAGCAGATTGCCGTGAGCCCAGACGAGATCAAGAGCGCCTACGAAAAGAACGCCAAGAACTACGAAACGCAGGAAGAGCGTCGTGCCAGCCACATCCTCATCCAGTCGCCGACAGATGCACCCGAGGCCGAGCAGAAGGTGGCCCGCGCCAAAATCGATGCGGTCCTTCTGCAGGTGAAAAAAAACCCTGCGGATTTCGCCAAGCTGGCCAAGGAGTACTCTCAGGATCCCGGGTCGGCGCAAAAGGGCGGCGATCTTGGTTTCTTCCCGCGCGGCGCCATGGTCAAGCCATTCGAGGATGCCGTGTTCGCCCTGAAGGCCAATCAGGTAAGCGATGTAGTGCGCAGCGAGTTCGGCTATCACATCATCCGCCTGACGGACATCAAGCCTGGCAAGGTGCGCAGCCTGGACGAGGCACGCGAGGCAATTGCCGCCGAACTCAAATCGCAAACAGCCGCGAGGAAATTTGCGGAGACGGCAGAGGCCTTCTCCAATACCGTTTACGAACAAGCCGACAGCCTGAAGCCGGCGGCGGAGAAATTTAAACTGCCGATCCACCAGACCGGCTTCTTCGATCAGGCCAATCGCGCCGCGGCCGGCCCCCTGGCAGGCAATGACAAGCTGTTCTCGGCGCTGTTCTCGGATGACGCGCTGAAGCACAAGCGCAATACCGACGCCATTGAAGTGGCGCCGAACACCCTGGTTGCAGCGCGCGTCCTGGAACTGCATCCGGCACAATTGCGTGGGTTCGAATCCGTCAAGGGTGAGATTGCAAAAAAACTGCAAGCCGAGAAAGCGGCGCGCCTGGCACAGAAGGAAGGTGAGGAAAAGCTGGCACGGTTGAACAAGGGTGAAGCGGTTACGCTGGCCTGGGGGCCGCCACAGACCGTTGTGCGCCAACCGATGCGCGGCCTGGCGCCGGAAGCCCAGCGCGCCCTATTCAAGGCACCTGCCGACAAGTTGCCTGCCTATGTCGGGATGCAGTTGCCAAACAGTGTCTATATGCTCTATCGCATCTCACAAGTTAGCGCCGGTGTCGCCAAAGGAGACACCGACCCACGAGCGAAGGCGCAGCGCGCGCAACTTCTCCAACTCTCCGGCGCCGAGGACTTCAATGACTATCTGGCTGCATTGCGGCAGCGCTATGGGGTGAAGATCGACAGGGCTGCCCTGGCAAAGGGTGTCAACGAATAATCATCGCACCGCTTCTCAAATGGAACGGGCTGCCCAGGCAGCCCGTTCCATTTCCGGTACATGCAGGACTAGGGCAACGGATCGGCGTTGCCTAGGGCCGTCGTGTTGAGCCCCCCGTCTACATAGAGGATTTCGCCGGTGATGCCGCTGGCGAGATCTGAGAGCATGAAAGCGGCGGCGTTGCCGACTTCCTCGATGGTCACGTTGCGTCGCAGCGGCGCGTGGTGCGCATTGTAGGCGAGCAGCTTGCCGAAGTTGCCAATGCCAGACGCAGCCAGTGTCTTGATCGGCCCGGCCGAGATGGCATTGGCGCGGATGCCCTGCGGACCGAGGCAGAAGGCCAGGTAGCGCGTGCCGGCTTCGAGGCTGGCCTTGGCCAGGCCCATGGTGTTGTAGTTGGGTAGCGTGCGTTCCGCGCCGAGGTAGGTGAGACACAGCAGCGATGGATTGCGTCCCTTCAGCAGCAGCGGTCGCGCTGCCTTGGCCAGGGCCGGATAGCTGTAGGAGGAAACGTCGTGGGCGATACGGAAGGCGTCGCGCGTGATGCCGTCGAGGAAGTCGCCCTCGATGGCTTCGCTCGGCGCGAAGGCGATGGAATGCACCAAGCCTTCGAGACCGTCCCAGTGCTTGCCAAGTTCCGCGAAGAGCGCATCGATCTGTGCGTCCTCCGCCACATCGCAGGGAAAGATCAGCGCGCTGCCGAATTCATCGGCGAATTTGGCGACACGCTCCCTGAAGCGTTCGTTCTGGTAGGTAAACGCCAGTTCAGCACCCTCGCGATGACAGGCCTTGGCAATGCCGTAGGCGATCGAACGGCTGGACAGCAGACCGGTGATGAGGATGCGTTTCCCCGCGAGAAAGCCCATCGGCGAATTCCCTGAAAATGACTGCGTGATTATAACGGAGCCCCGCAGATGACGCCAATTCTCCCATCCGCTACACTCCGCGCACGATGCGCGTTATCTTGATTCATGCTTGGTTGCTGACCCTTTGCGGATTTCTCGCCGGCTGCGGTGCTGAATGGAACAATCCCTATCCGGCCGGGGATGGCGGCAAGAACATTCTCTACAGCGCTTTCACGGAGCGGCCCAAGCATCTCGATCCGGTGCAGTCCTACAGCGAGGATGAAGCAGAATTCAATGCGCAAGTCTATGAGCCGCCGCTGCAGTACCATTATCTGAGGCGGCCTTACACGCTGATTCCGCTGGCAGCGGAGGCGGTACCACGGCCGCGTAGCGTGGATGCCGCTGATCGGGATGTGCCGGCGGATTCCCCCCGCGTGGCGTATACACTGTACGAGATCCGCATCCGGCCAGGCATTCTCTATCAGCCGCACCCTGCCTTCGCACGCGATGCCGACGGCGCCTTGCTGTATCACGACCTTACGCGGGATGACCTGAAAAATGTCTATTCGCTGCGAGATTTTCCTCGGACCGGTACGCGCGAACTGACCGCAGAGGACTACATCTATCAGATCAAGCGCCTGGCCCATCCGCGCCTGCATTCGCCGATATTCGGGCTGATGAGCGAATACATCATCGGCCTGAAGAAATTCGCGGGAGTATTGAAGGCCGAGGACCAGGCACTGGCCGCCACCGGCGGAAAAAGTACCTGGCTCGATCTGTCGAAAACACCGCTTGCCGGTGTCGAACTGGTCGACAAGTATTGCTACCGCATCCGCATCAAAGGACGCTATCCGCAGTTCGCCTACTGGCTGGCGATGAATTTCTTCGCGCCGGTGCCGATCGAGGTTGATCGCTTCTACGCCCAGCCTGGCATGATCGAGAAGAACCTGACGCTGGACTGGTATCCCGTCGGCACCGGCCCCTACATGCTGACGGAGAACAATCCCAACGCCCGCATGGTGCTGGAACGCAATCCCAACTTCCGCGGCGAAGTGTATCCCGACGAGGGTGAGGCGGGTGACAGGGCGGCGGGTCTGCTTGCCGATGCCGGTCAGCGCATTCCCTTCCTCGACAAGGTGGTGTTCAGCAGGGAGCGCGAGGGCATCCCCTACTGGAACAAGTTCCTGCAGGGCTATTATGATTTTTCCGGCATCAGTTCGGACAGCTTCGACCAGGCGGTGCGCATTTCGGTGGAGGGTGAGGCCAGCGTCTCCCCGGAAATGAAGGCCAAGGGCATCAAGCTGGAAGCCTCGGTTGGCACCGCCACGCGCTACTTCGCCTTCAACTGGCTCGACCCGGTCGTCGGTGGTGGCCAGGCTGATGCGGCTGCACGCGAGCGTGCGAAGAAACTGCGCCAGGCGATTTCCATCGCCATCGACTGGGAAGAGTTCATTTCCATCTTCGCCAACGGCCGCGGCATTCCCGGGCAGGGACCGATTCCGCCAGGCATCTTCGGCTTCAAGGCGGGCAGCAAGGGCATCAACCCGGTGGTGTACGACTGGGTGGATGGCGCGCCGCGGCGCAAGTCCATCGAGGCGGCGAAAAAGCTGCTTGACGAAGCGGGCTATCCCGAAGGCCGCGACGCCAAAAGCGGCCAGCCGCTGGTGCTGTATCTCGACACCACGGATCGCGGCCCGGGCGACAAGCCGCGCCTCGACTGGTACCGCAAGCAGTTTGCCAAGCTTTCCATCCAGCTGGAAATCCGTGGCACGGACTACAACCGCTTCCAGGAGAAGGTGCGCAAGGGGGCCGCGCAGATATTTGTCTGGGGCTGGAACGCCGATTATCCCGATCCGGAAAACTTCCTCTTTCTGTTCTACACGCCGCAGAGCCGCGCCAAATTTCAGGGCGAGAATGCCGCCAATTACTCCAACCCGGAATACGACCGCTTCTTCGAGCAGGTGAAGCACATGGAGAACGGCCCGACGCGCCAAGCGCTGATCGATCGCATGCTGGTCATCTTGCGCGAGGACGCGCCCTGGTCCTTCGGCTTCCATCCCAAGGACTACAGCCTGCATCACGACTGGATTGCCAATCTCAAGCCCAACAACATGGCGCGCAACGGCATCAAGTATCTGAAGATCGATGCGCAGCGACGCGAAAAAATGCGTGTCGAATGGAACCGCCCGGTCGTGTGGCCGCTCGGCGTGCTTCTTGCAGTTCTCGTAGCCAGTGCGGCGCCGGCTGTTCTGAGCTGGCGCCGCCGAGAGCGCGCATTGGGCCGCAAGCAATGATTGCCTACATTATCCGCAGGCTGCTCTACGCCATTCCCATCCTGATCGGGGTGAACCTTCTGACGTTCGCGCTGTTCTTCGTGGTGAATACCCCGGACGACATGGCGCGCATGCAACTCGGCATCAAACGCGTCACGCCGGAGGCCATCCAGAAGTGGAAGGCGGAGCGAGGCTACGACAGGCCGCTGATCTACAACGCCGCGGCCGAGGGCGTAGGGAAAATGACCCACACCATTTTCTTCGAGAAATCGGTGAAGCTCTTCGTCCTGGATTTTGGCCGTGCCGACGACGGCCGCGACATCGGCCACGAGATCAGGAGCCGCATGGGGCCGAGCCTGGCCATCGCCGTGCCGGTATTCCTGCTTGGTTTATTCGTGACGGTGACTTTCGCGCTCCTGCTCGCATTTTTTCGCGCCACTTATCTCGACTTCTGGGGAGTGGTGGCCTGCGTCGCGATGATGTCGATTTCCAGCCTCTTCTACATCATCGGCGGGCAATACCTGGTGAGCAAGGTCTGGCATCTGGTGCCGATCTCCGGCTATGCTGGCGGCCTGGATGCAGCGCGCTTTCTCATCCTGCCGGTGATGATCAGCGTGGTCGCCGGCATCGGCAGCAGCGCGCGCTGGTACCGCACCATCTTCCTCGAGGAGATCGGCAAGGATTACGTGCGCACGGCGCGTGCCAAGGGGCTCTCGGAACTGGCGGTATTGTTCCGCCATGTGTTGAAGAATGCCATGATTCCCATTCTCACCGGCGTCGTCGTGGTGATCCCGCTGCTCTTCATGGGCTCGCTCCTCGTCGAATCCTTCTTCGGCATACCGGGTCTGGGCTCCTACACCATCGATGCCATCAATGCACAAGACTTCGCGGTGGTGCGCTCGATGGTCTTCATCGGCTCGCTGCTGTACATCATCGGCCTGCTGCTGACCGATTTGTCCTACACCCTGGTCGACCCGAGAGTGAGGCTGCAGTGATGCCGATCATCCTGTGGACCGACGCCCTCGTCTTTGTGCTGATCGCCTGCGCGCTGGCCACGGCACGCTACGTCAGCCGCCGCGAGTACCTGCTGTCCTCATGGCGGCGTGTGGGCGAGAGCCGCGCCGGCATGGCGGCGCTGACCGTGCTCACGATGTTCGTCATGATCGGCCTGCTCGATTCCTTGCACTACCGGCCGCGCCTGGAAGCCGTGGCGGGCAAGTTGGCCAATGCGACCAATGCGGCCAATGGCTACAGCACCGAAGTCCGCAGCGCACTGGACATGCTTTTGATGCCATTGAAGTCCGCTACCGAGAAGACCTATTCCGCGCCGTTGGCGACTCACCTCTATGCAAGGGAAACCGTGGAGCTGCCGGATGGCACGCAGGCGCGGGTGTTCCCGCGGCTCAGGCACGGCGGCGTGCATCTCAAGGAACCCGCACAGGACTGGACACGCGATGTGGCTGCCAGGATCCTGCTGGGGCTTGTGTTCGCCGTCCTGGCGGGACTGACTTTTGCGGGAATTGCGGTGCGGGTGGCCGCACAGCATTGGCATGTGCCTTGGTGGACGGCACGGCAGCGCATATGCCGCGGCGAAACCCGCTTTGCCTGGAATGCGGTGCTCGTCACGCTGGCGGCGTTGCTGCTGATCGCCGGTCCAGTCGTGGCGCTGGCCGGCGGCTACCATGTCTTCGGCACCGACAAGGTCGGCCAGGACGTGCTCTATCTCACGCTGAAGAGCATCCGCACCGGACTGGTGATCGGCACCATCACCACCCTGGCGATGCTGCCCTTTGCGGTGGCGCTGGGTATCGTCGCAGGGTACATCGGCGGTTGGGTGGATGACGTCATCCAGTATGTCTACACGACGCTGAACTCGATTCCAAGCGTGCTGCTCATCGCCGCAGCGGTGCTGATGATGCAGGTCGTGATCGACACGCATCCGGACTGGTTCGCCACCGCTGCGCAGCGTGCCGATGCACGCCTGCTGGCGCTCTGTCTGATTCTCGGCGTGACCAGCTGGACCGGCCTGTGCCGCCTGCTGCGGGCCGAGACGCTCAAGCTGCGCGAACTGGAGTATGTACAGGCGGCGCAGGCCTTCGGTGCGTCGTCCGTGCGCATCATGGGCCGCCACATCCTGCCCAACGTCATGCACATCGTGCTGATCGCCGTGGTGATAGATTTTTCCGGTCTGGTGCTGGCCGAGGCGGTGCTGTCCTACATCGGCATCGGCGTGGACCCGAGTACCATCAGCTTCGGCACCATGATCAATACCGCGCGCCTGGAACTGGCGCGGGAGCCGGTGGTGTGGTGGTCGCTGGTGGCCGCCTTCGTCTTCATGTTCGTCCTGGTGCTGGCCGCCAACCTCTTTTCCGACGCGGTGCGCGATGCCTTCGATCCGCGTCTGGCAGGCCGGCAGGTCGCCCCGGCAACGCAGGGACAGGCGGCATGAGCCTGGGTATGAGCCTGCTGAGCGTCGACTCCCTGCGGACATCCCTGACGAGTGCTTCGGGCATCGTGCGCGCGGTCGACGGCGTCTCCTTCGAGGTCGCTGCCGGCGAAACCTTCGCCCTGCTGGGGGAGTCGGGCTGCGGCAAGTCCATGACAGCGCTGTCGCTGATGCGGCTGCTGCCCGACGCTGGCGTCACCGCGGGCGGCCGGGTACTGCTGGGTGGACGTGACCTGATGGCACTGCCCGAGACGGATATGCGCGAGGTGCGCGGTCGCGAGATGGCGATGATCTTCCAGGAGCCCGCCACCAGCCTCAACCCGGTCATGACGGTGGGACAGCAGATCGTCGAAGTGCTGGATCGCCATACTGTGCTGCGCGGGCCGGCAGCGCGCCGGCATGCGCTGGAACTCGTCGAGGCAGTGGGCATCCCGGATCCGGCACAGCGCCTGGACACGTATCCCTTTCAGCTCTCCGGCGGCATGAAGCAGCGGGTCATGATCGCCATCGCGCTGGCGGGCAGCCCCGGCCTGTTGATCGCCGACGAGCCGACCACCGCGCTCGATGTCACGATCCAGGCGCAGGTGCTCGAGCTGCTCGGCCGACTGCAGCGCGAGCGCGGCATGGGGATGCTGCTCATCAGCCACGACCTCGGCATCGTTTCGCAGCTGGCGCATCGGGTCGGCGTCATGTACGCGGGCGAGCTGGTTGAAGTGGCCGCGCGGCAGGCGTTTTTCACATCCCCCTGCCACCCTTACTCGCGCAAGCTGTTCGCCGCGCTGCCCCGTCCGGAACAACGCGGCGGCGTCCTGGAAACCATTGCGGGCAGCGTGCCGCCGCTGACGACGATCTTTACCGGCTGCCGCTTCGCCGACCGTTGCCAAAATGCCTGGGCGCGCTGCACGGAGGAAGTGCCGGCTTGGCATACGGTAGCGGACGGCCATATCGTGCGCTGCCATCTTTTCGATACGGTGGGGGACGCCGGTGCGGACATCACGTCAACGTCGTCCCCGCCGCTCGTCGCTACGGCCGATGTCGCTTCGCAGCCATCCGGCGTGCCGCTGCTTGAGGCGGCCGACCTTAAAGTGCATTTCCCGATACGCAAGGGTGTCTTTAAACGCATTGCCGGCCAGGTGAAGGCGGTCGACGGCGTCTCGCTGACGCTGACTTCAGGGCGGACGCTGGCACTGGTGGGGGAATCGGGTTGCGGCAAGACGACGGTCGGCAAGGCTCTCCTGCAGCTTCTGCGACCGACCGGCGGCAGCGTGCGTTTCGGCGGCGAGGAACTGACTACCCTGCCGCCGGATCATCTGCGTACGCTGCGAGCGGACATGCAGATCGTCTTCCAGGATCCTTACGGCTCGCTGGATCCGCGCATGCGAGTCGGCGACATCATCGGCGAGGGTATGGCCGCCCTGGGCAAGTTGTCGGCCGTCATATCGAAGGACACACGAATGGATGCGCTGCTGGCGCGGGTCGGTCTTTCGGCCGGCATGCGCGGGCGCTACCCGCACGAGTTCTCCGGCGGGCAGCGGCAGCGCATTGCCATCGCCCGTGCGCTGGCGGTCGAGCCGCGCCTGCTGGTGTGCGATGAACCGACCAGCGCCCTTGATGTCTCCGTGCAGGCGCAGATACTCAACCTGCTGAAGGAGTTGCAATCCACGCTGGGTCTGGCTTATCTGTTCATCACGCACAACATTGCCGTGGTGGAGCATCTGGCCCACGAGGTGGCGGTGATGTATCTCGGCCGCATCGTCGAGCAGGGGAAGGTGGAAGAAATCCTGGGCGAACCGAAGCACCCCTACACGGAAGCGCTGCTGTCGGCCGTGCCGCGCATCGACGCGGCGGCGGGCCGCCCCGTCATCGTCCTCAAGGGCGATATGCCTTCACCGGCCAATCCGCCGAGCGGGTGCCACTTCCACCCGCGCTGTCCGCGCGCCATGCCGGTATGTACTGTCGTCTATCCGCCTGAAACGCGCTTGGGTGAAACCCGCAGGGTGTGCTGCCACCTGTTTGGCGAGCGCGTGACGGCGCCGGTCTCGGCTGCCGGCATCAGTTCCCGGCGCGAGGAGGCTTGACGGCAGGTTTTTTCTTCACGGGGGGCTTGGGCTTGGTGTGCTTTTTGGCAGGAGCGGCTTTTCTGCCCTTTTTGACACTCTTGGCGGAAGGCTTGCGGGTAGCAGGCTTGGCGACGGGCAGATTCACGTTGAGCAAGTTGGCAGCCATGGCATCGCCCTTGGCGGGCACCAGCAGGGTGTGGCCGGGGCCAACCCGCATTCTGCCGCTGATGCCGTTGACCTGTTTCAGGTGTGCCACGCTCAGGCCATGCCGTTTGGCGATGGTCACAAGACTTTCACCCTTCTTGATGGTGTAGGCCTGCCAGTTTGTCAGGGGTTTGTCGTATGCCTCCAGATTGGCCTTGAAAACCGCAATCTTCTCGGTCGGCAGAACGATGGTGGGGCTACCCTTGTCGGGCATGACGGGACGGTTGAATGCGGGGTTGAGCGAATGGAATTCCTCGATCGTCATTTCCGCCAGCCTCGCGGCAATCGCAACGTCCATGTTGGCGGGGCGCTCGACCGTGACGAAATAGGGCTGGTTGGGAATGGCGTCGAGACTGACACCGTAGAGCTGCGGCTGGGCAATGATATTCTTCAGCGCCTGCAGTTTGGGCACGTACCAGCGCGTTTCGCTGGGCATGGTCAGACTCAGATAGTCCGTCGGCAGTCCCTTCGCCTTGTTCTTGTTGATGGCGCGCGCCACGGCATTCTCGCCCCAGTTGTAGGAGGCCAGCGCCAGATGCCAGTCGCCATGCATTTCGTAGATCGACTGCAGATAGTCCAGGGCGGCGCTCGTCGAAGCGATGATGTCGCGCCGTTCATCCATCCACCAGTTCTGGTCGAGCTGGTAGGTCTTGCCCGTTGACGGAATGAACTGCCACATGCCCGATGCGTGAGAGCGCGAGTAGGCCATCGGATTGTAGGCGCTCTCGACGATGGGCAGCAGCGCCAGTTCGGTCGGCATGCCGCGCTTTTCCAGTTCCTCGACGATGTGGTACATGTAGCGGCGGCTGCGCTCGACGACGCGCCGCAGGTAGTCCGGACGTGCCAGATACCAGACCTGTTGCTGGAGCACCAGCGGGCTATCGATGTTGGGCATGCCGAAACCATGACGGATGCGATCCCACAGGTCGTCGGACGGCAGCGTCAGGTCGATGGTTGCCAGCGGCGGCGGGTCTTCCCCGAGCTCAATGGTCGTGACGGGCTCGGCCGGCAATGCCTGCTCTGTCGCAGGCACGGTGGCGGCTACGGGCGGGTTTTCCTCATCGGAGGCGGCGGTAACGACAGCGGCGGAAAACAGGCAGAGGGCGAAGCAGGCGATGCGACCCAGCAGTGCGGGTTTGTACTTGAGCATGGAACCGGCGGGCACGAAAGCCCAATGCTACCGTCGCCTCCGGCTGCAGTCAATTTTCCGCTCTGAAATGCCTTTGGAACGGCGCGGCCTGACCGGTATTCGGCGTGTCTTGCAGACTGACTTTCAGCGGTAACTGTTTTTCCACTCCCGCAGGACGGCAAATACTTCCTCGGCACCGGACAGCCTGGCGCCAGAATGGCGTTCGGCGGCGGCGGCAACCTCGGCCTGGGCACCGCGCAGGAAGGGGTTGGTCTCGAGTTCTTCCGCAAGCGTGAAGGGCACCGTGGGCCGGTCGCCGGCGCGCAGTTGCGCGACCTGCGCGGCGCGCGCCTGCAGCGCCGCATTGCCAGGCTCGAGCGCGAGGGCGAAACGGAGATTCGACTGGGTGTATTCGTGGGCGCAGTACGCGCGCGTGTCGCCGGGCAGGGCGGTCAATTTGTTCAGTGATGCCCACATCTGCGCCGCGGTTCCTTCGAACAGCCGGCCGCAGCCGCAGCCGAACAGGGTGTCGCCGCAGAACAGCACGCCCTGGCTCTGGGTGACGCCGTAATAGGCAATGTGCCCGCGTGTATGGCCGGGTACGTCAATCACCCGAAGCTGAATCTGAAATCCCGGCAGGTCAACCGTGTCGCCTTCCCGCAGCGGCACGGTGATTCCGGCAATCGGTTCGCCTGCAGGCCCGTAGACGGGTACCGGATGTCGTGCGAGCAGGCCGGCGACGCCGCCGGTGTGATCGCCATGATGATGCGTGAGCAGGATGGCGGCCAGGCTGGCGTTTTCGTCAGCCAGATACTGCAGCACGGGCGTTTCGTCGCCGGGGTCGACGACAACGACGCGATGCCCGTCCCGCAGCAGCCAGATATAATTGTCCTCGAATGCACGCAAGGTTTGGATGTCCATGGCGTGATTCTCTGACTTCGGAGCGAAATGTCAATTCCCGGTTTCGACGAATGGCTGCAAACCCCGCAGGGGAAATACATCCTCGAATGGGAGCAGGCCCGCTTCGAGCAGATGGTGGTCGATATCTTCGGCTTCAACGCCGTGCAAGTTGGTCTGTCGCAATGCGATTGCCTGCGCGCCAATCGCATGCCGCTGCGCTTCGTTTACGATGCGGCAGGCCCGGCTGGGGTACGTGGCGATGCCCACCACCTGCCCTTGGCAGGGAACAGCGTGGATCTCGTCGTCCTGCCGCATGTTCTCGAATTCGCCGATGATCCGCATCAGATCCTGCGCGAGGTGGAGCGGGTGCTGGTTCCCGAAGGCCAGGTCTTGATATCCGGCTTCAATCCCTTCAGCCTCTGGGGTATCAAGCGACGCCTGGCGGGTCGCGGCGCGGCTTTCCCCTGGCAGGGACAGTATTTCAGCGTGCGGCGCCTGAAGGACTTGCTGACGCTGCTCAGCTTCGAGACCCAGGCGGGCTGTTTCGGCCGCTATTCTCCCGCCGTCATGCAGGAGAAATGGCTGCGCCGCTGGCATTTTCTCGAACTGGCCGGAGACCGCTGGTGGCCGATCGCTGGTGCGGTGTACCTCCTGCAGGGCGTCAAACGCCAACATGGCCTGCGCCTGCTGACGCCGGCCTGGCACGACCGCAAGGCGCGCGCCAAGGCACTGGCACCGGCGGTGCAGAGAATCCAGAAGGATGGCCAGTGAGCGTCGACGCGGATATCGTGGAGATCTATACCGACGGCGCCTGCAGCGGCAACCCGGGTCCCGGCGGATGGGGCGCGCTGCTGCGGATCGGTGGACATGAAAGGGAGTTGTTCGGCGGTGAAGCCGACACCACCAACAACCGCATGGAACTGACGGCGGTGATCCGTGCCCTGGAGGCGCTCAAGCGGCCGGTGCATGCCCGTGTGCATACCGATTCGCAGTATGTGCAGAAGGGCATCAGCGAGTGGATTCATGCCTGGAAGAAGCGCGGCTGGCGCACAACCGATCGGCAGCCGGTGAAGAACGCCGAACTGTGGCGCGAACTGGATGAACTGGCGTCCCGGCATCGCATCGAGTGGCGCTGGGTGAAAGGGCATGCCGGCCACACTGAAAACGAGCGCGCCGACGCCCTGGCGCGCCAGGGCATCTCTACCTTGCGGGGAAAACGCGCGTGAGACAGATCATTCTCGACACGGAAACGACGGGCCTCGATTTCCGGCTGGGCGATCGCATCATTGAAGTCGGCTGCGTCGAATTGCTCAACCGCAAGCTGACCGGCCAGCGCTTCCACCGCTACATCAACCCAGAGCGCGAGGTGGAGGCCGGCGCATTGGCGGTGCATGGCCTCAGCAACGACTTCCTGCAGGACAAGCCTCGCTTCGCAGAGATCGTCGCCGCCTTCCTCGATTTCGTGCAGGGAGCGGAACTGGTCATCCACAACGCCGCATTCGATATCGGCTTCCTCAACAACGAACTGGCCTTGCTCGACAAGTCGCCGCTGGAACAGACCTGCCCGGGCGTGGTGGATACCTTGAAAATGGCGCGCGACCTGCACCCCGGGCGCAGGAACTCGCTGGACGCCCTGTGCGAGCGCTATGCCATCAACAATTCCGGCCGCACGTTGCACGGGGCCCTGCTGGATGCCGAGCTCCTGGCGGAGGTCTATCTGGCCATGACGCGCGGACAGGAGAGCCTGATCATGGAACTCGATGCGGCGCCCGTGCCCGGTTTGCAGGCGGAATTGGCGGCAGAGCGACCGCCCTTGCGTGTATTGCGTGCCAGTGCAGCCGAACTGGTCGAACACGAGCGTGTTCTGGCTGAAATAGGTGAGGAGAGCCGGGACAATTGCATCTGGTGGGGTCTGAAAGCTTGAATAGCATCACAAGTTTTGATCAAGGGGACTGTTTCAGCTACAATCCGCGCTTTACAGGCGCGTAGCTCAGCTGGTTAGAGCACCACCTTGACATGGTGGGGGTCGTAGGTTCGAGTCCTATCGCGCCTACCAATTCGTAGACGTAGAACAGAAGTCAGAGGACGGGGGCCGAGGCGGCTTCTGTTTTCTGGCTTTTGTTGTTTATGGCGGTGGTTACAGGATGAGGATGCTGACGATTACTTTGCCGGACGGTTCGACACGGACATTTCCCCAGGCGGTCACGGTGGCTGAAGTGGCGGCTTCGATCGGTACGGGCCTGGCGAAGGCGGCGCTGGCCGGCAAGGTCGATGGCAGGCTGGTCGACACCAGCTACCCGATTGAGCACGACTCTGCCCTGGCCATCGTCACCGACAAGGATGCCGAGGGCGTCGAGATCATCCGCCATTCGACGGCCCACCTCCTGGCCTATGCTGTGAAGGAACTGTTTCCCGAGGCCCAGGTCACCATCGGCCCGGTGATCGACAACGGCTTCTACTACGATTTCTCCTACAAGCGGCCGTTTACGCCGGAGGACCTGGCGAAGATCGAAGTGCGCATGGCCGAACTGGCGAAGAAGGACTTCCCCGTGGTGCGTGAGGTGTGGGCACGGGACAAGGCGGTTGAGTTCTTCAAATCCATCGGCGAGCACTACAAGGCCGAAATCATCGCCTCGATTCCGGCCGACCAGGATGTCTCGCTTTATCGGGAGGGTGATTTCATCGACCTTTGCCGCGGCCCGCATGTGCCGTCGACCGGCAAGCTGAAGGTCTTCAAGTTGATGAAGGTGGCCGGCGCCTACTGGCGTGGCGATTCCCGCAACGAGATGCTGCAGCGCATTTACGGCACCGCCTGGGCAAAGAAGGAGGAACTCGCCGACTACCTGCACATGCTGGAGGAGGCGGAAAAGCGCGACCACCGCAAGCTGGGCCGCCAGCTCGATCTTTTCCACCTGCAGGACGAGGCACCCGGCATGGTGTTCTGGCATCCCAAAGGCTGGGTGATCTGGCAGGAGGTCGAGCAGTACATGCGCCAGTTGCTGAACGCCAACGGCTATCTCGAAGTGCGCACGCCCCAGGTCATGGACCGCGTTCTGTGGGAACGCTCCGGCCACTGGGAAAACTACGCCGAGCACATGTTCACTACCAAGGCGGAAGAACGCGACTACGCCGTGAAGCCGATGAACTGCCCGGGCCACGTGCAGATATTCAACCAGGGCATCAAGAGTTATCGCGACCTGCCCCTGCGCTTGGCCGAATTCGGCTCCTGCCACCGCAACGAGCCTTCCGGTGCCCTGCACGGGATCATGCGCGTGCGCGGTTTCGTGCAGGACGATGCGCATATTTTCTGTACTGAAGCGCAAATCCTTGACGAGTCGGCCGCCTTCATTGATCTGCTTCGGAAGGTTTATGCGGACTTCGGTTTCAACGACATCCTCGTCAAGCTGTCCACCCGGCCGGACAAGCGCATCGGTTCAGACGAAGTCTGGGATCGGGCCGAGACGGCGCTGGCGCAGGCGCTCGATGCGAAGGGTTTGAAATACGACCTGCAGCCAGGCGAGGGCGCCTTCTACGGACCGAAGATCGAGTTTTCACTGAAGGACTGCCTCAACCGCGTCTGGCAATGCGGCACCCTGCAACTCGACTTTTCATTGCCGGGACGCCTGGGCGCCGAGTACGTTGCCGAAGACAATAGCCGTCACCAGCCGGTCATGCTGCACCGGGCCATTCTTGGATCCATGGAGCGATTCATCGGCATCCTGATCGAGCACCATGCCGGCGCCTTCCCGCTCTGGCTGGCGCCGGTGCATGCGGTAGTCATGAATATTTCAGAGCATCAGGCCGATTACGCCGAGACTGTTGCGCAAAAGCTACGTCAGGCCGGGTTGCGGGCCGTTTCGGATTTGCGCAACGAGAAAATTAGCTATAAAATACGCGAACATAGCTTGCAAAAGCTGCCTTACCAAGTCGTTGTCGGCGACAAGGAGAAGGCGGCAGGGTTGGTCGCCGTGCGTGCCCGGGGCGGACAAGACCTCGGGCAAATGTCCCTTGAGACGTTTGTCGAACGCCTGACGCGGGAACGCGATGCGCGGGCGGGGGCGGCCTGATTTTTGATTTTTTGGAGACTTGAACCATCGCACAACCACAGCAGAAGGCGCAGCGCCTGAATGAAGAGATTAATGCCCCGGAGATTCGCCTGGTCGGGGTGGAGGGTGAGCAAGTCGGGATCGTATCGGTCCAGGAGGCGCTGAAAATGGCCGAGGAAGCGGGTGTGGATCTGGTGGAGATCGCACCCATGGCCAGCCCGCCGGTCTGCCGTATCATGGACTATGGCAAGTTCAAGTATGCCGAGGCGAAGAAGGCCCATGAGGCCAAACTGAAGCAGAAGCAGATTCAGGTCAAGGAAGTGAAATTCCGGCCTGGTACGGATGAAGGCGATTACAAGATCAAGCTGAGAAATCTCGTGCGCTTCCTGCAGGAAGGCGACAAGACAAAAGTCACCTTGCGTTTCCGCGGCAGGGAGATGGCGCACCAGGAGTTTGGCATACGCCTGCTAGAGCGGGTGAAGACCGATCTGGAGTCGTATGGCACAGTTGAGCAGTTTCCGAAGATGGAAGGCCGCCAGCTCGTCATGATCATGGCGCCGATCAAGAAGCAGTTGAAGCACTAGGATTCGCGCCTCTCGGGGTGCTAGGCGGAATGAGCCGGCCGACAGGCTCATGCACAAGTGGTTACGGGTTGTCGAAGCGCTTCCGGATCGGGAGCCACCTGGTGCCATGTTATAAGGAGTTCTTCGATGCCGAAGATGAAGACGAAATCGGGCGCTGCCAAGCGCTTCAAGGTGCGGCCGGGGGGTAGCGTCAAGCGCTCCCAGGCTTTCAAGCGCCACATCCTGACCAAAAAGACCACCAAGGCCAAGCGCCACCTGCGCGGGTTGACGGGCGTCCATGATTCGGACACCGCCTCCGTTCGCGCCATGCTGCCCTACGCCTGAGGAGACTAGACCATGCCACGAGTCAAACGCGGTGTAACGGCGCACGCGCGCCACAAGAAGGTTCTCGATCAGGCCAAAGGCTACAGGGGGCGCCGGGGCAGCGTCTATCGCATTGCCAAGCAGGCGGTGATGAAGGCGGGGCAGTATGCCTACCGCGATCGCCGCCAGCGCAAGCGCCAGTTCCGTTCGCTGTGGATCGTCCGCATCAATGCGGCCGCCCGCGAGTTGGGTCTGACCTACAGCGTGCTGATGAACGGCCTGAAGAAGGCCTCCATCGAGGTCGATCGCAAGGTGCTGGCGGATCTGGCCGTGTTCGACAAGCCTGCCTTTGCGCAGATTGCGAACCAGGCCAAGGCGAGCCTCACCGCCTGAGCGCGTAGCGTGCAAAAAAAGGAGGCCCCCAGCCTCCTTTTTTTACGTTCGAGACATGAGTGATATAGAAAAACTGGTCGCAGAGGCGACGGCAGAGTTCGCCGGCATCAGCGAGATGGCTCTGCTGGAGCAGGCCAAGGCCCGCTACCTCGGCAAGAGCGGTTCGGTGACGGAACTACTCAAGGGGCTGGGCAAGCTCGCGGCCGATGAGCGCAAGCGTGCCGGGGCGGCCATCAACAGTGCCAAGGAGCGCATCGAAGCGGCGCTCAACGCGCGGCGCGAATTACTCCGGCATGCCGCGCTCGATGCGCAATTGCGCGCCGAGGCCCTCGACATTACGCTGCCGGGTCGCGGCCAGGGTTCGGGCGGCCTGCATCCGGTGACGCGCACGCTGGAGCGCATCGAGGCGCTATTTCGTTCCATAGGGTTCGATGTCGCCGATGGCCCCGAGATCGAGGACGACTTCCACAATTTCACCGCGCTCAATACGCCCGAGAATCATCCGGCGCGATCGATGCACGACACTTTCTACTTGGAAAACTCGCCGGGCCTGCTGCTGCGCACGCATACCAGCCCGATCCAGGTGCGCTACATGGAGACACACAAGCCGCCGATTCGCATCATCGCCCCGGGCCGTGTCTATCGTGTCGACTCGGATGCCACGCACTCGCCCATGTTCCACCAGGTCGAGGGACTGTGGATCGACGAGAACGTGAGCTTCGCCGACCTGAAGGGCGTGTTCACCGATTTCCTGCGCAACTTCTTCGAGAAACCCGATTTGCGCACACGCTTCCGGCCATCGTTCTTCCCCTTTACTGAACCCTCGGCCGAGATCGACATGAGCTGCGTGTTCTGTGAAGGCAACGGCTGCCGCGTTTGCAGCCATACCGGCTGGCTGGAGATCGCCGGCAGCGGCATGGTGCACCCGAACGTACTCAGGCACGTCGGCATCGACAGCGAGAAATACATTGGCTTTGCCTTCGGCATGGGTCCGGATCGCCTCACCATGCTGCGTTATGGTGTGAACGACCTGCGCCTGTTTTTCGACGGCGATTTGCGCTTCCTTTCGCAATTCAGATAATCATGCAGTTTTCCGAACATTGGCTGCGAGAGTTCGTCGATCCGCCGCTTACCAGCGCCGAACTGGCGCACAGCCTCACCATGGCCGGCCTCGAGGTCGAGGCGCTTGACACTGTGGCGCCGGCCTTCTCCGGCGTCGTGGTGGCGCATGTCCTTGCCGTGGACAAACATCCCGATGCCGACAAGCTGAAATTGTGCCGCGTCGATGCCGGCCAGGGCGAAATGCTGCAGATTGTCTGCGGCGCACCGAACGTCGCCGCAGGCATGAAGGTGCCCTGCGCACTCGTCGGTGCAGAGCTGCCAGGCGTGAAAATCAAGGCCGCCAGGGTGCGCGGCATGGAATCCTTCGGCATGCTCTGTTCTGCGCGCGAACTGGGTCTCTCCGAGGATCATAGCGGCCTCATGGCGTTGCCGGCGGATGCGCCGGTAGGCGAGGACATTCGTACCTACCTGGTACTCGACGACAAACTGTTTACGCTGAAGCTCACGCCGAACCGCGCGGACTGCCTCAGCCTGAAGGGCGTAGCACGCGAGGTGGGTGCCTTGACCGGGGTTCCCGTGACATTGCCGCCGATCCGCGAAGCCGAGACCGCCTGCGACGTGCGGCGCGATGTCGTGCTGGATGCCCCGGCCGCCTGCCCGCGCTACTGCGGCCGTGTGGTGAGCGGTATTGATGCCAAGGCGCCGACGCCGGGCTGGATGAAGATGCGCCTGGAACGCAGCGGCATCCGTTCCATCAGCGCCGTGGTGGACATCACCAACTACGTCATGCTGGAACTCGGCCAGCCGCTGCATGCCTTCGACAATGCGCGTCTTTCCGGCGCCGTGCAAGTGCGCTATCCGGCCAAGGGCGAGCAACTGTTGCTGCTGAATGAGCAGACCGTCGAGCCCGCCGCGGATACGGCGCTGATCGCGGACGAGCGGCGTGCGCTGGCGCTGGCCGGCATCATGGGTGGCGAGGAGAGCGGCATTTCGGATGCCACTACGGAGCTGTTTCTGGAAAGCGCCTTCTTCGCGCCGGATGCCGTCGCCGGCAAGGCGCGTGCGCTGGGCTTTTCCTCGGATGCTTCCTACCGCTTTGAGCGTGGCGTCGACTTCGATACCACGCGCGAGGCGCTGGAGCGCGCAACCCAATTGATTCTGGACATCTGCGGCGGCCGGGCCGGCCCGGTCTCGGAAGCCATCGACCACAATCACTTGCCCAGGCGCGAAGCGGTGCGGTTGCGCGTGCCGCGTGCCGAGAAAATCCTCGGCATCCGGCTGGGTGCGGAGGTTGCCGAGCGCCTCTTCAAGGGACTCGATTTTCCCTTCACGCGCGATGGCGACGACTTCATCGTGACACCGCCTTCGCATCGATTCGATATCGCCATCGAAGAAGACTTGGTCGAAGAACTGGCGCGCCTGCACGGCTACGACAACATTCCTGCACGCCTGCCGCAAGGGGTGCTGGCCATCCTGCCGCAGAACGAACGGCAACGCAGCGTCTGGCGCCTGCGCCGACTGCTGGCCGCCCGTGACTACCAGGAAGTGGTGAACTATAGTTACGTCGATGCCGGCTGGGAACACGATTTCTGCGCTGTTGTGCAACCCGTGGTCTTGAGCAACCCCATTGCCAGCCAGATGGGGGTGATGCGTTCCAGCCTGATTGGCGGACTGGTCGGAAATCTTGTTTATAACCTGAACAGGCGTGTGGAACGCGTGCGGGTATTCGAAACCGGCCGCTGTTTCCTGCGCGTCGACAAAAGTCAGTCTCTACAGGACGGCGAGGGCGGAGAGATTGCCGGCTTCCTGCAGCCCAAGCGGATCGCCGCCCTGGCTGCCGGGCCGGCGGCGCCCGAACAGTGGGGATTGCCGCCGCGCCGGATGGATTTCTTCGATGCCAAAGCCGACGTGGAGGCGTTGCTGGCACCGTGGCCGGCGCACTTTGCCCGCATCGATCACCCTGCGTTGCATCCCGGACGCGCCGCCGCCGTCAGCGTGGGCGGCAAGGTGGTGGGTATCGTTGGCGAACTGCATCCGCAATGGGTGCAAAAATACGAACTGGGCGCGGCGCCGGTCGTGTTTGAACTGGATCTTGATGACGTTCTGCAACAGCCATTGCCGGCTTATCGGGAAGCCTCCCGCTTTCCGGCGGTGGTGCGCGACCTCGCCCTGGTGGTGGATCACGAGCAGCCGGCGCAGGCGCTGCTGAATGGCCTGATTGCCGCTGCGCCTGCCTGTGTCAGGGAGGTCGTTCTGTTCGATGTCTACCAGGGAAAAGGAGTCGATCAAGGGAAAAAAAGTCTTGCGTTTCGGGTAGTTATGCAAGATACTGAGAAAACGCTTGCGGATGGTGAAGTCGAAGCGGCGGTGGCGAAAATGATCGAGGCCGCCAGCCGGGAATTCGCCGCCAAGCTGCGATCATAGGGAGCAGACATGACGTTAACAAAGGCGGAGCTCGCCGATCTCCTGTTTGAAAAGGTTGGCCTGAACAAGCGCGAAGCGAAAGATATGGTCGAGGGTTTTTTCGAAGAAATCCGTACCGCACTGGAGCGCGGCGAGAGCGTCAAGCTGTCCGGCTTCGGTAATTTCCAGTTGCGCGACAAGCCGCAACGTCCCGGCCGCAACCCCAAGACAGGGGAAGAGATCCCCATTACCGCGCGCCGCGTCGTCACCTTTCATGCCAGTCAGAAACTCAAGGCCTCGGTCGAGAAGCTGAGCAGCCATGGCAAGCAAGGATGATCTGCCGCCCATTCCGGCAAAACGCTACTTCACCATCGGCGAAGTAAGTGAGTTGTGCGGCGTCAAGCCGCATGTGCTGCGCTACTGGGAGCAGGAATTCACCCAGCTGAAGCCGGTCAAGCGGCGCGGCAACCGCCGTTACTACCAACACCACGAAGTGCTGCTGGTGCGCCGTATTCGCGAACTGCTGTACCGCGAAGGCTTTACCATTAGCGGCGCGCGCAATCGCCTGGAAGAAGGTCCCGGCCGGGAATCACCGAATCATGCAGCCGCTGCGCCGGAACACTACGCTCCCGCCGAATCCCTGCGCGCAGAGATTGTCGGCATCATCGCCCTGCTACGCGCCTGATTTGCAGCATCGGCGCGTCGCGCCATCCCGCTCTCTGATATAATCCGCTTCCAGTCGGGGCGTAGCGCAGCCTGGTAGCGCACTTGCATGGGGTGCAAGGGGTCGCGAGTTCGAATCCCGCCGCCCCGACCATTCTTTCCCAGAGGCAGCCATCGCCGCGCGGCAAACCATGCGCATCCTCCTTTCCAACGACGACGGCTACTTTGCTCCAGGTATCGAGGCCCTTGCCGCTACGCTATCCGCGCTGGCCGAAATTACCGTGGTTGCACCCGAGCGTGACCGTAGCGGTGCCAGCAACTCTCTTACCCTGGACCGGCCGCTCATGCTGCGGCGGGCGGCAAACGGTTTCTATTTCGTCAACGGCACGCCGACGGATTGCGTCCACCTCGCCGTGACCGGCATGCTCGATCACCTGCCGGACATGGTGATTTCGGGCATCAATCTGGGCGCCAACATGGGTGATGACACCATCTATTCCGGCACGGTTGCGGCCGCGACCGAAGGCTACCTGCTGGGCGTACCCTCGATTGCAGTATCGCTAACCAGCCACAAGGCGGCGCATTTTGAAACCGCGTCAATAGTGGTGCGGGGCCTGGTTGAGCGTTGCCTGCGCAATGCCTTCAAGGAGCGGGTGCTACTGAATGTCAACGTGCCGGACGTGCCCATGGAAACGCTCAAGGGCGTGAAGGTCACCCGATTGGGCAAGCGGCACAAGGCGGAAGGCGTGGTCAGGCAGGTGAATCCGCGTGGAGAGACTGTTTACTGGATCGGTGCTGCGGGTTCGGCGCAGGACGCCGGTGAAGGGACGGATTTCCATGCCGTGGAGAGCGGCTATGCTTCAGTCACGCCTCTGCAAATGGATTTGACGCACGGCACGCAAATCGGTGTCGTCAGAAGCTGGCTGGAGACATGAAGCGCGAGCTGTCCGGCATCGGCATGACGTCCCAGCGCACCCGTGCGCGCATGATCGAGCGCCTGCGCGCCGACGGCATTCGCGACGAGCGGGTGCTGGCAGCGATGGCGGCGGTGCCGCGGCATATCTTCGTCGAGGAAGCGCTGGCATCGCGGGCCTACGAAGACATGGCCTTGCCGATCGGATTGAAGCAGACGATTTCCCAGCCGTTCGTTGTCGCCCGCATGATCGAGTTGCTGGCGGCCGGACGTGAGTTGGGCAAGACGCTGGAAATCGGCGCCGGCTGCGGCTATCAGGCGGCCGTGCTGGCGCAGATGGCGAAAGATGTGTACGCCGTCGAGCGCCTCGCCCCATTGCTCGACAAGGCGCGCGCCAATTTGCGTCATTTGCGCCTGTTTAACGTCAGGCTCAAGCATGCGGACGGTAATCTGGGGCTGGCGGAAGCCGCACCTTTCGATACAATCATCCTTGCCGCCGCCGCCGGGAGTGTGCCGCAGGCGTTGCTGGGGCAGTTGGCCGTGGGTGGCCGCATGATCCTGCCGCTGGGCGGTGCCGCGCAATCGCTCTGCCTGATCGAGCGCAGTGCGCGCGGCTATAGCGAAATCCGCCTCGAAGCGGTTCATTTTGTACCCCTTGTCGCTGGAGTCGATTAAGCATGGCGAACTCATTGTCCCGATATGCGATTCTGCTTGCATCACTCGTTGCCAGCCTGTTGGGCGGATGTGCTTCCAGAACGCCCGCGCCGGTCATCGAGCGTACTGGCGCATCGACCAAGGCAACGACACCAGCCGCGGCGCCAGCCAAGGCGGGTGAATATCACACGGTGAAAAAGGGCGACACGCTCTACAGCATCGCGCTGGAGCATGGACAGTTTTACCGCGAGGTAGCAGCCTGGAACAACATCGACAACCCGAGCGTGATCAAGATCGGCCAGCAGTTGCGTATTGCACCTCCAGAGGGCGTGGCGGTCGTCAAGCCGATTGCCGGCCCGGCGGCCGTCGAAACACGCTCCCTTGTCTCAGGCGGGATGGCGAATACGGACGCTCTCAAGCGCGAGCCGAAAGGGGGCAAGCAGCCCTATTCCGAGCAGGCCATGGCCATGCTGCAAAAGCCGGAGGAGCCGCGCCTTCAGCAGCCAGCGCCACAGGCCAAGCCGGAATCTAGGCCGAGCGAACCTTTAGTCGGCGGTGAACAGAATTGGGTTTGGCCGAGCGGTGGTAAGGTGATCACGGCCTACGTGGAAGGCAGCAGCAAGGGTGTGGACATCGAAGGCAGGCTCGGCGAGCCGGTCGTTGCGGCCGAAGCGGGCAAGGTCACGTATGCTGGCAGCGGCATCCGCGGCTATGGCAATCTGCTCATCATTCAGCACGCCAACAGCCTGTCGAGTGTTTACGCGCACAACAGCAAACTGCTGGCCAAGGAAGGGCAGCAGGTCAGCAAGGGGCAAAAAATCGCCGAGTTGGGCGATAGCGATGCGGACCAGGCCAAGCTCCACTTCGAGATTCGCCGTCAGGGCAAGCCGCTCGATCCCCTCAAGCTGTTGCCGCCGAGGTAGCGCATGCGCGACGAGGCCCCACCGGAGGACGGAGCGTTTGCCGAACCGGTCGTGCCCGAACCAACGGCCGAACCGGAGTTCCTCAACGATGTCACGCGGATCTATCTCAACGAGATAGGCGCCAACCCGCTGCTGACGCCGGAACAGGAGTTGTTCTTTTCCCGTCTCGCCCGCCAGGGCGACCAGGCTGCGCGCCAAAAAATGATCGAGCACAACCTGCGCCTGGTGGTGAATATCGCCAAGCACTACCTGAATCGCGGCATGCCACTGCTCGACCTGGTAGAGGAGGGCAATCTCGGCCTGATCCACGCGCTGGACAAGTTCGACCCCGAGCGCGGTTTTCGCTTCTCGACCTATGCCACATGGTGGATTCGCCAGAACATCGAACGGGCCATCATGAACCAGTCCCGCATCATCCGGCTGCCGGTGCACGTGGTGAAGGAACTCAATTCGGTGCTGCGGGCCATGCGACGCCTTGAAGCGGCCAGCGCACGCGAAACCGGTTTGGAGGAGATCGCGCAACTCCTGGACAAGCCGGTCGAGGTGGTGCGCCAGGTGCTGGCGTTGAACGAGCATATTGCGTCGCTGGATGCGCCGCTGGAGATCGACCCCAACCTATCCATTGGCGAATCGCTGGCCGATGACGCGGCCGAAACGCCGGAGATGCAGATCCAGACCGCCGAGGTGGAGCATCTCGTCGCCGAATGGATCGGCATGCTCAACGAGAAACAGCGGACGGTCATCGAATACCGCTACGGACTGAATGGCTGCGAACTGGCGACGCTTGAGGAACTGGCTGAGCGTTTGTCGCTGACGCGCGAGCGGGTGCGGCAGATCCAGATCGAGGCGCTGGCCCAGTTACGGCGCATCCTCAAGCGGCACGGTGTTTCCAGGGATATCCTGCTGTAGCGCCTACCTCGCCGCCAGGCGAGCCTCCCTGACGCTCCTCAGTTCCCGGGACAATGCATAAACGGCCATCGCATAGAAGCTGGAGCGGTTGTAGCGCGTGATGGCGTAGAAGTTGCGGTATCCCAGCCAGTATTCGGTTGCCTCGTTGGGCGTCACCAGGTCGATCAGGGCGCACGGCAGTTGCGCTGCGTCGGCCGCGAAGTCGACGCCGTAAGCCGCCATTTCCGCAGGAGTGATGCGGGGCAGAATGCCGGCGTCGACAAGTTCGCCAAAGCGATCTCCTGACACGCTGGCCGGGGCGGCGATGGGACCGTCCGTTTCCCAGCCGTGGCTGGCAAGGAAGTTAGCGACACTGCCGATGGCATCTGCGGCGCTTGCCGCCAGATCCACATGACCGTCTCCGTCAAAATCCAGCCCCCAGTTGCGTATGCTGCTGGGCAGGAATTGCGGCAAGCCCAGCGCCCCCGCATAGGAGCCCGTGTAAGTGAGGGGATTACTGCGCTCTTCCTGTGCCAGCAACAGCAAGGCTTCCAGTTCCCGGCGGAAAAGCTCGGCCCGCGGCGGGTAGTCGAACGCCAGCGTGGCGAGGGTGGCCAGCGTGGGAAATTTACCCGTGTTGCGACCGTAAATAGTTTCAATGCCGATGATGGCGACGATGATTTCCTCCGGCACGCCGTAGGTGCGTCTCGCCATTTCCAGCGTCTGCTCATGCGTCTCCCAGAAGCGCAGGCCGCCTTCGACGCGGGAAGGCTCGACGAAGCGGGCGCGGTAGGCCTGCCATGAACGTACCGTGGGATCCTTCGGCGGTAGCATGGTCTTCAGTGCCTTGGGTTGCGGCTGCGCCTGCTTGAAGAGACGCAGGAGGCGGGTACGCTCAAAGCCGTGCTTATCGTGCATTTCTTCGATGAATTCGCGCACATCCTCGCGCTCGGCGAAGCTGCCGGCGCTGGCGCGTGCACTGGCACATGAGGGCGTTGCCAGGCACACAGCGACGAGAAAAACGCATGACAGGATTCGGGTCATTGTGCGGCGATGATTTCCAGGTTGGTGATCAATTCTCGCAATCGCTGCAGTTCCGCCTTGCCATCCAGTTTCCCGTAGCGAAGCGCGATGTAGAGTGCGGCGATGGTTTCCATGGATTGTGACAGTTCCGGGTGCGCATGAGCCACGCGCTGGGCATAATCCGTCGGCCCTTCCCAGGCCCTGCGTGCCAGATCGATGCGCGCCAGCTTGCGGCTCAGGCGATTCCAGGCACGCAGCGTCGGATCGATGCGGATCCGCTTGTGCAAAGCCCAAAACGTGAGCCCCAGCAGCAAAAAGCCGCACAGCGTCGCCATGACCGCCGTCATGGCCTTCCAGTCGGGGTCGTGCATGCCGAGGCGGGACAGCATTTCGCGCTGGCGCTGCGGGTCGTAGCCCAGTACCCACTGATTCCAGGTGTTGCTCACGGCTTCCCAGCGGAAGCGGATCGCGCGCAGCCAGGAAAGATCGGCCCTCACCAGGAACGGCAGGGGTTCGCCCGCCGGCATGGCAGATGCCAGCCCGGCCTCGATGCGGCTCGGGGCGATGGCCGCCGTCGGGTCAATGCGCACCCAGCCCCTGTCTCCCAACCAGGCTTCCGCCCAGGCATGGGCATCGGACTGGCGCACGATCAGGTAGCCATCGACCGGGTTTTGCTCGCCGCCCTGGTAGCCAGTGACGATGCGTGCCGGCACGCCCGCTGCGCGCATGGTGAAGACGAAGGCGGAGGCGAAATGCTCGCAAAACCCACGGCGGGTTTCGAACAGGAACTGGTCGATGCCGTTCTCGTCGAGGAGGGGCGGGTTCAAGGTATAGAAGAAACGCTCCTGGCGGAAGTAGTCGAGCATGCGGCGGATGACGGCTTCATCAGTGGCCAGTTCGCGTCGCCATTGTGCGGCGAGCGCCCGTGTGCGCGGATTGTTTGCAGGCAGGTTGAGATAGCGTTGCAACGATGCCGTTGATTCTTCCGCACCCGTACGGAAATCGATGCGGGACTGCATTTCGTAGCGAATGCGGCTGCGCACCGGCGTTTTCGATAACAATTGGTAGTCTTGCAACAGAATGGCATCAGGGGGCAGCGTCACGGGCATTTCCAGGGCGAACAGCCAGTGCTTATTGTGCGGTTCGAGCGTGACCGCATAGCGGAAAGCCTGTTCTGGCGCCGTATCCTGGAGACTGACTTTGCGTTCACGGGTGCCGGCACGCCAGGTGTTGCCGTCATAGTGGCTCAATACCGGCCCACGCCAGTACAGGGCGGGTTTCGGCGGGATGTCCCCCTCGAATTTGACGCGAAAGGCGATTTCGCTGGAGAGACTCAGTTTGCTGATGGAGCCCGGTGACATGCTGTCGGAAAGGCCGCTCATGCCGCTGTAGGCATCCGCCGGCATGCCCCAGAGCGGCCCCTGCACGCGCGGGAAGAGCAGGAACAGGACGAGCATGAAAGGCGTCGCCTGCGCCAGCATGAGCGCGGCCAGCCGCAAATGCTCGGTGGCGCGGCGTCCGCTGTGTCCGAGGCTGGCCAATGCGGCGGTTACGAGGACGAGCGCCGCCAGGGTGAAGCCGGCCACACCGATGCCCTGCGCATTGAGGAAGTGGGTGAGGAGCAGGAAATAGCAGAGGAAGATGACGGCCAGGCCATCTCGCACGCGGCGCATCTCGAGAAGTTTGAGGGCGAGAAAGAGGATGAGGAGCGCAATGCCCGGATCCTTGCCGAAGAACTGACGGTAGGTGAGAAAAATTCCCACCGATCCGGCCGCGACTAGAAAGGCCAGCAGCCAGCGCGAGGGCAGTGCGGCGCGACGCCACCAGAGCGCGATGCGCCAGGCGAGGGCCGCGCCGAAGGCGACGCTGAGCCAGACGGGGGCATGCTCGGCATCCGGCAGTAGCGTCAGGGCTGCGCAGGCGAACAGCCACAGTTCCTGCGTGCGTGTGAGGGCCGGGCTTTCAGCCGTGGTTCGGCGAGCCGCGGTTCGTCGAACCGTGGTTTGTCGAGCTCCAAAGCGGGTGCTAGTCGCCATGCAAAGCCAAGGCCTCCAGGCAATCCTGAAAATGTCGTGCACCCTGGCCCAGCGGGATTTCCCTGGTGGGCAGGCGCAGGCCGTATGCAAGCCCCTGGGCGTGGGCATCGAGCAACCAGCGCGTCAGGCGCGACAGGCGTGCCTCGGCCCCCAGGTCGGGCGGCAATGCGTTCCAGTCAAGCCAGACCTGGGTGGTGCTGGCACCGGTGAATTGCTTGGTAAGCAGTTGCTGTCCGCGGGCGACCGCCTTCCATGCGACATGGCGCGGCGAATCGGCGGGCTGATGCGTGCGCAGTCCGGAGAAGTCCTCGGTACCCTGGCCGTTGCGCGAGCCGCCCGACTCACCGGAAGCCGACAGGGGCAACGGTGGCGCGGACTGCTCGGGTCGGGGATAGACGAGACAGCGCATGTCCGGCTCGACATAGCTCCAGGCGCGTACCAGGCACAGGGGGAAGCGCGACGCCAGCGTGACACGGCCCGGGCGCAGCCAGCCGCGCCGATGCGTCACCAGCGGCAAGTCGACCGAAGTCGATGCATTGGCGGGCGCATCGGTTGCAACCGTGCTCCCGCCTTCGACCTGCAAACTGATGGCAAAGCGGCCCTGATTTCGTCGGTTGTGCAATTGCAGGCCGAAGCGCGCCGTGTCTCCGGCAAAGACGGGCTCGACGTGGCCGGGCGCGATTTCAAGCTGCACCAGATTGCGGAAGGTATGCAGCAGGGTGACCAGGCCCAGCCCCGCAAGCAGGAAAGTCAGCGCATAGCCCAGGCTCAGGTTGTAGTTGATGGCGCCGATCAGCATGAACCCGAGCGCGGCGGCGAAGGCCAGGCCGGCTTGCGTCGGCAGGACATAGACACGCCGCTGCGTGAGGACGATCGGCGCGACCTCGGGGCCGTAAAGACGGAATAGCCAGCGCTTGAACGACGCCGCGGCCTGCATTTATCTACGGCAGGGGGACGGCGGCGATCAAGGTCGCAGCGATGTCGGCGGAGGAGGCGTTCGGCGCGCCGCTGGCCGCATGCAGGCGGTGCCCCGCCACGGCTGGCAACACGGCCTGGATATCCTCGGGCAGGACCAGGTCGCGCCGGTCGATCAGGGCCCAGGCGCGGGCGGCGCGCAACAAGGCCAGCGCGGCGCGCGGACTGAGTCCGGCTTCGTATTCCGGCGAGCGGCGGGTGTATTCGGCGAGGGCCTGCACATAGGCGATCAACGCCTCGGCGGCATGCACTTCGCGTACGGCCCGTTGCAGTTCGATCAGTTCGCCGGGTTCCATGCACGGGTTCAGGCTGGCGACCATGTCGCGCCGGTCGGCACCAGCCAGGAGTTCGCGCTCGGCTGCCTGGTCCGGATAACCCATCTCGATGCGCATCAGGAATCGGTCAAGCTGTGATTCCGGCAACGGGAAAGTGCCGATCTGGTGATAGGGGTTCTGCGTGGCGATGACGAAGAACGGCTCGGGCAGGGGGCGCGTCTCGCCTTCGCAAGTGACCTGATGCTCCTCCATCGCCTCGAGCAGTGCGCTTTGGGATTTCGGTGTGGCGCGGTTGATTTCATCGACGAGGATGACCTGGGCGAAGATCGGCCCAGGATGGAACTGGAAACTCCCCGAATTCCGATCGTAAATGGACACGCCGATGATGTCTGCCGGTAGCATGTCGGCGGTGCATTGGATACGGTGAAAATTCAGGCCGAGCAGCCTCGCCAGGACATGGGCCAGTATGGTTTTGCCCACGCCCGGCAAATCCTCGATGAGCAAATGTCCGCGTGCCAGCAGGCAGGCCAGGGCGAGACGAATCTGGTGTTCCTTGCCCAGCACGATACGGCCGGCATGATGAATCGCTGCGTGTAACGGGGAGGTCGGCATGGGGGTGGGCGGGTATGACTTGAGGCGGATGCTGCAATCGGTGGATAATGACGACAGTAGCGACATTCTATTGTAATTCCACCTTGAGAAGACCCGGAGAGGTTCTGGGCTTGAAATGACAACCGCCTTCATTACCCATCGCGACTGCTGGCTGCACGACATGGGCACCCAACATCCCGAATGCCCAGAGCGCCTGTCCGCCATCAGCGATCGGCTGATCGCCTCGGGACTGGACATGTATCTGTCTTTCTACGACGCGCCGCTGGCGACAATGGAGCAGCTCACTCGGGTTCATCCACCCGAGTACGTGCGCGGCATTGCCGAGAGCGCGCCGCAGAGCGGCATCGTCCATCTCGATCCGGATACTGCGATGAGCGCCGGCACATGGCAGGCGGCGCTGCATGCGGCGGGCGCCGGCGTGCTGGCGACGGATCTGGTCATGCGCGGCGAGGTGGAGAACGCCTTCTGCAGTGTGCGGCCGCCGGGACACCACGCCGAGCGGGACAAGGCTATGGGGTTCTGCTTTTTCAACAACATTGCCATTGCAGCCACCCATGCACTCGAAGCGTACGGGCTGGAGCGGGTAGCGGTGGTCGATTTCGACGTGCATCACGGCAATGGCACCGAGGATGTTTTTGCCAACGATCCGCGCGTCCTCATGGTCGGCACCTTCCAGCATCCCTTCTACCCGTACACCGGGGCGGACGCGCCGGCGGCAAACATGGTCAATGTGCCGGTGCCGGCGGGCACGCGCAGCGAGGGATTCCGTCAGGCCGTTACGGACGTCTGGATGCCTGCACTGCGGAGTTTCGCTCCACAAGCGATCTTCATTTCCGCCGGCTTTGATGCGCATTATGAAGACGACATGGCATCGCTTGGGCTTGTCGAGGCCGACTATGCCTGGGTGACCCAGCAAATCAAGGCGGTTGCCGCTGAATCCGCGCAAGACCGCATCGTCTCGATGCTGGAGGGTGGCTATGCCCTGTCTGCCCTGGCGCGCAGCGTGACGACCCACATCAAGGTCCTGGCGGACTTGTAAGCCGGCGGGGAACCGGCGCGTTGCGCCGGTGTCTACACTTGCCAATGTGTTCATTTGTTTCCGGTGGCGGGCTTCATCAAGTAAAATCCATCGTTTTCATGCAAGCTTGGTTGATATGATTCAAGGTTCGATTGTCGCTATTGTTACCCCCATGCGGGAAGATGGCAGTCTTGATTTCCCGCGGCTCAAGTCCCTCGTGGATTTCCATGTTGCGGAAGGCACAGACGGCATCGTCATCGTCGGCACGACCGGCGAATCGCCCACGGTCGATGTCGGCGAACACTGCGAGTTGATCAAGGCGGCGGTCGAATATGCTGCCGGCCGCCTTCCCGTCATCGCGGGCACGGGCGGGAATTCAACGTCGGAGGCGATCGAACTGACGGCTTATGCCAGACAGGTCGGTGCCGCGGCTTCGCTCAATGTGGTGCCCTACTACAACAAGCCGACGCAGGAAGGCCTTTTCCGCCATTTCAAGGCAATTGCCGAAGCGGTGGATTTGCCGATGATCCTTTACAACGTACCCGGCCGCACAGTGGCCGACATGAGCAACGATACCGCACTGCGCCTGGCGCAGGTGCCTGGCATCGTCGGCATCAAGGATGCCACCGGTAACCTGGAGCGCGGCACGGACCTCATCAAGCAGGCCCCCAAGGAGTTTGCCCTGTACAGTGGTGACGACGCCAGTGCGCTGGCCTTCATCCTGTTGGGCGGCCACGGTACGATTTCGGTGACCGCCAATGTGGCGCCGCGCCTGATGCACGAAATGTGCGTCGCGGCGCAGGCCGGGGAGGTGGTCAAGGCGCGCGAGATCAATATGCGCCTGCTGGGCCTGCACCGCCACCTGTTCGTCGAGGCCAACCCGATCCCGGTGAAGTGGGCGGTCAGTCGCATGGGCCTGACGGATGCGGGTATCCGCCTGCCCCTGACGCCGCTGTCGCCCGAATATCACGAGTGCGTGCATCAGGCCATGTGTGAAGCAGGCGTTGCCGTTTGAATATGAAGTTTCAGGACGGACTGATACCACCCGCGCCGGCGGGCGTTATGCCTGAATCCAATCCGAATCCAATGAAAGGCGGGGCATGATCCGCATGTGGCCGAGACTGTTATTCCTGTTTGCTTTTTCGCTGATGCTGGCAGGATGTTCCAGCATGTCGATAGAGACGAAGAAAATCGACTACAAGTCGGCAGGCAAATTGCCACCGCTGGAGATTCCGCCCGACCTGACGTCACCCAACCGCGACGAACGCTATGCGGTTCCGGATATTTCGCCACACGGTTCTGCCACCTACTCCGCCTACAGTTCCGAACGTACCGGCACGAAGGACGCCGCTGCGCAGGAAGTACTGCCGCAGGTGGACAAGATGCGTGTCGAGCGCGCTGGCAGCCAGCGCTGGCTGGTGGTGACAGGTACGCCTGACAAACTGTGGCCAATGCTCAAGGATTTCTGGCAGGAACTGGGCTTCATCGTCAATCTGGAACTGCCTGACGCGGGCATCATGGAAACCGACTGGGCGGAAAACCGCGCCAAGCTGCCGCAGGACATGATCCGCGCCACGCTCGGCAAGTTCCTTGACCAGGTCTATTCGACGCCCGAGCGCGACAAGTTCCGCACCCGCCTGGAGATAGGTGCTGAGGCAGGCACTACGGAAATCTACATCAGCCACCGCGGCATGTACGAGGTGTATGCCACCGAAGGCCAGGATCGCACCATGTGGCAACCCCGGCCACCGGATCCCGAACTCGAGGCGGAGATGCTGCGCCGGCTGATGGTGCGGCTGGGCACCGAAGAAAATCGCTCGAAAACCCTGATAGCTGCCGGGCCGGGGAAGGAAGAGCGAGCCAAACTGATCCGGCCGGCAGGTAGCATCGGTTCACTGCAGCTACAGGAAGCCTTCGATCGTTCCTGGCGCCGAGTTGGCCTGGCGCTGGACCGTGTTGGTTTCACCGTGGAGGACCGGGATCGGGCCAAGGGGCTCTATTTCGTCCGCTATGTCGACCCGGAAAGCGGAGACGGCAAGAAGTCTGAAGGCGGGTTTCTCAGCAAGCTGAAATTCTGGGACAGCGGCAAACCGGCGGCTAATCAGCAGTACCGTATCCTGGTCCAGGGTGAGGGCGGCGAAAGCACCGTGAAAATATTGACCCGCGAAGGTGGTGCGGATAACTCTGAAACCGCGAAAAAGATTCTCAGCCTGCTCTACGACCAGTTGAAATAATGCGATTTGCCTCGCTGGGAAGCGGCAGCCGTGGTAATGCCATGCTGGTCGAGGCAGGTGCAACCCGCCTCCTGCTCGATTGTGGATTTGGTCCGCGCGAGACGCTTTCCAAACTTGGCCGTCTTGGCCTGTCGCCTGAGGATCTGGCGGGCATACTCGTCACCCACGAACACAGCGATCACATCGGCGGGGTCTTCAAGCTGGCATGCCGTTATCGCCTGACTGTCTGGATGACGCACGGTACTTTTGCGGCTACGCCGCAAGGACGTGGCGAAGTCCCCGGCGCAGAGCTGATCGAAAGCCACGAGGCTTTCCAGGTCGGCGATCTGCATATCCATCCATTCCCTGTACCCCATGATGCACGCGAACCTGTCCAGTTCGTTTTTTCCGATGGTAGGCATCGTCTTGGAGTGGTGACCGACCTGGGATGCGCGACACCTCATGTGGAACAGATGCTGAGCGGCTGTGATGCGCTGGTGCTGGAATGTAATCACGACACGGACATGCTCCTGAGAGGCGGCTATCCTCCTCATTTGAAATGGCGCATTGCCAGCCGCTTCGGCCATCTCGACAATAAAACCTCTGCCACGCTGCTCGCCGCACTGGATACCCATAAGCTGCAGCATCTGATTGCCGCGCATTTGAGCCAGCAGAACAATACGCCGGCTTTGGCACGTACCGCGCTGGCTGGCGTGTTAGGTTGCGCCGAGGCTTGGGTGGGCGTCGCTGATCAGGATGAAGGGTTTGACTGGCGTGCCTTTACATAGAGGATAAACAAGGCGAAAAAAAGCCGGCCCGCAGGCCGGCTTTTTTCGCCGAGAAAGCAATTACTTCTTGACGGCTTCCTTGGCGCCTTCGACAGCACCCTTGGCGGCTTCCTTGGCCATTTCCTTGACTTGGCTTTGGCCTTCCATGCCAGCGGGCTGGGCAGGGGGTGCGGCAGTCACATCGGCTGCGCCACCCATGCCGGACATGCCTTCCGTGCCCTTCGGGGCTTCCATACCGGCGGGTTGGGCCGGAGTAGCAGCCGGAGCGGGAGCCGGAGCAGCAGCCGGAGCGGGAGCAGCAACGGGCTTGGCTTCTTCTTTCTTGCCGCAGGCGGTCAGGGCCACGGCGACGAGGGCAGCTATGAGGAGAGAGTGTTTCATTTGATATCCCTTATCGATAAAAGATAATGTTTTGTTTGCAAGCAACCATCAAGATTCTGAGTTTGGCCAGAACGTATTCAGGCCAATCTGGATTCTAGCAAAATAACATAAAAAAAACATCTTTGTACGGCGATGGCAGATGCGACCCGGACAGGGCGCACTATAAACCCAAATGGGTTGCAGTGGCGCCGGGCACCGCCTCCAGCCAAAGATTTTCGAAGCGCTGGTGCCAGTCATGTATCTCGAGCGGCATATTCAAAAGCATCTTGCCGCGAAAATGATCGGCATGAAAGCGGATAACGCCGCTGGCTGAGTCTGCCAGCACAAAGCTGTCAGCGATGCTGCGCAGAGATTCCGGTGTCTGGCGTATGGAAAAGCAGTGGCTGTAACGCTTGAGCAGTCCCATCAGGCGCGGCGAGTAGCGCGTCAGGTGATCGAGATCATGCAGGATCACGCGCAGGCTGCGATCCGGCCCCCCGGTGAGAAAGGCGGTGATCATATCCGAGCGGACTCGGCTGTCCAGTTCCAGATTCTCGATATTGGCATCGAAGATGCAGAGCTCTTTCGTTGCGGCTGGCAAAACCGTGTTTATCGCCTGCTGATAGGCGGCACGGGTATCGAATGTTTCCTGGGAGGTGTTCGGCATAGGGAGTCGGGCTTCTTTCATTCGGACACATCCTAGGACAAGGTACGGACCGTTGCAAATCCTGCGGCGATGCATACAATTGCGCCTCCCATTCAGGCTGCCGCTAGCAATGCCCGCAACCATCATCGAATCGCTTGACCACGAAGGCAGGGGTGTCGCCCACCACGAGGGCAAAACCATCTTTGTCGAAGGCGCCTTGCCGAAGGAACAGGTCGTTTACTCCAGCTACCGCAGGAAACCGAACTATGAACTGGCGACGGCAAACCGGATTCTGACGTCGAACGCCTTGCGCGTCGAGCCGCGTTGCAGGCACTTCGGTATTTGCGGGGGCTGTAGCATGCAGCATCTCGATGCGTCTGGGCAGGCGGCAGCCAAACAGCGCGTGCTGGAGGATGCCTTCTGGCATATCGCGCGCATGCGGCCCGAAGTGGTGTATCCAGCCATCGGCGGACCCGCCTGGGGCTACCGTTCCCGTGCGCGGCTGTCGGTTCGTCTGGTGCCGAAGAAGGGTGGCGTGCTGGTGGGTTTTCACGAAAAGCGCAGCAGTTTCATCGCCGACATGGACAGTTGCGAAGTGCTGCCGCCATCGGTTTCAGAGCTTTTGCCCCAGCTTCGACGGCTTGTCGGCGCACTGTCGATTCCCAGCCAGCTACCGCAGATCGAGGCGGCCATCGGCGATGCCGTGACGGTGCTGATACTGCGCATCTTGCAGCCGCTGACGCGAGAGGATGAAGCGCTGGTGCGCGCATTTGCCGACGCGCACGGCATCCAGATCTGGCTGCAGCCGGAGGGCCCGGAGTCGGCCCATCCCTTTCATCCGCTTGATGCGCCGCCACTCGCTTACACCCTGCCGGATTTCGGCCTGCGCCTGCAATTCCGACCCAACGAGTTCACCCAGGTGAATTACGGCATCAATCGCATGCTGCTGCGCCGCGCCATGCACCTCCTGCAGCCGCAGCCAGGAGAGCGGATTGGAGATCTGTTCTGTGGCCTGGGCAACTTTACGTTACCCATTGCACGTAGTGGCGCCTTGGTGTTTGGCGTGGAGGGTAGCCAGGTCCTGGTTCGCCGTGCCGGTGAGAACGCCGCCTTGAATGGGCTTGCGGACGCCACCTCGTTTGACGTCGCCAATCTCTTCAAAGCCTCACCGGAAATGCTTGCCGGCTGGGGGGAACTCGACAAGTGGCTGGTCGATCCACCACGTGAGGGTGCCATTGAACTGGTGAAGGCGATTGGCGCCGATAGCCCGCAGCGTATCGTTTATGTTTCCTGCAATCCTGCCACCTTGGCACGTGATGCGGCCGTGCTGGTGCATGATAAAGGCTACCGGCTCAAGGGCGCCGGCATCGCCAATATGTTTCCGCAGACATCCCACGTCGAGTCGATTGCCCTGTTCGAAAGGCAATAAAAAAGGCGGCTGTTCGGCCGCCTGTCTTACTGGAGAAGGGCTTCTCCATGCAAGGGACGTCTAGTCGCGCTCGCCAGCGAAAGCCAGAAGCAGGTTAAGCAGGTGCACGAAGAGATTGTAGATGTCCAGATAGAGAGCAAGCGTGGCGATGATGTAGTTGGTTTCGCCGCCGGTGACGATGCGGCTGACGTCATAAAGGATATAGGCTGAAAAGATCAGTACTGCAATGACCGAGATGGTCAGTGCAAGGGCCGGGATCTGCAGGAAAATGTTGGCCAGCATCGCCACGATGAGCAGGATGACGCCGATGAAGAGGAACTTGCCCATAAAGCTGAAGTCCCGCTTCGTTACGGTCGCGATCCCCGCCAGCGTGAAGAAGATGATGCTGGTGCCCGCCGCGGCGGTTGCGATAAGCATGCCGCCATTGCGGAAGCCCAAGCTAACCTGAAGAATCGGTCCCAGCATGATGCCCATGAGAAAGGTGAATCCGAGCAGCAATACGACGCCCATGCCGCTGTCCTTGGTCTTCTGGATGCCCCACATGAAGCCCCAGGCAACCGCAAGGAACAGCAGGAAGGAAACGATGGGGCTGCCTGCCATGAAGGCGAAATTCAGTTGCACGCCGAGTAGCGCACCTACAGCGGTTGGCACCATGGTCAGAGCGAGCAGAAAATAAGTATTGCGCAGGACGCGGTTCTGCCGCAAAGCCTTATCCTGGCTGACATGCCCGATGGTTTGAAGTGAGGGTTGCATTGAATGCCTCCGGTGAGGTTGAGTTACAAGCGTAAGACTATCGAAGGTGGGTGGAAGTTTCAATCACTTCAAGAGGAAGGAATCTCGCCATGATAAAATTTTACCGGTGCGGGAAGGTTGGCAGAGTGGTTTAATGCACCGGTCTTGAAAACCGGCGTGTCCGCAAGGGCACCGTGAGTTCGAATCTCACACCTTCCGCCAGGCTATTTCCTGATTTCCTCTCTTACGGCATCGGCCCAGCAATTCGGCGTCTCGTAGAGCCGCACCCGCTCCAGGTGCAGGTGATTGCCGTAGGTATCGCGATATACCCGGTCGAGCAGTTTGAAAGCCACGGTCGCCAGGTTTTCGGCAGTGGGTATCACGTCGAGTACCACAGTCTTGTGCCCAGGGAGATTTTCAAGGAAACTCATCAAGCCGGTGTCGCCGCGCCAGACGAGAAAAGCATGGTCCCAGGCATCGACCAGGCATTGCTTGGCCAGTGTCTTGACTTCCGAAAAATCCATTACCATTCCGTTCATGGGTGATCCGGCAAGAAGGATGATGTCGCCTTGCAAGGTGATCTCGATGGCATAGCGATGGCCATGCAAGTGGCGGCACTGACTCTGATGATCCGGGATGCGGTGGCCTGAATCGAATTCAAGGCGGCGGGTGATGCGCATGATGCTTCTGGATTGTCACGGAGGCGGATGGAAATTATAACACCAGAATGCAGGGCATCTGGAGACGAGCGGAGTCATGAAGCCATTGGACGTTACCGACCATAGCCGCGACAGCGCAGGCCTGACCTATGTCTATCCCGTTGTCTCGCGCCGGGCGGGCGGCGTGTCGATCGGCATCAATCTGAACCCGAACAATGCTTGCAACTGGCGCTGCATCTATTGTCAGGTGCCCAATCTGAAGCGCGGCTCGGCGCCACGGATCGACCTGGCGCTGTTGGAGCGGGAATTGCGCGGGTTTATCGATATCCTGATGCATGGAGATTTCATGCGATTGAAAGTACCTGAAGGCACGCGGCAGATCGTTGATGTCGCCTTTTCGGGAAACGGCGAACCGACTTCCGCAAAGGAATTTCCCCTGGCAGTGGATCTGGTCGACAGGGTATTGAATGAAACCGGGTTGGGTGGCGCCGTGAAGCTGCGGCTCATCACCAACGGCAGTCTGCTTGGGCGCAGCCATGTACAGGATGGCTTGCGCCGCCTGGGCGAACTGGGCGGTGAAGTCTGGTTCAAGGTGGATGCAGGAACCGCCGAGCGCTATCGCTGCATCAACAACGTGGATATGTCGCCGGGGTTGGTCGTTCGCAATTTGCGCCGCTGCGCGACGCTTTGCCCGACCTGGGTACAAACTTGTGTGTTTGCCATTGATGGCGAGGGACCAACGGACGAAGAAGTGTCCGCTTATCTTGAAATTCTTGACCAGGCTGGCATTGAGCAGTTGGCCGGTGTGCATGTCTACGGGCTGTCCCGTCCCTCCATGCAACCTGAGGCGGATCGACTCTCCAACTTGCCGGAAGATAGACTGGAGGCGATAGCCGGCCGCGTGCGCGGGGTGGGGCTGACGGTTCGCATCAGCCCCTGAGTTCTTAATGCCCTTTTTTGGGCCTGGCTTTGGCGGCTTTCTTGAGTGACCTGAATAGTTCCGGATCGCTGGATTTAAGATATTCCACCACTTCCCAGTCGTCACGCTTGATCTTGCTGATATCGATTTGCTCGACATGCACCAGCCGCAACAGTTGCTGCACCGGCCTGGGCATGTTGCGGCCGCTTTCGTAGCGAGAACCGCCGCTCTGCGTCACGCCCACCTTAGACCAGAATTGCTGCTGATTGAGCCCGAGTTTGCGCCGGATTTCGCGTGCGTCTATGGTTTCGGTTTTCATGATTGTGTAGTCCTTAGTGTCGTCCTTGGAAACATAGCTTCAAATATGCCTAAATATTTGCCAAGCCAAGAAAGCTATATCCTTAGTTATAGCGATGCAAGTATAGGCAATATCCTATCTACATACAAGCCTGACATATCCATCAAGCTTGGAATGGTTATTCGCGTGAGGCTTACTGCTCTATCTGGTTACGCCGAGGCTACAAAATCAGGTAAAATCCGCCGCTTTTCAACAGACTAGAAGAAACTGCTGGAAATGGCACTTATTGTTCAAAAATACGGTGGTACTTCGGTCGGTTCGCCGGAGCGGATCAAAAACGTCGCTAGGCGTGTCGCCAGCTGGCGGGCGAAGGGACATCAGGTCGTGGTCGTGGTGTCTGCCATGAGTGGGGAGACCAATCGCCTCATCGCCCTGGCGAGGGAGGTGCAGGCTCAGCCCGCACCGCGCGAGCTGGATGTTTTAGCCGCCACGGGCGAGCAGGTGACGATCGGCCTGCTCTCGATGGCGCTGATGGATATCGGCGTCAAGGCGAGGAGCTATACCGGCGGCCAGGTGCGCGTCCTGACTGACAGCGCCTTTACCAAGGCGCGCATTGTCAGCATTGACGAAGGTAACATCCGTCGCGACCTGAATGAGGGGCATGTTGTCGTGGTGGCGGGATTCCAGGGCGTTGACGAGGCCGGTAGCATCACCACGCTGGGCCGTGGCGGCTCCGATACCTCGGCCGTGGCCATTGCCGCGGCACTGAAAGCAGACGAGTGCCAGATCTACACGGATGTGGACGGCGTCTACACGACCGATCCGCGCATTGTGCCCGAGGCACGCCGCCTGGAGACGATTACCTTCGAGGAAATGCTGGAAATGGCCAGCCTCGGCTCCAAGGTGCTGCAGATCCGTTCAGTAGAATTCGCCGGCAAGTACAAGGTCAAGTTGCGCGTACTCTCCAGCCTGGAAGAACTGGGCAAGGAGGGTCCGGGCACGCTGATTACTTTCGAGGAAGACATCAAGATGGAACAACCGACTATTTCAGGCATCGCCTTCAACCGTGATGAGGCCAAGCTTACCGTGCTCGGCGTGCCGGATCGTCCCGGCATCGCCTACCAGATACTCGGCCCGGTGGCCGAGTCCAACATCGACGTCGACATGATTATCCAGAACGTTGGCCACGATGGATCGACTGATTTCTCGTTCACCGTGCCGCGTGGCGAATTTGCCAAGGCCATGGCTATCCTCGAGCAGATCAAGAGTCATATCGGCGCCCGCGAGATTACCGGCGACAACAAGATCACCAAGGTTTCAATCGTCGGCGTCGGCATGCGCTCCCACGTTGGCATCGCCAGCAAAATGTTCCGCACGCTGGCGGAAGAGGGCATCAATATCCGCATGATCTCCACCTCGGAGATCAAGATTTCCGTGGTGATCGACGAAAAGTACCTTGAACTTGCCGTGCGCGTACTACACAAGGCGTTTGACCTGGATCAGGTGCCGGCCTGAGCGTAGCGGGCAGGTCTGGTTTGACCGGCCAAGGCTAAAACGGTAAGATCGCCACCCGATTGATTCGGAGAGATGGCCGAGTGGTCGAAGGCGCTCCCCTGCTAAGGGAGTATGCGGGCAAAACCTGCATCGAGGGTTCGAATCCCTCTCTCTCCGCCACAGTTTGATATAATTTCACACCAACGCGCCCGTAGCTCAGCTGGATAGAGTACTTGGCTACGAACCAAGGAGTCGGGAGTTCGAATCTCTCCGGGCGCGCCACATAAAACAAGGGGTTGGCTCAGGCCAGCCCCTTTCCTTTTTTTACCCTGCCATGGTGAGTTGCGATACGATGAAACGCGTAACGACATTTAAGGAGATCGTCATGAAATCGAGATTAATTCAGCTGATTTTGGGCGGGGCGATGGCGCTCCTGATGGCGGCGAACGTCTGGGCCGCGTCGAAGCAAGAGATCAATGCCGAGGTGCGCGAGGCAGTGCAAAATTTTTACAAGCACACCAGCGCTGGCAAGGAATTGTCGCAGAAGGCCGCGGGGATGCTGGTGTTCCCCAGTGTGGTCAAGGCCGGCATCGGTATCGGCGGCGAATACGGCGAAGGTTCGCTGCTTATCGGCGGCAATCCCGTGGTCTATTACAACATCGCTTCCGCTTCCATCGGCTTTCAGCTGGGTGCGCAGGCACGCAGCATGATCATCCTCTTCATGACTGAAAGCGCATTGTCGAAATTCCGCCGCAGCGAAGGCTGGAAGGCGGGAGTGGACGGCAGCGTGGCGCTCGCCACGTTGGGTGCCGGAGGGGCGATCGATACCGAAACGGCGAAAAAACCGATCATCGGTTTCATCTTTTCGAACAAGGGTTTGATGTACAACCTGACCTTCGAGGGCTCAAAGATAACCAAACTCGACAAGTGAAGTGAATCAGGCTGGGAGAGGTGGTTCGTCCATGAGGGCGACCTGCTCACGCAGTTCAAGAATGCGGTCCTGCCAGTAGCGCTGGGTATTGAACCAGGGGAAGGCGGCCGGAAAGGCCGGGTCGTCCCAGCGCCGGGCCAGCCATGCCGAGTAGTGGAGGAGGCGCAGGGTGCGCAGTGCCTCCACCAGATGCAGCTCACGCCTGTCGAAATCAAAGAAGTCCTCGTAGCCGTCCAACACGTCGCCGAGTTGGCGCGTCATCTCGGCGCGTTCTCCTGACAGCAACATCCATAGGTCCTGCATGGCTGGGCCCATGCGACAGTCGTCGAAATCGACGAAATGCGGGCCGCGCATTTCTCCGCTATCCGTCCAGAGCACGTTGCCGGCGTGGCAGTCGCCGTGCAGACGGATGGAGGAAACCGTTCCGGCACGTTCGTAGCAGCGACGCACTCCGTCCAGCGCCTGATCGACCACGCTTTGCCAGGCGGGCAGCAGGTCTTCTGGCAGGAAGCGATGTTCGAGAAGGTACGCGTACGAGGCCTCGCCGAAACTCGCGATGTCCAGCACGGGGCGTTCGCGGAAGGGCGTGATCGCACCGACGGCATGAATGCGTCCAAGGAAGCGCCCCATCCACTGCAGGGTGTCCGGCTTGTCCAGTTCAGGAGCCCGGCCACCGCGTTTTGGAAACACCGCGAAGCGGAAGCCTTCTGCCGAATGCAGGGTCTGTCCGCCGTCGAGGCCTTGGGGCGCGACGACAGGAATCTCCCGCTCATGCAGTTCGCGCGTAAAGGCATGTTCCTCAAGGATGGCTGCATCGCTCCAGCGTTGCGGCCGATAGAACTTGGCCACTACAGGCGGTGCATCGGCGATGCCGACCTGGTACACGCGATTTTCGTAACTGTTGAGGGCCAGCAGGGAGCCATCGCAGCGCAGCCCGACGCTATCCAGGGCATTCAACACGATGTCGGGGGTCAGACCGGAATACGGGTGGAGGACTTGATGCGCTTGATTTTCCATATTGTCATTGTACGTTCTCGCTGGCGCGCTATCATGGGGGCCGCCAAGAAGAACGCCAACGACGATGGCTGACTATCCACAACATTTGGTACGACCGCATCACCTGTTCGACGGCACGCAGATCATTGTTCGCCCCATCCGCTCGGAAGACGCCGCTATCGAACAGGACTTCGTGCGCGGCCTGTCGGACGATTCGCGCTACAACCGCTTCATGGGCCAGCTACGCGAACTGGCGCCGCGCAAGCTGCAGTACTTCACCGACATCGACTATGAGCAGCACATGGCGCTGATCGCCACGGTGATGCGCGACGGCCACGAGGTCGAGATCGGCGTGGCCCGCTACTTCGTGTCGCCGGGGGACGAGAGCTGCGAGTTCGCCGTGGCGGTCGACGATGCCTGGCATGGCACCGGCGTGGCCGGCCTGCTGATGCTGGATCTGATCGAGGCGGCGCGTGGCAGGGGGCTGAAGACCATGGAAGGTTTCGTGCTGGCGAGCAACCACAAGATGCTCAAGTTCACCCGACAACTGGGTTTCGAATTTCATCGCGACAAGGGCGAGGGCGATACGGTCCGTGTCATCAAGACGCTTTAGTCAGCGCTTTTTCGGTTTCTCGGAGGCCAGTCTGTGCGCCCAGCGCGTGGTCTCCGGCAGGCGGTAGCGCGTCAGGCAGGCCATGACCCAGTCAATCGCGGATTCCAGGCAAATGCGGTGGCCGGGCGAGATGTACAGTGGCTTGACGCCCAAGCGGGTGCGCAGCACGGCGCCGATCGTTTCCTTGCCGGCCTTCAGGGGTACCCAGGCGCCGCGTTTGTTGGGCACCTCGCGATGCGTGCCTAGCAGTCGCGTCTTGGCGACGCCGATGGATGGGATGTCGAGCAGCAGGCCGAGATGGCTGGCGATGCCGAGTCGGCGCGGATGCGCAATGCCCTGGCCGTCGCAGAGCAGGAGGTCGGGCATGTCCAGCTGCTTTATCGCTGCCAGCACGGCAGGCGCCTCGCGGAAGGACAGCAGCCCCGGCACGTAGGGGAAGCGGGTCGGCTGCCTGGCAATGGCAGCAGTTTCCAGTTGCAGCGAGGGGAAGGTGAGCACTGCGGCAGCGGCGCGTGTCGTGCGGCCGTCGTCCTCGAAACCGACATCCACGCCGGCTACCCGGTGAATCGAGCCAAAGTCGTCGCGGCAGACGATTTTTTCGGCCAGGCGCGACTGGAGCGCCATGGCTTCCCTGGGCGTGATATCCCAAGAATGGCCGGGATGGCCGAGGCTAATCTTCATGCGGCGCAACCGGCGAGGATGAGCGGCACGAACATTTCGCGGGCGCTGGTACCGGCATGCACGCCGAGCTGGTGGTAGCGTTTCTCGCCTTCCATCCAGTCCAGCAGCGTCCAGTCGTCGCGCATCACCAGTACGTAGTCCCCGATGCGCGAAGCCAGGCGCGGATCCGCTTCGCCCGGGCCAAACCAGCCTTGTTCCAGCAGTGCGCGGCTGGGGTACACGTCGGCACATGCTCCGAGGATGTCCTGCACGTAGGCGACGAAGCGGGCCGCCTCCTCCGGCTTGACGTAGCAATAGACTACGCGCCGCTCACCGCACAGCGGGCGCGCCAGCGTCGCAGCTAGGTCCGGGTGTTGTGCCAGATCGATCTGGCGCGCGGGTAGCGAATCGATGAAGCCGTGGTCGGCGCAGGCGAGAACCGCCGTATCGGTATCCGCGATCGCAGTGAGGAAATCGTCGAAAGCCGCGTCCAGCGCGGCAAATTGCTCGGCGAGCTTGTTGCTGCCGACGCCATGGGTGTGGGCCAGTGTGTCGAGGTCGGGGTAATAGGCGTAGACGTAGCTCGGGGCGGCGGATTCACGCAGGCTGGCCTCGATCTGCCCGAACAACTCCGCCAGTGTCCTGTAGCTGCGTACCGCGGCGCGCCCGGAATGATAGAGATTGAACTCGGATTGGGCGATGGCCATCGGGGAGACAAGCGTGGCGCGACGCTCGATTCGGTCGACGAACGGTACATGGCCGAACAGCCGCCGTGGCAGGGTACCAGGCGGCGCGTCGAACTGGCCTGCACCGCGTGGCTTGAGCGGCAACACGGCAGCGATGGCGTCCAGCTCGGAAAAATACATGTGCCAGCCGGTTAACGCATGCTGCTGCGGTGCCAGCCCGCTCAGATAAGTCGTCACGGCGCTGGCGGTGGTGGACGGAAAGACGGAGGTGAGGCGGGAATGCAGATGGCGGTGCAGGGCGCCGCCGCCACCGTTTTCCAGCAGGTAGTCGTAGCCCAGGCCGTCGATCAGGAGCAAAACGATATTGCGCGCCGTACTGAGGGGACTGACTTTCAGGCCGCGCAGCGGCAGGTAGGGCAGGGGATGCTGCGCGCCGCAGGCATCGCCGAGCGATCGCATCAGGTTGACGATGCTGCCGCCCTCATAGTCGGGTTGGATCACTGCAAATGTTGCCGGCGGCTGCCGATCATACAGCCTGAGCGCGGGAGGGCCGGCTCAGTGATCCTCGAGGTGCGGTGCGCCTTCTTCCGCCGGCGCACCCGTGTCGGGGTCGATCCAGTCGGAAATGCCGAGTTCATCCTCGGCCTCGGCCAGCGTCTCGCCGGGTTCATAATCGGACTCGTCGCTGTACTCCATGTTTTCCGCAGCTTCGGTCAGCGTCGGGAAGGGACCATATTCACCGCCGCTGTCCTTGTCCTGCCAGTAGAAACCGTCCGGCCTTTCGATGACGCGCGCCCGGTCGTAAGCGACGGGGGTAGCGGGTATGTTCTTCGGCATGGCAATCTCCTTCTCGCTGCGATTATCTTGAACTATTTCTTTGTGAAAAGCTATGGTGAATCGTCGGCAGATTCGCTGACTGGAGTCAACCGGGCTGCCTTCAATGTTATAACGGCTTGCGTTTGAAATCCTGAATCTTCGTGCAGCATTTTGTCTGGCGCTACAGTTGATTCTAAAATTCGAATATAGAAATACCTGAATGCCACAGAACCCATTTCTCGACGCGCCACCGATGCAGGGTGGTCTATGGCGGTCGTTCAGCGAGTTGTATGGAATTGCAGCGCTGCCAGGTTGGCATAGATCCCACCCAGCGCGATCAGCGAAACATGCGTGCCCGTTTCCACGATGCGGCCGTTGTCCATGACGATGATGCGGTGCGCGCGCTGCACCGTCGCCAGGCGGTGGGCGATGATCAGCGTGGTGCGGCCGACCATCGCCGCTTCCAGCGCGCCCTGCACGAGGCGCTCGGATTCCGCATCGAGTGCGCTGGTGGCCTCATCCAGCAGCAGCAGCGGCGGATTCTTCAGCATGGCGCGGGCGATGGCGATGCGCTGGCGCTGCCCGCCCGACAGGCGCACGCCGCGCTCACCCAGGAACGAGCGATAGCCCTGCGGCAGCTTCTCGATGAATTCGTGCGCCGCGGCCATTCTGGCGGCGGCGATGACTTCACCATCCGTGGCATCGGTGCGGCCGTAGCGGATGTTTTCCATGGCGTCGGCAGAAAAGATCACGGTGTCCTGCGGCACGATGCCGATGGCGCCACGCAGGACATGCAGGTCGAGCCGGCGGATGTCGACGCCGTCTAAAGTGATGGAGCCCTGCTGCGGATCGTAGAAGCGTAGCAGCAGCTGGAACAGCGTCGTCTTGCCGGCGCCGGAGGGGCCGACCACGGCGATCGTCTCGCCGGGCGCGACGGACAGCGACACATGCGAGATCGACGCCGTCTGCAGCCGCGACGGATAATGGAAGACGACCTCCTGCAGCGCCAGCGCGGCGCCGTTGCCGATGCGTGGCGGCAGCGGCAGCGGCTGAGTCGGCGACTGGATTGGTGAGCGCACCGACATCAATTCCATCAAGCGCTCGGTGGCGCCTGCCGCGCGTTGCGCTTCACCCAGTACCTCTGCCAGTGCGCCGATCGCACCTGCGACGATGACGGCGTAAAGGATGAACTGCCCCATTTCGCCACCCGTCATGGTGCCCTCGATCACGGCATGCGCGCCCAGCCACAACACGAACACGATTGCGCCGAACACCAGCAGGATGGCAACCACAGTCAGCAGCGCACGTGCGCGGATGCGCTGCATTGCCGTCCTGAAGGCGTTCTCGACCGAGGTACCGAAACGACCGGATTCCGCTGCCTCCTGGGTGAAGGCCTGCACGGTTGGGATGGCATTGAGGATCTCTCCGGCCATGGCGGAGGCGTCGGCAATACGGTCTTGCGAGTCGCGCGACAGTTTGCGCACGCGGCGACCGAAGAGGACAATCGGCAGCACCACCGCAGCCAGCAGCACGACGATGATCGACGACAGCCTGACGCTGGTGACGAACAACATGACCAGCCCGCCGGTGAAAAGCAGGATGTTGCGCAACGCCATCGAAATGCTGGTGCCGACAAGGGCCTGGATCAGCGTCGTGTCGGCGGTCAGGCGCGATAGCACTTCGCCGCTCTGGGTGGTCTCGAAAAACTGCGGGCTTTGCGTGACGACGTGCTTGTACACGGCGTTGCGGATGTCGGCCGTCACCCGCTCACCCAGCCACGAGACCGTGTAGAAACGTGCCGCCGTGGAAATCGCGAGGACGCAGGCCACACCGAACAGGGCAAGGAAGGTCAGATCGACATGGTGGATGTTTTGCGATCCCGTGCCGCCGAAACCGAGATCGATCATTTGCCTGAACGCGTAAGGTATCGCCAGCGTGGCGCCGGCCGCGACCAATAGCGCGATGCCGGCGAAAAGGAACTCGCGCTTGTAGGGTGCCAGGAAGGGCAGCAGTCCCTTGAGCGTTGCCAGGCCGCCCTTGTGGCTGTTGTGCCTGTTGCGGCTGATGCCGGCAGTGTCTGTCATTGAGTCGTTTGGCCCCGGTGCCTCATGAAGCGGGAGGTGCGGTTCCTGCAGCCCGCGCCCCGATGGGAGGGGGAGCGGAAGAGCGGGAGATTTCAGGCGTTGTTGCGAATGAAATCACGCACGCGGGGATAAATCGCTTCGCGCCAGCGTCGCCCGCTGAAGATGCCATAGTGGCCAACGCCGGGCACGAGGAAGTGTTCCTTCTTCTCCGCTGCGATGTTGCGGCACAACTCGTGCGCCGCCTCGGTTTGCCCGGGGCCGGAGATGTCGTCGAGTTCGCCCTCGACGGTGAACAGGGCCGTGTTGCGGATGGCCCACGGCTTCACACGCCGGCCGAAGACGGTCATTTCGCCCTGCGGCAACTGATGCTTCATGAACACCATGTCGAGAGTTTCCAGGTAGTACTCGGCCGGCAGGTCCATCACCGCGTTGTATTCATCGTAGAACGCGCGATGCGCTTCGGCGGATCCGCCGTCGCCTTTCACCAGGTGGTTGTAGAAGTCGATGTGCGCCTGCATGTGCCGGTCAGAATTCATGGCGACGAAACCTGCATGCTGCAGGAAGCCCGGATAGACGCGCCGCATGTAGCCCGGGTACTTGAGCGGTACGCGCGTCACGACGTGGGTGTCGAACCAGCGCAGGCTGCGCGTCTTGGCGTAGCGGTTGACCTCCGTCGGCGCACGGCGCGTATCGATCGGGCCGCCCATCAGGGTCATGCTGCGTGGCTGCGCCGGATCGCCCTCGTCCGCCATCAGGGAGATGGCGGCCAGCACCGGCACGGTCGGCTGGCAGACAGATATCACGTGGACGTCAGGCCCGAGCTTGCGCATGAACTCCTGCATGTAGGCAACGTAGTCGGCGAAGTGGAAATAGCCCTCAGCCAGTGGCACCAAGCGGGCGTCAAGCCAGTCGGCAATATAAACATCGTGATCCGGCAACAGCACGCGCACGGTGTCACGCAGCAGCGTCGCATGGTGACCGGACAGCGGCGCCACTAGCAATACTTTCGGATGATTCTGCGTCGTCGCGCGCTTGAAGCGCAGGAGTCGGCAGAAGGGTTTCTCGGCAACAATATCCTCGCTGACTGCGACGGCCTCGCCGTCGATCAGCGTCTGCTGCAGGCCGAATCCGGGCTTTTCGTAGCGCCGGGCAACGCGGGCGAGCAATTCCGAACCAGCGGCGACGCGGCCGCTCTGGGGCAGGTAAGCGAAGGGGCTGAAGGGGTTGCTGAAGAGTTGCTGACTGGTTTCCGCCCAATAGCGCAGGGGAGCGGTGGCGGCATGCTGCATTTCGTGAAGCTCGTAAATCATCAATGAACGACCTGTGTGATGAAGAGAATTCCTGCCCGCACTTTACCCGAAAGTGTTCGGATGTCTACGTTTTCGGTTGCGTGTTTCGCAGAGCGAATCGCATGGCCAACGGTTTGAATGGCCTGTTATGACATAGAGAAGTGGACGTCATGCCGGCAGCGTGTAGTCACGGAAATCCTCGCGTAGCCGGGTCTTGAGCAATTTGCCGGTAGCAGTGTGGGGCAGGCTGTCGACGAAGACGACGTCGTCGGGCAGCCACCACTTGGCGATCTTGTCGCGCATGAAGTCGAGCAGTTGCTCGCGCGTGACCTCCTCCCCGGCCTTCTTCACCACGATAAGCAGGGGTCGCTCGTCCCATTTCGGGTGCGCCACGCCGATCACCGCCGCTTCGGCGACGGCGGGATGCGCGACGGCGGTGTTCTCAAGGTCGATCGAGCTGATCCATTCGCCGCCTGACTTGATGACGTCCTTGGAGCGGTCGGTGATCTGCATGTAGCCGTCGGCGTCGAGCGTGGCGACGTCGCCGGTGGGGAACCAGCCACCCTCGCGCAGGATGTTGCCGCCCTCACCCTTGAAGTAGCCGGAGACGACCCACGGCCCGCGCACCAGCAGGTCGCCGAAGGCCTTGCCGTCACGCGGCAGTTCCTTGTCTGCGTCGTCGACGATCTTCATGTCCACACCGTAGATGGGGCGGCCCTGGTTGAGGCGCACCCTGTCGCGCTCGCTGGCGGAGAGGCCGAGATGCTTGGCCTTGTAGGTGTTTACCGTGCCGAGGGGGCTCATTTCCGTCATGCCCCAGGCGTGCAGCACGGTGATGCCGAACTGTTCGTCGAAACTGCGGATCATGGCCGGCGGCGCCGCCGAGCCGCCGATGACGAGGCGCTTGACGGTGGACAGTTTCAGGCCCTGGCCCTGCAGGTGCTGCAGCAGGCCGAGCCAGATCGTCGGTACGCCGGCGCTGACAGTCACCTTCTCAGTCTCGAACAGCTCGTGCAGGCTGGGGCCGTCGAGTTGCGGCCCTGGCATCACCAGCTTGGCGCCGGTCAGGGCGCTGGCGTAGGGCAGGCCCCAGGCGTTGACGTGGAAGAGCGGCACCACCGGCAGCACGGTGTCGCGTGCCGACAGGTTGAGCGCATCCGGCAGCGCCGAGCCGTAGGCGTGCAGCACCGTTGAGCGATGCGAGTAGAGCGCACCTTTCGGGTTGCCCGTGGTGCCCGAGGTGTAGCACAGTGATGAAGCAGTGTTCTCGTCGAAGGTCGGCCACTCGTAGTCGTCGGAATGGGCGTTGACCAGTTCCTCGTAGCAGAGCAGGTCAAGCGGCGATTCAGGCATGTGGGCGCGGTCGGTCAATGCCACCCAGGCCTTGACGCCCTTGCAATGCGTCGCGACGCTTTCGACCAGCTTGAGGAAGGTCAGGTCGAAGAAGACGAAACCGTCGTCCGCATGGTTGAGGATGTAGGCAATCTGTTCCGGGAAGAGGCGCGGATTGACCGTGTTGAGGATGGCACCCATGCCGGACGCGCCGTAATACATCTCGAAGTGCCGGTAGTTGTTCCACGCCAGCGTTGCCACGCGGTCGCCCGGCTTGATGCCGAGGGAGAGCAGCGCCCGCGCAAGCTGGCGCGAGCGGCGATGCGCATCGTGGTAGGTATAGCGGTGGATACCGCCGGTGGTTTCGCGCGAGACGATCTCGGTGTCGCCATGATTGCGGTCGGCGTGATGGATTAGCGACGAGATCAACAGCGGCATGTTCTGCATCAGGCCATGCATGATTCTTCTCCAGTTTGTTTTGGACTTGAAGTTTCAAGATAACATGGGGCTTTCCAGATGATCAATGTCGACGTAAAGCCGCCATGGAGAAACCTAACGCGCCGTCCTGTGAGCGCAACCGCGAACCGATCCTGGCGGTGCTGCGCGATCACTTCGCCGACCGCCGTGCCGTGCTTGAGGTCGGCAGCGGCACCGGCCAGCACGCCTTTTTTTTTGCCGCAGCGCTGCCGCACCTGACCTGGCAGGCTTCGGACCGCGGCGAGAACCTGGCCGGCATTCAGGCCTGGCTCGACGAGGCGGCCCTGCCCAACACGCCGGCGCCGCTCGTGTTCAACGTGAATCAGGCGTGGCCGACACAGCGCTACGACGCGATCTTCGGCGCCAACATCCTGCACATCATGAGCTGGGCCGAGGACGAACGTTTCTTTGCCGGCCTGCCGGGGATCCTCGGCGAGGATGCCCGGCTCGTCGTCTACGGCCCGTTCAACTATGGCGGGAAGTTCACCAGCGAGAGCAATGTGGTTTTCGACGCCTGGCTCAAGTCGCAGCACGCGCAGCAGGGCATCCGTGATTTCGAGGCGGTGGATGCGCTGGCCAGCCAGGCTGGACTGAGGTTGATCGAGGACCGCGCCATGCCTTCGAACAACCGCTGCCTCGTCTGGCGCCTCGCGTGAGCGGAGCCGTGCATCGTGCAGATCGACCTGCTCGATAGCGCCTGCGAACTTCCCGCAAGTGACTGGCAGCACCTGGCCACTGGCGGCGATCCGTTCATCAGCCGCGACTTCCTCGGCGCCGCCGAGCAGACTGGTGCCGCCGGCGAAGCGCTCGGCTGGCATGCCATGCATCTTGCGCTGCGCGATGGCGCGGGTGGGTTGGCCGGGCTGCTGCCGCTCTACCTGCGTGAGCATTCATTCGGCGATTTCTCGCGTGACTGGAACTGGGCGCCGGCCTGGCAGCAGACTGGACGCGACTATTACCCGAAGCTCGTCACCGGCGTGCCGTACACCCCCTCGCCGGGACCGCGTCTGCTGACGTGTGAGGAGGCGAACGCCTCGATTGCCGCTGCACTGGTCGATGCAGTGCGCCGCCTGGTCGACGAACTGCACGCATCGTCCTGGCAGTGTCTCTTTGTGCGCGAAGATGATCGGCAACTGCTGGAAGCCGCCGGCCTGCTGCTGCGCCGCGGCGTGCAGTTTCACTGGCTCAACCGCAGTTACCGCGACTTCGCCGATTTTTTGCAGGGATTCAACTCGGAGAAACGCAAAAAACTCAAGCGCGAACGGCGTGCCGTGGCCGAAGCCGGGCTGCGCATCGAGGTTCGCCACGGCGATGAGATCGAAGCACCGCTGTGGCTCGCCCTCTACCGCCATTATCGCGACACCTTCCTGCGCTACGGCAACCATCCGGCGTTTTCGCTTGAATTCTTTCAGCGCGTCGGCGCCGAACTGGGGCGCCGCATGGTGGTGTTCATCGCCTGGCGGGATTCGCGGCCGGTCGCCTCGGCGATCTGCTATCGCGATGACAGCGCACTCTACGGTCGCCACTGGGGCGCCGACATCGCCAGTCCGGGGCTGCATTTCGAACTCTGCTACTACCAGGGCATCGAGTACGCCATCCGCCACGGCCTGCAGCGCTTCGAGCCGGGCGCGCAGGGTGAGCACAAGCTGGCGCGCGGCTTCGAGCCGATGCCGACTTGGTCGGCTTTCTGGATTGCCGACCCACGCATGCGCGAGATCGTGGCGAACTACCTGAGGCGCGAGGACGACGCGATGCTCGATTACCAGGTGGAAATGGCACGGCACTTGCCGTACAAGGGCGCAGCGACGCAAGTGGAGTGAAAGTCAGCCGCTGCAGGACGGCGAAGTCGTTTCAGCGCTGGCTCAGGAATGCACCGGCGCCGCGGCGTGACGGTTTTCGTGGCGACGTATCAGCAGGCCGAAGACGATGCCGAGGAGCGCGGCGCTGCCGGTCACAAGTAAGGCATCCCGCCACAGCCCGCTGGCGGCGACGAGCATGGCGATCAGCGGCGGGCCGATGAAGGGGCCGACCTGGCCCCACTGGATGAACAGGCCTTGCAGTGTGCCGATCTGTTTCGGCGTTCGCGCATAGCGCACCGAAGCGGACAGTACCGAAGCCGGGATGAGGCCGCCGACGAAGGACAGCGTCAAGCACAGCGCGTAGCGCACCCCGTCGGGAAAAATGTCCAGAAAGATGCCGACACCGCACAGGCCGGTGACCAGGCTGGAGGAGGCGATCATGTTGCCGCGGCCGACATGACGATGCAGCAGGCTGCCGCCGAGCATGTTGCCGGGCACGTTGGCCAGCACCATGCCGCAGGTGAGCATGGCCACGGTGAAGGGCGGCAGGCCGCGCTGCTCGAGGAGAAAGGTCGGCAGCCAGATGATCAGTGCGTAGTGCTGCAGCGTCCAGGTGGCCATGGCGATGGCCAGCAGCCAGGGCTCGGGCTGGGACAGGGCCTCCCTGGCCGTGGTGAAGGGATGGCGCTCGACGGTGTCCGCCGCAGGTAGATGGTAAGCCGTGCGCGAGCGATGCACGGCCAGCGCCGACAGGATGATGGCGGCCAGGGTCAGCAGCCAGAGGCCGCGCCAGCCGCCCGCCGGCATGATCAGCGGCGCCAGCAGCATGACCAGGCCCACGCCGGCCGGCAGGTAGCCGCTCCAGATGCCCAGGGCGAAACGCCGGTCGAGCGGGGCGCAGGCGGCGCTCAGCAGCGCCGGCGCCGACACCGCCACGGCGACCACGCCGGCGCCCTCGGCAAAGCGCGACGCCAGCAGCATGGACTCGTTGTCTGCGAAGAGCGCGGTCGCGCCGCCCAGCGCGCTGATCAGCAGACCGCTGAGGCACATCCTGTATGCGCCGATGCGGTCGCCGAGCAGGCCGAAGAGCAGGGCCGTGGTCACGCCCAGGGTATTGATCATCGACGATACCCAGCCCGCGGCGACCAGCGACAAGCCGAATTCGCTGCGCAGTTCTGGCATGGCGATGGGCACCTTGCCGACGTTCATGGCGACGACCACGCCGCACAGTACGGCCGCCAGCACGGCGCGCCAGTCGGTTTGCGCGACAATGGGCCTAGGGGAGGTGGTTAATGTCATTGAAACGAATTTTCCGGGCGGACGGCCCTGCCCTGCGGCCGGGCCCATCGCACTGAATCATGGTTCAGTGCGTGCAAGTATAGCGAGATTTGCGGCTGGGCCGGATACTATTCGCTATAGGCTTCAATGCAGGCTTCAATGTGGGCTTCGATGCAGAGGACCGTACGCGGCCGTGGCAAAGTGAACCCAAAGTGAACCTCAAGCAACTCGACTATTTCGTCCGCGTCGCCGAACTGGGCAGCTTCAGCAAGGCCGCGCAAATCCTCAATATCGCGCAGCCGGCGCTGTCGCGCCAGGTACGGCTGCTGGAAACGGATTTGCGTGCGACGCTGCTGCAGCGCACCGGCCGCGGGGTGGTGCTGACCGAAGCCGGCAAGCGTTTGTTCGACCACAGTGTCGGCATCCTGCAACTGGTGTCGCGGGTGCGCGAGGACATCGAATCCTCGCGTGGCGAACCGGCCGGTCGCATCGTTGTCGGCCTGCCGCCGAGCATGGGGCGTTTGCTGACGCTGCCGCTGGTGGAAGAATTCCGCCGCGTGCTGCCCAAAGCGCGCCTGGCCATCGTCGAGGGGCTGTCCACGCATCTGTCAGAATGGATTTCGACCGGGCGAGTGGACCTCGGCCTGCTGTACAACCCCGAGTCGCAGGCTGCGCTTGAGATCACGCCGATTCTGGACGAGTCGCTCGGCCTGATCAGCCCGGCAAAGGGCGGTGCCGGCACAAAAGTCAGTCCCCGCAGTACGGCGAAGCTGTCAGAGTTGGCGCGTCTGCCGTTAATCCTGCCAGAGCGCAGCCATACCCTGCGCAAGCTGATTGAAACCCAGGCCGCGCTGTCCGGCCACAAGCTGCGAGTCGCCCTCGAAATTTCCAGCGTGCAATCCATCATCGACCTGGTGCGCGCCGGCTACGGCCATGCTGTGCTGACGCCTTCCGCCGTGGCCGCATCGGGCGATCCGCGGGCCTTCCGCCTGCGCACGCTGGTCGAGCCGCGCATCACCAGTACGCTGTGCCTGGCAGTGTCCGCCCACAAACCCATGACGCCGCTTTCGCGGCGCGTCTTGCGCATGCTGCGCGAACGCATCGTTGCGGCAGTCGGCGCAGATGCGGCAACCCATAACAAACTGCGATAACTGCTAGCTCGCTTGCCGCCTAGGCAGGTGGCGGGAGGATTGCCAGAATGGCTTCATCCGACTGGGGTGGAAAGATGCAAACACCGATACCCGGCATGGCCGCCAGAATCTCCGGCATTTCCTCGATGGCGACGCGCCAGGTGCTGGCCGAACTGGCTGAGGCGTATCATCGACGCAGCGGTGTCACGGTGGTGTTCGAGTCGGTGGGTGGGGTGGATGCGGCCCAGCGCGTGCAGGCGGGCGAGCCGTTCGATGTGGTGGTACTCGCGGCCGATGCGATCGACAGGCTGATCGACGCCGGGCACGTAGTCGCTGGCAGCCAGGCCGACTTGGTGCGCTCTCCCGTGGCCATTGCGGTGCGCGCGGGTGCGCCGCAACCGGACATTTCCTCCGAGGCGGTCCTGAAGCGTGCCGTGCTGGCCGCCCATACCATCGGCCATTCCACTGGACCGAGCGGCACGGCGCTGCTGAAACTGTGCGAGCGCTGGGGTATAGCCGACAGCGTTCGCGCGCGTATCGTGCAGGCGCCGCCCGGCGTAGCGGTGGGCAAGCTGGTCGCCGAGGGCACGGTCGAGCTGGGCTTCCAGCAATTGAGCGAAATGATGCATGTGCCCGGAATCATCGTGCTCGGGACGATGCCGCGCGGTTGCGAGATCGTCTCCATCTTCACGGCCGGGCTGTGCGCCGCCTCGCAACAGCCCGAAGCCGTGCGTGCCCTGATCGGCTTCATGCATTCGCCGGACGCCACAGACGCCACAGACGCTAAGCGTCGCCACGGCATGGAGCCGGCTTGACATCTTCAGGAAAGTGATGATGATTATCGACTGCCACGGCCACTACACCACGGCGCCCAAGGCGCTGGAAGAGTGGCGCAACCGACAGATTGCCGGCATCAAGGATTCGGCGCTGATGCCGAAGCTGTCCGAGCTTTCGATCAGCGACGACGCGCTGCGCGAGTCCATCGAGACCAACCAGTTGAAGAAGATGCAGGAGCGCGGTGCCGACCTCACCCTCTTCTCGCCGCGCGCCAGCTTCATGGCCCACCACATCGGCGACTATGAGGTCAGTTCCACCTGGGCGGCGATCTGCAACGAGCTGTGCTTTCGCGTCTCGCAGCTTTTCCCGGAGCATTTCATTGGTGCGGCCATGCTGCCACAAAGTCCGGGTGTCGATCCGAAGACCTGTATTCCCGAACTGGAAAAATGCGTCAGGGAGTACGGCTTTGTCGGCATCAACCTCAACCCCGATCCCTCGGGTGGGCACTGGACCTCGCCGCCGTTGACGGACCGCCACTGGTACCCGATCTACGAGAAGATGGTCGAACACGGCATCCCGGCCATGATCCATGTCAGCACGAGCTGCAACGCCTGCTTCCATACCACCGGCGCGCATTACATCAACGCCGACACGACGGCCTTCATGCAGCTGCTTCAGGGCGACCTGTTCAAGGACTTTCCGACGTTGAAGTTCGTCATCCCGCACGGCGGCGGCGCCGCGCCCTACCACTGGGGCCGTTACCGCGGCCTGGCGCAGGAGCTGAAGAAGCCGTTGCTGCAGGACCATCTGCTCAACAACGTTTTCTTCGACACCTGCGTCTACCACCAGCCGGGCATCGACCTGCTGACCAAGGTGATCCCGGTGGACAACATCCTCTTTGCTTCGGAGATGATCGGTGCCGTGAAGGGCATCGATCCCGAGACCGGCCACAACTATGACGATACCAAGCGCTACATCGAGGCGACGCTGAATCTATCGGAGACGGACCGACACAAGGTTTACGAGGGCAACGCCCGCCGTGTCTATCCGCGGCTGAATGCGGCGCTCAAGCAGAAAGGGAAATGACATGTACGAACTCGGGGTCGTCTATCGCAACATTGCCCGTGCCGACCGCAGCACGGCGGACGCGCTGGCTGCCTACGGCTCGGCCACCGTGCATGAGGCCATGGGCCGCGTCGGCCTGCTCAAGCCCGCCATGCGGCCGATCTACGCCGGCGCCCAGGTATCCGGTACCGCTGTGACAGTGCTGCTGCATCCCGGGGACAACTGGATGATGCATGTCGTCGCCGAGCAGATCCAGCCCGGAGACATCGTCGTCGCCGCCCTCAGCGCCGAATGCACCGACGGCTATTTCGGCGACCTCCTGGCCACCAGTTTCCAGGCACGCGGCGCACGGGCGCTGGTCATCGACGCCGGCGTGCGCGACGTGAAGACGCTGACCGAGATGCAATTTCCCGTCTGGAGCAAGTGCATCAGCAGCAAGGGCACGATCAAGGCGACGCTCGGTTCGGTGAATATCCCGGTAGTGTGCGCCGGCATGCTGGTGACCCCGGGCGACGTGATCGTTGCCGACGACGACGGTGTGGTTTGCGTGCCGCGCGCCAGGGCGGCGGAGACCCTGGAAGCGGCCGCCGCGCGCGAGGCCAACGAGGGCGCCAAGCGCCAGAAGCTCGCCGCCGGCGAGCTGGGTCTGGACATGTACAAGATGCGCGAGCCGCTGGCCAAGGCCGGGCTCAAGTACATCGACTAGCCATGGGCACTTCCGCCAATCCGCTGCGGTGGACCATCGGCCTCGTCGGTTACGGCGAGGTCGGACGCATTCTTGCCGAGGATATGCGCGCGCGCGGCGTGGCGAACATCCTGGCCTACGATATCAAACTGGGCGGCCCGGACGCGGCACCGCTGCGCACGCATGCGGCACAGCACAGCGTGCGGCTGGCGGTTTCGCATGCCGAACTGGCGGCCACCTCCGACTTGGTGATTTCCGCCGTCACTGCTAGCCAGGCCGTGCCGGTGGCGGAGGCTTGCGCACCGAGGCTGCGCTCCGGCGCCTGGTTTCTCGATTTCAACTCGGCCTCGCCTGGGGCGAGGATCCGGGCGGGCGAGATTATCGCCGCGGCCGGCGGCCGCTATGTCGAGGGGGCGGTGATGACCTCGATCCAGCCCTACCGCATCCGCGTGCCGCTGCTGCTCGGCGGTCCGGATGCGGCTGCACTGGCTGTGCCGCTCAGTGCCTTCGGCTTCGAGGGCCGGGTTGCTTCGGCGAAGCTCGGCGTCGTTTCCGCCACCAAGATGTGCCGTAGCGTGATGATCAAGGGTCTGGAAGCCATGGTCATTGAAAGCTTCACCGCGGCACGCGCCTACGGCGTGGAAAAACAGGTGCTGGCCTCGCTGACCGAGACCTTCCCCGGCATCGACTGGGAGAAACAGGGAGCCTATTTCTTCCAGCGCGTCATTCAGCACGGCCGTCGCCGCGCCGAGGAGATGCGCGAGGTCGCGCAGACGGTGCGTGAAGCCGGCCTCGAACCCTGGTCGGCCAGTTGCACCGCCGAGCGTCAGGCCTGGGTGGCCGAACTCGCCGAACAGGGATTGCTGGGAGACCGCAACGCGCCACGTGCCGATTGGCGCCCGGACGCCGACCGCATCCTTGCCGCCCGCAACGACAAACACTAAGCGAAATAATATGGACCCCGACTGGCTGCCTTTCCATCCGAACCCCTCGAAACCCGCCTTCAAGGTGCCGCCCGGCGCGGTCGATGCGCACTGCCATGTCTTCGGCCCAGCGGCGCAGTTCCCCTTTGCGCCAGAGCGCAAGTACACCCCTTGCGACGCCTCGAAGGACCAGCTGTTCGCCCTGCGCGACTTCCTCGGCTTCGCACGCAACGTCGTCGTGCAGGCCACTTGCCACGGCACCGACAACCGCGCGCTGGTCGATGCATTGGTGCATTCGCAGGGCAGGGCGCGGGGCGTGGCTTCGGTCGGCCGTGATGTGACAGATGCAGAACTGCAGGCAATGCATGAGGCCGGCGTGCGCGGCACGCGCTTCAATTTCGTCAGGCGACTGGTGGACTTCACGCCGCGCGAAGTGCTGGCCGAGATCGCCGCCCGCATCGCGCCGCTCGGCTGGCATGTGGTGGTGTATTTCGAGGCGCAGGACCTGCCCGAGCTGTGGGATTTCTTCACGACGCTACCCACCACCGTGGTGGTTGACCACATGGGCCGCCCCGATGTGACGCAGCCCGTCGATGGCCCCGAGTTCGAGCTGTTTGTGAAACTGATGCGCGAGCACGCGAACGTCTGGTCGAAGGTTAGTTGCCCTGAGCGCCTCTCCAAATCCGGCCCGCCGACTTACGGGGATGTCGTGCCGTTTGCGAAGCGCCTCGTCGAAACCTTCCCCGATCGCGTGCTGTGGGGCACCGACTGGCCGCATCCCAACATGAAGGGCCATATGCCCGACGACGGTAAGCTGGTGGATTTTCTACCGGGGATCGCGGCGACGCCCGAACTGCAGCGCAGGTTGCTGGTCAGCAACCCCATGCGGCTCTACTGGCCGGAGGAGATATAGTTGAAACCTAAAAATTCACGTCAATGGATCATTTCATTCGATGGCTTGACGCTGTCCGCCATGCCATGCATCATCTTGAATGATGATTCATTCATTAGCATTTGCTGAAATCATTACCTTGCCGCGGCAGCCCCGCGGCGCAATGAGGAGCGAGGTTGATATGGCACTCGACAAGCCCTACAAGGACATCCCCGGCACGACGATCTTCGACGCTGAGCAGTCGCGCAAGGGCTACCACCTCAACCAGTTCTGCATGTCGCTGATGAAGGCGGAGAACCGCACCCGCTTCAAGGCGGACGAGCGCGCCTATCTCGACGAATGGCCGATGACGGAGGAGCAGAAGCTGGCCGTGCTGGCGCGCGATCTCAACCGTTGCATCGCGGCGGGTGGCAACATCTATTTCCTCGCCAAGATCGGCGCTACCGACGGCAAGAGCTTCCAGCAGATGGCCGGCAGCATGACCGGCATGAGCGAGGAGGAATACCGCGACATGATGATTGCGGGCGGCAGGTCGGTCGAGGGTAATCGCACCATCGGAGAGAAGAATTGATGGCCAGGATTACCGCCAGCGTTTATACCTCCCACGTACCGGCCATCGGCGCCGCCCTCGACCAGGGTAAGACCGGCGAGCCGTACTGGCAGAAGGTTTTCAGCGGCTACGAGTTTTCCAAGGCATGGATGAAGGAAAACACGCCGGATGTGATTTTCCTTGTCTACAACGACCACGCCACAGCCTTCAGCCTGGAGATGATTCCCACCTTCGCCATCGGCTGCGCGGCCGAATTCCAGCCCGCCGACGAGGGCTGGGGGCGGCGTCCGGTGCCGGTGGTGAAGGGACATCCGGAACTCGCTGCCCATATCGCTCAATCAGTGATCCAGGACGACTTCGACCTCACCATCGTCAACCGGATGGATGTTGACCACGGCCTTACCGTGCCGCTGTCGCTGATGTTTGGCCAGCCGCCTGCCGACAAATTCGCCTGGCCGTGCCCGGTGATTCCCTTTGCCGTGAACGTGGTGCAGTATCCGGTGCCCTCGGGACGGCGCTGCTTCAATCTGGGCCGCGCCATCCGCAAGGCCATCGCATCGTTCGATAAGCCGCTCAACGTGCAGATAT
>JADFDU010000023.1 GCA_018262775.1 Rhodocyclaceae bacterium
GGCGGCCTCTCGGCGCCGGCGCTAACGCAAAAGGACATGGAGGACATCCGCACCGCGGCGGAGATCAACTGCGATTTCGTCGCCGTCTCCTTTCCGAAATCCGGCGCCGACATGCGCCTGGCGCGCGAACTGCTGCGCGCCGCCGGCTCGGACGCCCTGCTGGTCGCCAAGATCGAACGGGTGGAAGCCATCGACGCACTGGAAGACATCCTGCATGCCTCGGACGTCATCATGGTGGCACGCGGCGACCTGGCCGTGGAGGTGGGCGATGCCGCCGTGCCGGCCCTGCAGAAACGCCTGATCCGCGCGGCGCGGGAGCACAACAAGGTCGTCATCACCGCCACGCAGATGATGGAATCCATGATCTCCAGCCCGGTGCCGACGCGTGCGGAAGTCTCCGACGTCGCCAACGCCGTGCTCGACGGCACCGACGCGGTGATGCTCTCCGCCGAGACGGCCGCCGGCGATTATCCGGTAGAAACTGTCGAGGCCATGGCACGCATCTGCCTCGAAGCCGAGAAATCTCACGAGGTCGGGCTCGACCACCATTTCCTCGACCGCGTGTTCACCCGCATCGACCAGTCGATCGCCATGGCGGCGCTGTTTACCGCCTACCACCTCAAGGTGAAAGCCATCGCCGCGCTGACGCAATCCGGCTCGACCGCGCTGTGGATGTCGCGCATCCACTGCGGCGTGCCCATCTTCGCCCTCACGCCGGAAATCCGCAGCCGTTACCGCATGAGCCTCTACCGCGACGTCTATCCGCTGCTCATGCGCTACATCGGCCACGACCGCGACGAACTGCTGCGCGAGGCCGAACACATCCTCATTGAGGCCGGCGCCGTCGAGCCGGGCGACACCATCGTGCTCACCATCGGCGAACCGATCGGCACGCCGGGCGGCACCAACACCATGAAGATCGTCCGCGTCGGCGAGAACACCGCGCCGCCGCGCCACGAAAGTATTTAATAATCGTCAATCCAGGAGACCACCATGCCACTCGTATCCATGCGCCAACTGCTCGACCATGCCGCCGAAAACGGCTACGGCCTGCCCGCCTTCAACGTGAACAACCTCGAACAGGTGCGCGCCATCATGGAAGCCGCCGACGAAACCGGCAGCCCGGTCATCATGCAGGGCTCGGCCGGCGCGAGGAAGTACGCCGGCGAGGCCTTCCTGCGCCACCTCATCGAGGCTGCCATCGAGGCCTATCCGCACATCCCGGTGGTGATGCACCAGGACCACGGCGCCAGCCCGGCAGTGTGCGTGGCCGCCATCCGCTCCGGCTTCTCCAGCGTCATGATGGACGGCTCGCTCATGGACGACGCCAAGACGCCGTCTTCCTACGAGTACAACGTCGAAGTCTCGCGCCGCGTCGTCGACATCGCCCACGCCATCGGCGTCACCGTGGAGGCCGAGCTCGGCGTGCTCGGTTCGCTCGAGACCATGCAGGGTGACAAGGAGGACGGCCACGGCGCCGAGGGCAAGATGACGCGCGAGCAGCTGCTCACCGATCCCGACCAGGCCGCCGATTTCGTGCAGAAAACCCAGTGCGATGCGCTCGCCATCGCCATCGGCACCTCGCACGGCGCCTACAAGTTCACGCGCAAGCCGACCGGCGACATCCTCGCCATCGGCCGCATCAAGGAGATCCACGCGCGCATCCCCAACACCCACCTGGTGATGCACGGCTCTTCCAGCGTGCCGCAGGAGTGGCTGGAGATCATCCGCAAGTACGGCGGCCAGATGAAGGAGACCTACGGCGTGCCGGTCGAGGAAATCGTCACCGGCATCAAGCACGGCGTGCGCAAGGTGAACATCGACACCGACATCCGCCTCGCCATGACCGGTGCCATGCGCCGCCACATGGCGGAGAAGCCGGCCGAATTCGACCCGCGCAAGTTTCTCGCCGACGCGCAGAAGGCCGCCCGGGAGATTTGCAAGCTGCGCTACGAAGCCTTCGGTTGCGCCGGCATGGCGGCGAAGATCAAGCCGATCCCGCTGGAAAAAATGGCCGAGCGCTACAAGAAGGGCGAACTCAACCAGATCGTCAAGTAAGCCGCATCGGCAACCCCTTGGGGAGCCGCCCTCGCGCGGCTCCGTTCATTTGGAGACAGGCATGGACATCCGCTCGCACACATTCGATCGCATCCACAAGTTCTTCAATGGCGGCCTGGACCTGGTCGAGTACCTCGGCCTGCTGATCATCGCCCTGGCAACAACCGTCGCCATCTACCAGGAGGCGATGGTCATGGTGGAGGCGCGCAAGGTCGGCCTCGCCGACCTGCTGCTGATGTTCCTTTACCTGGAAGTGCTGGCCATGATCGGCCAGTATTTCAAGTCCGGCCAGCTGCCCGTGCGCTTCCCCCTCTACATCGCCATGGTGGCGCTCGCCCGCTATGTCATCCTGGAGCAGAAGGACATGAGCGAATGGCGCATGCTGGCGGTCTCGGGTTCGATCCTGCTGCTAACCATCGCCGTCCTCGTCATTCGTTACGGTCATATCAAGTATCCCTACCGCGAGGATCGCGAAGGCAAGGTCGACAAGCCCTACGTGCGCGAATAATGCCGTGCTACAGGCGCTGATTTTCGATGTGGACGGCACGCTCGCGGATACCGAGCGCGATGGCCACCGCCCCGCCTTCAATGCCGCCTTCCGCGAGGCCGGCCTCGACTGGGAATGGGACGAAGCGCTCTACGGCGAACTGCTTGCCGTCACCGGCGGCAAGGAGCGCATCCTGCATTTCGCCGCCGGACATCTATCCATGGGTGCTGCAGCGCCTCAGCTTGCCCGCAGCCGACTGCCTGGCCTTCGAGGATTCCGGGAACGGCCTGAAGGCCTCTCTCGGCGCCGGATTGGCCACGCTGGTGACGCCCTGCGACCACCCCGCAGCCAGGATTTTAGCGGCGCCACGGCGATTCTCGACAGCCTGGAGGGGCTGGCCATAACCCACCTGCAGGCATGGTTGTCCGGGGCCACGGTGTCCGTCCCACGGGGATTCCCTTCGGTCATATAATCACGTCCTTCCTTTACCCGCATTCCCCCATGAGCCAGCCTGTCTTCGAATCCCGCATCGCCAGCCTGCCCCTCATCGCCCGCGGCAAGGTGCGCGACATCTATGCCCTCGGCGAGCAGCAGATGCTGATCGTCACGACCGACCGCCTGTCGGCCTTCGACGTCATCCTCGGCGACCCCATCCCGGACAAGGGCCGCGTGCTCACGGCCGTGTCGGGTTTCTGGTTCGAGCGCCTGGCCCACATCGTGCCCAACCACCTGACCGGCATCGAACCGGAATCGGTGGTGAAAGGCGAGGACGAACGCGCCCAGGTGCGCGGCCGCGCCGTGGTGGTCAAGCGCCTGAAACCCCTGCCGGTCGAAGCCGTAGTGCGCGGCTACATCATCGGCAGCGGCTGGAAGGATTACCAGAAGACCGGCACCGTCTGCGGCATCGCGCTGCCGGCCGGGCTGAAGCTGGCGCAGAAGCTGCCCCAGCCGCTGTTCACCCCCTCGACCAAGGCCGCAATGGGCGCCCACGACGAGAACATCGACTTCGCCACCGTGGAGAAACTCCTCGGCAAGGGGCTGGCGGAGCAGGTGCGCGACGTCACCCTGCGCTTTTATGGCGAGGCCTCCGACTACGCCCTGACGCGCGGCATCATCATTGCCGACACCAAGTTCGAATTCGGCCTCGACGACAAGGGCATGCTGCATCTCATCGACGAGGCGCTCACGCCCGACTCCTCGCGCTTCTGGCCGGCCGACGAGTACCAGGAAGGCAGCAGCCCGCCGAGCTTCGACAAGCAGATCGTGCGCGACTACCTGGAGACCCTCGACTGGAACAAGCAGGCTCCGGGGCCGAAACTTCCTGCAGAAATCATTGCCAAAACCAGCGCCAAGTACCGCGAGGCCTACGAGCGGCTCAGCGGCCGCAAGCTTGATTAAACGTTCCCTCGCCCCCAAGTATGAAGGGCGCGCTTCGCGCCCTTCGCTTTTTTGGAAAACCATGACGTCCACGAACCCACTCCTCGACTTTTCCTGCCTGCCGCGCTTCGACGCGGTGCGCCCCGCACACGTCACGCCCGCCATCGCGGAATTACTCGCCGAGAACCGCGCCCTGCTGGCGCGCCTGGAAACGGCGCCGGCCACTTGGGCGGACTTCGCGGAACCCTTCTTCGACGGCAACGAGCGCCTGGCGCGCGCCTGGGGCATCGTCGGCCACCTGCATGCGGTGATGGATGTGCCTGAATGGCGCGAGGCCTACAACGCCATGCTGCCCGAAGTGACGCGCTTCTTCGCCGAACTCGGACAGAATCCGCATCTCTTCGCGCAGTTCAAGGCGCTCAAGACCGGGGCGGATTTCGCCGGCCTCTCGGTTGCACAGCGCCGCATCGTCGACCACGAGATTCGCGACTTCCGCCTCTCCGGCGCCGAACTGCCGGAAGCCGCCAAGCCGCGCTTCCAGGCCATCCAGGAGGAACTGGCGAGCCTGCAGGCGAAGTTCTCGGAGAACCTGCTCGACGCCACCAATGCCTTCGCCGAGATCGTCACCGACGCGGCGGAACTCGCCGGCATTCCCGCCGATGCCATCGAGTCGGCACGCGCCACAGCCGGGAAAGAAGGTGTGACGGGCTGGAAGTTCACCCTGCACATGCCCTCCTACCTGCCGGTCATGCAGTACGCTGAAAGCCGCCGCCTGCGTGAACGGCTCTACCGCGGCTACGTCACCCGCGCCGCCGAATTCCACGACCTGGGCAGCAAGCCGGAGTGGGACAACATGCCGCTCATCCGTCGCCTCCTCGCACTGCGCGCAGAGGAGGCCGGTCACCTCGGCTACGGCAACTACGCCGAGGTATCGCTGGTGCCGAAAATGGCAGAATCGCCGGCCGACGTACTGGCCTTCCTGCGCGAGCTCGCCGGCAAATCGAAACCCTTCGCCGAGCGTGACATGGCGGAACTGCGCGAATTCGCCGCCGTCTCCCAGGGACTGACTTTGCTCGAACCATGGGACCTCGGCTGGGCCGCGGAGAAGCTGAAGCAGGACCGCTACAGCTTTTCCGACGAGGAAGTGCGCCAGTACTTCCCTGAGCACAAGGTGCTGGCCGGACTGTTCCATGTCATCGAAGCGCTGTTCGGCGTGCGCATCCGGCCCGACACGGCACCGGTCTGGCACGAGGACGTGCGCTTCTTCCGCATCGACCATGCCGATGGCAGCCTGCTCGGCCAGTTCTATCTCGATCTCTACGCACGCGAGACCAAGCGCGGCGGCGCCTGGATGGACGATGCCATCACGCGCCGCCGCACCGACGCCGGCATCCAGACACCGGTGGCCTACCTCAACTGCAACTTCTCGCGCCCCATCGGCGAGAAGGATGGCGAAAAGCGGCCGGCCTTGTTTACCCACGACGAGGTCATCACGCTGTTCCATGAGACCGGCCACGGCCTGCATCACCTCCTCACGCGCGTCGATGAACTCGGCGTCTCCGGCATCAACGGCGTCGAATGGGATGCCGTCGAGCTGCCCAGCCAGTTCATGGAAAACTTCTGCTGGGAATGGGAAGTGCTCACCAACATGACGTCCCATGTGGACAGCGGCGAACCCCTGCCGCGTGCGCTCTTCGACAAAATGGTCGCGGCGAAGAACTTCCAGAGCGGCATGCAGACGGTGCGCCAGATCGAGTTCAGCCTGTTCGACCTGCTGCTGCACAGCGACTTCGAAGCAGCCGGGCAGAAGGACATCCTCGCCCTGATCGAGGATATCCGGCGCGAAGTGGCAGTCGTTTTCCCACCGCCCTGGCACCGTTTTCCCAACAGCTTCTCGCACATCTTCGCGGGCGGCTATGCTGCCGGCTACTACAGCTACAAGTGGGCCGAGGTGCTCTCGGCCGACGCCTTCGCCGCCTTCGAGGAGGAACGGCGCGACGGCAGCGTGCTGAATCCGGCCACGGGCCGCCGCTTTCGCGACGAAATCCTCGCCGTCGGCGGCAGCCGCCCGGCGCTGGAATCCTTCAAGGCCTTCCGCGGCCGCGCGCCCAGCGTCGATGCCCTGCTGCGCCACAGTGGTATGATTCTCGCGTAATCGATCTTCGGAGGCACGCCATGAGGATTGTCGCAATCAGCTTGCCAGTCAGCCTGCTCTTGCTGGCCATGAGCGCATCGATCGCCGATGCGCAGAACCTGTATCGCTGGGTAGACAAGAATGGCAAGGTGACCTACTCCGACCAGCCGCCGCCGAAGGAGATCAAGCGGGTCGAGCAGCCGCGCCTGCGGGAATCCACCATCGACACGAGCGGCTTGAACTACGAGTCGCAGAAGGCCGCGCAGAACTTTCCCGTAACCCTGTACACCGCCGCCGACTGCAAGGAGGACTGTGCCATCGCGCGCAGCTATCTGCGCAAGCGCGGCATCCCCTTCGCCGAGAAGGTGCTGGCAAGCGCCGAGGATGCCGCCGCCTTCAAGAAGCGTTTCGCGGTCGACGGCCTCTATCTGCCCTCGATGACCGTCGGCAGCCTGCAGCAGCAGGGCTTCGAGGAAGGCACGTGGAACGGTCTGCTGGATTCCGCCGGCTACCCGCGCAGTGCGATTCCCAACGCTGCACCAGCCGCTCCCGCCACACCGGCGACGCCCGCACCCGCGCCCGCGGCGCAATGAAGCTCGCCACCTGGAACGTCAACTCGCTCAAGGTCCGTTTGCCGCAAGTGCTGGACTGGCTGGCGGCGAATCAGCCCAATGTTGTCTGCCTGCAGGAAACCAAGCTCGAAGACAGGAATTTTCCTCGCGTCGCCATCGAAGCGGCCGGCTACCAGGCTGCATTCGCCGGCCAGAAGACCTACAACGGCGTCGCCATCCTCTCGCGCCTGCCGCTCGGTGACGTGACCATCGGCATCCCCGGCTTTGATGACGCGCAGCAACGGCTCATCGCCGCGACTGCCGGCAACGCGCGCATCGTCTGCGCCTATTTTCCGAATGGACAAAGCATCGGTTCGGACAAGTACGCCTACAAGCTGCGCTGGATCGAAGCGCTGACGGCATGGCTGCGCACGGAGCTGGTGCGGCATCCGCGGCTGGCGCTGCTCGGCGACTACAACATCGCGCCGGAGGCGCGCGACGTGCATGACCCGGCGGAGTGGGAAGGGCAGGTGCTGTGCTCCGAACCGGAACGCGCCGCCTTCCGGCAGCTGATCGGGCTGGGCCTGCAGGATGCCTTCCGGCTCTTCGAGCAGCCGGAAAATATCTACTCCTGGTGGGATTACCGCATGATGGCCTTCCGCCGCAACCGCGGCCTGCGCATCGACCACATCCTGCTGTCCGACGCACTCGCGCAAGACTGCACCGCCTGCGCGGTGGACAAGGAAGCACGCAAGGCCGAGCGGCCCTCCGATCACGCCCCGGTCGTGGCAACGCTGGCATGAGCATACCGTTGCCGGAAATCGAGGCGCAGTATCCGGTGCTGGCGGAACTGCCGCAGAAACTGCGCCGGGAAATCGCCGATACCGCCCAGACCGTCACCGTGCCCTCCGGCGCCACGCTCTTCGACGAGCGCCAGCCCTGCCAGGGGTTCCCCTTCGTCCTTGCCGGCGCCATCCGCGTCTCCAAGGTCTCCGCCTCGGGCCGCGAACTGCCGCTCTATCGCGTCACGCCGGGCGAGACCTGCATCATCACTTCCAGCTGCCTGCTCGGCAACGTCCCCTACAACGCCCGCGGCACGACGGAGAGCGAAACGGTGCTGGTGCTATTACCGCAGCATGTGTTCATGGCGCTGCTGGGACAGCCCGCCTTCCGCAATTTCATCTTCCATCTTTTCGCCGAGCGCATGGCCGATCTGATGCGGCTGGTCGAGGAAGTCGCCTTCCACAAACTGGACCAGCGCCTCGCGGCACTGCTGCTGGGCAAGGGCCGCGTCGTGCATGCCACCCACCAGCAACTCGCCGACGAGCTGGGTAGCGTGCGCGAAATGGTCAGCCGCCTGCTGAAGGGCTTCGCCGAACAGGGGCTGGTTGCCCTGGGGCGCGAACAGATCGAGATTCGCGATGCGGCCGGCCTGCGTCGCATCGGACAAGCTGTGTAACCTTGGTTACAGACGGCGGGCCCGTTTGGCAGTTTAATGATTGCATCATCCCAACCCGCAACAGGAGGCAGCATGAAAACCAATATGGGCGGTATCGATCGCACGCTTCGTATCGTCGTCGGCCTGGGCCTCATCGCCTGGGCACTGATGGGTGGCCCGATATGGGCCTGGATCGGCGTGGTACCCGTTGCCACCGGCGCCAGCGGCTGGTGCCCGGCCTACCTGCCCTTCGGCCTCAGCACCTGCTCGACGAAGAAAAAGGCCTGAGAAAACGACCTATCCCCCAACCCCTTTCCCAAAGAAAGGGGTGACGATAGTTCAGCCGCTGTGCGGCTTCCGGTTTGTTGGTTTCAGCCCTCCTTGGGGCGGCCCGGCGGAGGGCTGAGACAGTTGGCGATGCGCACGTAATCGCCGACCGTCAGTTCTTCCGCACGGCGCCTCGGGTCGATTTCCAGTTTGACCCAATCCTCTTCGCCCACCCGTTCCCGCAGCGTATTGCGCAACATCTTTCGCCGCTGCGAAAAAGCCGTTTTCACCACTTCCGCAAACAGGCTCGCATCGACGGCAGCGAGTGCTTCCTGCGGCCTCGGCGTCATGCGCACCACCGCCGATTCGACTTTCGGTGCTGGATTGAAGGCGCCCGGCGGCACCAGGAATAACCGTTCCATTTCGAAACGATACTGCAGCATCACCGACAAGCGGCCGTATTCCGAGCCGCCCGGCGCCGCCACCATGCGCTCGACCACTTCCCGCTGCAGCATGAAGTGCATGTCCCGCACGCCACCCGCACTTGCGGCAAGATGGAAGAGGATGGGCGTGGAAATGTTGTAGGGCAGATTGCCGACTACGCGCAGCCCGGATCCGAGGCTGGCGAAGTCGAACTTCAGGGCGTCGCCCTCATGAATCGTCAGCCTGTCCGGGGGAAAGCGCGCGCGCAGGCGGGCAATCAGGTCACGGTCGATCTCGACGACGTGCAGATGATCCAGCTGCACCAGCAGCGGTTCTGTCAGGGCGCCGAGGCCCGGACCAATCTCGACAAGCGTGTCATTTCTCTGTGGGTGAATTGCAGCGACGATCTTCGCCACGATGCCGGGAGAAACCAGGAAATTCTGCCCGAATCTTTTTCGTGCGACGTGGGGCTTCATCCCACCGGGCTTTGTACTTCCTTCGGTCGGATTCCCTTCGGTCATCCGCGCTGCGCCAGTTCTACCGCCAGATCCACCGCGGCAAACAGGCTGCGCGGACTGGCCTTGCCGCTGCCCGCCAGATCGAGTGCGGTGCCATGATCGACCGAGGTGCGCACGATGGGCAGCCCCAGGGTGACGTTGATGCCGTCCTCGAAGGCCGCATACTTCAGCACCGCCAGCCCCTGGTCGTGGTACATGGCAAGTTGCGCGTCCGAACCGGCCAGCACACCCGGCGTGAACAGCGTATCGGCCGGCAGCGGACCCACCAGGCTCATGCCCTCGCCGCGCAGCATGTCCAGCACCGGCGCAATGACGTCGATCTCTTCCCGCCCCATGTGGCCGCCCTCGCCCGCGTGCGGATTCAGGCCGGCAACGAGGATGCACGGTTGCACGATGCCGAACTTCTTCACCAGGTCGGCATGCAGAATGCGCAGCACGGTTTCCAGCCGGGATTGCGTAATGGCGCTCGCCACTTCCTTCAAGGGCAGATGTGTCGTTGCCAGCGCGACACGCAGGCCGGCCCCGGTGAGCATCATGACAACCTGTGCCGTGCCGGTCTTTTCGGCCAGATATTCGGTATGTCCGCTAAAAACGATGCCCGCCTCGTTGATCGCGCCCTTGTGCACCGGCGCCGTCACCATCGCGGAAAACTCGCCTTCCATGCATCCATGCAGGGCGCGATCCAGCAGGGCCAGCACATAGGCGGCGTTGGCTGCATGCGGATGGCCGGCGCGGGATGGGACGCACAGGGGGATATGGAGGATTTCAAGCACGCCGTCATCGGCACGACGGTCGCGCCGGTACTCGACCAGGGGCGGCGCATCTCCCGCCAGTTGCGCGCGCGTCTCGATCAACGTGCGATCGCCGAGAATCACGCAACGCGCAGGGCAGGGATGTCTTGCCAGCCTGGCACACAGCTCCGGGCCGATGCCGGCCGGTTCGCCGCTGGTCACGGCGATAACGGGAACGCGCTCCATGACGTCGACGCCGCCGCTCGTACGTCCCTACCGGTTGTCTTCCAGCCGGTATTCGACGTAGGCCCGGTCGCGCATCTGCCGCAACCAGTCCTGATACCCTTCATCGGCCTTGCGCTCGTGCAAGGCCTTGCGCGCAGCCTGGCGTACCCTGTCCTTGGACGCATCCATGCGGCGCGCCACCACCTGGATCAGGTGCCAGCCGAAGGGGGATCTCACGGGTTCGCCGACCTCGCCCTGCTTGAGGCTGTTCATGGCCCGTTCGAATTCGGGTACGGTGTCGCCGGGGCTTAACCAGCCGAGATCGCCACCCTTCGCCGCGGACAAGTCGTTTGAATGCAGGCGGGCAAGCTCGGCGAAATCGGCGCCGTGGGTGATCCGTTCCTTCAAGGACACCAGACGTCGTTTGGCTTCGGCCTCGGAGACCAGCTCGCTGGTCTTGATCAAGATGTGGCGCGCCTGTGTCTGTTCCACGGGTTGCGCCTTGATCGCACCGCCACGCCGGTCGAGCAGCTTGAGGATGTGATAGCCCGCCGGACTCCGCAAAACCTCGGACACTTCGCCCGGCTTGAGCTTCGTCACGGTCTCGGCGTAGAGCGTCGGCAGTCGTTCGAGCGGCCGCCAGCCCAGCATGCCGCCGGAAAGGCCGTCCGGCGCGTCGGAGTAGTTCGCCGCCAATTGGGCGAAATCGGCGCCGCGTCTGAGCTGGGCAATGATCTCATCGGCACGCGCCCGAAGGCGTACCAACTGCTCCGGCTTCGCCTGTTCCGGTGCGCGCAGGAGGATATGCCCCAGGTTGTACTCTTCGCTGCCCGCCACTGCGGCGCTTTCGAGAAAGTTGTCGATCTCGCCCTCCGAGACGACGATCTTGCTATCGACTTCGCGTTCCCTGATGCGGCCGATGATCATTTCGTCGCGGATATCTTCGCGGAACTTGCTCCAGGGAACGCCGTCCTGTTGCAGCGATGCGCGAAACTGGCCCAGGTCCATGCGATTGCCGTCGGCGATGCGTGCAAGCGCCTGGTCGAGCTGCGCGTCATCGATGCGCAGGCCCGTCTCCTTGGCGAACTGGATCTGCACGCGATCGACGATGAGGCGCTCGAGAACGTGCTTCTCGAGCACATCCTGCGGTGGCATTTGCGTGCCTTGCTGCCGCAGCTGCCGCTCGACGGTCGATATGCGGGCCCTCAATTCATTCAGGGTAATGACTTCGTCGTTGACCACGGCGATGATGCGATCGGCCTCGATCACCCGTGCCGGACGCTCCTGCGCCAGCGCCTGCGCGCCGGACAGGCAGCTGAAAACCGCCATGGCAAAGAGAATACCGGCGCAATACGAATTGCGTCTCAACTGCTCACCTTTCGCTAATCGTCAGTCGTAGCCGAACACGGGATTGGCGGCAGGCTGGTTGATTCGGCCATAACCGGGAATTCTCCGTGCCAGCAGTTCAAGCGGATTGGAACCGATCTTGGAAAAATCGTTCAACTCCAGCTGGGCAAACAAGGCCGTGTTGGTATCCCCCGAGGCCGTGGCATAGCGCTGCAGCACGATCCGCCCGACCCAGCAGCCGCCGTTGTACTCGAGGCCACCGATGGTTTCGATGATCTTTTTTTCCAGGAGAGAATAATTGAAGCGACCCACGCCGTACCAGCCACGGCTCAACGGCCATTGTCCCGAGAAGTCGACCTGACGGATTCCGGGCGTCCCGCCAATGATGCTGGAATGGTCACGCGTGTAGCGATAGCTGGCGTTCAGCACCTTGGCAAAATCCGGCTGCCAGCGGGCACTCAGGTTGAAGCGCTCGGTCTCTCCATCGCGCGGGTCATATTGCCAGGCAGTGTCGGCATAGGTATCCGGCATCAGCCGACCCGACAGCGTCGCGAGGAAATCGGATGCGCCGCCCGGCCGTGCCGGCTCACCGGGCAGGGTGACGTGCTGTTGGGCCAGGTAGTAGCGCTGTCCCACCATGCCCCGGGCATACTCGACCCCCGTTTGCGGGTCGAGCAATCGCGAGGTCAATGCCATCGTAATCTGATTGGCGTCGGCAATGCGATCGACACCGGAATAGGTGTTATCGGAAAAAATCGTGGCGAAGTTGAAATCCGACAGGCCGGAATCGAAGACGGGGATCTGGTCCTGGGTGCGCTGCGGCACGAGCAGGTAATACAGCCTCGGTTCAAGCGTCTGCGTCAGGGACTTGCCAAACCAGGACTGTTCGCGTTCGAAGGCCAGACCGGCATCGACGCTGAAGATCGGCAGGTTGCGCACGATGCTGTCAGGGCCGGTGCTGGTCTTGCGATTGAGGTCGTAGCGCGTCGAGTGCAGGCCGATTTTCGGCGTGACATACCATGCAGCTGTCTGCAGCGGCAGCGACAGCTGCGGATAGAGCATCAAGCGACGCCCCGTATCCAGAGTGGGGTGATCGAAGTTCACGTACTCGCCATTGAAGGCAAAGGCCGTCCCGCCGATGAATTCCGGACGGCTGGCCGTGAGGGTGAACTGCGGCAACCGCTGATAAGGCTTGGCGACGGGCGGCAGGTCGGGATCCTGCAGCGTCTGGTAGGTCTGCACGTTGGCCGTCGCCGACCACCAGCCGCCGCCATAGTTCACCATCCCCTGTCGCAGCAAATTGCCCTGCGAGGCCTGTGTGATGCGACTGCTGAGATCCCTGAAGTAGGTGTCGTCGGAAACGCCGCTGACATTCAGCAGGCCGCTGAAACCGGGGCCCAGATTGTTGTGTATGTGCAGCAATGAATAGCCATAGCGTTTCCTGTCTGCAAGCCGGTCGTTCGGTAGCCATTCGACCTGCGCCTGCCCCTGATAGTCGTGATTCAGGTAGCGGTATTCGGTATTGATCTGCAGGCCTCGTTTGGACATCAGGCGCGGCGAAATCGTCGCGTCCATGTTGGGCGCAATGTCCCAGTAGAAGGGCTGGGTAAATTCGATGCCTGACTTGGAACTGGTGCCGAAGGTCGGTGTCAGCAGGCCGGACTTGCGCTTGTTGTTGAGCGAGAAGCTCAGCCAGGGCGTGTAGAACAAGGGGACACCCCTGAACATCACCGTTGCGTCGCGCGCCTCGCCGACCTCGCGATCGTAATCGAGGTTGAGTTCCGCCGCCTTCGCGTACCAGTCCGGATCCTCCGCCGAGCAGGTGCTGTAGGTGGCGTTGGTCATGCGCATGCGGTTCTCGCCCAGAAACTCGATCCGGTCCGCATTGCCTGAGGCGGTCGTCAGGTTTCTGCCTTCACCCACCACCTCACCTGCAATGGTGGCGATGCTGGATTTCTGTTTCTGTTCCCGCGGCAGGAAGGAGGGCAGCTTGCGCACCGGTTGTGCGCCCGTCGTGGGTGAATAGGAAGGCTTCTGTTCCTTCGCCGTGCGCGTCACCGAATAGTGCGGCTGCTCGAAATAGCCCGTGCTGTCCGTCAGGTTCAGGCGCAGTTTCGGTCCGTTTATGAACTCGGCTTCCTTGGCGTAGTGCACGTTGCCCTCCGCCTCCATCTCGTCCTCGACCTTCCAGTAGGTCAGGCGATCCGCGGTCAGGGTTGTTTGGATCTTGCGCAGTTCTGCCTCACCCTGCGCAACGATTTCGTTGTCGTTGCGGCCGTCTATACGCGCGGCGGCAATGAAGGTGGGATAAACCGCGGTCTTGTCAACCTGCAGGGGAAGCAAGCGGTCGGAGGACTTGAGCGCCGGCACTCGTCCGGCATCCGCGTAGGCGGAATACAGCGGCGGCAGGGCGGGCTGTTCCTCCACCAGCGGCGGTTGGGCGATCTGCGTCTGCCTGGCCAGGAGTGGCTGGGGTACATCTGCAGCGGCCGACTTGGGCGCGTCCCCTGATGTGGCTGGTTTTGCCGGACTCGACGGCAGCTTGCGCGGTTCCGCCACTTCCGCCGTAGCGGGCTCCTTGCGGGCAGGCGCTAGAGTTTCCTTTGCTACGGGGACCGCTGGCGCGCTGGTCGCGCTTTTCGCGCTTGCCTTATCTGTTTGCAGCGGAACGGCAACCACCGGCTCTTCTTGCAATGGTTTTGCCAGTGGCCGCGCTTGGGGCGGTGGCGGAATCGGCGTCACTTCAGCGGCGGGTGGCATGTCTGCACGCGTCGGCTTTGGCACCGGGACCGGCGTCACTTCTACGATGGGCGACTCGGCCGCGGGCGCCGGCTTCGCCATCACCGCGCCAGACCCGAGCAGTGCCGGGTCGACACGCAGCGCCGGCAAATTCTCGGCAGCCTGCAGGGTGCCGGACAAGCCGAGAGCGAAAGCAAGAGCAAGCCGCGCCGTAGCGTGCATTTTCGCGTTCTTTTCTTATTCGCCGCGGCGCGACCGAAAAGGACGCCACGGCACCAATGGTAGAATCGCGTAGTTTATCATCAAGCGTACTTCTGAAACCTGCGGAACCAGCCATGCAACGCCTAGAACTGGTCCATCACTGGCTGGCCGGGCTGTTCCCCGGACAGGCGCTTGCAATCACACCCGCCTCCGCCGACGCCAGTTTCCGGCGCTATTTCCGCATCACGTTCGACGACGGCCTCACGCGCATCATCATGGATGCGCCCCCCGAGCACGAGGACTGCCGTCCCTTCGTGCATGTCGCCGGGCTGTTGCATGCTGCGGGCGTGCATGCGCCGGAGATCCTCGCGCACGATCTGCAGCGCGGCCTGCTCCTGCTCACCGACCTCGGCGATACCACCTACCTCAACGCGCTCGATGACGGCAACGCCAACAGCCTGTTTCGCGACGCGCTCGATGCCCTCATCAAGTGGCAACTCGCCAGCCGCCCGGGTGCACTACCGTCCTATGACGAAGCCCTGCTACGGCGTGAGCTGAACCTATTTCCGGACTGGTACGTCGCCCGCCATCTCGGCTCGCCCCTCTCCGCGCCCCAGCGGGAAACGCTGGAACGCATGCACACTCTGCTCCTGGGCAACATCCTCGCCCAGCCGCAGGTATTCGTGCACCGCGACTACATGCCGCGCAACCTGATGGTCTGCGCGGATAATCCCGGCGTGCTGGATTTCCAGGATGCGGTACACGGCCCCATCTCCTACGATGTGGCTTCGCTTTTTCGCGACGCCTTCCTCAGCTGGGAGGAGGAGCGCGTACTCGACTGGACGGTGCGCTACTGGGAGAAGGCACGGCACGCCGGGCTGCCGGTGGCTGCGGACTTCGGCGCCTTCTATCGTGACATGGAGTGGATGGGCCTGCAGCGCCACCTCAAGGTACTCGGCATCTTCGCCCGCATCAATTATCGCGACGGCAAGCCGAAGTATCTCGCCGACACGCCGCGTTTCGTCAATTACGTGCACCAAGTTGCTTCGCGCTACGCTCCGCTTACGCCACTGGCGCACCTCTTCGACGAACTCGAAAAGCGCACGCCGCATACCGGCTATACCTTCTGATGCGCGCAATGATCCTCGCCGCCGGCCGCGGCGAACGCATGCGGCCGCTCACCGACGAAATGCCAAAGCCGCTGCTGGTGGCCGGCGGCAAGCCGCTCATCGTCTGGCACATCGAGGCGCTGGTGCACGCCGGCATCCGCGACCTCGTCATCAACCACGCCCACCTCGGACATCTACTCGAAGCTGCGCTCGGCGACGGCGCACGCTTCGGCGCGCGCATCGCCTGGTCGCCCGAGGAAGTGGCGCTGGAGAGCGCCGGCGGCATTGCCCACGCGCTGCCTCTGCTCGGCGACGAACCGTTCGCAGTGATCAACGGCGACATCACCTGCGATTTCGATTTTGCGCAGCTGCCGCGCGCGGCCGATGCCCTGCGCAAAGCGGGCGCACTGGCCCACCTGGTGCTGGTGCCCAACCCGCCGCATCATCCGCAGGGTGATTTCGCGCTGCGCGAAGGCAGGGTGATCGAACAGGCTGCGCCGATGTTCACCTTCTCCGGCATCGGCGTCTACGCGCCCGCGCTGTTCTCCGGCATCGCGGCGGGCGCCAAGGCAAAGCTCGCGCCGCTGCTGCGCGCCGCCATGGCGAACGGCAGGGTGCACGGCGAACTGCATGCCGGGCGCTGGATGGACATCGGTACGCCCGCGCGTCTGGCCGAACTCGACCGGCTCCTTCGGCTCTTGGGCCGCGGCAGTCTATAATCCTTTCAACCTCAACGACCGGACTCGTCCGTGGACATCCAAGCTTTCGCCGACCGCCGCGCGCGCCTGCTCAGGACGATGGGACGCGGCGTCGCCGTGATCCCCACCGCCCCCGAGCGCGTACGCAACCGCGACTCGCACTACCCCTATCGCCACGACAGCTACTTCTACTATCTCTCCGGCTTTACCGAACCGGAGGCTGCCGTCGTTCTCGTCGCAGGCGACGCGCCGCAAACATTGCTCTTTTGCCGCGAGAAGGACCCCGACAAGGAAGTCTGGGACGGCTTCCGTCATGGCCCGGAGGCCGCGCGCGACACCTTCGGCTTCGACGCCGCCTTGCCGATCGGCAGCCTCGACGAGAAGCTCCCGGAACTGCTCGCCGGCCAGCCCGTGCTGCACTACTCGCTGGGGCACGACGCGGAATGGGACGATCGTCTCGTCGCTGCTCTCAACCGCGTACGCGCCAATGTGCGCAATGGGGCGCACGCGCCGGCGGAAATACGCGACGTGCACGTCGAACTCGACGAGATGCGCCTCATCAAGGATGCCCGCGAAATCGACGACATGCGCCGCGCCGCCGACATCTCCGCGGCAGCCCACCGCCGCGCCATGCGCGCCACTGCGCCCGGCCGCTTCGAATACGAAATCGAGGCGGAACTGATGCACGAATTCCGTCGCTGCGGCGCGCAGGCACCGGCCTACTCGCCCATCGTCGCCGGCGGCGCCAACGCCTGCATCCTGCATTACGTCGGCAATAGTCAGTCGCTGCAGGACGGCGACCTGCTGCTCATCGACGCCGGCTGCGAGATCGATTCCTACGCGGCCGATATCACGCGCACCTTCCCCGTCGGCGGCAAGTTCTCGCCGGCGCAGCGCGACGTCTACGAACTCGTGCTGGCGGCACAGCAGGCGGCCATCGCCCGCATCGTGCCCGGCAACGCCTGGGACGCGCCGCACGAGGCGGCGGTGCGCGTCCTCGCGCAGGGCATGCGCGACCTGAAGCTGCTCGCCGGCAGCGTCGATGGCATCATCGAATCCGGCGCCTATCGCCGCTTCTTCATGCACCGTACCGGCCACTGGCTCGGCATGGATGTGCACGACGCCGGCGAGTACAAGGTCGACGGCCAGTGGCGCCCGCTGCAGCCCGGCATGACGCTTACCGTCGAACCCGGCTGCTACATCCGCGCCGCGGACGACGTGCCGCCGGCGCTGCGGAACATCGGTGTGCGCATCGAGGACAATGCGCTCGTCACCGCCGCTGGCTGCGAAATCCTCACCGCCGCGGTACCCAATACCGTCGGCGAAATCGAAGCACTGATGGCGCAGGACTGATGTTGCCCGTCGCCATCGTGGGTGCCGGGCCGGTAGGCCTCGCGTTCGCACTCTCGATGCAACGGGCCGGCATCGACTGCGCCGTGCTGGACGCACGCGCGGTCGGCTCGCCGCACAACGACCCGCGCATCCTCGCCCTCTCGCATGGGTCGCGACAGATCCTCGAGCGCCTCGGCGTCTGGAGCGATATCGACGCCACCCCTATCGCCACGATTCATGTCTCGCAGAAAAATTTTCTTGGCCGCACGCTCATCCATGCACGCGATGCAGGTGTGCCGGCCCTGGGCTATGTGGTCGAGGCGGCAACGGTCTGCGCCGCGCTGGAGCGCGCCTGCACGGCTTCAGGCGTACATATCCGTCGCGGCACGCGCGCAACGGGCAGCCTGGCCCAGGCGGAGTACGCCCTTCTCTATTGCACCATGACGGCCGGCAGCGAGGAAATCCGTGCGCAGCTGATCGCCTGGGCCGAAGGCGCGACCCGCAGCGAGGATGCCATCGTCTGTCGCGATTACGCTCAGCAGGCGATCGTCGCCACAGTGCTGACCCGCGCTCCGCTCGAGGCCATCGCCTACGAGCGGTTCACGACGAGGGGCCCGGTCGCACTGCTGCCGCTCGGCGACCGCTACGCCCTGGTGTGGAGCGTACCCGACGACGAGGCAGCCGGTCTGCTCGCACTCGACGAACACGATTTCATTGCACGCCTGAACAGCGTTTTTTCCGGCCGCCTCGCGTTGACCACCGTCAGCGCCCGCACGGCTTTTCCCCTCGGCCTGCGCTACCGCAAATCGCCCGTGGGGAAACGCGCCGTCTGGCTGGGCAACGCGGCACAAACGCTGCATCCGGTCGCCGGCCAGGGATTCAATCTCGCCCTGCGCGACGTATCGCAACTGGCGCGCCTGCTGCAGGATCATCCGCAAGATTGCGCCGAGGCCGTACTGCTTGCCCGCTATGCTGCAGCGCGGCGTCTCGACAGGGACGGCACCATCGGTTTCACCGACGGCCTGATCCGGCTGTTTGGCGTGAGGGGAGAATGGGCGACGCACGCACGTGGCGCCGGGCTGCTGGCGCTCGACCTCCTGCCCGCGGCGCGGCGTTTTGTTGCGCAGCGCATGATCTTCGGCGCACGCGGCGGACCGTGGCGGGTAAACCCGCTCCAATAAATTTCTGCCATGCCGGCTTCGCCACAGTTGATGCCGACGAATTGCGAATTGGGTTACAATTCGCGCCTTCCCCAAGACCCCCGAACCACAGAGCGCACGATGCACTTCGCCGGCTATTCGCTACGCAATAATCTGTTCGTCGCGCCCATGGCCGGGGTCACCGACCGCCCTTTCCGCCAGTTGTGCAAACAGATGGGTGCCGGCCTCGCAGTGTCGGAGATGGTCACCTCAAATTCGCTGCTCTACGGCAGCGCCAAGACGAAGCGTCGCGCCAACCACGACGGCGAAGTGCAGCCGGTCTCCGTGCAGATTGCCGGCGCCGACCCCGCCATGATGGCGCAGGCCGCACGCTACAACGTCGACCAGGGTGCGCAGATCATTGACATCAACATGGGCTGCCCGGCCAAAAAGGTGTGCAACGTCATGGCCGGTTCCGCGCTGCTGCAGAATGAGCCGCTGGTCGAGCGGATACTCGATGCCGTGGTGCGTGCCGCGGACGTGCCCGTCACGCTGAAGATCCGCACCGGCTGGGACAAGTCGAACAAGAACGCGCTGGCCATCCTCAAGCTCGCCGAGCGCGCCGGCATTCGCGCGCTGGCCATCCACGGCCGCACCCGCGCCTGCGGCTACACGGGCAGCGCCGAATACGACACCATCGCCGCAGTCAAGGCGCAGGCGCGCATCCCCATCATCGCCAACGGCGACATCGCCTCGCCGGAGAAGGCGAAGCAGGTCCTCGATGCAACAGGCGCAGATGCCGTCATGATCGGCCGCGCCGCCCAGGGCCGGCCGTGGATCTTCCGCGAAATCGAACACTTCCTCGCCACCGGCGAAAAACTGCCGGCACCGCGCGTGGAAGAAATCCATCAAGTGCTGCGCGGCCACCTGGCCGACCTCTATGATTTCTACGGTGCGGAAAGCGGCGTCCGCGTCGCGCGCAAGCACATCTCCTGGTACACCAAGGGGCTGGCGGGCTCGGCCCATTTCCGCCACGCCATGAACCAACTGCCGACGATCGACACCCAACTCGCTGCGGTCGACACCTTCTTTCTCGACCTCGCCGCGCAGAACGACCGTCTCTTTTACATCGAGGAACTCGCAGCATGAGCCGAGTCAGCCCTGCCAGTCGCAGCGAAATTTCCGAGTGCGTCAGGCGCTCGCTGGACCGCTACTTCAAGGATCTCGATGGCGAGAAGCCCTGCGCCATCTACGACATGGTCCTGCACAACATCGAGCGGCCGATGCTGGAAGTGGTCATGCGCGAGGCTGACGGCAACCAGACGGTGGCGGCGGACATGCTCGGCATCAATCGCAACACGCTGCGGCGCAAGCTGGTCGAGCACAAGTTGTTGTAGGCCGGATTCCGGCTCGACGATCGGCCCAGGCCGTCTCCACCCTTTCCCTTTCTATTTCAGCAAACCATCTCTTTCCATCATGAAAATCACCCAGGCCCTCATCAGCGTCTCCGACAAGCGCGGCATCGTCGATTTTGCGCGTGCGCTCGTCGAAATCGGCGTCAGGATTCTCTCCACCGGCGGCAGCGCCAAGATGCTGCGCGAGGCGGGCGTGCCCGTGACGGAAGTCTCCGACTACACCGGTTTCCCGGAAATGCTCGACGGTCGCGTCAAGACCCTGCATCCGAAGGTGCACGGCGGCATTCTCGGCATTCGCGGCAATGCCGAGCACGCGGCCACCATGCAGCAGCATGACATTCCGCCCATCGACCTGGTGATCGTCAACTTGTATCCCTTCGCGCAGACGGTAGCGAAGAAGGACTGCACGCTAGTCGACGCCATCGAGAACATCGATATCGGCGGCCCCACCATGGTCAGGGCGGCGGCGAAGAATCACGGCAACGAAACAGGTGGCGTCGGCATCGTCACAGATCCTGAAGACTATGGGATGGTCGCGGCTGAACTCAAGGCCAACGCCTGCGCACTCTCCTACGCGACCCGCTTCGCCCTGGCGAAGAAGGCATTTACCCACACGGCGCGCTACGACGCCACGATCGCCAATTGGCTGACCGGCCTCGACACCGACAACAAACCCACCGCCTTCCCCGAGCGCCTGCAACTCGCCTTCGACAAGGTTGACACCATGCGCTACGGCGAGAACCCGCACCAGCAGGCGGCGTTTTACCGCGAGCCGGCAGCGGTGCCGGGGAGCATCGCCAACTACGCGCAACTGCAGGGCAAGGAATTGTCCTACAACAACATCGCCGATTCGGACGCGGCCTGGGAATGCGTCAAGGCATTCGACGACAATAACGAAATTGCCGCCTGCGTCATCGTCAAGCACGCCAATCCCTGCGGCGTCGCCATTGCCGCGACGGCCGAGGAGGCCTACCGCAAGGCCTTCAAGACCGATCCGACCTCGGCCTTCGGTGGCATCATCGCCTTCAACTGCGCCATCGACAAGGCGACGGCCGAAGCCGTCGCCGGCCAGTTCGCCGAAGTCATCATCGCCTCCGAGATCACGCCCGATGCCCGTGCCGTCTTTGCCGCCAAGCAGAACCTGCGCGTACTCATCGTCCCCATTCCACAGGAAAGCCGCGCCGAGAACGCCTACGACTACAAACGTGTCGGCGGCGGCCTGCTGGTGCAGACGGCCGACATGGCACGCATCAGCGCGGCGGACATCAAGGTGGTGACGCAGCGTGCGCCGACGGCGCAGGAGATGACCGACTTGCTCTTCGCCTGGCGCGTCGCCAAGTACGTCAAGTCGAATGCAATCGTTTACTGCAAGGACGGCATGACCATGGGCGTCGGCGCCGGCCAGATGAGCCGTGTCGATTCCGCGCGCATCGCCGCCATCAAGGCCGAGAACAATGGTCTTACGGTCGCCGGTTCCGTCGTCGCCTCGGACGCCTTCTTCCCCTTCCGCGACGGCCTCGACGTACTCGCCAAGGCCGGCGCCACGGCCGTGATCCAGCCGGGCGGCTCGGTACGCGACGCCGAGGTGATTGCCGCCGCCGACGAACAGAACATCGCCATGGTATTCACCGGTTTTCGCCACTTCCGCCACTGAACACGACATGAAACTTCTGGTCATCGGTTCCGGCGGCCGCGAGCATGCGCTGGCCTGGCGGCTGGCGCAATCGCCGCGCATCCAGAAGGTCTGCGTCGCCCCCGGCAATGCCGGCACGGCGCGCGAGAACGGCCTGGAGAACGTGCCGCTCACCGCGATCGATGATCTCGTCGACTTCGCCGAGCGCGAACGGATTTTCCTCACTGTCGTCGGCCCGGAGGCGCCGCTCGCCGCCGGCGTGGTGAACGCCTTCCGCGCAAAGAACCTGCCCATCTTCGGACCGACGCGCGAAGCCGCGCAACTGGAATCCTCCAAGGATTTCGCCAAGCGCTTCATGCAGCGCCACCAGATACCCACCGCCGCCTTCGAGACCTTCAGCGACGCCGAAGCGGCACATGCCTACGTCGATGCGCGCGGCGCACCGATCGTCATCAAGGCCGACGGCCTCGCCGCCGGCAAGGGCGTGGTGGTGGCCATGGATTCCGCCGAGGCGCATGCCGCCATCGACATGATGCTCACCGACAACAGGATGGGCGATGCAGGTGCGCGTGTAGTCATCGAGGAGTTTCTCGTCGGCGAAGAGGCCAGCTTCATCGTCATGTGCGATGGCACGCATGCCCTGCCGCTCGCCACCAGCCAGGACCACAAGCGCCTGTACGACGGCGACGCGGGGCCCAACACGGGCGGCATGGGCGCCTATTCGCCGGCGCCGGTGGTCACCCCGGCCGTGCATGCCCGCGCCATGCGCGAAATCATCATGCCCACGCTCACCGGCATGGCGCAGGACGGCATCCCCTATACCGGCTTTCTCTACGCCGGCCTGATGATCGCGTCGGACGGCACGGTCAAGGCGCTTGAATTCAACTGCCGCATGGGCGATCCGGAAACGCAGCCGATCATGTTGCGTCTGAAGAGCGACCTGGTCGACCTCGTCGAGGCCGCCATCCACTGCCGCCTGAAAGACATCGAGGCGGAGTGGGATCGCCGCATCGCCCTCGGCGTGGTCATGGCGGCGGCGGGCTACCCGGAAGCGCCGCGCAAGGGAGATCCCATCCACGGCCTGCCGGCCCACAATGGCAATGGGGACGACTACCACGTCTTCCATGCCGGCACCGCCCTCTCCGGCAAGGATATCGTCACCGCCGGCGGGCGCGTGCTGTGCGTCACCGCGCTCGGCGACAATGTGCGCGCGGCGCAGAAACGCGCCTACGAAATCGCTGAGCAGATCGCGTTCGACGGCATGCAGATGCGGCGCGACATCGGTTACCGCGCCATCCGCCGCTAGTCGGGTCGTCAGGCCATGGATACCGCACCGATCCTCGTCTTCTTTCGCGGATTGCAGGATCGCCTCGTCGCAGCGTTGGAAGAATTCGACTGCGCGCCATTCAAGACCGATGTCTGGACACGTCCGCAAGGCGGCGGCGGGATCACCCGCCTGGTCGAGGACAGTAACTTCTTCGAGCGCGGCGGCGTCAATTTCTCCCACGTCATGGGCAGCAGCCTGCCCCCCGCGGCCACCGCTGCACGCCCTGCACTGGCCGGACGCGCCTGGGAGGCGATGGGCGTGTCGCTGGTGCTGCATCCGCGCAATCCCTACTGCCCGACGGCGCACATGAACGTGCGCTGCTTCGTCGCGCGCAAGGAGAGCGAGGAATCGATCTGGTGGTTCGGCGGCGGCATGGACCTGACGCCCTATTATGGATTCGCGGAAGATGCCCGACATTTTCATGGGGCATGCAAGAAAGCCCTGGCGCCCTTCGGCGCCGACGTGCATGCGCGCTACAAGAAGTGGTGCGATGACTACTTTTTTCTCAAGCACCGCAACGAGGCGCGCGGCGTTGGCGGCATTTTTTTCGACGATCTGAACGAGGGAAGTTTCGAGCGCTGCTTCGGGCTGACACAAGCGGTCGGCGACGCCTTCCTGCCGGCATACCGGCCCATCGCCGAACGCCGCCGCGACCTGCCTTACGGCGAACGCGAGCGGGACTTCCAGGCCTATCGCCGTGGCCGCTACGTCGAGTTCAACCTGGTATGGGACCGCGGCACCCTCTTCGGCCTGCAGTCGGGCGGGCGCACCGAGTCGATCCTCATGTCGCTGCCCCCCGTGGTGAAGTGGCGTTACGACTGGCAGCCTGAAGCGGGCAGTGCCGAGGAACAGCTCTATACGGAATTCCTCAGCCCGAGGGACTGGGTCTGACGCACAGCGCGGCAGCGTTGCGATAGGCCTGGTTGGCCTCTTCGTTGCGGTCCAACTGGACGAACAGGGAAGCCAGTTCGGCGTAGGCATCCTGATTCGGCTGCACTGCCAGCGACGCCTCGAAATAGCTCTGCGCCTTGCCCCACAGCTGCTGCTCCCTGCACAGTCTGCCCAGGGCCAGCAGCAGGCGGGCATCCTCGTGGTGTTGCTCCAGCCATTTCTCGGCGCGCGAGATGCGCGCCAGGACGTCCCCGCCGCGGCAGTCGGCATAGCGTTCCGCCAGCGTGGAATCCCATTCGTCCTCGACCTGATGCTCGATGATCCGCTGTGCCAGCGCCCCGTCGCCGGCGGCGATCAGCGCCCGCGCCGCCGCGTCCGCCAGCCGCGTCGCGCGCCGCTCTTCCGCAGGAATGGCGGCCCAGTAGGCGGCAAGCGCGCCGGCATCGCCTTCGCGGCGGCCCAGGTTCTCCAGGTGAGCACGCTGCTTCAGCGGCGCGGCAGCATCGTGCGTCAGGGCGCGATGCTTTTCGAGCTGGCGTGCCACCCTCAGCACGTCATCCCACTGCCCCAGTCCGCGGTGCGCGCGCAGCGCCAGGCGCAGCGCGGCAATGCGCCGCCCACTGTCCTCCTTGAGCGCGCCGAGCGCCTGCAGCGCCTCGTCGAAACGGCGGGCGTCGACATGAAGCTCGGCTTCCGTCATGCGGCGCGCGGCATGTGCCTCGGCATCATGCTCGGCAGCGTGCTTGAGCCATTCTTCTTCGCGCGCGGCGTCACGCAGGAAATGCGCCGCCCGCGCCGCCACCAGCGCGGCCAGGGCCGGCTCCTCGCCCGTGGCGTAGGCCATGGCGGCATTCTTCAGGGAATGGCCGTAGCGGCCTTCGAAAAGCTGCTGCACCGCCCCGCGCAGCGCGCGGCTGCCCTTTTCGCGGCGCTTGCGCAGGCGGTATTCGCGCACCGCTCGCGGCAAACGCAGGGTGGCGGCAATCGCCCGCAACAGGATGTGGCCGAGGATGAAACCGCCGACCAGCAACACGATGAAGAAATTCAGCGACAGGTCGATGCGCCAGGGCGGCAGGACAATCAGCACGTAGCCGTCGTTGTAGCCTGCAGCGAGGGCCACGCCCACAGCAAGCGCAAACAGCGCCAGCAACCAGAACAGCGTGCGCATCAGTCCGCTCCGCTGCCGCCGCCGGGCCGCCCCGCCACGGCAGCGGCGCCCTGCCCAGCAGCGGCGTTCCTCCCGGGGGCCGTGCTGCGCACGCTGGCATTGCCGTCGCCGCCGCTCCTGGGTCGGGCAACGGAGGACGAGGTGTCCTTGCTGGCGGCGACCTTGTAGTTGCGCAGCGTCGTCAGACTGTCTTCCAGCGTGGGCAGCACCAGGCCGACATCTGCCGCCGCCAGTTGCCTGAGCGTCGCCAACGCCGCCTGCACCGGCTTGGCACGGACATCGAAGTACTGCTGCACCCAGGCCTGCGCCTGCTTCACCTCCTGGCGAAAGGTTCTGCCGTCGCGCTGCAGCAGCGACAGGCGGGCGTTGACCAGCCGCAGCTTGAGATTCTCGCGCAGGAAGAAGGCGTGGGTCGGCGACAGCAGTTCGGGATGGGGACGATCCAGGCGTTCGACACGGATCAGTGCCTTCAGCTCCGCCCACAGCTCACGCAACAGACTCTCCCAGTTGCCGGGCGCGGCGGCGGGCACGAAAGAGGCCTTTGCCGCTTCGATGCGCGGCTTCGCCTCGAACGCCAGCGGCATCTCATCCACCGCATCGATGACGCTCTCGATGCGCAATGAAATGCCGGGCACGTCGGCCAGTGGCAGCGCCTTCAGGCGCTCGATGTCGCGCGCGACCAGCTTGCGCAAGGGCTGCAGCCGCGCGTGGCCCGCCGCAGCCAGGCGTGCATCCGCCTCCTGCAGCGCCAGCAGCGCCGCCTCGACGTTGCCGGACAGTTGCAGCTGCTGGGCAGCCGTATTCAACGCCTGCTCGACCTCCGAGAGCAGACGCTCCTCGCGGTTGTGCGTCAATTCCTGCACCAGTGCATCGAGCGCCGCCTGCTGGCCCTGCGACTCGGCCAGTTTCGCTTCCAGTGCGCCCACCTTGGCCTGCAAGGCGGCCAGCCCTTCCTGGGTCTGCTTCGCAGCGACGCGCGCATCGCCGGCGACGCTGTCGCCCGACGACAACCTGCGAGCAACTTCCTGCTGTAGGTCGGCCATGCGGCTGCGGCCATCGAACCACTGCCAGACCAGCAGGCCGAGGGCGGCCACCGCCAACGGCAAGGCAAGCCGCTGCAGGCCCCGCCAGGAGGCCTGTGTGTGCGCAGACTTGCGCGGCTCAGGCTTCGCAGCAGGCGGCGCGGAGGAGGTTAGGGCATCTTTTTCCATCGTCATTGCGGTTCACTTGCCGAAGTAAGCTTCAAGTCCTGCCAGAAGGCCCGCGTCGCCGGGGCCCGTCACCGTCACCCGCATGAAGCCGAGGCTTCGCGCTTCCTCTTCAATGCGCCGATGGGCGACGAAGAGCGGGGTCGCTTTCAATGCCGCCTCGTGCGCGGCGCCGAGCATGGCCAGCAGGTTGCGCAAGCCCTCGCTGCTCGTCACCGTTACGGCGTCGACCTCGCCGCGTACGAGCAGCGCCTGCAACGGCGCCGCATCGAGGCCGGGCCGGCCGCGACGGTAGCAGGGAATGCGGTCCACCTGCGCACCGCGCGCCGTCAGCGTGTCCCCTAGCACTTCGCGACCGCCGTCGCCGCGGAAGATCGCCACGCGCTTGCCGCTGATATTACTCTCGGCAAACTCCGGCCGCTGCAGCAGCGCCTCGCTGTCGAAGCGACCGCTGCTCGGCGTGACGATCCGCGTCACGCCGAAACCGGCAATGGCGCGCGCGCTGGCTTCGCCCATGGCAGCCGCCACCACCCGCTCGGGCCAGGCGCGCCGTGCCGTAATCACCGCCAGCGCCTTCGCCGCGGCATTCGGGCTGACGAAAACCGCGTAATCGTAGGACGCCATGCGTTCTGCCGCCGCCTGCAGCGGCTGCGCATCCTCAACGTCGAAAATCGCCAGCACCGGAAAGCGCACGGCGATGCCACCACGCACTTCGATCTGCCCGGCGAGCTTGCCGGCCTGTTCGGCCGGCCGCGTCACGACGATGCGCTTACCGGCAAGCGTCGGCGCCGGGTTCATCCGCCCAGCGCCGCAAGTATTTCTTCCGCGCCCTGCGCGCGCAACGCATCGGCCAGTTGCAAGCCCAGCGCCTCCGCTTCAGCCTGCTCGCCGCGCAGCTCCGCACTCGCCAAGCGGCTGCCGTCGGCTGCGGCGACAAAGCCGCGCAAGCGCAAGCGGCCGGATCCGCGGCCAGATTCGCGCCCGGATTCAATTTCCGCATAGGCCCCCAGCGGCACCTCGCAGCTGCCCGCCAGTGCGCGCGAGACGGCGCGCTCGGCCAGCACGCAGGCCGTCGTCTCGCTATCGACCAGCGGCGCCATCCAGGCGGCGACTTCCGCTCGCGACGCCAGCGCCTCGATGCCCAGCGCGCCCTGCCCCGCTGCCGGCAGCGACAGTTCCGCCGGCAGCACGGCGCGGATGCGCGCAGCCAGGCCGAGGCGGGTGAGACCAGCGGCCGCCAGGATGATAGCGTCGTACTGGCTCTCGTCGAGCTTGCGCAGGCGCGTATCGAGGTTGCCGCGCAGGCTGGCCACCGACAGCCCGGGAAAACGCGCATGCAGCTGCGCCTCGCGGCGCAGGCTGGAAGTGCCCACCACGCCGCCGGGCGGAATGTCGCCGAGCGACGCATACTTGTTCGAAACGAGGGCGTCGAGCGGATTCTCGCGCGCCAGGATGGCCACCAGCGCGAACTCCGGCTCCAGCGTCATCGGCACGTCCTTCATGGAATGCACGGCGATGTCCGCGCGTCTGTCCAGCAGCGCTGTTTCCAGTTCCTTGACGAAGAGCCCCTTGCCGCCGATCTTGGCCAGCGGCCGGTCGAGGATCTGGTCGCCGCGCGTCGTCATGCCGAGCAGCTCGACCGAAGAGCGTGGATATAATGCCCTGAGGCGATCGCGCACATGTTCGGCCTGCCACAGGGCCAGGCGGGATTCGCGGGTGGCGATGACGATGCGCTCGGGTTGCGGCTGATTCACGATTGGGGGTTCTCGGAGGTGACAGTGGTAGTTGTACGTGTTGTACGCGGACGCGGCCTGCGTATCGTAGCCTTGATTTTATCATGGCTGCCGCTGGCGCTCGGCGCCGCACCCGGTGCATCCCACGGTATTGCACCGGCGCGCGACCTGGCCGCCGACGCCCGCGAGATGCGCGCGCGGGGTACGGTCATGCTGGTGCTCTACAGCCAGGCCGACTGCCGCTGGTGCGAACGCGCCAGGGCCGAAGTCCTCCTACCCCTGCAGGACGATCCCGCTTCGCGCGGTCGCGTCGTACTGCGCGAAATCGCCCTCGATGACGATACTTCGCTGACCGACTTTGCCGGAAGGAAAACCACGCACCGCCAATTTGCCCGCAGTGAAGGCGCGCGCTTCACGCCGACCCTGATCGTCTATGGTCCGGACGGCACGCGGCTGGCCGAACCCATCGTCGGCTTCAGGATCGTCGATTTCTACGCCGAATACGTGAATCGCGTCATCGACGAAGGCCTGGCGCGCCTGCGACCGCCGTCCTCCAGGGACTGACTTTCACCCCGGCTCGCCCAGCCGGAAGAAGGTGCGCATCTTGCCGAGCAGGCTGGCGTGCTGGCGCCGCTTCTCCCGCGCCTCGGCTTCGGCGCCGAGCGCCTCCTGCGCGTCTGCGAGCTGCATGTTGCGCTCGGTGAGGATCGCCGCCAGGTCCTCGGCGATGGCCGGGCGCGAACGGATGATGTCCTCGAAGCCGGCCTTGTCGAGGCGGTAGCATTCCACCTCGCTCTTTGCCGCGACGGTGGCGCGGCGCGGCTCGCCGGTGAGCATGCCCATCTCGCCGAAGACGCTGCCGGCGGCGAGCGTCGTCAGCAGGCGGCGCGCGCCGGCCTGCTCGATCCACACTTCGGCCTCGCCCTCGACGAGGATGTAGAGCCAGTGCGCCACCATGCCCTGGCGCGTGATGACGTCGCCGCGCGCGAACGGCGCATGGACGAGCCGGTCGGCCAGGGCCTTCAGCTCCTCTTCGCTGAAGGCGGCGAAAATGCCGACGCCGCGCAGGGCCCTGAGGCGGCGGCCGATCTCTCGCGCGCGCACCTCCGCCCGGTGCGCCTCGTTCTCCTTGATCATGTGCACCGAATATTCCGGCTCGGCGATGCGGATGCCGCCGCGCTGCAGCGCGGCGAGGACGTGGCTGCGCACGGCGGAGTCGGTCGGATCGTCAGGGCGCGGGTCGATCATCCAGTAGCGCAAGGCATAGCGGCCGTAGCTCGGGCCGAATTCCATGAGCACGCAGTTCGGCGCCGGCGTGCGCGACACGTTGGGAATGTCGGCGCTGGTTACGGCCTGCTCGACGGCCTGGATGACGCGCGCCGGCTGCGCGCTGTAATCGACGTTGAACCAGATCCAGCGCCGCCAGGTCTGCGTCGCCTGCTCGGGGCTCCAGATGACGGTGAACTTGCTCTTCATGAGCAGGCTGTTGGGCACGACGATGGTCTCGCCGTTGCGCGTCTCGATGGCGGTATGGCGCCAGCGAATGTCCACCACGCGCCCGGAGACATCGTCGACCTTCACCCAGTCGCCGACCTCGATCGAGCTGTCGAGCTGCAGGGCCAGGCCGCCGAGGATGTTGCCCAGCGTATCCTGCATGGAGAAGGCGACCACCGCGGTGATCACCGCCGAAGTGGCGACGATGCCGGAGAGGTCGACGCCGGCCAGGCGCATGCGCACCAGGGCAAAGCCAACATAGGCGAGGATGACGACGATGTCCTCGACGATGCGCGGCGGCCGCAGCCCCGCGGCCGGCAGCAGCACACGGAAGAGGCACAGGCCGGCCAGGCGGATCAGCGCCACGCCGGAACCCACCACGAACAGCTCGTGTGCCGCCGCCGCGCCGACGGAGAGGCCGTGCGCATCGATCACGCCGGCGGCGAACTGTCCCGCCAGGCAGGCGGCAAACAAGCCCAGGGTGTAGGCGATGGAGCGCCGGTCGCTCGGCCGCAGGGACCACAGCAGGGCCGCCAGCAACAGCGCCGCCGACACCACGTAGGGCGACTCCTCGCGCCAGAAATAGGCCCAGGCCGGCTGCAGCGATTCGAACATCAGGCTTTGCCCTCGCCGGCAATCACTGCCTTGACGGCGGGCCATTGCCGGCGCGACACGGGCAGCTTCTCCTCCAGACCCGACAGCAGCACGGCCCAGTGCGTCTCGCCGTCCTCGGCGGCGTTCTTTTCGAAGCCGGCGATGGCATCCCGCGCCACCAGGCAGTTACGATGCACGCGGATGAAGCGGATGGCAAACTCCTGCTCCAGGTGGGTGAGGGATTCGTCGAGCAGGTGCTCGCGCTCACGCGTGCGCGCCGTCACGTACTTCAGTTCGGCCTTGAGGTAGAGGATGTCTGCCACCGGGATCAGCAGGATGCGGCCGCGTTCGGAGACGGAAAGGTGGCGGCGCGCCTCCGGCGCCAGACTGGCAAGCGCCTCGCGCACCGGCGGCGCGGCACGGCGCGCCTTCTCCAGCGCCGCAGCCAGGCGCTGCGCCCGCACGGGCTTGACCAGGTAGTCGATGGCATTCAACTCGAACGCCTGCACCGCGTACTGGTCGTAAGCGGTCGTAAACACCACCGCCGGCGCATGCTCGGCGCCGGCGAGGTGGCGCGCGAGTTCGATGCCGTCCATCTTCGGCATGCGGATGTCTACCAGTGCGACGTCGGCGGACACCGCCTCCAGCCGTTCGAGCGCCTCGATGCCGTTGGCCGCCTCGCCGACGAGTTCGTTGGGCAGCTCGGCGGCGATATCCGCCAGCAGGGCCTTCAGGCGTGCCCGCGCCGGCGCCTCGTCGTCCACAATAAACACGCGCAACGGTTCGCTCATGGTCATGCCTCCTGAAGGACCGCCCCGAAGGCGGCATGCGCCCCCTTGGGGGGGTGAAGCAGGGGTTTCGCGGAGCACCGCTCCGCGCCTGCGCAACGGGCCGGCTGTGCAAAGCCGGCACTCCTCGAACGAAAGTGAGCGTGGGGGCTCATGTTCCTTCCCGGCGATAGGGCAGGCGGATGGTCACGCGAAACACGCCTGCTTCCGTCTCGGTTTCCAGTCGTGCCTCGAGATCGTAGAACAGCATCAACCGCTCGCGGATGTTGTCGAGCGCCATGCGGTTGCCGGCGTGCTGCGCATGCTCGCCATGGTAGGGATTGGACAGCGCAATGCGGATCTCCTCGCCCTCGCGCGCCGCGCGCAGCGTCACCGTCACCGGTTCCGGAGACGGCTCGACACCATGGTAGACGGCGTTCTCCAGCAAGGGTTGCAACATGAGCGGCGGCACCTGCGCGTCCAGCGGGCAGGCGTCGACGTCCCATGCCACGTGCAGCCTGTCGCCCAGACGCAGATTCTCCAGCTCGAGGTACTGCCGGCACAGTCCGAATTCCTCCTTCAGCGTCACCAGATCCTTGTTCTCGCCCATCAGCACGCGGAACAGGTCCGAGAGTTCCTCCAGCGCCTGTTCGGCGCGGCGCGGATCGGAGCGGATGACGCCGAGCACGGCATTCAGGCTGTTGAAGAGGAAATGCGGGCGGATGCGCGCCGTCAGCGCCATCAGGCGCGCCTCGGCGACGGCCGGCGAGAAGGCGCGGTTGCGCAAGTCGAAATAGGCCAGGATGGCCAGTGCCACCGCCGCGCCCCACAGGGCGGCGCGCGGCAGGGCTGCCAGCGGCAGGCCGGGCGGGTTGAGCAGGGCATGGAACAGTGCGGCGAGCAAGGCGCAGGCACCGGTCACGGCGGCCAGCGCCACGCCATACGGCAGGCGCGCCAGCCATTTGCCCGTCGCGTACAACAGTACCACGCAGGCGATCAGCGGCGGCTCGACCACGGCGGCGAGTTCGACCATTTCCTGCGGCAGGCGCGCCAGTTCGGCGTTGCGCACCAGCGCCGCACACAGGGCCAGCAGGTTCACCGCCAGCAGGCTGCGCAACATGACGCCGAGATTGCCGAAGTCCGGCAGGCGTGTCGGCTGGGGGTTTTGCCGTATACTCATTTGCTGCCCTGAACACCATAGTAGTATCCGGAACGATTATGACAGATCACAGCAGTGATTCCAGTGACAAGGCCTGGTCCGGGCGCTTCAGTGAGCCGGTGGCGGATCTCGTCAAGCGCTATACGGCCTCCGTGTCCTTCGACCGGCGCCTGGCCTTCCACGATATCCGCGGTTCGCTTGCCCACGCGCGCATGCTGGCGCAGCAGGGCATCCTCGGCGAGGACGACCTCACCGCCATCGAGCGCGGCATGGCGGCGATCAAGCTGGAAATCGAGAACGGGGAGTTCGACTGGTCGCTCGACGACGAGGACGTGCATCTCAACATCGAGAAGCGCCTCACCGCCCTCGTCGGCGACGCCGGCAAGCGCCTGCACACCGGCCGCTCGCGCAACGACCAGGTCGCCACCGACATCCGCCTGTGGCTGCGCGAGGAGATCGACGGCCTCGACGCCCTGCTGCGCAGCTACCAGGGGGCGCTGCTCGACCTGGCCGCAGCGCATGCCGCCACGCCGATGCCGGGCTTCACGCACCTGCAGGTGGCGCAGCCGGTCACCTTCGGCCACCACCTGATGGCCTATTTCGAGATGGCGGCGCGCGACCGCGAGCGCCTCGCCGACTGCCGCAAGCGGGTCAACCGCCTGCCGCTGGGCGCAGCCGCGCTGGCCGGCACCTCCTATCCGATCGATCGTGCGTTCGTCGCCCGCGAACTGGGCTTCGACGGCGTCTGCGCGAACTCCCTCGATGCCGTCAGCGACCGTGATTTCGCCATCGAGTTCACCGCGGCGGCGGCGCTGGTCATGACCCACATCTCGCGCTTCTCCGAAGAGCTGATCCTGTGGATGAACCCGCGTGTGGGCTTCATCGACCTCGCCGACCGCTTCTGCACCGGCTCCTCGATCATGCCGCAGAAGAAGAATCCCGACGTGCCCGAGCTGGCGCGCGGCAAGAGCGGCCGCGTCTATGGCCACCTGATGGGCCTGCTGACGCTCATGAAGGGCCAGCCGCTGGCCTACAACAAGGACAACCAGGAAGACAAGGAGCCGCTCTTCGACACGGTCGACACCGTGCGCGACACGCTGGCCATCTTCGCCGATCTCGTCGGCGGCATTCACGTGCGCCCCGAAGCCATGCGCGCGGCGCTGCGGCAGGGCTATGCCACCGCCACCGACCTCGCCGATTACCTGGTGAAGAAGGGCCTGCCCTTCCGCGACGCCCACGAAGCAGTGGCCCTCGCCGTGCGCGCCGCCGAGGAGAAAGGCTGCGACCTGGCCGAACTCGGCCTCGACGCGCTGCGCCGCTTCTCGCCGCTCATCGACGAGGACGCCCTCGCCGTGCTCAGCGTGGAAGGCTCGCTCGCCTCGCGCAACCATGTTGGCGGCACCGCGCCGGAACAGGTGCGCGCGGCGATCGCCGCGGCGCGGAAAACCCTGTAGGTCAGTCCCCAGCCCGACAGAAAACCTGCAAGTAAACATGTCGGGCTGAAGCCCGACCTACAGATCATGGACAAGATCGGCAAATACCAGATCCTCAAAAAGCTCGGCGAGGGCGCGACCTCCGTCGTCCACCTGGCACACGACCCATTCGCCGAGCGCGACGTGGCCATCAAGGTGATGGCCGGCAACGTCTTCTCGGAGGGCGAGCGCGGCAAACTGGCGCGCAAGCTCTTCGTCACCGAGGCCTCGCTCGCCGGCAAGCTGAACCACCCGCACATCACACAAATCTACGACGCGGCGGCCGATGCCGACCCCAGCTACATCGTTATGGAGTACGTGGCGGGCGGCACGCTGGAACCCTATTGCACGCCCGACAAGCTGCTGCCGCTGGTGGATGTCGTCGAGATGATCTTCAAGTGCTCGCGTGCGCTCGACTTCGCCTACCGCCTGGGCGTCATCCACCGCGACCTCAAGCCGGCCAACATCCTGCGCGGTGGCGACAGCGGTACGGATGTGAAGATTTCCGACTTCGGCGCGGCCATCACCACCTCCAGCGACCAGACGGCCATCGCGGGCATCGGCTCGCCCGCCTACATGTCGCCGCAGCAGGTGCAGGAGTGGCCGCTCGACCACCGCACCGACATCTTTTCGCTCGGCGTGGTCATGTACCAGTTGCTCACCGGCCAGCTACCCTTCCAGGGCAGCAACAACGGCAGCATCGTGCATCAGATCCTCAACACCCAGCCGCCGCCGCCCTCGGCCATGCGTGCAGGCATTCCTGCCGTCGTGGACCGCGTCGTCATGAAGGCCATGGCAAAATCGCTCGAGGATCGCTACGCCAACTGGGATGACTTTTCCTTCGACCTGGCCGAGATCTTCCGCAACGAGCGCCTGGCTCAGACGCGCACGGAAATCGCCGACAGCGAAAAATTCAACACCCTGCGCGGTCTGTCCTTCTTCCGCAACTTCAGCGACGTCCAGTTGTGGGAGGTGCTGCGCCTGTCCGACTGGCAGCGCTCCCCGCCCGGCACCGTGCTGATGCGCGAAGGCACGCCCGGCGACACTTTCTGCATTCTCGCCGGCGGCGAGGTCAAGGTCACCAAGAACGCCAAACTGCTCAACATCCTCTCTGCCGGCGAGTGTTTCGGCGAGATGGCCTACCTCGGCGAGGAGGCCGGCACGCGCGGCGCGGACGTGTCGACGCTGAGCGAGGCCACCGTCATCACCGTGCCAACGAAAGCACTGCGGCGCGCCTCGGATGCCTGCCGCCACAGCTTCGACCGCGCCTTCCTGCGCATCCTCGTCGAGCGCCTGTCGCTTGCCAATACCCGCTTGACATCGGTATAAAGGCGCGATGGAGACCCCGGAGAAGATCGGCAAGTACGACGTCCGCAGCCATCTCGGCGAGGGCGCCACCAGCACGGTCTGGCTGGGCTGGGATCCGTTCGCCCAGCGTGAGGTGGCGATCAAGGTCATCGCCCAGGAAGTGCTGCGCGACAAGGAGCGCGGGCGCCTTTATCGCCACCTGCTGGTCAACGAAGCCTCCCTCGCCGGCAAGCTGATGCACCCGCACATCGTGCAGATCTTCGACGCCGTGGTCGACGATGCGCAAAGCTACATCGTCATGGAGTACGTCGCCGGTGGCACCCTCGAACCCTTCTGCACGCCGGACAACCTGCTGCCGCTCGACCGGCTGGTGGAGATCGTCTTCAAATGCACGCGGGCGCTGGACTACGCCTACCATCTGGGCATCACCCACCGCGACATCAAGCCGGCCAACATCCTTCTCGCCGCATCTGACAACCTCGGCGGGGACATCAAGATCTCGGATTTCGGCGCGGCGCTGTTCACCAGTGGTGACCAGACGCGCACCCAGGTCTCGGGTATCGGCTCGCCCGCCTACATGTCGCCGCAACAGGTGCGTGAAATGCCGCTCAACCACCAGACCGACATCTATTCTCTCGGCGTCGTCATGTACCAGCTGCTCACCGGCCGCCTGCCCTTCCAGGCGAGCAACAACTACAGCATGGTGTACCAGATCACCCATGACGCACCGCCGCCGCCTTCGGATTTCCGCCGCGAGATCCCGGAGAACCTCGACGCCGTCGTCGCCCGCGCCATGCAGAAAGATCTTGACGCGCGTTACACCAGTTGGGAGGAGTTCTCACACGACCTGGCGCAGGCCTTCCGCAACAAACAGCTGAAGGCGCGCGAACGCGATTTCGCCGACACGGAAAAGTACGAGACCCTGCGCGACCTACCCTTCTTCACCGAATTCAGCGACGTCGAGATCTGGGAGGTGGTGCGTTTCTCCGACTGGAACCAGGTGGCGCCCGAGACCGTCATCATGAAGGACGGCGAACCGGGCGACTATTTCTGCTTCCTCGCCGAAGGCGAGGTGAGGATCAACAAGCGCGGGCGCATCCTCAGCATCCTCACCCCCGGCGACTGCTTCGGCGAAATGGCCGTCATCAGCAGGAGCCACAGCAGCCGCAACGCCGACGTCGTCGCGCAGACACCGGCGAAGATCATCACCATCCGCGGCGACGCGCTACGGCAAGCCTCGGAAGTCTGCCGCATGCATTTCTACGCCGCCTTCCTCGAAGTGCTGGCCAACCGCCTGGCGCTGGCCAACGCGCGTCTCGCCTCGGTTTGATGCCACTGGGCGAATCGCTCTCGGCTGAGATCAGTCGCGTCTCGGGTCGTCCGTTCCATGCGTTGTCCAGCCGTGAGGCGAGCGGCGGCTGCATCCATCGCGCGTGGGTGCTTGAAGGCGACGGGGCAAACTGGTTCGTAAAACTGAACGACCCGACAGCCCTGTCGATGTTCGAGGCAGAAAGCGATGGACTGGTGGCCTTGGCCGGGGCGAACGCATTCCGCATGCCGCGGCCGCTGTGCTGCGGCGTGATCGACGGGCAGGCGTATCTCGTATTGGAACATCTGCACCTGCGGCCGGTCGCTGAACACGTCGGTGCCATCGCCTGCGGCCGCGCGCTGGCGGCGTTGCACCTAAGCCGTGGCGCGCATTACGGCTGGCGCCGCGACAACTTCATCGGCGCCACGCCGCAAATCAACCCGCAGAGCGACAGCTGGCCGCGCTTCTTCGCTACGGCGCGCCTGCTGCCGCAGGTGAGACGCGCCGCTACACACGGGCGGCAACTGCAGGACAAGGGAGCGTTATTGGCGGAAAAGTTACCAGCATTTTTTCTCGACTATCGTGCCCAGCCGAGTCTGCTGCACGGTGACCTGTGGCATGGCAACGCGGCAATGTGCGGCGACGCGCCGGCCGTCTTCGATCCGGCCGTGTATTTCGGCGACCGCGAGACGGACCTGGCGATGACGGAATTGTTCGGCGGATTTCCGCAGGCGTTTTATGCCGCCTATCGCGAGGCCTGGCCGCTGGCGGAAGGCTACGAGTCGCGCAAGACACTCTACAACCTCTACCACGTCCTCAACCATCTCAACCTGTTCGGCGCCGGCTACCTGCGCCAGGCAGAGCGGATGATCGACCGGCTGCTGGCCGAATTGCGCGGTTAGCCGCGCCCTGCCGGCAAAAGTCAGCCGCTGCAATACGGTGGTGGTAGCGGCAGCGGCGACAGGAAAGCCGCTAGGCGGCGATGCCTTCGAGTTTCTTCTGCAGCTCGCCCGTCTGGTACATCTCGCTGACGATGTCGGAACCGCCGACGAACTCGCCGTTGATGTAGAGCTGCGGAATGGTCGGCCAGCTGGAGAAGTCCTTGATGCCGGCGCGGATGCCCGGATGCTCCAGGACGTTCACCGAGAAGTAGTCCTTCACACCGCACTGCTTGAGGATCTGCGCCGCCTTGGCGGAGAAACCACATTGCGGAAATGTCGGCGTGCCCTTCATGTAGAGCACCACCGGGTGGGTGGAAACCTGTTCCTTGAGGAGGTCTTGTACGTTGTCCATTGCTGTTCCCTTCGAAATAATCCTACTAAAAATAACCCTACTAATTTTGTCAAGTTTAACGGTTACCGCCGTGTCGCGTCAAGGTTTCACTCCGCCCGTGACACGCACAATCCCTGCCAGATCCCGCAGATGCCCCATGCCGGCAAAGCCCGCTTCGACGAGCAGGGCGCCGACCGCCTGTGCCTGGTCGTAACCGTGCTCGAACCAGAGCTGTCCGCCCGTCTCGAGATGGGCGCCCGCAGCGGCAACAATACGGCGTATGTCATGCAGCCCGTCTGCTCCCGCGGCCAGCGCGCCGCGCGGCTCGAAACGCACGTCGCCCTGCGACAAGTGAGG
>JADFDU010000024.1 GCA_018262775.1 Rhodocyclaceae bacterium
GCCATTACGCTGCCTCCGTGCCGGCTGTTTTATTGATCACTTGAATCGCGCGCAGCGAAGCCGCCGTGGCGTTCTGTACCGCGCGGTTGACGTCGAGGGCGTTGGTCGCGCAGCCAGCGCTGAACATGCCGTCGCCAGCAGTCTCCATGAAGCCGCTCGAGTCGAGCACGATGTCGGCCGGCAGGCTGACGCCCTTGATCGACGGCTCCATGCCGACCGCCAGCACGGCGAGGTCATGCGGCGTGGCGTAGCGGTTGTAGCCTTCGGTGTCGACGCCGTGGAGGACCACGTCGCCGGTCTTCTCGTCCTGCACGATCTTCGCCACCTTCGACTTGATGAAGCTCACGGTCGCGTCCCGCTGCACCATCTGGTAGAAATCCTCGAAGCGGTCAATGGCGCGGATGTCGATGTAGTAGATGGTCGACTTGCCTTCGTCGCCCCAGGCTTCGCGCACGTACTGCGTCTGCTTGAGGGAGGCCATGCAGCAGATGCGCGAGCAGTGGCGCAGGTGGTTCTCGTCGCGCGAGCCGGCGCACTGGATGAAGGCGACGTTCTTCGCCTCCTTGCCGTCGGAGGGGCGCAGGATCTTGCCGCCGGTCGGGCCGTGCGGGTCGCACATGCGCTCGAACTCGACGGAGGTGATGACGTTGGCGAAGCGGTCGTAGCCGTAGGGTTGGATCTTCGCTGCGTCGTAGGGCTTCCAGCCGGTGGCCCAGACCACGGCGCCGACCTTCAGCTCGATCGTCTCTTCCTGCATGCCGAGGTCGATGGCGCCGACCTTGCAGGCGGCCTTGGCCGCTTCGCCGTCGGGTGTGCCGACGATGGAGGGGTCGAGCACATAGCGCTGCGGATAGGCCATGCCGTGCGGCAGGTAGGCGGCCTTCATCTTGTTCAGGCCATAGTTGAAGGGGTTGGGGATCTCGGCTGAGACCGCGTTGCCGCAGTCGCCGCAGCCGGTGCATTTGTCGTTGACGTAGCGCGGGGCGATTTTCAGCGTGGCGGTGTAGTCGCCGCGCGTGCCGCTGATGGCGGACACTTCGGCCATCGTCAGCACCCGCACGTTGCGGTTGCCCTTGAGGCGGCGCAGGTTGATTTCCAGGCCGCACACCGGATGGCACATCTTGGGAAAGTAGCGGTAGAGCAGCGCCGTGCGTCCGCCGAGCGTCGGCAGTTTTTCGGCGAGGATGACCTGCTTGCCGCATTCGGCGGCTTCGAGCGCCGCGGTCATGCCGGAGATGCCGCCGCCGACGACGAGAATCGTCTGGTTGGTAGCGATGGATGCTGACATCGAGCCTCCCGGGAACTGAATGATCTGTTGAAGAGCAGTAATGGATTCTAATCAATAACGCGCTGATTTCCGTCTCAATTTCCCTATGCGCAGATTGAAAGTCTCAATTACGATTTCGTCGGAAGCTTGATGCAAATCAAACCACCGCAGTCCGTGGGGTCAAACGGTCGCCAGACTCAGCGAGCGAACGGCAAAAGTCATGGCCGCCAGGTCGCCCAGCACCCACGTCGCGGATGGCGCGCCGAGGCCGGCCACCGTGCCGGGGTTGACCAGCCAGGTTTCGCCGCCCCTTACATTGGGTTGCCGGGTAATTTCCGGCTTGTGGCTGTGGCCGCAGCAGACGAGATCGAAGTCGCCGGTGCAGGCCATGGCGCGGCCATAGTGAGGATAGTGCACCAGAAAAATCTTCCTTCCGCCAAGTTCCAGTTGTGCATCGCCGCCGTGATAGTGCAGCAGGCCGTTTGAGCGCGAGGCCATCTGGCAGATCGCCGTGAAGTCACCGAGGTTGTTGCCGTGAATGACATGTACCTGGAGGCCAAGCTTGAGCAGGGGTTTCAGAGTATTCGGGCCGATGATGTCGCCGCAATGCAGGACGGCTTCGGCACCGAGGGATTTTGCTTCCTCGACGGCGGCGCCCAGCATGGGGCCGCGGTCATGGCTGTCGGAGACGATGCAGACTTTCATTTTTTCCAGCTGTAGAGGGAGAAATCCTGTCCTGGCGTGAAGCCGAAGATGCGCTCCAGTTCCAGTTCGGCGATGAGCGCGTCGACGGCCTCGCGGCCGTGCTCATGCTGCACTTCGGCAAGCACGAGGCGGGCGCCGTTGGCGCTGTAGCCGCCGCCGAAGCCGGCCTGGGCCTGCAGCATCTGGCGCGCCTTTTCGATGGTCATCTTTCGAACGACAGCAGGCGACTCAGACCACGATGGGGCCGTGGTAGTCGTCGTCCACGCCAAGCCCCGGATTGGACATGATGGCGCGGCGCTTGGCGTCGTGGTCGACCTGCAACTGCAGCAGGTTGCGCACGCAGTCCTCGATGACGTCGTAGTCCTGCTCGCCGATGCGGTACTGCTTGTCCTCGCTGTAGAAGAAATAGGAGCGGTAGCGCGTGTCGCCGAGCTTGCAGACGACGAACTGCACGTTGCGCTCGTTCCAGTAGATGCCCGGCACGGTGGTGAGGTCTTCGCTGCCCGGCACGAGCCGAATCTCGACGTCAGCTTCCTGCAGCTCGACCAACTGGCCATAGCGATAGATCATCGCTGCCTCGATGGCGCGCCGTTCAGCGGGGTTGAATCCGGGGATGTCGCTCATGGGAGAAACCTACTATCCTGAAAACCGCAGTATCTGACAAACGAGCTTACACTAAGTCATAAGTTACTCAAGACCATGCTACTTATAGCTAAATAAAAACAATTGGCTTGAGGACTTAGCGTAAAGTGCGAAGAATATAAACAATCCCTAATATATTGGCCTCCCAACCCATTCCAGCCATGTCCGTGCCGACCCCATCCGTGCAGGAGGTGAAGAAAACCACCTGCTACATGTGCGCCTGCCGCTGCGGCATCCGCGTGCATCTGGTCGACGGGCAGGTGCGCTACATCGACGGCAACCCGGACCATCCGCTCAACCAGGGCGTGATCTGCGCCAAGGGCAGCTCCGGCATCATGAAGCAGTATTCGCCGGCACGGCTGACGAAGCCGCTGCTGCGCAAGCAGGGCAGCGAGCGCGGCGCCGGCGAGTTCGAGGCGATTTCCTGGGAGCAGGCATTTACCCTCCTGTCGGAACGTCTGGCGAAAATTCGCGCCACCGACCCGAAGAAGTTTGCCCTGTTCACCGGCCGCGACCAGATGCAGGCATTGACCGGCCTCTTCGCGCGGCAGTTCGGCACGCCGAATTACGCGGCGCACGGCGGCTTCTGCTCGGTGAACATGGCCGCCGGCATGATCTACACCATCGGCGGCTCCTTCTGGGAGTTCGGCGGACCGGACCTCGACCGCGCCAAGTTGTTCGTGATGATCGGCACCGCCGAGGATCACCATTCGAATCCGCTGAAGATCGCCATCTCGAAATTCAAGAGGAACGGCGGCCGCTTCGTCTCCATCAACCCGGTGCGCACCGGCTATTCGGCCATCGCCGACGAGTGGGTGCCGATCCGCCCGGGCACCGACGGCGCGCTGCTGCTGGCCATCATCCACGAGATCATCGCGCAGGGCCTCTACGACCGCGACTTCCTGGTGCGCTACACCAATGCCGGCCAACTGGTGAACCTCGACGAGAAGAGCGACGAGTTCGGCATGTTCCTGCGCACCGAAGTGCCGGAGGAGGAGGGCTGCTTCGATCCGCAGAACAAGCTGTGGTGGGACCGCACCTCGCAAAAACCGGTGATCACGCATACGGAGGGTTGCGATCCGCACCTTCTTGGCGAGTTCACGCTTTCCGACGGCACAAAGGTGTCGCCGGCCTTCCAACTGCTGCAGGCGCGCGTGAAGGACTACACGCCGGAATGGGCGGAGAGGCTGACCGGGATTCCCGCCGCGACCATCAAGCGCCTCGCCTACGAGATGGGTGTCACGGCGCGCGACCAGCAGATCGAGCTGCCCATCGCGTGGACCGACTCCTGGGGCAAGGAGCACGACACCGTCACCGGCAACCCGGTGGCCTTCCATGCCATGCGTGGCCTGGCGGCGCATTCCAACGGTTTCCACAGCATCCGCGCGCTGGCCATCCTGATGAGCCTGCTCGGCACCATCGACCGGCCGGGCGGCTTCCGCCACAAGGCGCCTTTCCCGCGGCCGATCCCGCCCTGTGCCAAAACGCCGAACACGCCGCTGGCAGTGAAGCCCAACCATCCGCTCGACGGCATGGCGCTGGGCTGGCCGGCCGAGCCGGACGACCTCTTCGTCGATGAAGACGGCAAGCCGGTGCGCATCGACAAGGCCTTCTCCTGGGAGTATCCGCTGTCGGTGCATGGCCTCATGCACAACGTCATCACCAACGCCTGGCGCGGCGACCCCTACCGTATCGACACCCTGCTCATCTTCATGGCCAACATGGCGTGGAACTCCACCATGAACACGGCGGAAGTGCGGAAGATGCTCAATGACAAGGATGAGCAGGGCGAGTACAAGATCCCCTTCATCGTCGTCTGCGACGCCTTCCAGTCGGAGATGACGGCCTTCGCCGACCTGGTGCTGCCGGACACGACCTACCTCGAGCGGCACGACGTGATGTCCATGCTCGACCGGCCGATCTCCGAGTTCGACGGCCCGGTGGACTCGGTGCGCATCCCGGTGCTGCCGCCGACCGGCGAGTGCAAGCCTTTCCAGGAAGTGCTGATCGAACTCGGCACGCGCCTGAAACTGCCGGTGTTCGTCAAGAAGGACGGCACGCGCAAATATCGCGACTACCCTGATTTCGTCACCAACTACGAGACCGAGCCCGGCTCGGGCATCGGCTTTCTTGCCGGCTGGCGCGGCAAGGGTGGCGAGAAATTCATGCGCGGCGAACCGAATCTACGCCAGTGGGAGATGTACGCGGCCAACAACTGCGTCTACCACCACGAATTGCCGCGCTCCTATCAGTACATGCGCAACTGGAACCAGGGCTACCTGGAGTGGTCGCAACGCAGCCGCATCACACGCTACGCCGAACCGATCCTCATCCACCTCTATTCCGAGGTGCTGCAAAAGTTCCGCCTTGCCGCGCAGGGCAAGGGCATCACGCGCAAGCCGCCCGAACACCTGAAACAGCGCATCGAGACCTATTTCGACCCGCTGCCCTTCTATTTCGATCCGCTCGAAGTGCAAGCGACCGACACGCACAAGTACCCGCTCGCCGCGGTCACACAAAGACCGATGGCGATGTACCACTCGTGGGATTCGCAGAACGCCTGGCTGCGGCAGATCCACGCGCACAACTATCTGTACATCAATGCGCGCACGGCGCGACTGGCCGGCATCGCCGACGACGATTGGATCTGGGTCGAATCGCAGTGGGGCAAGGTGCGCTGCATGGCGCGGCTTTCCGAGGCGGTGGAGCCGGGCACGGTGTGGACCTGGAACGCCATCGGCAAGGCGGCCGGCGCCTGGAACCTGACCCCCGATGCGAATGAGTCGAAGCTGGGCTTCCTGCTCAACCATGTCATTTCCGAGGAGTTGCCGGAGGGCAACGGCCGCATCAGCAACTCCGATCCCGTCACCGGCCAGGCGGCCTGGTACGACGTGCGCGTGCGCATCTCGAAAGTCAGTCCCGGCGAGACGGCGGAGACTTCTCCGCAGTTTGCTACGCTGCAACCTTACCCCGGACAGAGCGAGCGCAAGAGCCTGCTGAGCTTCATTGCGGGGGCGAAGAAGTGACGCAGCTTGCCCTCGTAATCGACCTCAACGTCTGCGTCGGCTGCCACGCCTGCGTGACGAGTTGCAAGGAGTGGAACACCTCCGGGCAGGCCGGGCCGATGAGCGACTTCGATCCCTATGGCGCCGACCCGACCGGCACCTTCTTCAACCGTGTGCAGACCTTTGAGGTGGGCGAATTCCCCACCACGGAAACCGTTCACTTTCCCAAGTCCTGCCTGCACTGCGAGGAGCCGCCCTGCGTACCGGTGTGCCCGACCGGCGCCTCCTACAAGCGTGCCGAGGACGGCATCGTCCTCGTCGACTACGATAAGTGCATCGGCTGCAAGTACTGCTCCTGGGCCTGTCCCTACGGTGCGCGCGAGATCGACGAAAAGCAGAAGGTGATGAAGAAATGCACGTTGTGCGTGGATCGCATCTACGACACGACCTTGGCGGAGCGCGACCGCAAGCCGGCCTGCGTGCTCGCCTGCCCGACCAGCGCGCGCCTGTTCGGCGACGTGCACGATCCGGAATCCGAGGTGTCGATTGCGATCCGCGAGAGCGGCGGCTATCCGCTCATGCCGGAGTGGGGCACGCAGCCGGCCAACCATTACCTGCCGCGGCGCAAGACCAAGCTGCGCATCCATGAGGACGAGCTGGTGCGCGCCGACAATCCGCTCAAGGTCGACGGCAAGCTGCCGAAGCCGGCCAAGGCCGAGCCGTCGCTTGACGACGTGACCTCATGGTAAGCGCCGCGTCGCCGGGTCGCCCCACGGCGTGGCAAGGCGCGGCAAGTCAGCAACTACGGAGGCCGCGCATTGCGCGGCCGAACAACCGTTACCCCTTTCCCCGGGAAAGGGGCTAGGGGATAGATAGGCACACACATATGCACCCGGCTTTCTCCGTCATTTTTCTGACCACCCTGATCGGCGTCGGCCAGGGATTGTTCCTTGCCCTGTTCACCGTAGAGTCGTATGCCGCCTTCGACCTGTTGCCGAAGCAGGACAGTCGCTTCTATGCGTTCGGCAGTGCGCTGGCGCTGGGATTCCTTGTCGCCGGACTGATCGCCTCCTTCTTCCACCTTGGCCATCCGGAGCGCGCTTGGCGCTCGGCGGCGAAATGGCGCACCTCCTGGCTGTCACGCGAGGTAATCGTCCTGCCCGCCTTCATGGGCGTGGTGTTCCTCTATGGCGCAGCGCACTACACTGGATTCAATCCGCTGCTGGCGACACTGCCCTCCGGCGCGCCGGTCAACGTCACGGCGATTCTCGGCGTGGCCGGTACCGTGTTGGCCTTTGCGCTGTTCGTGTGCACCGGCATGATCTACGCCTGCCTGCGCTTCCTGCAGGAATGGCACACGCCGCTGACAGTGATCAATTACACCCTGTTGGGCGGTGCGTCCGGGTTCTTCCTGGCAACAGCCCTGGCGGCACTTGCGGCGCCCGAGTTGATGCGGTTTTATGCCGGCTGGACCCTGATCCTGACGCTGCTTGCCCTGGTCGGCCGCGCCGCTTCGCTGCTGCGCAATGCCCGCCTCAAGCCGAAGTCGACCCTGCGCACGGCGATCGGCGTGAAGCACCCGCGCATCGTGCAGATGGCGCAGGGCGCCATGGGCGGTTCGTTCAACACGCGCGAGTTCTTCCACGGCAAGTCGGCCGCCTTGCTGCGCCAGGTAAAATGGGTCTTCCTCCTGCTGGTCTTCCCGCTGCCGCTCGGGCTGCTTGCAGGGGGTGTGGCAAGCGCATCATCGGCGTTGCTGTTGGCCGCCTTTGCCGTGCAATATGCCGGGCTGCTGGCCGAGCGCTGGTTTTTCTTCGCCCAGGCCAACCATCCGCAGAATCTGTACTACCAGGCGGTGTCCTGAATGGACGGAAAAAGAAATTCGATGTTTTCCCTTGCCTGCAACGGGTTGCGCAAGAGACAGCGCAAAAGTATATTAGTCACGGCTGAAATTTCGTAAGCATGGGTCAAATTACCGAGGAGGGACTGAAATGAATTTCGACAAAGAGCTGGATGCCAAGGGACTGAATTGCCCGCTGCCGATTCTGCGCGCCAAGAAAGCATTGGCGGACATGACGAGTGGCCAGGTGCTGCGCATCATGTCCACCGACCCCGGCTCGGTGAAAGACTTCGCCGCCTTCGCCAAACAGACCGGCAATGAACTTCTCTCGACAGCGGAGAAGGGCAAGGAATTCGAGTTCTATATCAAGCGCAAGTAGTAAGCCTTCCGGCGCGGTAGCCGGTGATCCGGCTGTCGCCCCCTCTCCGCGCCAATTCTTGCGGTGCAGCATACGTCCCTGATATTGCCAGATAAATAAATTCATCTGGCTGATAGATGCACTTTAGAACATCATTATCCGTTAATACCTTGAACAAAGACAAGGTCGACTAGTACATAGCCTTGCAGATCCTTCAAAGGAGGACGCACATGAACATGCCAGTAGACAACGCCGCCCTGGATGCGCTGATCCGACAGCGCCTCGACGAGATTCTTCCGCAGAAACTCGAGGAAATCAGGGCCGCCAAGACGCCCTCGATGACCATCATCGCCACCAAGGGCACGCTCGACTGGGCCTACCCGCCCTTCATCCTCGGCTCGACCGCCGCCGCCCTGGGCTGGGACGTCTCCATCTTCTGCACCTTCTACGGCCTGAATCTGCTGAAGAAAGACATCAGCGACCTGAAGGTCAGTCCGCTGGGCAACCCCGGCATGCCGATGAAGATGCCCTTCGGCCCGGACTGGTTCAAGAGCCTCAACTGGAACATCCCGAATCTCATTCAAGCTGGCATTCCCGGCTTCGAGTCGATGGCGACGATGCTCATGAAACAGACCATCAAGAACAACGGCGTTGCCGAGATCGGCGAACTGCGCGGCCTGTGCCTAGAGGCCGGCGTGGAAATGATCGGCTGCCAGATGACCGTCGACCTGTTCGGCTTCACGCACGACGATTTCATTCCGGAAGTGAAGGAATACTGTGGTGCGGCGACATTCCTGCCGATGGCGCAGCAGGCGGATGTCAGCCTGTACATGTAAAAAATGTTGCGCTAGAGCAACAAGTTGTGGAATTAACTGCATTTAATTTCTAGTTATTGTTGTATTTAAGGGAACAAGCGCATAGCTTCATGCACATGGACTTTAAAAGGGGAGAGGGCGCAATGAAATTCAAGAGACTGATCGGCCTGCTGGCAATGGCTGGCCTGGCGGCACCGGGTGTGGCGCTGGCGACCAACGGCTATTTCTCGCACGGCTACGGCATGAAGGCCAAGGGCATGGCGGGCGTGGGCATCGCGTTGCCGCAGGACGCGTTGGCCGCCGCGACGAATCCGGCCGGAATGGTTTTCGTGGGGGATCGCCTCGACGTCGGCGTGGATTGGTTCCGGCCGGTTCGCGATTCGGAGATTGTGTCTCCCTTCGGTGCTATACCTGGCTTAACGGGCGATTTCGACGGTAGCGGCAAGAAGAATTTTTTCGTTCCAGAGTTTGGCTACAATAAGATGCTGGGCTGGAACATGTCCCTGGGTGTCAGCGTCTATGGCAACGGCGGCATGAATACGGACTACGCCAATGGCCCCGCCCCGTTTGGCGGCGGCATTCCTTTGTTCAATGGTGGCAGCGGGCAGAGAACCGGCGTCAATCTTGAGCAACTGTTCATCGCGCCGACCTTTGCCTACAAGATTAACAAGAACCATGCCGTCGGCGTGTCTCTGAACCTGGCCTATCAGCGCTTCAGGGCGGATGGCCTCGGTGCTTTTGCCCCTTTTTCAGCGTCGCCGACCAACTTTACCGACAAGGGCACCGATTCCTCGACCGGCTGGGGCATCAAGCTCGGCTATACGGGTAACCTGACCGATGCGGTCACCGTCGGCGCCACCTACCAGTCGCGCACGTGGATGGGCAAGCTCAGTAGCTACAAGGGGCTGTTCGCCAACCAGGGCGAATTCGACATTCCCGAGAACTATGGTATCGGTATCGCCATCAAGGCCACACCCAAGCTGACGGTCGCGGCCGATGTCCAGCAGATCAATTACGGGGACGTCGATTCGATATCGAACCCGCTGGCACCTAATTTATTCCTAAGCCCGCTGGGTAGCGACAACGGTGCCGGTTTCGGCTGGCGCAACATGACGGTGTTCAAGCTGGGGGCTAGTTACGCCTGGAGTGAAAAGCTGACATTGCGCGCAGGGGTCAGCACGACACGGCAACCGATTCCCAAGAGCGAAACGCTCTTCAATATGATTGCGCCGGGGGTGGTCGAGAATCATCTGACCCTGGGGGCGACGTGGGCGGTTTCGCCATCCTCTGAACTGTCATTTGCTTACATGCATGCCTTTAGCAAGAAGGTGAAAGGTTCCGGATCGTTTCCAATCCTCCCCCCAGGTACGGCCGAGGCCAACCTGAAGATGTACGAGGACTCACTGGGTATCGCCTACGGCATCAAGTTCTGATCTCTAAAAGTCCATATGCAGTAAAAAAGGGGCTGCAGGCGTGTTCGCTGCAGCCCCCTTTTATTTCAACTCCGATATACAACTAACCACCAAAGGAGACAGTCATGAGAGCGATTCTCAAGGGAGTGTTTTGCCTGTTTTTCGGCATCAGCAGCGTGGCTCTGGCACAGGATGCGGTGCTGAAGCCGTTCGTGCTGGCTTCGAAGGGGCCGGGTGAGGTGGCTGCGAAGGTGGATGCCGCCAAGGCGGCGCTGACGCAGAACGGCTTCACCATTGCCGGCACTTACACGCCTTATGCCAACGCCACGATCATCGCCGTCACCAACGATGAGATGAAAACCACAGCGGCGAAATCGGAACACGGCGGCTTCGGCGCCGCACAGCGCGTGTCCGTCACCAAGGTCGGCAACGACGTGCAGATCGCCTACACCAATCCCGCCTACATGGCGAATGCCTACCGCATGGCGGGCGACTTGAAGGAGACGGCCGCAAAGCTGCAGGCGGCGCTCGGCAAAGTGGAAGAGTTCGGCGCCAAGGGCCTGACGGCGTCGCAGCTGCGCAAGTATCACTACACCTTCGGCATGGAGTACTTCGACGAGCCCAACGAGTTCGCCAAGTACGCCAGCTACGAAGAGGCGGTGAAGGCGGTCGAGGCGGGCCTTGCAGCGGGCAAGCAGGGCGTCACCAAGGTTTATCGCATCGATGTCGCCGGCAAGAAGGAAACGCTGTTCGGCGTCGCCATGAAGGGCGAGGGCGATGTCGGCAAGTTCATGGACGACAAGTACATCATGAGCGAGATCGACTTCAAGGATGTCAAGTCGACGGCGCATTTGCCCTACGACATCCTCGTCTCGGACAACAAGGTGTATGCCCTGTATGCCCGTTTCCGCATCGCCATCAGCTTCCCCGACCTGTCGATGATGGGCGCGAACAGCTTCATGAACATCATGAAGGCGCCCGAGGCGATCCGCGAAGCGCTGGCGCTGACTGCGGGCGGCAAGAAGGACGCGCGCTGAAGCGCCTTCAACGCTGCACGTAATGGGGCGCCAGCAGGTCCCGCATGACTTCGAGGCGGCTGGCGAACCGCAGCGTGCCGATTACGCATAGCGCGCCGCCGACGGCGACCGTGGCGGCCGCGCCGAAACGTTCAGCAAGCACGCCGAAGACGAGCGAGCCGACGGGCATCACGCCGAGGAAGGCGGCGATGTGCAGGCTTACCAGGCGCCCGCGCATGGCATCCGGTGCCACCAGTTGCAGGATGGTGTTGGCGGAGGCAGCGATGGAAATGATGCCGAAGCCGACCAGCGGCAGCAGGACCAGCGAGAGCCAAAGTGTCGCGGACTGCGAGAACAGGATGAGCCCGATACCGGCGCTGATGCCGGCGAAGGCGATCAGCCGTTCCAGCCCCGCGGTGCTGCGGCGTCCAGCGAGATACAAAACGCCAATCATGGCGCCGGCACCGGAGGCACCGACGAGCAGGCCGAGCGTGCTGGCATCTCCGCCGAGCACGTCGCGTGCGAACACCGGCATCAGCGAAGCATAGGGTGTCGCCACGAAGCTGACGAGGGCCACCATCCCGATCAGGTAGCGGCTCGGCGCAAAATCCCAGGCGAACCGTAGCGCCTCTTTCAATCCGGCTAGCCAGTGCGGGTGGTTTCGCGGCGGCGGTGGTTCGGACAGCTTCATAGAGGCAAGCGCGGCGAGCATGGCAAGATAGGACGCGGCGTTGAGCAGGAAGCACCAGGCCTCGCCGGCTGCCGCCAGCACCACGCCGGCCAGTGCCGGCCCGATCAGGCGCGAGCCGTTCATCATCAGCGAATTGATCGCGATGGCGTTCGGCAGGTTCTCCCGCAATCCCACCATCTCCAGCAGGAAAGCCTGACGCAGCGGTGTGTCGAAGGCGTTGACCAAGCCGAGAAAGGTCGCCGCGGCCAGCAGGTGCCACACTTCGATGCGCCCGGCGAAAGTCAGTCCCGCCAGGACGGCGGCCTGGAGCAGTGACAGCGATTGCGTGAGCAGCATGGCGCGGCGGCGGTTCAGGCGGTCCGACCAGACGCCGCCGAAGGGCGCGAGGAAAAGTATCGGAATATTGCCGGCGAAGGTGGTCAGGCCGAGCATGAAAGGCGAGCCGGTGAGGCGGTAGATCAGCCAGGCAAGCGCGATCTGCTGCATCCAGGTGCCGACGAAGGAGGCGCTCTGGCCGAGAAAATACAGGCGGAAGTTGCGCTGGGCGAGCGCGCGCAGGAGATACTTCATCGGATGCTCGCGCAGAACGGCCTTTCTTTCGTAGGTCGACCTTCAGGCCGACTGAGATTGTCGTGCATGTGCCGCCGCCGTCGGGCTGAAGCCCGACCTACAGCCGCACAAGTTGAGCGCGCAGTTTTTCAGTGAGCGAGGTGAAGTTCGCCAGCCGCTCCTTTTCCTGCGCCACCACGGCAGCGGGAGCACGCTCGACGAAGCCGGCGTTGTCGAGCTTGGCCCGGGCTTTGCCGATCTCGCCCTCGACGCGGGCGATCTCCTTGGACAGACGCGCGCGCTCGGCGACCACGTCGATTTCGATCTTCAGCATCAAACGGAAATCGCCGACGATCTGTACCGGCGCATCGCCGGCCGGCAGTTCGGCGCCGGTCGGCGAGACATCCGACAGCCGTGCCAGCGCTGCGAGATAAGGCGCGAAGGCGGTCACCCGTGCCGTGTCGCCGGCGGCCAGCAGCGGTACTTTCTGTGCCGGCGAGAGGTTCATTTCGCCGCGCAGACTGCGGCAGGCGCTGATCATGTCCTTGAGCAGCCGGATATCGGCCTCGGCCTTTTCGTCGATGCGTGACATATCTGCCGTGGGATAGGGCTGCAACATGATGCTTTCGTCGTCGCGGCCGGGGGAAGTGTTGGCGTTGCCGGCGCGGCCAGCAACGGGCGCCACCTTCTGCCACAGTTCCTCGGTGATGAAGGGAATCAGCGGGTGCGCCAGGCGCAGCATGGTTTCCAGCACACGCACCAGGGTGCGGCGCGTGCCGCGCTGCGTTGCCGCGTCGCCTGTCTGCAACTGCACCTTGGCCAGTTCCACGTACCAGTCGCAGTACTCGTCCCAGATGAATTCGTAGATGGCGCGGGCCAGCAGGTCGAAGCGGTAGTCGGCGAAATGCTGCGCCACCTCGGCCTCGGTGCGCTGCAGGCGGCTGACGATCCAGCGGTCGACCTGGCTGAAAACGACATCCGTGCCGCAGGCATGTTCCTTGGCGATGCCGCAATCCTGGCCCTCGCAGTTCATCATCACGAAGCGCGTGGCATTCCACAGCTTGTTGCAGAAATTGCGATAACCCTCGCAGCGACCCATGTCGAACTTGATGTCGCGGCCGGGGCTGGCGAGCGAAGCGAAGGTGAAGCGCAGGGCATCGGTGCCGAAGCCGGGAATGCCGTTGGGGAACTCCTTGCGCGTGCGCTTCTCGATCTGTGCTGCCTGCTTCGGGTTCATCAGGCCGCTGGTGCGCTTTTCCACCAGGGCATCGAGGCCGATGCCGTCGATGAGATCGATCGGGTCGAGGACATTGCCTTTCGACTTCGACATTTTCTGCCCCTCCGCGTCGCGGATGAGGCCATGCACGTAGACGTGGCGGAATGGGATCCTGCCGGTGATGTGCTTCGTCATCATCACCATGCGCGCCACCCAGAAGAAGATGATGTCGAAGCCGGTGACCAGCACCGATGAGGGCAGGTAGAGGTCGAGCGCCGTATTCGACTTTCCTGGCCATTCCGGCGTCCAGTCGAGTGTGGAGAAAGGCCACAGCGCCGAGGAATACCAGGTGTCGAGGACGTCCGGGTCACGCTCCAGGCCGCCGCCGTAGCCATCCTGCCGCGCCAGTGTGTAGGCCTCGTTCTCGTCGTGGGCGACGTAGATGCGGCCGTCGTCGGCATGCCAGGCCGGGATCTGGTGGCCCCACCAGAGCTGGCGCGAGATGCACCAGTCCTGAATGTTGTTGAGCCACTGGTTGTAGGTGTTCACCCACTGCTCGGGAACGAATCTGATCTCGCCGGAGGCCACGCACTCCAGCGCCTTGGCGGCGATGGACATGCCATCCGAATCCGGCCCGCTCGCGGGCTTGCTCATGGCGACGAACCACTGGTCGGTGAGCATCGGCTCGATGACGGCATGGGTGCGGTCGCCGCGCGGCACCATCAGCTTGTGCGGCTTGGTCGAGGCCAGTAGCCCCTGGGCCTCCAGATCGGCGACGATGGCTTTTCTGGCGTCATAGCGATCCAGGCCGCGATACTTCTCCGGGCCATGCTCGTTGATGCGGGCATCGAGCGTGAGGATGGAGATCGGCGCGAAGCCATGCCGATGGCCGACCTGCCAGTCGTTGAAGTCGTGTGCCGGCGTGATCTTGACGCAGCCGGTGCCGAATGCCTTGTCGACGTAACTGTCGGCGATGAGCGGAATGCTGCGATCACACAGGGGCAAACGGACGTGCTTGCCGACCAGATGCGCGTAGCGTTCGTCGTCCGGATGTACGGCCACCGCGACGTCGCCCAGCAGGGTTTCCGGGCGTGTGGTGGCGACGATCAATGCGCCCTTGCCATCCTCGAGGGGATAGCGGATCTCCCACATGAAACCGTCCTCTTCCTCGCTGACGACTTCGAGGTCGGACACCGCGGTGAGGAGCTTGGGGTCCCAATTGACCAGCCGCTTGCCGCGGTAGATCAGGCCTTCCCGGAACAGCCGGACGAAGGTCTCGGTGACGGTCTTCGACAGGCCTTCGTCCATGGTGAAGCGCTCGCGCGACCAGTCGGGCGAGGTGCCGAGACGGCGCATCTGCCGCGTGATGGTGCCGCCCGAGTATTCCTTCCACTGCCAGATGCGTTCGAGGAATTGCTCGCGGCCAAGGTCGTGGCGCGAGACGCCTTCCGCGTCGAGTTGGCGCTCGACAACAATTTGCGTAGCGATGCCGGCGTGATCGGTGCCCGGCTGCCACAGCGTATTGTCGCCGCGCATGCGGTGGTAGCGGGTGAGCGCGTCCATCAGCGTCTGGTTGAAACCGTGGCCCATGTGCAGCGTGCCGGTGACATTGGGCGGAGGTAGCAGGATGCAGAAATTATCGGTCTTGGCTGCGTCGACGCCGGCGGCGAAATAGCCGCGCGACTCCCACAGTGGGTACCAATGGCGCTCGATATCGGCCGGTTCGAATGATTTGGCGAGTTCCATTGCTCAGAGGGAAAAATACAGCGGAAAAACGGAAATTATACCGGAGCAGGGAGCCTGACTCGCTCCGAGTTACTTGTCCGACTTGGTTCTTTCCTGGGCAGAGCGAATCAAATCGGAGATAAGCAGGGGCAGGCTTTCGCGCAGGGCCGCGCCGACTTCCTCGGCGACCTGTTCGGCGATGCCATCAAGGCGGCGGGCGACCAGTCGCGGCAGGGTGGCGACCAGCCAGTTCTCCACGGCGCGTGCGATGTCCGGCGGCAGCGGACCGAGCAGGTCGCGCATGCGCTCGGCCAGATCCTCGGCGCCCGGGCCACCCGAAATCGCTGCCGCAATCGCCGGCACTGCGTTGCTGGGATCGACCACTTCGGTGAGTACCGGCAGGTCGTCGGCCGCTGCCGCTGGCTGAGCGCCGCCGGCGATGAAGGCACGGCGTCTCATGAGTGCGTCGGCCTTGCCGAGAATATCGTCGCTCACCGTTCAGCCGCCTTTGAGGTCATGCGCCGCGATGGCATAGCCGCGATCGCGGTAGAACTTGAAACGTTCCCGTGCAGGCCCGCGGTCTGCCTCATCCAAGCCGACAACCTCGACCAACTGTTCGAAGCGGGAAAAGGTTGGCGGCAGGTCACCACCGAGATTGACCAGCACGTCGTGGTGCGCCGCATCGTCCAATGAGTCGCCAATGACGACCGGCGTCTCAGGGGAGAGTGAAGCACCGATGCGGCAATGGGGAATAAAACCGGTTGCGGGCTGGATCCACAGTTGCCGATCTACCTGCGCGGCCTGACTGTCCGTCCGTGCATAGACCAGGATCCTGCGTCGCTGGGCGTAGAGTTCGCCAATCAGGTGGCAAGCCGTCTGCACTTTGTCGCCGGCCCCGTGGTAGAAATCGATGCGGGTCACAGCTTGCGCGCACGCTTTAGCAGGAAGTGCGCCAACAGCGGCACCGGCCGCCCCGTCGAGCCTTTGCTGGCGCCCGAGCGCCAGGCCGTACCGGCGACGTCGAGATGCGCCCAACGGTATTTCTTAGTGAAGCGTGCCAGGAAACATGCCGCGGTGATGGTGCCTGCGGCGCGGCTACCACTGATGTTGGGGATGTCGGCGAAATTGCTCTTGAGCATCTCCTGGTAATCCTCCCACAGGGGTAATTGCCAGGCGCGGTCGCCCGAAGTGTGGCCTGCCTCCAGCAAGGCCTCGGCGAGCGCGTCGTCGTTGGCCATCAGGCCTGAGGCGACCGCGCCCAGGGCGATGACGCAGGCGCCAGTCAGCGTAGCGATATCCACCACACAGTCGGGTTCGAAACGCTCGGCATAGGTGAGGGCGTCGCACAGGATGAGGCGCCCCTCCGCGTCGGTATTGAGGATCTCGATGGTCTGGCCCGACATGGAGGTGACGATGTCACCCGGCCGGGTGGCCGCACCGCCAGGCATGTTTTCGGTGGCGGGGATGAGGCCGACGACATTCAGCGGCAGCTTCATGGCGGCGAGGGCATGGAAGGTGCCGAGTACGCTGGCCGCGCCGGACATGTCGTATTTCATTTCGTCCATCTCGGCGCCCGGCTTGAGGGAGATGCCGCCGGTGTCGAAGGTGACGCCCTTGCCCACCAGCACGACAGGTTTCGCCTTGGCCTTGCCGCCACGATACTCCAGCACGATGAAGCGCGGCGGCTGGTGCGAGCCGTGCGCAACCGACAGCAGCGAGCCCATGCCGAGCTTTTCCATGCCGGCATGATCGAGCACCGTGCATTTCAGCTTAAATTGCTTGGCCAGCTTTTGCGCCTGTTGCGCCAGGTAAGTCGGTGTGCAAATGTTGGCCGGCAGATTGCCCAGTTCGCGCGTGAGATTCATGCCCTGCGCGATGGCCTCGCCTTGCGAGAGCGCGGTGCCGGCGGATTTGCTGTCCTTGCCGGCCACAGCGAACGCGATGGCAGCCAGGGCGGGCTTGTCATTGTCTTTCTTCGACTTGAGCTGGTCAGACCGATAGAGGGTGTCATGGGCCGCCAATACTCCCTGGCGCACCCTCCAGGCCGCGTTGCGTTTGGCGACGGACAGTTCGCTCAGGGTGATGAGGACGTCCTCGCTGCCGGTGTGTTTCAGCGCCCGCAGCGTGGCGGCAACGGCTTCGCGATAGGCCTTCTCGCCGAATTCGGCCTCCTTGCCGAGGCCGACCAGCAAGACGCGTCCGGCTGTGATGCCCGGCGTGCCGTGCAACAGTAGCGACGTACCGGCTTTTCCTTCCATGTCGCCCTGGTGCAGGATTCCTGTCAGGTGACCGCCGGCAGACTTGTCCAACCTTTGTGCTGGTGCCGACAGCGTGCGCGAGTCGAACACGCCGACTGCGATGCAGTCACATCGGGCCTTATCCGGGCTACCGCTTTTTATGCTAAATTCCACGCGCAACTCCTCCTTGGCAAATTAGGCTCCGATTATCCCTTTTCCCCTTAGAAGAAGTCAAAATGGCGCGCGGGCTGACTTTTGAGCGTGCGGTGATACGTGAATGCACCGGCACCGCCGGCGCAACATTCGTTGCCCTGTTCGCCATTCTGCTGACGACCCAGTTGATCCGCCTGCTGAGCCAGGCTGCCGGTGGCAAGCTGGTGTCCGAGGCCGTGGTTGCCCTGCTCGGCTTTGGCGCGCTGACGCATCTGCCGATTCTGCTTTCATTGACCCTGTTTATCGCGGTGCTGCTGACTTTGTCCCGCAGTTACCGCGATTCGGAGATGTCGGTATGGTTCGCCTCTGGCCTGCCGCTGACGGCCTGGGTGAAGCCGGTACTGAAATTCTCCGCTCCGCTCGTGGCGGCGATTGCCGTGCTGTCCCTGCTGCTTTCCCCCTGGGCGCAATCCAAGAGTACCGAATACCGCCAGCGCATGGATACGCGTGACGACGTCGCGCGCGTATCGCCAGGCGCCTTCAAGGAATCGGCCAGTGGCGAGCGCGTGTTCTTCGTGGAGGCTGCCTCCGGTGAATCCGCCCCCGGTGAATCTGCTTCTGGCGAGGAGGGGGCGGTGAGGAACATCTTCATCAGTTCGGTGCAGCATGGCCGGCTGGGGGTCATGATGTCCAGTAATGGATATACCGAGAACATGCCCAATGGCGACCGTTTCGTGGTACTTGTCGATGGCCGCCGCTATGAAGGCACGCCCGGATCGCCGGAATACCGCGTCATGGAATTCGAGCGCTACGCCGTACGCATCGAGACGAAGGAGGCACGCGGCATCGAGCAGACGACGAAGAGCCTACCCACCTGGGCATTGCTGCAGGGGGGCAGCAATGCCGGCAAGGGGGAAGTGCTCTGGCGCCTCGGATTGCCGCTGGCGGCCTTCAATCTGGCCCTGCTGGCCATTCCGCTCAGCTTCGTCAATCCGCGCGCCGGGCGTACCAACAATCTGGTTTTGGCGCTATTGACCTACATGTTCTACAGCAACCTGGTCTCGGTATGCCAAGCCTGGGTGGCACAAGGAAGACTGAGCTTCGATACGGGCTGGTGGCTGGTGCATGTCGTGATGTTCGTCGTGATGATCCTGCTCTTCTTTAAACGCCTGTCGATATTTTCCTGGGCGAGACTGCGCCGATGAAGGTCTACCAGCGCTACTTGGCAAGAGAGATCTATTCCGCCGTGACGCTGGTGCTCATGGCGTTTCTGATGCTGTTCGCGTTTTTCGACTTCATCAATGAACTGCAAAGTCTGGGCCAGGGCAGTTACCAGTTGCGCTATGTGGCGCTTTTCGTGTTGTTGACCTTGCCGGGCCATGTGTATGAGCTTGCGCCGATCGCAGTGCTGATCGGCACGCTCTATGCCCTGACCATGCTCGCCCGCCACTCCGAGATTACCGTCTTGCGCGCTTCGGGTTTGTCGACCGCTGCGATCCTCGGGGGCTTCGCGAAAATCGGGCTGGCCTTCGTGGTGCTGACGTTCGTGGTCGGGGACTTCATCGCGCCGCCGGCGGAGCGCGCCGCCAAGGAGTTGCGCCTCCAGGCGATGTCGCAGGTGGTGGGACAGGAGTTTCGCTCCGGCCTGTGGGTCAAGGACGACATGAGTTTCATCAATGTGCGCACGGTTCTGCCCGATTCCAGGCTGGAAGGGGTGCGCATTTACGAGTTCGACAAGAACCATATCCTGCGCTCGATTTCCGAAGCGCAGGAGGGCGAGTACCTGCCACCGGGCAAGTGGCGGCTCAAGAATGTTGCACAGACCGTGTTCGAGAAGGATCGGGCCAAGGTGAACCGTCTGCCGGAAGCCGTCTGGCAGTCCGCGATCAACCCGGAAATACTCAGTGTCCTGCTGGTCATGCCCGAACGCATGTCGGTAGCCAGTCTGTATCGCTATATTCGCCACCTCAAGGACAATCAGGTCAAGACGCAACGTTACGAGATCGCGATGTGGAAGAAGATGGTGTACCCGCTGGCGGCGCTGGTCATGATGGCACTGGCGTTGCCGTTTGCCTACCTTCAGGATCGCATGGGGGCCGTCAGTGTCAAGGTGTTCGCCGGCATCATGCTCGGCATTACCTTCCATATGCTGAACGGACTGTTCTCCAACCTCGGTATCATCAACAGCTGGCCACCCTTCTTCTCGGCCATTACGCCGAGCGCACTCTTCCTGTTGGCGGCGGCCGGCATGTTGTGGTGGGTCGAGCGCCGCTGATCAATTTACCTTGACGAGTCGGGTTCCGGCCAGGCGGTCATGCAGGAACTGCTGGTCGCGGTCGACCAGCGCCCAGAAAATCCCGATGCCGCAGACGAGCAGGGATGGCCAAGCCAGCACATAGCGCTGGAGGACCTGGCGTCGCGTCAGCGGCTCGCCGTGGGCACTCACCAGCCTGATCTTCCAGGTTTGCATGGCCAGGGTTTGCCCGTTGCGTTTCCACAGCCAGCCAAAATAAAGCAGCAGGACAATGAAAATGTGGAGCCAGAGTAGCGGACCGGGGACGGCCACTTTCAGGATCATGCCGATCAGCAGGTGGGGCAGGACGAATGCAACGCTCAATACCCCCAGCAGCAGGAACGACTCGTAAAACATGCTCGCCAGCCGCTTGCGTATGCTGGGCGTCAAGCCGGCAGCGAGTGTAGCGTTCGCCACGGCTTACTGCTGAGGGACCGCGGGAGGAGGTGATTCCGGTACTGCTGCAGGGGGTTGTTCGGCCGCTTCGTCCGGAATGGCAACGCCCGGTTGTGCTGTAGTGGCCGGGACTGGCTTCGGAGTGACGGCAGCAGGAGGCAGGGCAGGAACAGCAGCGGCCGGCAACGGCTGCAGCTTTCTCGCCGGGTGTCGGGAGGCGGTACTAGACGACTTTACCGAAGACTTTTTGGCAGCCTTTTCTGCCAGACGTTTTTTTTCTTCATCTGGCAATTCCCTGTATTGATACCATTTTTCCTTGATGTCTTCCTTACGTTCGGGTGGAGCTGTTTTCAGGTTCTTATACTGAACCCGGGCTTGCGAACGTTGTTCTGGCGTCAGACTGGCCCAGTCTTTGATGCGCCTTTGGACGCGTGTCTGTTCTTCCGGATTCATGGTCGGGTAGCGCTTGGCTATGCCCAGCCATTTTTTCTTGCGAAAAGCCTCCATCTTGTCCCAGTCGCGGGCAAGGGGCGCGAGAATCTGTTTCTGTTCCTGGTTGAGTTCAACCCACGCCGGCTGCCTCAGTTCCGGGACGACGGCTTGGGCGGAGAAGATCGGAGCGAAAGCGAGAATCAGTCCTGCGACGAATGCTCGGAGAGCCATGCCTGGAAGCCCTTGTCTAGGTAGGCGCTGATTGGCAGATCATCAGCGAGAAGCGCGCTATCGATTGCTTCGTGCTCATCGGCCTTTTGGAAATCGTTCCAGGTGGAAACTCCGAAGACCGCGAAAACCAGAACAGCAATTGCTACAAGAGCGCGGGCATGGGGCAAAAAAACGTCGGTGGCGATATGACCAACGCCTGTCAGGCTCAGGTGAGCACCGGCAACTTTTTGATGAGAAAGCGCTTTCATGCGTGACTCAAACAGTCTGTCGGCCGTTTTTCGGTCGATCTTATCCGCTCCCAGGTTGAGGTAGTGGCGGACCTTGTAGGCGATTTCACGTTCCTCGTTCATAGCTCGACACCCTTTGCCTTCAATGCAGTGGCCAATGAATGCGTTGCCCGGGAGCAATGCGTCTTCACACTGCCCTCCGAGCACCCCATTGCCGCCGCAGTTTCGGCGATATCCATATCTTCCCAGTAACGCATCAGGAAGGCCTCGCGTTGACGCGGCGGCAATCTCTTGATTCCTTCTTCAATGATTGCAAGGACTTGTGTCTGTTCAAGGCTACCATGCGGAGTCGTTGGTGAATATGAGCCCTGTTCGACCTCCAGCGTTTCCAGCAAGTCGGCATCTTCGTCGTCCGACGAAGAAAAGGCCGAAAACAGGGTAGTCCACATCGAGCGCACTTTCTGTCTGCGGTAAAAATCGCGGATGGTGTTCTGCAGGATGCGCTGGAAAAGCATCGGCAGTTCACCTGCTGGTTTATTTCCATATTTCTCCGCCAGTTTAAGCATCGAATCCTGCACGATATCCAGCGCGGCCTCGCCATCGCGCACCGCGAACAAAGCTTGCTTGTAGGCCCGCCGCTCAACACTGGCGAGAAAATCCGACAATTCCGTTCTGGCGGCCAGGATTCAGTTTTCCGTAAGCTGCGAAGGGTTTTCTCCTTCGCGAAATGCCTTGACCATGAGAGGGGCGGTAAGTAAAATCACAGGTTTTTCAGCCGTTTATGGATGCCTTCTGGGTGCAACAATGGTTTTGACTGGTGCGGAAATTGTAATCAGGTGCTTGCAGGAAGAAAAGGTCGAGTATGTTTTCGGCTATCCCGGCGGCTCTGTGCTGTTCATTTACGACGAACTCTTCAAGCAGGACAAGGTCCGCCATGTGTTGGTGCGCCATGAGCAGGGCGCCGTCCATGCCGCCGACGGCTATGCGCGTTCGACAGAGAAGGTTGGCGTGGCGCTGGTCACCTCCGGCCCGGGTGTGACGAACGCCGTTACCGGCATCGCCACCGCCCACATGGATTCGATTCCGCTGGTGATCATCTCCGGTCAGGTGCCGACCGCCTATATCGGCCAGGACGCCTTTCAGGAAGTCGATACCGTGGGCATTACCCGCCCCTGTGTCAAGCATAACTTCCTCGTCAAGGATATCCAGGAACTGGCTTCGACCATCAAGAAGGCATTCTATCTGGCGAAGAGCGGTCGTCCCGGGCCGGTGCTGGTTGACATCCCGAAAGATATTTCGGCAATGAAGTGCGAATACACCTACCCGAAATCGATCGCCATGCGCTCCTACAACCCGGTGATCAAGGGCCACCAGGGGCAGATCAAGAAGGCGGTACAGCTTCTGCTCGAAGCCAAGCGGCCGATGATCTACACCGGGGGCGGCGTCATTCTGTCGGATGCCGCCGACAAGTTGATCAAACTGGTCAGGCAGCTCGGCTTTCCGGTTACCAACACGCTGATGGGACTTGGTGGTTATCCGGCGACGGACAAGCAGTTCGTCGGCATGCTCGGCATGCATGGCACCTACGAAGCCAACATGGCCATGCAGCATTGCGACGTGCTGCTGGCAGTCGGCGCGCGCTTCGACGATCGCGTCATCGGCAACCCGGCCAACTTCGCCGAGGTGCCACGCAAGATCATCCATATCGACATCGATCCATCATCGATTTCCAAGCGGGTCAAGGTGGATGTTCCCATCGTCGGTGACCTGCCGGAAGTGCTGGATGACATCTCCAAGTTGCTCGCGGCCGGCGGTGACCGGCCGGACGAGAAGGCGGTCAAGGCCTGGTGGAAGCAAATTGATGAATGGCGCGGCAAGGATTGCCTCAAGTACGATCGCAAGAGCAAGATCATCAAGCCGCAGTTCGTCATCGAGAAGCTTTACGAGGTAACCAAGGGCGAGGCCTTTGTCACTTCCGATGTCGGCCAGCACCAGATGTGGGCGGCGCAGTACTACAAGTTCGACAAGCCACGCCGCTGGATGAATTCAGGTGGTTTGGGCACGATGGGTTTCGGCCTGCCGGCGGCGATGGGTGTCCAGCTTGCCCATCCCGAATCTCCCGTGGCGTGCGTTACCGGAGAAGGCAGCATCCAGATGTGCATCCAGGAACTATCGACCTGCAAGCAGTATCGCCTGCCCGTCAAGATCGTTCTGCTCAACAACGGCTTCCTCGGTATGGTGCGCCAGTGGCAGCAGCTTTTCCATGGCAACCGTTACGCGGAATCCTACGTCGATGCGCTGCCGGATTTTGTCAGGCTGGCCGAGTCCTATGGGCATGTCGGCCTGCGCGTCGACAAGCCGGCCGATGTCGAGGGCGCACTGAAGGAAGCCTTTAAGCGCAAGGACGACCTGGTCTTCCTCGATTTCGCCATCGATCCGACCGAGAACGTCTATCCGATGGTGCAGGGCGGCAAGGGCCTCACCGAAATGATTCTCTCCGAAGAGCTATAGGCATCATGCGGCACGTCATCTCCCTACTCATCGAAAACGAAGCCGGCGCGCTCTCCCGCGTAACCGGGCTGTTCTCGGCACGCGCCTACAACATCGAATCCTTGACCGTGGCGCCGACCGAGGATTCCTCCATGTCGCGCATTACCATCGTCAGCGTCGGCTCCGACGACGTTATCGAGCAGATCACCAAGCAGCTGAACAAGCTGATTGAGGTGATCAAGGTGGTGGATATCTCCGAGGCAGCCCATATCGAGCGCGAGCTGATGCTGGTCAAGGTGCGTGCCACCGGCAAGGATCGCGAGGAAATGAAGCGCATGTCGGACATTTTCCGTGGGCGCATCATCGATGTCACCGAAACCACCTACGTCATCGAACTGACTGGCAACACCGCCAAGCTCGACTCGTTCATCGAGGCCATCGATCGAACCCTCATTCTCGAGACAGTGCGCACCGGCGTATGCGGCATCGGCCGCGGCGACAGAATTCTCAAAGTCTAGCAACGCGCGGAGTAACGGGCGAGAGTTCGCAATACCCGCTTTTTTAAAGGATGGAAACATGAAAGTCTATTACGACAAGGACGCCGACCTCTCCCTCATCAAGGGCAAGAAGGTCACCATCGTCGGCTATGGCTCGCAGGGTCATGCTCACGCCCTCAACCTGCATGACTCCGGCGTCAAGGTCACCGTCGGCCTGCGCAAGGGTGGTGCATCATGGGACAAGGCGAAGAAGGCGGGCTTGTCCGTGAAGTCGGTCGGTGACGCAGTCAAGGGTGCAGACCTCGTCATGATCCTGTTGCCGGACGAGAACATCGGGCAGGTCTATCGCGAAGACATCGAGCCGAACATCAAGAAGGGCGCGGCGCTGGCCTTCGCCCACGGCTTTAACATCCATTACGGTCAAGTGCAGCCGCGAGCCGACCTCGATGTCATCATGATCGCGCCGAAGGGCCCCGGCCACTTGGTGCGTTCTACTTATGTACAAGGCGGCGGCGTGCCCTCGCTGATCGCCGTGCATCAGAACGTCTCCAAGAAGGCGCGCGACATTGCGCTGTCCTATGCGGCGGCCAACGGTGGTACGCGCGGTGGCGTCATCGAGACTTCCTTCCGCGAAGAAACCGAGACCGACCTCTTCGGTGAACAGGTGGTGCTCTGCGGCGGCCTGACGCAACTGATCCAGAACGGTTACGAGACGCTGGTCGAGGCCGGCTATGCGCCGGAGATGGCCTATTTCGAGTGCCTCCACGAGGTAAAGCTGATCGTCGACCTGATCTACGAGGGCGGCATCGCCAACATGCGCTATTCGATTTCCAACAATGCAGAATACGGCGACATCACGCGCGGGCCGCGCATTGTCACCGAGCAGACCAAGGCGGAGATGAAACGCATCCTCAAAGAAATCCAGTCCGGCCAGTACGCCAAGGAATTCATCCTCGAGAACCGCGCCGGCGCACCGACACTACTGGCCTCGCGCCGCAACATGGCTGCACACTCGATCGAGCAGGTCGGTGCCAAGCTGCGCGACATGATGCCGTGGATCAAGAAGAACAAGCTGGTCGACCAGACAAAGAACTAGCACTACACAAACAAAGGCTGTTACTGGTGCCGTCTTATCCTCACCCGATCATCGCCAGGGAGGGCTGGCCCTTCCTGGCGGTTTCCGTCGTGGTGGCGCTGGCCGCCGCCTGGCTGGCCGGCTGGGGCTGGTCGCTGCCGCTGTGGGTCTGGACCGCCTTCGTCCTGCAGTTCTTTCGCGATCCGGCAAGACCGATTCCGGGTACGGCGAAGGACGTCCTCTCGCCTGCAGACGGGCGCATCGTCGCCATTCAGACAACGCGCGATCCCTACATTGATCGCGAGGCGCTCAAGATCAGTGTCTTCATGAACGTTTTCAACGTCCATTCCAACCGTAGCCCGGTGGACGGTGAAGTGAAAGGCCACTGGTACCATGCCGGCAGCTTTGTGAACGCCGCCCTGGACAAGGCCTCGCTGGAGAACGAGCGCAACGCGCTCTGGCTGCGTACCGCTGACGGACAGGATGTCACCAGCGTGCAGGTGGCGGGGCTCATTGCCCGGCGCATCCTCTGCTACGTGAAGGAAGGTGATGCGCTCACACGAGGCCAGCGCTATGGCTTCATCCGTTTCGGTTCGCGCGTCGATGTCTATCTGCCGCCTGCGGCGAAGCCCAAGGTGACCATCGGCGAAAAGGTATCCGCCTCGGCGACCATTCTTGCCGAACTGCCCTGAACCGACGCCCCGAATCCCCTCGACTACAATAGGGCCATGCCCGAGATCCGATCCCGCAAGGCGCTGGTTAACCCCGAAATGAGACGGCGGGGCATTTACCTCTTGCCCAATCTGTTCACGACGGCGGCGCTGTTCGCCGGCTTCTATGCCATCGTGCAGGCCATGACCGGACGTTTCGAGCATGCCGCGGTGGCTATCTTCATCGCCATGATCCTCGATGGACTGGACGGCCGCGTGGCGCGCTTGACGCGCACGCAGAGCGCCTTTGGTGCCGAATACGATTCCCTTTCCGACATGGTGTCCTTTGGCGTGGCGCCGGCCCTGGTGATGTTCGAGTGGGCGATGAAGGGCATGGGCAAATGGGGCTGGATTGCCGCTTTCATCTACTGCGTCGGCGCAGCCCTGCGACTGGCGCGCTTCAATACCAATATCGAAGTCATCGACAAGCGCTTTTTCCAAGGGCTGCCCAGCCCGGCCGCCGCGGCACTGATCGCCGGCTTCGTCTGGGTGCTCATGGACCTCAACTACACGGGCGAGGACGTGCGCTGGTACGCCTGGGTCCTGACGATTTTTGCCGGCGTGACCATGGTGAGCAACTTCCGCTACTACAGCGGTAAGGACATCAATCTCAGGCGCAGTGTGCCGTTCATTGCCGTGCTGGCCATCGTGCTCTTCTTCGTTCTAGTCTCCAGCTACCCGCCGGGTGTCCTCTTTGCGCTATTTCTCTGCTATGCCATTTCCGGCTATGTCATGGCGGCTTGGGGCTGGCTCCGACGCAAAAAGTCCCCGGCTTGATACCCTCTTGCGCCGATCCGCGATTCTGGCTATAGTCGATCCATGCTTCAGATTGCACTCTTCCTGACAGCAACACTCCTTCTCAGCGGCCTCCTGCTAGCTCGGCCGCTGCTGCGCCGCGCGCGCTAAATTCCCCGACCCACAATTTGAGCTGTACTGGCCGACGAGGACAAAATCCTCGTACGACGACTGACGCATTCCATCCGGAGACGAGCATGAAAGACCATTTGGTGATTTTCGACACGACCTTGCGCGACGGCGAACAAAGCCCGGGCGCCTCCATGACCAAGGAAGAGAAGTTGCGCGTGGCGCGCCAGTTGGAGCGCATGAGGGTTGACGTCATCGAGGCGGGTTTTGCCGCCGCCTCGCCGGGCGACTTCGACGCCATCCGCAGCATCGCCGAAACGGTGAAAGATTCCACCGTCTGCTCACTGGCGCGCGCCAACGAAAACGACATCCGCCGTGCCGGCGAAGCCATCAAACCGGCCAGTTCCGGCCGCATCCATACTTTCATCGCCACCAGCCCGATCCACATGGAGAAGAAATTGCGCATGACACCCGATGAGGTGGTCGAGGCGGCGGTCAAGGCGGTGATCCAGGCGCGCCAATACACCGACGACGTCGAATTTTCCGCCGAGGATGCGGTGCGCTCAGATTTCGATTTTCTTTGCCGCATTTTCGAGGCGACGATCAAGGCCGGCGCCCGGACCATCAACGTGCCGGACACCGTTGGCTACAGCATTCCCTCTGTTTGGGGCGAACGCATGCGCGCGCTCATCGAGCGTGTGCCGGGCTCGGACAAGGTGGTGTGGTCCACGCATTGCCACAACGACCTCGGCATGGCGGTGGCCAACTCCCTTGCGGCGGTGATGGCGGGTGCGCGTCAGGTCGAGTGCACCATCAACGGCTTGGGAGAGCGGGCCGGCAACGCATCGCTGGAAGAGATCGTCATGGCCGTGCGGACGCGCAGCGATTTGTTTGCCGTGGAGACACGCATCGACACGACACAAATCGTTCCGGCTTCAAAACTCATTTCGCAGATCACCGGCTACCCGGTCCAGCCGAACAAGGCCGTCGTCGGCGCCAACGCCTTCGCCCACGAATCGGGCATCCACCAGGACGGCGTGATCAAGCATCGCGAAACCTACGAGATCATGCGCGCCGAGGATGTCGGCTGGGCCCAGAACAAGCTGGTGCTGGGCAAGCATTCCGGCCGCAACGCCTTTAAGACCCGCTTGGCCGACTTGGGCATGGTCGTTGGAAGCGAAGAGCAGCTCAACATCGCTTTCGCCCGCTTCAAGGAACTGGCCGACAAGAAGCACGAGATCTTCGACGAGGATTTGCACGCCCTCATGTCGGACGAAACGGTCACGCCGGAGCAGGAGCATTACAAACTGGTCAGCCTGCGCGTCGCCTCGGAGACGGGCGAGACGCCGCATGCCCGCATCACACTGTCTGTCGGCGGCACCGAAAGTCAGTCCGAGGCGGACGGCGACGGGCCGGTGGATGCCTCCTTCAAGGCGCTGGAACGCATCGCCTCCAGCCAAAGTGAACTGCTGCTGTTTTCCGTCAACAGCATCACCGGCGGTACCGATGCCCAAGGTGAAGTCACCGTTCGCCTGGCCAAGGAAGGGCGCGTGGTGAACGGCCAGGGGGCGGACACGGACATCGTCGTCGCCTCTGTCAAGGCCTACATCAATGCCCTCAACAAGCTTTTCTCAAGCCCCGAGAAGGTCAATCCACAGATCTGAGCCGAAGCCATAGCCCCTTTCGCAAGAGGGCATTGCCATTTTGCGAAAGGGGTGATAAAAAAGAGCCGCTCGAGCCCGGTTCGCTCGCGCAGCCTGTTTCGCTCCCTGCCCTGAAAATGCAAGCGCCAGAAAGCGTTGGCGCCTGTCTGCGCGTTACAATTGATCTCAAATATTAATAACTAAAGTTATATAGAATGCGCCCGTATTTAAGGGCATTGGCTGGAACAGCATATAAACGAAGACAATAAAAGACCGCGGCGCAAGGTGTTGCTGGTCGATGACGACCGGCTGGTTCTGTCTACGCTTGCGAGCGGTCTCGAACAGGCCGGCTACGCCGTCCAGGCATGCGCCTCGGTAGAAGAGGCGCAGCGCGTGCTTGCGCTGGAGCGGCCCGATATCGCCATCCTGGATGTTCGCTTGCCGGGGCAGTCGGGGTTGGACATGGCCAAGCATCTGCTGGCATATCCCGGCTTGCCATTCATTTTCCTGACGGCTTTTGCAGATGATGATGTCGTGCAGCAGGCCATCGGCCATGGTGCGCTCGGCTACCTGGTGAAGCCCGTGGATATCTCCCAACTGGTTCCCGCCATCGAGGCGGCGGTGGCGCGCTCCGCCGAGTTGGGGAATCTGCGCAAGACCGAACAGCAACTGCAGACCGCGTTGAACGAGAACCGCGAGGTGAGCATGGCGGTCGGGTTGCTCATGGAGCGCTCGAGGGTAAGTCGGCAACAGGCTTTCGAATCCCTACGAGCGACAGCGCGTACCCAGCGACGGAAGATCGGCGATGTGGCACAAGAAATTTTATCTGCGGCGGAATTGCTCAACCTCAGCAAGAATCCGTAAGCCGTCGCGGAAAGCTTGTTAACAGTCCCGCGCATTGTCAAGGGCCGTTGGTGTGCGTGCGGCTGTCAGTCAATTACGCGTTAGGTCCGCCTCCGCCGTATCGTGGCGACTGACTTTGCCGATGGCGCGGACGGACGTAGAGGACTGCGCTGCCGAACAGGGTGAGCGAGAGCAGGATCTCGGCAAGAGCGAGCCAGGCGGATAGGCCATGATCGGTCATGGCGCGCACGATGCCCTCGGTGAAGTAAGCCAGCGCCAGGAGTGGCAACCATTGGTGTGTATAACGTTGTCCGCGTAGCACGCCGAACAGGGGCACCAGCAATGGCAGCGCTTTCAGCGCCAGCCACGAGCCGCCCGGACGCAGGGGCGCCCACCACAGCTCCCAGGCCAAGCATAGGAAAAGCAGGGCGATCAGGCTGATCGCGGCGGTGCGGTTGAAATGATGTGCGGCAGTCGGCATGAAGGCTTCCGGTAGAATCGCGGCATTCTATCGGAACGGGATTGCTCGATGCGCCTAGTCGGCCTCTTGCCAGAATTCCTGCGACGTTGCCTCGTGCGCTTCCATGAGGAGCGCTGTGCCCAGGCGGCCGCCAGCCTAGCGTTCACCACGCTGCTGGCAATGGTGCCGTTGCTGACCGTGGCGCTGGTGCTGATTTCCCATTTCGATCTCTTCTCCGGGCTGGGTACGGCGCTGCACAATTTCCTGCTGGCCAACCTGCTGCCGGAGAAAGCCGGCAAGGTCATTGCCAGCTACGCCCTGCAATTCAGCCAAAAGACCGGGCGCCTGACGGCGCTGGGCACCGGCATGCTGGTGGTGACTGCGCTGCTGCTGCTGCTTTCCATCGATCGCGTATTCGGCAAGATCTGGCAGGTGAGACAGTCAAGGCCATTGCTGAAAAGGATCTTCGTCTATCTAGGCGTACTGATACTCGGACCGATCGTGCTGGGGGCGTGCTTGGTGGCGGCGACCTATCTTTTAACTGCGTCCTTGGGGCTGGTCAACGAACCGAAATGGATAACCACTCTGTTTCTCAGGATGCTGCCGGCGCTGCTGCTCGCCGCCCTCTGCGGCCTGCTCTATTACGCCATGCCGAACCGGCCCGTGTTGCCTCGACACGCTGTCGCCGGCGGCATTTTTGCGGCGATGGGCTTTACGCTGGTCCAACGCGGCTTCGGTTTTTACGTGTCGGTGTTCCCAAGCTATACGCTGATCTACGGCGCATTCGCCACGGTGCCGATCTTTCTGGTGTGGTTGTACCTGTCCTGGCTGGTGGTGCTGATGGGCGCGCTGGCGACCGCGGTGCTGGGGGAGATGGTCTCCTCCGGGCGCTAATCACATCGGATAGGGGTCGGATTCGAACTGGAACAACTCGACTGCCCCGGTCTGCAGGTCGAGGCTAAGCAGCCGCCCCTGCATGACATGGGTCTTGTCTTCTCCCGAGACGATGAAGAAGCGGCGGGCGCTATAGGAACCGGCGGGGGCAAGCAGGGCCGGGTGTTCGCGCAGGGCGGGGATAGCGGGCAGGAGCAGACCGGGCGTTGGCAATTGCCCCGGATCACCGTTGCGGAACATCAGATGAACGGAGCGTGCGGCCGGCGCGACCAGTTCCAGCCCCAGTTCGATATGCTCCGGGTTCTCGCTTTTCATCCAGCGCACGATGCAAATACTCCAGGGCTTGTCGGGTTCCGGTCGCAAGGCGATGGCGCTGCCCGGCACGAGGCCTTCCACTTCGCCCGAGACGTGCATCACGGCAAAGCCGCCGGGGCTCTCGTTGAGCACCATCCACTCGGTCATATGCGGAGCGCCGGCCTCGGCCTCGGCGCCTTCGATCAGTTCGCCCTTGTCCAGTAATTGCCACAACTCGGTGAGGCCGACGCAGATCTGGGCGCGGAAGTTATTGTGGCGGCGAGGGTGGTGGCGATGGGGCGGATTCGCCCAATGTGCCTGCAGGCGTTTCAGGGCGGCGATGCCGCCATGTCCGGACGCGCGCTCCGGCAGCCGCAGGTTTCCCGCAGGCATGCCTGATTCGAGGGCGGAGATCTGTTCGCCAAGCAGGCGGGCAAGCAGTTGGAAAGAACAATAAAGCAGGTCGCCATGATCAGGCGGGATGCGTCTGTTGGGTGGCACGGGCCCCATATCGCGATTGCTGTCCACCCAATACCAGGAACCTTCTTCCTGTGGGGGCGGGGAAGGCAGCAGATTGACCGCTGCGGAGAACTGGGCGAGATACTCACTTGCCAGCGCGATCTCTCCTGGCGAAAAACCCTCGGGCTGGGAAGCCGCCAGGGCCAGGAGCCCCTTGTAGGATTTCTCGGCATCGAACGAGAGGCCGGGAATAATGGTTGCGGTGGGTTCGAAATGCGCCCGCGCCGACTTGGCGAGCGCATGGGCACGACGCCACAGATCCGCTGGCGTCGGGCTGGCCACCATGCAACTGGTTTCCAGGGCTTCGGTCAGGCTGCGCAGGGCACGCCCGGCAACTGTGCCGGTACTGCGTCGCTTACTGTGGGCGAGATGTTCCGCGTCAAGCAGAACGCGCTCGTATCCCGCTGCAACATTCTCATGCACGGCAATTAGCAAAGCAGCCATGGCGCGCAATTCCTTGTTCAGCGGCAGGCTGGCTTCGGTAAGGCGGCCCCTCAGGGCCAGTGAAAGCCGGTGCGCCCGATCGAAAAACAGATCAAGAATGCGATGGTAGTGGGCGATATCCAGAGCGGCGCGGCCCAGCGCGGCCAATTCGCCGCCCAATTGGGCCAGGTCTTGTGCCGGGTCCTCCGGAATCGCGGAGGCGAGCCAGTCCAAGACGTGGGCGATGTCATCGAGCGTATGCAACTGGCGGACGTGGGAGGCGTGGGTTGTACGTGCCAAGCGCGTGGTGGAGACCGCCAGGCGGCCTCAAAATGATAATGAAGTCATTGTAGAGGAAACAGCTCGCCGGGCAAGGGGGCACGATAGGAGGCAAGACAAGCCATATCACAGTCTTGGCGCACCTCCAAGTATCGGCTTGTTCTTGTTTTTCAGGTGAATTTCCATTACTATTACGCCCTTTTTGGCTTCGGCTGCTTTGCTGGATGTCGCTCAGGCACAGGGTGCAATGTGTGCAAGGGGCGCAAGGCGTATCAAGTTGGCCGGATCTGTTTTTTTGATTTCAACCAAGGGTTAAGCACATGGTCGTCATTCGACTTGCCCGGGGCGGCGCCAAGAAGCGTCCGTTCTACAACATGGTCGTCGCCGATTCGCGCAAGCGTCGCGATGGCGCCTGCATCGAGCGCGTTGGCTTCTATAACCCCGTCGCCGGGGCGAAGGAGCAGGGCCTGCGCGTCGATATGCAGCGGATCGAGCACTGGACGGGCAAAGGCGCCCAACTGTCGCCCACCGTGGCGCGACTGGTCAAGCAGTTCTCGGCCAAGGCCGCCGCCTAACAAGCATGGTTGTCCTGGGGCGCATCACCGCCCCATTCGGCGTCCGCGGCTGGGTCAAGATCCAGTTTTACGGAGACGATCCGCAAGCGTGGGCGAAAATGCCACGCTGGTGGCTGGGTGTCGATGAGCAGGCCGCCGAAGCGGCATGGCAGGCAAAGCCGCTCGCTGAATGCAGGCCGCATGGCAAGGGGCTCGTGGCGCGCTTCGACGGTTTCGAGGATTGCAACGCAGCCGAAAAACTGGTCGGGTTCTACATTGGCGCCCCGCGAGAGGCATTGCCGAAAACGGCCGAGAATGAGTATTACTGGGCCGATCTGATCGGCCTGGAAGTGGTGAATCTGGCGGGCGAGCGGCTAGGCCGCGTCGCCGAACTGGTGAGAGCCGGCGCACACGAGGTGCTCGATGTGCGTGACGAAGACGGCCATCAGCGCCTGCTGCCTTTCGTGGCGGCCGTGATCGAGGAGGTGGATCTGGCCGCAAGCCGGATCCGGGTGGCCTGGGAGCGTGACTGGTGAGCATCGCATTCGATGTCATCACGCTGTTCCCGGAGATGTTCGCCGCGGTGGCCGACTACGGCATCACGCGGCGCGCGCGCGAGCAGGGCCTGTGGCGTTTGGGGCTGTGGAACCCTCGCGACTTTGCGGTCGATAACTACCGTACGGTGGACGATCGGCCCTATGGCGGTGGCCCGGGCATGGTGATGCTGGCGGAGCCGCTGGAGAAGGCGATGGCCGCAGCCAGGGTAGGCCAACCTGGCGGGAAAGTGATCTACCTGTCGCCGCAAGGGCGGCCGCTGCGGCATGAGCGGGTGCTTGATCTGGCGCAGGGATGCGGTGCGATCCTCCTCTGCGGTCGCTACGAGGGCGTCGATGAACGCCTCATCGAGCGCTGTGTGGATGAGGAGATTTCACTGGGTGATTTCGTCCTTTCCGGCGGCGAGATTGCGGCGATGGCGCTGATCGACGCGGTAGTACGGCAGTTGCCCGGCGCATTGAACGATGCCGATTCGGTCGTGGAAGAATCCTTTGCCGGCGGCCTGCTCGAGTGTCCGCACTACACGCGGCCCGAGGTGCATGAAGGGCTGGCCGTGCCGCCCGTCCTGCTGTCAGGCCACCACGCCGAGATCAGGCGCTGGCGCTTGAAGCAGTCGTTGGGACGCACCTGGTTGCGGCGGCCCGATCTACTCGGTTGCCGGCAACTGAGTAAGGAAGAATCCATCCTGCTTGAGGAATTCAAACGGGAGCTGAAGAAGTAAAAGCGGGGAAGTAGAAGCAACGATTCGTTAAACGAGAAACGCGCGCATCATGCTGCGGCATGCTCTGCGCACAAGGCCAAGGGCCATTCGACTTAGGAGCAAGGCAATGAATCTCATCCAGCAACTGGAACAGGAAGAAATCGCCCGTCTGGGCAAGACCATCCCCGATTTCGCCCCCGGCGACACGGTGATCGTGAGTGTCAAAGTCGTTGAAGGCGAGCGCAAGCGCGTGCAGGCCTACGAAGGCGTGGTCATCGGCAAGCGCAACCGCGGCCTCAATTCCGCCTTCACGGTGCGCAAGATATCTTCAGGCGAAGGTGTCGAGCGCACCTTCCAGACCTATTCCCCGCTGATCGCCAGCATCGAAGTGAAGCGCAAGGGTGATGTGCGCCGCGCCAAGCTGTACTACCTGCGCCAGCGCTCTGGCAAGTCGGCGCGCATTCGCGAGAAGTTGCCGACGTCGAGAAAGAGTGCTGCTGCGGAGTAAAGCGGCAGGGTCAATAAAAAACGGGGCGCTGTAGCGCCCCGTTTGCTGTGTACCCTCCTGACTTGGCGGGGCGCTAGGCCGAGACCGCAAGCTTGTTGCGTTCGATGAGGGCGTAGGCGGAGTGGTTGTGGATGGATTCGAAGTTTTCCGATTCCACCACGTAGGCGTCGATGCGTTTCTCGGCGTTGAGCAGCGTCGCGACGTCGCGCACCATATCCTCGACGAATTTGGGGTTGTCGTAGGCCCGCTCGGTGACGTACTTCTCGTCCGGCCGCTTGAGCAGGCCGTACAATTCGCAGGACGCTTGGCTTTCCACCAGGTGCACCAGGTCCTCGATCCAGACCAGGTCGTTGGTCGTCGCGGTAACCGTGACGTGGGAGCGCTGATTGTGGGCACCACGATCGGAGATCTTCTTCGAGCAGGGGCACAGGCTGGTGACCGGCACCACGACTTTCATGGTGAAGGTGTACTTGTCGCCCTCGTGAATTTCTCCGACGAAGGTGACCTCGTAATCGATCAGGCTCTGCACGCCGGAAACGGGCGCCTTCTTGTTGATGAAATAGGGGAAGGTCATCTCGATATGGCCTGTTTCTGCTTCCAGCCGCTGGACCATCTTGCGCAGCATCGGCTCGAAATTCTCCACGGAGACTTCACGTTCGTGGCTGTTGAGCAGCTCGACGAAACGCGACATGTGCGTGCCCTTGAAGTTATGCGGCAGGCCGACATACATGTTGAAAACGGCGATGGTGTTCTGCATGCCGCCGTTCTTGTCCTTTACCTTGATCGGATGGCGGATCGACTTGATGCCGACCTTGTTGATGGCCAGTTGGCGGGTATCGGCAAATCCTTGGACGTCGGGTATGGCCATAGTGTCGCTCAAATCCATATTCTCTCTCTCGGGGCTGGGGGGGCGTCTGCGCCAGTCTCGTAAGCTGGCGCTAGCTTACTACGACACAGCTTATCATTCCCGACAGAATTACTCAAGTATTGCCTGTTTCACTCTTTCCGTGATGCTCGCGGCGTCCAGGCCCAACTGCACCAGCAAAGTTGTTGAATCACCGTGCTCGGTGAATCGGTCAGGCAGGCCTAGACGTAGCAGCCGTGTGTTCAGGCCTTGTTCTTCCAGCGAGCGGGCCACTTCGGCCCCGGCACCGCCAATAACGGTATTTTCCTCCAAGGTGACGAGCAAGTCATGGCCGAAGGCGAGTTCCTTGACCAGGGCGTGGTCGAGCGGCTTGACGAAGCGCATGTTGGCGACGGTGGCGTTGAGCGTATCGCCCGCTTCAAGGGCCGGCGCCAGCAGGCTGCCGAAAGCCAGGAGGGCGATGCGATTGCCGGAGCGGCGGATTTCTCCCCTGCCGAGGGGAAGGCTTGTCAGTTTCTTCACGATTGGCACGCCCGGGCCCTGGCCGCGCGGATAGCGCACGGCGCTCGGACCCTCATGGTAATACGCCGTGGTGAGCATCTGCCGGCACTCGTTCTCGTCGGCCGGGGCCATGACGAGCATATTCGGTATGCAGGTCAAATAGGACAGATCGAAGGCGCCATTGTGGGTGGCGCCGTCGGCGCCGACGAGGCCGCCGCGATCGATGGCCAGCATGACTGGCAGGTTCTGCAGGGCGATGTCATGAATCAGCTGATCGTAGGCCCGCTGCAGGAAGGTCGAGTAGATCGCTACCACCGGCTTGATGCCCTCGCAGGCCAGGCCGGCAGCGAAAGTCAGTGCGTGCTGCTCGGCAATGCCGACATCGTGGAAGCGCTGCGGATATTCCTCTGCGTAGCGCACCATGCCGGAACCCTCGCGCATGGCCGGGGTGATGGCGACGAGGCGGGGCTCCTGCGCCGCCATGTCGCACAACCAGTCGCCGAAGACCTGAGTGTAGGTGAGCTTGCCGCCGCCCTTTCCCTGCTGGATGCCGTTCTCGCTGTCGAATTTCGACACGCCGTGATACAGCACCGGATCGGCCTCGGCCAGCTTGTAGCCCTGGCCCTTCTTGGTGATGACGTGGAGAAACTGCGGACCTTTCAGTTCGGCGATGTTCTTCAGCGTGGGCACCAGCGAATCGAGATCGTGGCCGTCGATCGGACCGATGTAGTTGAAGCCGAACTCCTCGAAGAGGGTGCCGGGGGTGAGCATGCCCTTCAGGTGCTCCTCGGTGCGTTTGGCGAATTCGAGCAGCGAGGGTGAGACGCCGAGCACCTTCTCGCCGGCGCGGCGCGCGGCATTGAATGCATGACCGGAGAACAGGCGGGCCAGGTACTTGTTGAGGGCGCCCACCGGCGGCGAGATCGACATGTCGTTGTCGTTGAGGATGACCAGCAGGTTGGCATCCGCCACGCCGGCGTTGTTGAGCGCCTCGAAGGCCATGCCGGCGGTCATG
>JADFDU010000025.1 GCA_018262775.1 Rhodocyclaceae bacterium
GGGGAGGCGGGCTAATGCAACGGGCCGGATATGCTCCCCGTCATTCCGGACGCCGCCTCAGCGGCGAGCCGGAATCCATACGGCTGATGGATTCCCGCCTGCGCGGGAATGACGAGTCGAGCGCCACAGGCTCTCACACGACCATCAGATCATGGCCCGCCTGAAAGTGAATTTCGTTGACGATCCCCAGGCCGGCGGCTGGGCGCGCTGGGCGTTGCTGGGTCTCGGACTCCTGCTCGCGGCGGATGTCGGGCGCACCATCGTCGAGACCCACGACGCGCTCGACACCGCGCAGTCGCGCGCCGCGCGCGTGGCGCGCCAGGCGCCGGTGGCGCTGCCGAGCGATCCCGAGGCGCTAGAGCGGCAGACCGTCGCGGCGCAGGAGATCGTCGAGCGCATGGCGCTGCCCTGGAACACCCTCTTCGTCGAGCTGGAGCGGGTGCGCGTGGAGAACGTCAGCCTGCTCAGCGTCGAGCCGGACGCGGCGACGCGCGCGCTGGCGCTCTCCGGCGAGGCGAAGGACCTCTACACCATGGCGAGCTACGTGGCGACATTGAAGGAATCCAAGCAACTCACCGACGTGCACCTGGCGCGGCACGAGCAGCGCCGCAACGAGCCGCTCAAACCGATCGCCTTCAACGTCAACGCCAGTTGGAAGACCCTGCAATGAAAGCCCGGCTCGAACGCTTGCGTGCACTGTTGGGCTGGCCCGGCCTGCTCGGGCTGGTGTTGCTCGTCGGCGGGCTGGCCGCCGACGCCCTGGTGCGCCAGCCGCTGGCGAATCGCCTGGCGGCGCTGGATCAGCGCGCCGGGCAGGCCGAACGCGATGCGCGCCGCCCGGCCGTGGCGATGGCTACCGAGCTCGGCCGCTTCTACAAGCATTTCCAGCGCGAAGAGGACATCAACGACTGGCTGGCGGTGCTCTATCACGCGGCGGAGGAGAGCGGCGTCGAGCTGGGCGTGGCCGACTACCGCCTGGTGGCGCATCCGGTCCTGGCGCTGGCCTCCTATGAAATTACCGTGCCGCTGACGGGCCAGTACGGCACGCTGCGGGCCTTTGCGGAAACCCTGCTCAACAACATTCCGGTCGCTTCCGTCGATGCCCTGCGCTTCGCGCGCAAGCGCGTCGGCGCCGGGCAGGTCGAGGCGGAAATGCGCCTGACGATTTACGTGCCGAGGAAATGAACCTTCGCCTTCCCTTTGCCATCCCCCCGCGTCGCACGCTGATGCTCATGCTGCTGCTCGGCGCGACGGTCTGGTTCGCCTGGAGCCGCTGGGACGAGATTACGTCGATTGCCCCGGTGCGGGCGGACGAACCGGCGCATGAATCCCGCACCGAGCCGGCGGCGAAACCGCTGCGGCTGGAAGTGGCGCGGCTCGAACGCCCCAAGACCCAGGAAATCGGCGGCGATCTCTTCGGCCAGCCGAAGTGGCTGGAGCCGCCGCCCCCGCCGCCGGTGGCCGTGAAGCCGCCGCCCCCGCCGCCGCCCAAGCCGCCGGAACTGCCGTTCATCTATATCGGCCAGATGACCGACAAGGGCGTGCTCAAGGTGTTCCTTGCGGCGGGGTCGGAAACGCACACGGCGAAAGCCGGCGATACGCTGCGCGGCACGTACGTGGTGGAGAGCGTTTCGCCCGAGGTCGTGGTGTTCACTTACCTGCCGATGAAGATGCAGCAGACGCTATCCATCGCACCGGCGAACTGACGGGGCGCTGGCATGTACGCTTCTCCCCTCTCCCTGGTCCTCTCCCCGCAAGCGGGGCGAGGGGGCTACCCCCTCTCCCGCCTGGGCGGGAGAGGGTTGGGGAGAGGGTGGGCGATAGGGAATTACATATGAAACCAAAAGCCTTGATGGCCTTCCTCCTCGCCGCCGCGCTGCTTGCCGGCTGCGCCGCACAGCGCAAGTACGAGGAAGGCCGGGAGCTGATCTCTGCCGGCCAGTACGAGGAGGGCCTGGCGAGCATCGCCGAGGCGCAGAAGCTCGAACCGGGCGACCTGTCGTTCCGCGCCGGCTACATGCGCAGCCGCGACAGCGCCGTGCAGCGCCTGCTCACCCAGGCGGATGCGGCCCGCCAGCAGGCGCGCTGGGAGGAGGCCGAGGCGCTCTATAAACGCGTGCTCGGCATCGACACGGCGAATGCGCGCGCCCGCCAGGGCATCGAGGGTCTCTCGGCGGCCAAGCGGCAGCGCGCCGCGCTCAAGGAGGCCGAAGCCAAGCTCAAGGCCAACCAGCCGATGGCGGCCGAGGCGCTGGTGCGCGAAGTGCTGCGTGACTCGCCGCAGCACCGCGAGGCGCAGGCGCTGATGCGCCGCGTCGAGGAGAAATCGGCGCGCGAATCGACCGCCGGCCCGGCGCTGAAGGCGAGCATCCGCAACCCGATCAGCCTGGAATTCCGCGACGCCAGCATCCGCCAGGTGTTCGACATCCTGGCCCAGAACGCCGGCATCAACTTCATCTTCGACAAGGACGTCAAGCCCGATCTCAAGACCACCATCCTGGTGCGCGACAAGACCATCGAGGACGTCATCCGCTATATCCTCGTCACCAACCAGTTGTCGCAGAAGGTGCTCGACGAGGACACGCTGCTGATCTACCCGACGGCGGCCGCCAAGCAGAAGGAGTACCAGGACCTCGTCTTCCGTACCTTCTATATCAGCAATGCCGACGCCAAGGTGACGGCCAACCTGATCAAGACGGTGGTCAAGCCGAAGGAACTGTTCTTCGACGAGAAGCTCAACCTGATTGTTATTCGCGACACGCCCGAGGCGGTGCGCATGGCCGAGCGCCTGATCGCCAACCAGGACCTGGCCGAGCCGGAAGTCGTGCTGGAAGTGGAGGTGCTCGAGATCGGCAGCGATGTGCTCAGCGAGATCGGCCTGCGCTGGCCGGATCAGGTGAGCTACAGCGCGGTGGGCGCGGTCGGCACGGCCGGCGTGCTTACCTTGCCGGAGTTGCTCAAGCGCAATTCCGGTCTGGTGCGGGTGGCGCTGACCGATCCGCTGATGATCGCCACCCTGCGCGGCACCGACAGCAAGGCGAGCATTCTGGCCAATCCGCGCATCCGCGTGAAGAACCGCGAGAAGGCCAAGATCCATGTCGGCGACAAGGTGCCGGTGTTCACGGCAACCACGACGGCGACGGGGATCATCACCGAATCGACCAACTTCCTCGATGTCGGCCTGAAGCTCGACGTCGAACCGACGGTGCACCTCGAAGACGAGGTCAACATCAAGGTCAATCTGGAAGTCAGCAGCATCGTGCGCGAGATCCGCAGCCCGCTCGGTTCGCTGACCTATCGCGTCGGCTCGCGCTCGGCCGGCACGGTGCTGCGCCTGAAGGACGGCGAGACGCAGGTGCTGGCCGGACTGATCAGCGAGGAAGAGCGCAAGAGCGTCTCCAAGGTGCCGGGGCTGGGCGACATCCCGCTGTTGGGGCGGCTTTTCTCCAGCCACAAGGACACCGCCGTCAAGACGGAGATTGTGCTGCTCATCACGCCGCGCGTGGTGCGCTCGCTGCCGCGTCCCGGCTTGCGCGATGAGGAGTTTCTTTCCGGCACCGAAGCGGCCATGGGGGCCGCACCGCTGGCCTTCCGGCAAAGTCAGTCTGCGGAAGACGGCGAGGCGCAGGCGAAGCCGGCCTCGACGGCCGCGCGGCCGCCGCGCGCGGCATCGCGGGCCGCCGTGCTCACGGGTGTCGGACTGGTGGCCGGCAACGCCGGGCAGATCGGCAGCGAGTTCGAGGTGTCGCTCGAATTCGCCACGGCCTCGACGGTGCGCAGTGCGCTGCTGGATCTCGCCTACGAGCCGGCGCGCTTCCAGGTGGTGAAGGTCGAGGAGGGCGAGATGGTGAAGCAGGCCGGCGCGTCGCTGAAGCACAGCGTCGAGGAAACCAAGGGGCGCCTCAGCCTGAACCTGGCGTCGACGGCCGATCTGCCGGGGCGCGGCCAGGTGGCGAAGATCACCTTCAAGCTGGCGGGCGAGCCCGGCCCGACCGTCATGCGCATCGACGCCATCACGCTGATCGACGGCTCGGGCAAGGTGGTCCCCGTCAGCCTGCCGCCGGCGCATAACCTGACGTTGCTGCGTTGAGGGGAATCGCCGGTGCGCGCGCGCGGCTTCACGCTGATCGAACTGCTCGTCTCGGTCGCCATCGTGGCGGTGCTGGCGGCCATCGCCCTGCCGCTGGCGGAACTCAAGAGCCAGCGCGAGAAGGAACGCGAACTCAAGACCGCCCTGCGCGAGATACGCGCTGCGCTGGATGCGCACAAGGCGGCCACCGACGAAGGCCGCATCGCCAAGCCGCAAGAGCAGTCGGGCTATCCCGCTTCGCTGGCGGTCCTCGTAGAAGGCGTGCCCGACATCCGCAGCCCGCGCGGCAGTCGCATCTTCTTCCTGCGCAAGGTGCCGCGCGACCCCTTTGCCGAAGCCGGCCAGCCGGCCGAAGCCACCTGGGCCAAGCGCTCCTATGAATCGCCGCCCGACAAGCCGCGCGAAGGCAAGGACGTCTTCGACGTGTTCTCGCGCAGCGAACGCGTCGGCCTCAACGGCATTCCGCTCAGGGAGTGGTGACGTGCGGATTCGTGGCTTCACGCTGATCGAACTGCTCGTCGCGCTGGCGATCATTGCTACCCTGCTGACGCTGGTGACGCCGCGCTACTTTGGCAGCATCGACAAGGCGGAGGAAGCGACGCTGCGGCAGAACCTCGCCGGCCTGCGCGATGTACTCGACAAGCACTACGCCGACACGGGCAAATACCCCGTGAGCCTGGATGAACTGGTGACGAAGCGCTATCTGCGCCAGGTGCCGCAGGACCCCATCACCAAGAGCACTCAAACCTGGGTGCTGGTGCCGCCCGAGGATAAGGCGCTGGGCGGCGTCTTCAATGTGCGCAGCGGTGCGCAGGGCGTCGGGCGCGACGGCACGGCCTACCGCGAGTGGTGATGATGGTTACACCTCCGTTGCGACCAAGTAGGCAGGGTGGCTTCACCTATCTGGCGCTGCTGTTCTCGGTGGCGCTGTCCGGCGCTGCGCTGGCGGCGGTCGGCACCTGGTGGTCGCATGAGCGCCAGCGTGAAAAGGAGGCTGAGTTGCTCGACATCGGCAATCAGTTTCGCCGCGCCATCGCCAATTATTACGAGCGCTCGCCGGGCACTGTGAAGCGCTATCCGCGCAAATTGGAAGAACTAGTGTTCGACACCCGCTACCTCACCATTCAGCGCCACCTGCGCCGTGTTTACCGCGATCCGGTGACGGGCGAGGCCAAGTGGGGCATTGTAACGGCGCCGGATGGCGGCATCATGGGTGTCCACAGCCTCTCGGAAATGAAACCGATCAAGACTGCCGGGTTTGGGGTGCACAATGCGGACCTTGCCGATAAGTCGCGTTACAGCGAATGGCGGTTCGTGTACTACCCTGAGATCACAAAGACAAAATGAGCGAGTTGCCTGTACCAGCACAATATCTTCAACCAGATTGCGGGACGCATGAGGCTAGTGAGTTGTCGGTCTAATTCTTGTCTTTGAAAGTACGCGCGGTAAGATTTGTTAACTCGTACTCTGTCCAGAAAATGCGCTTCCGCATGGACAGAAACCGCACAACACCGAGATCCCATTCTCCGCTGCCGCCGGCCAATATTGCCATCAGTGGTTTGTTCGTGCGGGATGCCGGCTCTTGGGCGATCCGCGCCAAAGTCCGCTTGTCCAATGTGCTTGGCGAGTTGTCGCTCTTGGGGTGGGTATGCCAGTCGCCTAGATATGTTTCGCGCCCCTCGGTTGCCCAATAATGGTTTTCTAGTTCGGCTTGCTGAAATTTCCCGTCTGGCGTGAACCGGAAAAGGCCATGCTTCGCCTTTGGACCAGGGCCGATGACCTTTGTCACTACTGCGGCTCCGCTATCAACCTCATAGCCTAGCAGCATGCCACCGGTCTCCAGTGGCGCGTGCTGCTTTGCAAGCTGAAGCATTTCGGCAAAGGCTGTTTCGGCGATCCAGACGTTCGAATCACCGGCGCTCATGGTCGCGACACTCGGGATGCTTATCGAGCTTGTAGGTCTTCCAGCTAGGCGCAATGGGTGCACCCAGGTCCGACCAGATGTTGACCACTCCAACATCCCAGTCAAAGTCGGGATAGCCCTGATCGGCACCGGAACATAGCGTACTGACAGCCAAGCGGACGGCGGCGAGCGTGACGTGATCCATGTCGAAACCAGCGCCTGTGAACGTCGGGTGGAAGCAACCTACCGGCTGTACGTTAGGCGTATTTGCATGGTGGGGAAGCTGGATCGCTCCATCGCCCAACATATGCTGGTAGCACCTCCAACAGCCTGCAGTCTGCCCCGGAACGACCCGGCCTATGGTTCCACCCCATGCGCCTGGTGTCCCAGTTGCCCAGGTGTAAGGAATGCCCCGATCCCGTGCCAGTTCAGAAATATAATTGCTCACGCACCACTCGGCCGTCGCATCGAAAATCAGATCTACACCATCAAGGGCTTCAGGGAGAATGTCGAGATCACCGTGGTGCATATCAGAATACTTCGGGCTGCCGATCCGATGCGGCCACGCTTTGAAGTTGCCAAACGGGTATTGCGTGCCGAGAAAATTGGCGAGCAGCCCTGCTTTATCGAATCCTGCGGCATTCCAACCGAGCAGCCAGCGAGGCGCGTTGCCGAGTTGCACATGGTCGAAGTCGATCATGTGAATTCCGCCAATGCCTGCTCTCGCCATTTGCCACGCGAAAGCCGATCCAATGCTGCCCAGGCCTACCACGAGTACCTTTTTCGTGAAAATGGGCGCTAGGTTGGGTGTGCGGGCCTGAAGAACTTTCAAGCTGGCTTGGTCGGACCGCGCGAAATAGCCCCGTATCGTGGCTTGCCCCCGGCGCCCATCCTCCCGCACCTTCTGGCGAACCATGAAAACCCAGTTGTCGTGGAACCGCTCGTAATCCACTTCTTCTGGAATAAGGAACCCAAGAATGTCGGGGGCGCCATCGAATTGCGGATTGGCGAGGGCTGGCCAAGCTTTGATGGCGTGCGCTTGCGCTTCATGCTCGTCGAAGGGTAGCGCTACGGACGGGCGAAGCCAGCGACCTTTAGCCGTTTGTGTGTAGCGGCCCCTGAGCCGATCATCCAGACGCGCGATCACATTCCGCTTTTCGTCCTGAATTTCCAGGACGGCGCACCGGAGAACTGCGTTGGGATTCCAGCCATCCTCAAGTCCAAGAATTAAGTACCCGCGCGTAAGTGTCTTTGGGATTTCCCAATCGCCGGTGAAAACAACAGCCCCGGGTCGGTAGCGGAAGTACCCGGTCACTTGGGAGGCCTCGTGCGCCTCGATGTCTTTGGCGTTGTCGGGTCTGAGGTGAGCTTCAGCAAGTTTGGCGACTTGGGTTTTGAGAAAGCCCGCCAGCCTGTCGTTCATTGCGCTCCAGTTCTGCTGCGGGTCTTTCAAGAGACAGAGCTGCCCGCTGTGGGGATCCTTGTGCCGCCCACCTGGAAACGACTGCGAGGTGATCTCGAAGGGGAAGTATGGGTAGGTCTCGGGAAAACGCACTACCAGTTCATGCGTCTCCCCGTTTAAGGGGTAATTGACGGTGATGACAATTCGGCCCGTCTGTCGCGCAGCCTTATCAATCCGATACTCGTACCCCGCTTCCCCTAGTTCCCGAAATTCCTCCTCCAGGCGCCGAGAGAAGCGGTGAAACCACGGCTTCACGATCAGGCCACCGGACGATGTCCGGGAGGACGCGGCGGTTCGTGCGGGCCGATCGGGCGGTTGTCAGGCGGGCCGGGTGGCACATGAGGATGCTCGGGACCCGGATGCTGTTTGTCGGGTTTGTGGTCTTTCTGGTCATTGCTCATTTGCGTTCTCCTGTAGGAGGCTGGGTTGGAAAGAAGTGGAGCGCCCTAAAGTCAGACGCGCCCCACCAGGGGCAGGCCCTTGGATGTGAAAGCATCCATGGCCAAATGCGTGAGGAAAGCCCCGCCGGCGGCGAGTAGGAGGAAGCGCGTCAGCGCTTCGCCCTCGGTTTTTGCTTCCCATCGGTAAAGTCGATGGAACACAAGTCCAATCAGGCCTGCACATGCCAGGCTGTGGAAGAAATCCCGGTGGTTAGGATGCAGAGCCGGCTCCAAAACGTCGGGGAGAGTTCCCAGGGCGGCGCCGACGCAAGCAGCCACCAAGGGGTGGGAGGTTTGCGCGCCACTCTTCTGGTCCTCGTGCGCCGCGGCAACGGCCAAGGTGATTGCGGCGCCGAATCTGTGGGTGGCGGCGTTAGGCATCATTTCTCCTTCCGCACACCCTTGAAGGGCTGCCCATTGTTCTTTTGGTCCATGAATTTGCCGGAGTCGGCGTCCCGTTTGACCCAGCGATCCATCAGAGGGTTGAAGGTCTGCGAACGATGCCGCACCGCGCCGTTGCGATGCCCGTCGCCTTTGGGAGGATTTGTCGCCATGCCGTCACCTACTTGGGTTAGTTATCCACAGTCCGCAATAGTGGGAATTCCGCCTTGAATTCGGACGTTAATATAATAGTAACGGATCAATAAGATCGCGTCAAGTGATCAATATACTGTTTGAAAGTATCATTGTGATTCGATACACTCGCGCTAACTTTAGACTTGGAGGCGCATGGCGCGATGGAAGCCCCCCTTGACAGGATCAGTCACGCACAAATGGAGCGCTTGGCCTACATTGAATTCCGGGCTTATTTTCTTGGCGAAATCACCCGCAGCGACATTATTAAGAGATTCGGCATTGCAACTGCGGCCGCGACCCGAGACCTGGCGCTGTATCGATCAGTGTCAAATGACAACATCGAACTTGATTCTCGAACAAAAAGCTACGTTCTCGCCAAGAGCTTCAGACCGATATTCGAGCATCCTGCGGATCGAGTTCTGTCGGCGCTCTCGCAAGGCTTTGGAGAGGGGATTGGCGGGCAATCACGCTCCCTCATTCCTTGTGAGATTCCCCGGCAGTTGAACTATCCGGACGTTTCAGTCCTTGCGCCGATCACTCAGGCGATTCACCGCAAGAAGATCGTACGCATTGCATATCACTCGTTCTCCAGTGGTAGGAGCGAGCGCGATATGGTGCCTCTGGCACTTGCGAACAATGGCTTGCGGTGGCACGTGCGCGCGTTTGATCGCAAGAGATCACGGTTTCTGGATTTTGTTCTGACCAGGATCGAGGCCTCAGAGCTGCAACCCGAATGCCGCGTAGAAGAACATGAAGAGGTTGCAAGCGATATTCAATGGAGCCGGATTGTGGAGTTGGAACTGATTCCGCATCCGAAGGAGAGACATCCCGAAATCGTTGCGATGGACTACGGTATATCGAAAGAGGAGCGCTTACTCAAGGTGCGTGTTCGTGCCGCGTTGGCCGGATATTTCCTTCGACAGTGGAGCGTCGATTGCTCCGAGGATCATTGCCTAGACGGCCCCGAGATTCGATTGTGGCTTCGCAATCCCTTGTCGCTTTATGGCGTCGAGAGTTCGAACTTGGCGCCAGGATATGTCTCCCGGGAAAATAAATAGATCGGTGAACCGAAATGAGTTCGGTCAAAGGACAGCTCCCGGTTGCCTGGAAGAACACCGAAAGGTTCAATGGGCGGCTACCGCTGAAGCTTGACCGAGAGCAGCACGGTCTTGCCAAGAAATTTCGTAAGCCGCGAAATGCCGATCCATTTCAATCCCTGGCTACGCTCTACGATTATCTGGACCGGTTCATGTCATATGCAGTTGGTCTTATGGCGTGCGCAAAAGGATGCTCCTATTGCTGTCACTCGGAGATTGGATTGTCTCAAATCGAAGCGGACTACATAACCGCTCGAACCGGCATCCCCGCCAAGCGTATGAGGCAGGATCCAACTCGCGTCGGAGCTGCACCTTGGGTAGATCCGAATAGACCCTGCCCATTCTTAAATCTTGGTGCCTGCGCTATCTACGAGTTCCGGCCCATGCTCTGCCGGACCCATGTCAATTTCGATGCCACCAATGCTTTATGCCGGTTCGACAGTGAAGCAGAATCAATATTGCTGCTTGATCGCGAGAGTAGCCTTCCTGGAGCGATGAAGGCTTATGGAGAATTGGCGGCCAGTTACGGTGGGGGGATCGGAGACATTCGTGATTTCTTCTGTACTATATATGCGCCATGAACGGTGCTGCGCATACTACGCACTGTGCTTACTCAATGGGTCCCAGCCGATTTCCGGCACATCAAGAGATGGTTAGCAAACGACCGAAAAATCTCTTCAAATATCTGAGTTTCAGCGATAGGCTGCTCCAACAGCTTTGCTACGACCAGGTCTACTTCGCCGATCCCGTGAGCTTCAATGACCCACTCGACTGCCTACCGGTCGTCGAGGCTGATCTTGCGGCGGTTGACCTCGAGGCGCTGCTTGCACAGCTCGTGTTGAACAGATCGGCTAAAGAGATCGACGCCGCCATGAAGAAGTTGCGACTGCGCGGTGAGAAGGCGATGGCAAGGCGCGAAAAACTGACCGATACAGAGGTACGCCGCCTGATTGGCAACATCAACTATCACGCGACAAATCCAGATCTGAACGACCCGCAGACCTACATTTGCAATGCCCTTAGCCGGGAGATTGAACGCGAGTTGCGCGGGGCGCATGAGACTGGTGTCTTTTGTTTGAGCGCAAAATTCGACAGTCCACTAATGTGGTCACACTACGCAGACCAGCATCGAGGCGTATGCGTCGAATACGGTGTGTCCAGCCTTGCCGCAAAGAAATTGCACCCGGTGGCTTATGGTGATTCACGCAAGGTGAAAGCCAGTCAGATACGCAATTGGATTCTAAATGACGATTCTGATGCGCAACAAACGATCGACAAGATCAGTCTGCTCACGAAATCGAAAGAATGGGCATACGAGCGCGAGTGGCGTTTGTTAGGGCCTGTTGGCCTAAACTACTCACCAATCAGCCTGAAGTCGGTGATCTTCGGTATGCGATGCCCTCAAGTGATCAGGTACACCATCGTGAGGGCCCTTGAAGGGCGAGCCGACATAAAGTTCTGGGAGATCGCTCAGCCTAGCGATCACTTCAAGCTGAAAAGGGTGAGACTAAACATCGAAGAGATGAAGGCAGGACTACCCTATTGCTCGGTGGTCGATGAATTCGAGAACCTGGACGCGTTGGAGCACGTCGCTCAGACGGACCCAAAGCTACCTGCAAGTTGAATGCAGCAGTCAGTGGCTCCCAATCAAAGTAACATCCATAGTGCGGCTGTGGCTCGATCGTGTGTCTAATGAATTGATAAAGCAAGACAAATCGCCCAGTGAATTACGCGGCAGATTTATGCTTCCGAAACTGGTGAGTCGGCAAGGTTATGCTTCTCGATTTTTACGTAGTCGGATAAAAGCGGCCTTAAATTGCGCAGAATCGGCAACGATATGGTTCCGATCACCGGCAAAGATATCGTTCCCGGGACATTACTACACGCATAAGTTGGTCATCTTTATAAGCGGTATGTAGTTAAAACGTAGTGCGCGCCGCAAACGCTAAGGGCCGGAGTCAAGCTGGCCCTTTTTCTTTTAATCGATGCGAACAGCCAGTGATGGCCTTGAAGTTAATTTGAGGATTGTCGCAGGCAACTCCCTATCTTCGACCTTTACGGTCATTCTGAAATTGCAGAAGTCGCGCACTGTTCAGCCGTCCCGAATTTCAACTTCTGAAAAAACAAACTGGCACTAACGGCGCAAAGTCGTTGTAAACATGCCTAGAAAATTCTGGACGATTCACTGTGCCCAGCAACAGTAGGGAAACGATGAATTTTAAAATTTCGTGAAATAGTTCCTTGAAATGCTTCAAAGGACCCCTTAGCGTTGATCGCTAATTGACACGACGCACCCAGGTCCGGGAGCGTACGATCTCTTAAAATAACCATAAATTCCATGCTGTTACGGCTGCATGGATATGAGGGGGAGGAAGATGGTGTCCAGGCGGCATACCGGTCGGTGCTTGTGCATGCTTTTCTTCGGAGCTGCCCGCGCTCAACTCCTCGTGACGCCAATTATGGCTCCGTCAGCAGGTCGAGCAGGTAGTTGCGTGTCAGAGCGCGCATGACCGAGAACTACTCCGATCCCGGATCGACACCTTTCCAATCCATGCTGCAGTCCCTCCAGCGTCAGAATGCCATTCTCCAGGCGGTGAGCTACGCTGCCGAGCGCTTTCTCGGCAGCGAGCCGATCGAATCCGTTCTCTCCGAGGTGCTCGAGCGGCTCGGGCGGGCCGCCGAGGTAGGCAGCGCCACCGCCCTCGAGCTTGTCGGCGATCCGGAGAACGGGGGCGCGTTGGTGCCGCGCCATTCGTGGACAGTCGCCGGCGGCCAATCGGTGTTCGATTACGCCCCCCAGGGGTTCCCTACCCAAGGCACGGATTTCGAGCATCTGTTCACTATGTTGCAGGCGGGGAAGGCTGTGGTTGCGCGCACAGTCGAACTTCCGCCAGGGCTGCAGACTTTGTTGTCGAGTGAGGTGCGCACCCTCGCCGCCCTGCCCATTTTTACTAGTGATCAACTTGTTGGCGTCATCGCTCTTTCACAACGCCAGACCGAGCGTGATTGGTCGGAAGCTGAGCTCAGTGGGCTTAAAACCGCGGCCACCGTGATTGGTGCCGCCCTGGAAAGAAGTCGGGCGCGACATGCAGTGCGTAAGCGCGATGCGATGCTTCGGCTCTTTGTCGATAATGCGCCGATCATGGTGGCTTACTACGACCTGAAGATGCATTGTCGATTTGCCAACCAACGCTATTCAGAATTCTTCGGCTTCTCCGGTCGAAACACCATCGGTAAAACACTAGAGGAGATCATAGGCGAGAAAGCATTCGCTATTTCTCTTCCTTACCTGAAACGCGCCTACGCAGGCGAGCAGGCCATCTTTGAAAGGACGCACCTCGATCGGGACGGTTCGGTCAAGCATCTGGAGATCAAGATGGTCCCGCATATAGATGAAACCGGAGAAATGGTTGGCTGCTACGCAATCCTCGCCGACATCACCGAACGCAAGTGGAACGAGGAGGAACTGCAACACATCGCTGCGGAGAATGCCGGTATTCTGGAAAACACAGTTTCCGGCATCGCTATGATTAAGGATCGGTGCATCATGCGGTGCAACAAAAGCTTTGCGGCGCTGCTCGGCTATGAGCCGGATGAGCTTCAGGATCAGTCTACATCCCTGCTTAACGTCTCCGAGGAAAGCCATCTGCAGATCGGTGAAGATGTGTATCCGCGGGTAGCAGCGGTTGGACACGCAACGGGTATCGTCCAGAACAGGCGGAAGGACGGCTCACTACTCTGGATACACTACAGCGCTACAGCGCTTGACCGCACCGACCTGTCCAAGGGCATCATCTGGGTCGCTCAGGACATCACGGAGCAAAAGGCTACCGCTACGGCGCTCCAGGAAGCGCACGACCATCTGGAGGAAAAGGTTCAGGAACGTACCGAGGAACTGGCTGCGCTGAATCTCGAACTGGAGGCCTACAGCTATTCGGTTTCCCATGATCTACGCGCACCCTTGCGCGCAATCGGTGGTTTTACCCATCTTTTGGAAGAACAATTGGCGGGCAGACTGGACACGGAAGCCGAGAAGCATCTCGGCAAAGTTCACGCCGCCGTACAGCGCATGTTCCGGATGATCGAAGCCCTTCTGGATCTTGGACGCGCTTCTCGCAAAGAGATGGCTGCAAGTCAGGTTGATCTCTCGGCCTGCGCCAGGGAGATCATCGCGGAACTTGCCGCCCGAGACTGTTCGCGCCAGGTTAAATTCGTGGTCGAGAGCAGGATCAGGGCGACAGGCGATCCGCAGCTTCTGCGATTATTGCTGCAGAATCTGCTTGAGAATGCCTGGAAGTACACTTCGAAGATGCCGACCGCACGCATCGAGTTCGGGGAGTCGAACGATTCTGAGGGGAAGCGGATCTTTTGGGTCCGGGATAACGGCGCGGGTTTTGACATGGCCTATGCTTCAAGGCTGTTCCAGCCGTTCCAGCGCCTTCATAGTGCGCATGAATTCGAGGGAACCGGAATAGGGCTGGCCACAGTCGCCCGCATCGCTAAGCGTCACGGCGGTGAGGTTTTGGCTGAGGGCGCAGTGGACAATGGAGCGACATTCACGTTTTCGCTGGCTCGTTGAGTAGCTAGACAGGCATCCAGCGTGAATAGTCGTTCTCGATGTATTCACCCCCCTGTCTGCGGTCAGGAAAGACTGATGAGAACTAGTGCATTGTGAATTCTGTTGCAATCTGACCTTGGCGAGGCCGAGCAGTGTAAAAACGCTCGTCGAGTTAGAGAGGTGATCACAGGTCGGATCTCGGCCAAAGCGGACACAACATCATTCCTCAACAAGCGATGTAGCGTCCGCTGTTGCATTCTTAGACAATCGTGCAATTGAAAAAGCGTCAGGGTAGGGCCTGAGAAGGGCGTGTGCCAGGGCTCCCAATAATCGTTAGTATTGAACGGACATCCCCGAGGTGTGAGGTAGACCGGCTTTCCCGGACAGTTCAATCGAGGCACACATTCTGCTTCTCGAATTTCTGTGGGCTCAAATAACCCAAGGACTGGTGAATCCGTTGGCGATTGTAGAACGGCTCGATGTAACTGAAGATGGCCGCCTTGGCGTCCTCGCGGCAGATTGGCTGAGTGCCCATAGGGCCTGTGCTGTCGACCCACTGATGGGCCATGTCCGAAATATTGCAGCCAATCGCCTTCGGAGGCACAATCGCTGACGGTACATTGATTCCTCGACATGAGCGCCCAGGCATGCCTGATCAACGCGACCCAAGAATTTTTTTCGCCGCAGAACGAACCCTGCTGGCCTGGAATCGCACGGCCCTCTCCCTCATGGCCTTTGGTTTCGTGATCGAGCGATTTGGCCTGTTCATGGAAATCGTCGGCAAGGAGGAAGTGAAGGTGCTCCAAAGGCACATCTCCCTGCTGATCGGCGTTACGTTCGTCCTTTTTGCGGCATTGATTGCGGGCCTCGCGGTGCTGCAACACAGGCGATTCGTGAAAACGCTGCCTCCAGCTGATATCCCGAACGGATATAACGCGACAGTCGGCCTCTTCACAAGCGGGCTTATCGCCTTGCTGGGCGTGCTCCTGTCCCTCTACATATTGCGCGGCTTTGTCTGATGCGGCGGGGCATGACGCCAGTCGATACGGTTTCGTTTCAGCCTGTGCCTCAGGGCGTCGATATGCGATCATTCGCCCTGCAGCAAGAATCGGATAGCGCATGAAACCAAACATTTTCATTTCCGCCGCATGTGTATTGGCAGCTTGCGGTTGCGCGGGGCCGCTGCCGTTTGGCTTAGCCGGTAGCTCGCCGGAAGGCGAACAGGTGGTTGTGCCCGGGCCTGCGTCGCCCGCCGTGGCGCCGCAGGCGAAGGTTGCCCCGCCCGAACCGGTGCCGGACGACCATCCTGCGCCGGATGCCGTCATCAAGCTCAATCCCGGCAGTGGCCGCCTGTCCGGTGAGATGGAGGCCCGCCTCGCCCGCATCGCGCAACAGGCCCGCGAGAACGAGCAACTCATGCTGCGCCTGGAAAGCTATGTACCCGATGGCGGCAGCCATGCCTTGAATCTCGGCCTTGCGGAGCAGTCGCTGCAGGTGATCAGGAAGCGGCTCGTGGAATTGAGCGTCTCGCCGCGGCGGATATTCCTCGCCCCGTTTGGCGAGGAGCACCGCAAGGAGCGCGACCGGCGCATGTATTGGGTGGAGATCTACCTCGTCAGGCCGCGGCTTTAGACACCGCCCCCGTCCCTATCGTCGAAGAAGCGCACCACGCGCAGCCGGCGCCCTGTTATGTATTTTTTTGCATAAATAATCCGCACGCATGTGAGATTTTCTGCATATTTCATTGACCGTACAACCCGACTAGACTCGTGATACGAAAACATAATCAACGGCTGTTGGTTATGTATCACGCTGACAAAGGAGGGCGAGGCCGTGGGTGCAAAGGACAATGAAAAATGGGTGCCGACCTACTGTTTCAATTGCGTAGCCGGCCCGGACCTGCTGGCGGTGAAGGTGGAAAATGGCGTCGCCACCGAGGTCGCGCCGAATTTTCGCGGCCGCGGCATCCATCCCGGTGACGGCAAGCCCTGCGTCAAGGCCTACGGGCTGATTCAGAAGACCTATTCGCCGCACCGCGTGCTTTCGCCGATGCGGCGCACCAACCCGAAGAAGGGCATCAACGAAGATCCCGGCTTCGAGCCGATCTCCTGGGACGAGGCGCTCGGCATCGTTGCTGCGCGCATGCGCGACATTCGCGCCAAGGGCATCATCGACGAAGAAGGCCTGCCGCGCGTGGCGGCGAGCTTCGGCCACGGCGGCACGCCCTCCAACTACATGGGCACGTTCCCCGCCTTCCTCTCCGCCTGGGGGCCGATGGACTTCAGCTTTGGCTCCGGCCAGGGTGTGAAATGCGTGCATTCCGAGCACCTCTACGGTGAGTACTGGCACCGCGCCTTCACCGTCGCCGCCGATACGCCGTACACGGAGTACAACATCGCCTTCGGCGCCAACGTCGAGGTTACCGGCGGTGTTTGCGCCGCGGCCCGCCATGCCGCCGCGCGCGTGCGCGGCATGAAGCGCGTCTACGTCGAACCGCACCTGGGCGTCACCGCCGCCGCCTCGGCGGAGTGGATTCCCATCAAGCCGAAGACCGACGGCGCTTTCATGTTTGCCCTGATCCACGTCATGCTGCACGAGCGGCCGCGCGCGGACCTCGATCTGCCCTTTCTGCGCGACCGCACGGCTTCACCCTATCTCGTCGGACCAAACGGCTACTACCTGCGCGAGTTGGCAAGCGGCAAGCCGCTGCTGTGGGATACCCGGCGCAATGCCGCGGTGCCTTTCGACACGCCGGACATCCATCCCGCCCTGGAGGGTTGTTTCACCGTGCCCGAGGCCTATGAGCAGGGCCCAGACGAGGATCGCTGGCAGCATCGCGACGTCGCCGGCGAGCCGTCCTTTGCCAAACTGGTGGCGCATGTCGCACCCTATTCCCCGGAATGGGCCGAGAAGATATGCGAGGTGCCGGCGGAGCGCACCCGTCGCATCGCCAACGAGTTCGTCGACCACGCGCACATCGGCGAGACCATCGAGATCGACGGCGAGGTGCTGCCCTTCCGCCCGGTTTCGGTGACGCTCGGCAAGACGGTCAACAACGGCTGGGGCGCCTTCGACTGCTGCTGGTCGCGCACCGTCATGGCCGTGCTGGTCGGCGCGCTGGAAGTGCCCGGCGGCACGCTCGGCACCACCGTCCGCATCAACCGCCCGCACGAGGACCGCCTGCAAAGCGTCAAGCCGGGCGAGGACGGCTTCATGGTGCACGGCCTCAACCCGACCGACCCGAAGCGCTGGATGCGCAAGCCGACCGGCCGCAATGCCCACCGCACGCTGGTGCCGCTGGTTGGCAATGGCCCCTGGAGTCAGGCGCTCGGGCCGACGCACCTGGCCTGGATGTGGCAGAAGGAGGCGCCGGAAAACCTCATGAACCCGGCGTTCCCGGAACTGTGGATCACCTTCCGCACCAATCCGGCCATCTCCTTCTGGGATACGCGCGCACTGTCGGAGACGATGGCGCGTTTTCCCTTCATGGTGTCCTTCGCGTACACCATCGACGAAACCAACTGGATGGCGGACATCCTGCTGCCGGAAGCCACCGACCTGGAGAGCCTGCAACTCATCCGCCTCGGCCGCACGAAGTACATCGAGCAGTACTGGGACCATCAGGGCTTCATCCTGCGCCAGCCCGTCGTCGACCCGCAAGGCGACACGCGCGACTTCACCTGGATTTCAACGGAGCTTGCCCGCCGCGTCGGCCTCCTCGAGGAATACAACGCCGCCATCAACCGCGGCGCCGGCAGCGTGCCGCTGAAAGGCGAGGGCTTCGACTACTCGCTTGACCCGAGCGTGCCCCATGCGGTCGATGAAATCTGGGATGCTGCCTGCAAGGCCGCCACCGCAGAGCTCTCAAGCGGCGAGGATGTGCGCGATCTGATCTGGTTCCGCGAGAACGGCTTTTACAGCAAGCCTTGGTCACGGCGCAGTTGGTATCTCTATCCGAAGCTGGCCGGGCTGAACCTGCGTTTCGAGCTGCCCTACCAGGAGCGGCTCACCCGTTCAGGACGCGAGCTGGAACGCCGCCTGCATGAACAGGGCATCCACTGGTGGGACAACCAGCTCATCGAATACCAGTTCCTGCCGGCCTGGCACGACATACCCGGCATGTGGGAAAAGGCATTGGCGAACCAGGGCGTGCGTCCAGAGGATTTCCCCTTCTGGCTGCTCACCACCAAGAGCATGCAGTTCCACGCCAGCGGCAACGCCTCGATCCAGCTCATGGACGAATTGTCGCAAAACGTGCGCGGCCACCGCGGGGTGGTGATGAACACGCGCACCGCGGAGCAGCTCGGCATCGAGGAAGGCGATCTGGTCGACGTCGTCTCGACTGTCAGCACGACGCGCGGACCCGCTATTGTCAACCAGGGCATCCGCCCGGACACCCTGCTCATCGTCGGCCAGTTCGACCACTGGGCGACGCCCTACGCCAAGGACATCAAGGCGCCGAGCCTGAACACCGTGGCACCCCTGTCGCTGGAACTGACCGACGCCACCGGCTCCGGCGCCGACGTGGTGCGCGTTGCGCTACGCAAGGTTCACTGAGGAGCACTCATGGCCAAATCTCTGATTCATCAGCATGGCATCCGCGCGTTCAGCGCCCAGCGTTTCGATGCGTCGTCGCGGACCAGCGACGCCTGCTGGGTGGTCGAGGAGGAAACCCTGACTATCGATGTCGAGGACATCGGTGCCTACACCCTGATGTGGACGCCGACCGAGCCGGTTGCCGCACCGTGCGGTTTCACGCCCGAGGATGGCGTGCTGGGCAGGGACGGCGTGCCGGAAGCGTTGGCGCTTGCCGCCGGCTTCGCCTTCACCGAGGGGCTGTTCAGCAGCATCGAGGATATCCGCTCGCTGGCCGTCTGTCCGGACAACCGCGGTCTCGTGCGGCTGGCGCTGGCAGACCCGGAGTGCGCACTGGTGCGCCGCCGCAATGTGGTGGTCGGTTCATCCTGCGGCATCTGCGGCGGGCGGGAAAGAGTCGAGGATGTCTTGCGCGGCATTCCGCCCGTTGGCGACACGCTGCGGCTGGACTGCACCCGTCTCGACGACATCATGGCGACGATGCGCCAGCGCCAGGCTGTCTGGCTCGCCACGGGCGGTACCCATGCCGCCGCGATTTTCGACGGCGAGGGGCGTGTGCGCGTGCTGGCAGAGGACCTGGGGCGTCACAATGCGCTCGACAAGGCCATCGGCCAGTGCCTGCTCGCCGGCATCCCGCTTGCCGGTTGCGGCACGGCGCTGACCAGCCGCATCACCCTCGAGATGGCCAGCAAGGCTGCACGCGCCGGGCTGGAGCTGATCGCGGCCGTATCCGCCACCACTTCGCTGGCGATCGAAGTGACGGAACGCTTCGGCATCACGCTGTGCGGCTTCGTGCGCAATGGCCGCGCGACCGCCTTCACGCATGGCCGGCGCCTGCGCGCCGGCGACGTCGCGACAGATTTTGGCCAGCTGTGCAAACCGCTGCATATTGCTTGATTACAAATAGTTGTGTTCCAATCTATTCTCGAACTTTTGGCGAGTGAGAGGACGGACACATGAAACGCATTCTGCGCATCCAGGTGAATGGGCGCTGGCGCGAAGACGCCGTGGCGGACAACACGTTGTTGATCGACCTCCTGCGCGGGCCGCTTCAGCTCACGGGCACCAAGCAGGGCTGTGACGGTGGCGAGTGTGGCGCGTGCACGGTGCTCGTCGATGGCCGGCCACGGCTGTCCTGTTGCACCTTCGCCGCCTCGGTGGAAGGCCGCCATGTCGAGACCATCGAATCCCAGGCACATAACGGAAACTTGTCGCCCCTGCAGCAGGCCTTTCACGAGAAGCTCGGCGCGCAATGCGGCTTCTGCACGCCGGGCATGATCATGGCGGCGGAAGGGTTGCTGCGACGCAATCCGGATCCCTCCGAAGCCGAAATCCGCGAGGCGCTCGGCGGCAACCTGTGCCGCTGCACCGGCTATGTGAAGATCATCGAATCGGTGCAGGCGGCGAGCGCGGTCAAAATGGAAAAATCGGGAGAACCGGCATGAACGCAAAACCGACCAAAGGCGTAGGCGAGCGCCTGCCGCTGGTGGACGGCGTCGAGAAGGTCACCGGCCGCGCCAAATACACGGCCGACCTGTTTCCCCAGGATGCCCTGATCGGCCGCATCCTGCGCAGTCCGTACCCGCATGCCGAGCTGCTCGAAGTCGACGTGTCGGCGGCGCGGGCGCTGCCAGGCGTGGTGGCGGTCCTCACCGGTGACGATTGCGATGTGCCTTTCGGCATCCTGCCGATCGCGCAGAACGAGTTTCCGCTGGCGCGTGACAAAGTGCGCTATTTCGGCGAACCGGTAGCGGCCGTGGCAGCGGTGGATGAGCAGACCGCAGAGCAGGCGCTCAAGCTGATCCGCCTGCGCGTGCGCGAGTTGCCGATCATCGAGACGCCCGCCCAGGCGCGCGCAGCGGGCGCCGTACTGCTGCACGACAACAAGGCCGGCAACGTCGAGCGCGCCGTGCACAACGAATTCGGCGACGCGGCCGCTGGTTTTGCCGCGGCCGATCTTATCCGCGAGGAAACCTATCACACGGCCGAGGTGACGCACGCACAGATGGAGCCGCACGCCGCGATGGCCAGCTACGAGCCGTCGCGTGACCATCTCACGCTGCACACCGTGAGCATGGTGCCCTACTACGTGCACCTGCGCGTCGCCCAATGCCTGGGCATGGATACCTCACGCGTGCGCGTCATCAAGCCCTATGTCGGCGGCGGCTTCGGTTCCCGCGTCGAGACACTCAACTTCGAGATCATCGTTTCCCTCCTTGCGCGTGCAGCCGGCGGCACCGTGCGCATGCAGCTCACGCGCGAGGAATCCATCCTCACCCATCGCGGTCGCCCGGAAAGCGACACGCGCATGAAGATCGGCATGACCCGGGATGGTCGTGTCACCGCCTGCGAATGCGAGGTGGTGCAGCGCGGCGGCGCCTATGGCGGCTACGGCATCATCACCATTCTTTACGCCGGTGCGCTGATCAACGGCCTGTACGACATTCCTGCCGTGAAGTACGACGGTTATCGCGTCTATTCCAATACGCCGCCCTGCGGCGCCATGCGCGGGCATGGCACGGTCAACACCCGCATCGCCTTTGAATCCCTGATGACCTCAATGGCGGGAGAACTGGGGCTCGACCCGATCGAAGTCAGGCGGCGCAACATGCTGCCCTGTCCGACAGAGACCATCAATGGCCTGCGCGTCGAATCCTACGGCCTGCCCGAGTGCCTCGACAAGGTCGAGACGGCAAGCGGCTGGCGTGAGCGCGCCGGCAACATGCCGAAGTGGAAGGGGCTGGGCATGGCCTGCTCGCATTTCGTCAGCGGCTCGGCCAAGCCGGTGCATTTCACAGGCCAGCCGCACGCGACGATCGTGCTCAAGCTGGACTTCGACGGCGGCATCACCATCCTCACCGGCGCGGCCGACATCGGCCAGGGTTGCACAACCGTCGTTGCCCAGATCGTGGTGGAGGTGCTTGGCGTGGATTTCCGTCGCGTGCGGGTCATTTCCAACGACAGCGCGCTCACGCCGAAGGACAACGGCTCCTATTCCTCGCGCGTTACGTTCATGGTCGGCAATGCCTGCCTCGATGCGGCGCAGCAGTTAAAGAAGATCCTGGTCGAAGCCGCTGCGCGTCGCCTCGAGGTCGCTCCGGAACTGGTGGACTGCATGGGTGAATCCTTCCATGTCGCGACGGACCCGGACCGTTCCATCGATTTCGGCACGGCCGCGGCCGAGGCGCTGGTGAATACCGGCACGTTGCACGTCAAGGGCACGTTCACCTGTCCGGTCGAATTCCAGGGCGGCAAACACCGCGGCGGTGCGGTGGGCTCCACCATGGGCTTTTCTTATGCCGCGCAGGTCGTCGAGGTCAGCGTCGACCCGGATACCGGGCAAGTCACTGTGGACAAGGTGTGGGCTGCGCTGGATTGCGGCTTTGCCATCAATCCGCTGAGTGTCGAGGGCCAAGTGCAAGGCGCGGTCTGGATGGGCATGGGTCAGGGCCTGTGCGAGCAGACGCGCTATGAGAACGGCAAGCACGCCAGCGCCAATTTCCTCGATTACGCCGTACCGACCATGGCGGAATCGCCACCCATCGAGGTTTTCATCGTCGAGAGCATTGATCCCAATGGCCCCTTCGGCGCCAAGGAGGCGAGCGAAGGCCCGCTCTCGGGCTTTCCTGCTGCCCTGGCCGCGGCCGTGCGCGAGGCCACCGGCCTGGACTTCCACGATTTCCCGCTTACGCCGGAGCGCATTGTCGAGGCGCTGGAGGCGCGTGAGCGCGCACACCGCGCCGCGCAACGCAAATCCGCCAAGCCCGCCCGCGAAACCGTCACCGAAGGAGCTGTCTGATGCAGCCGCTTGCCATACTCAAACCGGCCTCGCTCAGCCAGGCTGTGACGATGCATCAGGCCGAGCCGCAGCCGCGCTACCTCGCCGGCGGCACCGACCTCGTGCCCAATATGCGCAAGAACATCCAGAAGGCACAGACCCTCATCGATATTTCGGGTCTCGCCGAACTGCGCGAGATTCGCACGGAAAGTCAGTCGCTGCGCATCGGCGCCGGCGTAACACTGGAAGCGTTTTGCGAAGCGCCAGCGGTACGCACGCATGCGCCGCTGCTGGTCCAGGCTGCATCCCAGGTGGCAGCCGCCACGCACCGCGCAACGGCGACGGTTGGCGGCAACCTGCTGCAGGATACCCGCTGCTATTTCTATAACCAGAGCGACTGGTGGCGCACGGCCAACGAATTTTGCATGAAGTGCGAGGGTGACATCTGTCGTGTCGCGCCCAAGTCGGATCGCTGCTACGCCTGCTACAGCGGTGATCTTGCGCCGGCTTTGCTGGTGCTGGATGCCCGGATCGACATTGTCGGGCCCACGGGTACACGGCAGGAGCCGCTCGCTGCCCTTTTCGCGGACGACGGCATGCACCATCTCAAGCTCGCCGCGGGCGATCTGCTGGTTTCGGTCGAGGTGCCGGCCCAGGCCGGTTGGTCGGCGGGTTACGAAAAGATGCGCCTGCGCGGCGCCATCGATTTTCCGCTCGCTGGCGTGGCCGTGGCCCTCAGGCGTGACGGCAATCGCGTTGCGGAGCTGCGCGTTGCCTGCACCGGCGTGAATTCCTATCCTGGATTGGTGCCGGGGTTGGAGGCTCTGGCCGGCAAGGTGCCGGACGACGCCTTCTATGCCACGCTGGACAAGGCCGTGCGCAAGGAGATCCAGCCGATGGCCTCCACGTTGACCGCAGCCGGCTATCGCCGGCGGATCGTGTCCGCCATGGCGCGCCGTTTGGTCGGCAAGCTTTTCGCCGCCGCCTGCAACTAGAGGAGCCCGGCGTATCCGGCCCGGCGCTTGCCGCGGAAGTCGCATGCCTCCAGGCTTGTCGTTCCAGGGCTCAGGCGCACGCGTAGTTGACCGCAGCCGCCGTCGATATCCTGCCCGGCGGACTGGCGCAGCTTGGTGAGGATGCCGCGCTTGTAGAGCGCGAGCGACATCGCTTCCGCGCTTTCCTGCGCGGGACGCCTGAACCCCAGGCCGTCCACTGCGTTGTAGAGAATCAGATTCATCACCGCATATTTGCCGGTGAGGAGTCGGGCGATGCCGTCCACCTCCTCCTCGCCATCATTCACGCCTTCGAGCAACGTCCACTGATACTGGATCGGGTAACCGGTGGCACGGGCGTATTCCTCGCCGAGTTCGACGAGCTCGACCGGGTCGATGCGTTGCGCACGCGGCAGCAGTTTCGCCCGCAATTCGGCGCGCGTCGAATGCAGCGAGAGGGCCAGCGCCGGCTTTACCCTGTTCTGCGGCAGCCTCTCGAACACACGCCGGTCGCCGACGGTGGAAAAAACCAGATTCTTGTGGCCGATGTCGCCCAGCGTGCCGAGCAGATCGATGGCCTCGAGCACGTTGTCCATGTTGTGCGCCGGTTCGCCCATGCCCATGAAGACGACTTTCCTGACGGTGCGCCTGGCACGGGCCAGCACCACTTGCGCGATGATCTCGGCGCTGCCGAGCTGGCGCAGCAGGCCGTCGCGGCCGGTCATGCAGAAGACGCAGCCGACCGCGCAGCCGACCTGGGTGGACACGCACAGGCCGTCCTTCGGCAGCAGCACGCTCTCTACCGCCTGGCCGTCGGTCAGTTCGACCAGCAGGCGCGAGGAGCCGTCCTCGCCGGCGTGTTCTGAGCGCAGGCGCGCGAGAGTCTGCCATTCCGCCGCAAGGGCCGGCAAGGCTGTGCGCACCTCAAGGGGAAGATAATTCTCAGGCCGGCTGCGGCCGCTGTCCAGCGGCTGCGCCCGCGTCCAGTTGCGCAGGATCAGTTCTTCGTGGTCCGGCTTGGCGCCGAGGGCGCGCAGGCGCTGGCGGAGGTCGGCGGTCTTCATGAGTGGTGAATGTTAGTGTCTCGGCGGCTGGAGTAGAATCTTCTCATCATCATCAACTTGTTGCACGCCGAACATGAAACCGTCTTGCTCATCCAGTTTATCCATGAAAAAAGCTGCAATGTACGTTGTGTGACATAGAACCGATGCAGTTGACGGTGCGACTGAACTTTAATGTTGCGGGGATACTATGAGAACCGCTTTAAAGATTTTCGGGCTGATTGCATTATTAGTTGGCATTTTCATTGCCAGCACTTTTACTGGCATTTTAGGCAAAAGCGCTGGTCGCCAAGCAGGGGAAGCTCTTTTTGCAAAGAGTCCCACTGAATCTGAGGTAGAAAGTTCATTGGCGAAGCTGGCCAATACAAATAATGCCAAGCCTCGCGAGACTGTTGGTGATAGTCGTATTGAAAGAGAAGAGGCAGGGCCAGGCAGGAAATACACTTATCACTTGACGCTTACCGGATACAGCTCGGCTGAGACAAGTCGCGCATCAACAACAGCGTTTGCCACCCAGCTTAAACAAAATGTGTGCGCTAGAAAGGGCATGGGCGGTTTTTTTAAGCATGGTATTTCCGTGGTCTATGTTTATAGCGGCAACGATGCGCGCGAAATTGATCGTGTCACCATTACACCTGCTGACTGCGGATACTGATGATCCTTGCCCAAATTTAATGCTGACGAGAGAGAATTAATCAAATGAAAAATTTTACTAGCGGCGGCACGAAAACGACCACAATCGGCTATGTCAATCGCAACAATCAACGCTGCTGTGGTCATCGGAAAATCGCTGGAAATGATCATGGTCAGCGTGCCTATCGTATGGAATGCCTTGTGGCAGGCTGTGGGCATATTTATGGGGCTAATGGTTCCGATATTTTTCAACGCAAGTGCCCTCGCTGCCAAGGCGGCAAGCAGGGAATTAAGTTTTAAGAATTACCTGATTACCAACGAATCTCAGCCTGCTTTGTGCGAATGACACCGGTCTCTTGGCGCGGGATCCGTTCAGCCGGTCTTCCCTTTGGCCCACAGAAATTTCCTTCGGCCACAAAGGAGGGCAAGAAGAATTCTGCAAAGTGGGAAAGACATGCAGCGCCTGCCATTCCGTCGCAAGGGCGGGCAGAGGGGTGCGCAGGATCAGTTCTTCGTGGTCCGGCTTGGCGCCGAGGGCGCGCAGGCGCTGGCGAAGGTGTTCGATCAGCATGGGAAGGCGAATGTTAGGGCCTGCTTTCGAAATTTGAAAGCAACATCCGGATTGCAGACCCGGGCAGGGTGGGAAATACTGGACCCCGACATGACAATGCCGAATAGCCGATGAATGCGCCATCCCTGCCCGAGCAGCGCTGGCTAGCCGTGGTTCGCCGCGACAAGCGGGCCGACGGGGTCTTTGTTTACGCGGTTAAAACGACGGGCGTGTATTGCCGGCCCTCCTGCCCCTCCAGGATCGCGAAGCGCGAGAACGTCGAGTTCTTTGAATCGAACGAGCAGGCAGTGGCGGCGGGCTACCGCGCCTGCAAGCGCTGCCGGCCGGAGGCGCTGTCGCAGGATGAGCGCCGCAAGGCGCTGGTGATCCGTGCCTGCCGCGCGATCGAACAAAGCGCTTCGGCCCTGCCGCTCGCCGCACTGGCGCAACACGCCGGCCTCAGTCCGCACCATTTCCACCGCATCTTCAAGGCAGCCACAGGCCTGACGCCGAAGGCGTACTACAAGTCCGTGCGGGCCGGGCGAGTGACAGCTGCGTTGCAGACTGCGCCTTCGGTGACAGAGGCGATCTACGCGGCGGGCTTCAATTCGGCAGGGCGCTTTTACGCGGAATCCGGCGCCCTGCTCGGCATGGTGCCAGCCACTTACCGCAAGGGCGCGGCTGGCGAGCGCATCCGCTACGCTGTCGCGCCCTGCGCGCTGGGGTGGGTCATCGTCGCCGCTACGCGCAAGGGCGTGTGTGCCATCGAATTCGGCGAGGCGGCGCCGGCGCTGGTCGAGCGTCTGCGCGAACGATTCCCCGGGGCGCAGTTCGAATCAGCCGATGCGAAATTCAAGGGGTGGGTCGAGCGTGTGCTGGCGTACCTTGACCAGCCGCAGGGCATGCTGGACCTGCCGCTGGATGTGCGGGGCACGGTCTTCCAACATCGCGTCTGGCAGGCGCTGCGGAAGATTCCCGCCGGGCAGACCGCCAGCTATGCCGAAATCGCCCGGCGCATCGGCCAGCCCAAGGCCTATCGCGCCGTGGCGCACGCCTGCGCGAACAATCAGGTAGCGGTGGCAATTCCCTGTCATCGCATCGTACGTAGCGACGGCGGGCTGTCCGGCTACCGCTGGAGCATTGAGCGCAAGGCGGAATTGCTGCGGCGGGAAAGCGAGTCGTGACGTCAGGTACCGCCGTACCCGCATCCCGCCAGCATCATTTGCTACGACTTATTGTTTCTTCTGCACGTCGAGACGGAACTTGACGAAGGAGCCGGGCGCATCTTCGAGGACCTTCAGCTTGCCCTTGGCCGGGTTGCGCGCCGGCACCTTGTCGTCGCCGTTGAGGTTCCCAATCCATTGCTGCCAGTCGGCCCACCACGAGCCGGTGTGCTGTGTTGCGCCCTCGAACCAGTCGTCCGGCGTGGCCGGCAGGGCCTTCGCCTCGTTGGTCCAGAAGTGGTACTTGTTGGCTGACGGCGGGTTGACGATGCCGGCGATGTGGCCGGAGCCGCCGAGTACGAAGCGCACCGGGCCGGACAGGCGCGTGGCGCCGAGGTAGGTGCTCTTCCACGGCGCGATGTGGTCCTCGATGGTGGAAATGAAATAGGCTGGAACCTTCACTTTGCTGATGTCGATGGGCACGCCTTTCAGTTCGATGCCGCCCGGCTCCTTGAGCAGGTTCTTCATGTACATGTTGCGCAGGTAGAAGCTGTGCATCTTGTACGGCATGCGCGTCGAGTCGGAGTTCCAGTAGAGCAGGTCGAAGGGGAAGGGCTCTTTGCCCATCAGGTAGTTGTTCACCACGAAGGACCAGATCAGGTCGTTCGAGCGCAGCATGTTGAAGGTGGTGCCCATCTCGGAGCCTTCGAGGTAGCCGCGCTCCTGCATCTTCTTCTCCAGGCTGGCGACCTGCTGCTCGTCGATGAAGACGCCCAGTTCGCCGGGGATGGAAAAATCCAGCAGGGCGACGAAAAAGGTCGCCGAGACGATGCGCTTGTCCTTCTTCACGGCGTTGTAGCCCAGCGTCGAGCCGAGCAGCGTGCCGCCGAGGCAGTAGCCGATGAGGTTCACTTCCTCCTCGCCGGTCTGCCTGCAGACGGCGTCGAGCGCGGCGAGCGCGCCTTCCGTCATGTAGTCCTCGAACCCCTTTTCGGCGAGGCGTGCGTCCGGGTTTACCCAGGAGATGACGAAGACGGTGTGGCCCTGGTCGGTGGCGTACTTGATGAAAGAGTTCGACTGGCGCAGGTCGAGGATGTAGAACTTGTTGATCCAGGGCGGCATGATGAGCAGCGGCCGGCGGAACTGCTTCTCCGTCGTCGGATTGAATTGCAGCAGCTGGATCAGATCGTTCTGGAACACCACTTTGCCCGGCGTGACGGCGACGTTGCGGCCCAGTTCGAAGGCGGTCGGATCGGTCATCTTGACGCGCAACTGACCGTCGCCCTCCTCGATGTCGCGCAACAGGTTGTTGAAGCCCTTGAGCAGGTTCTGGCCGTGGCTCTTCACTGTTTCGCGGAAGACTTCCGGGTTGGTCAGCGCGAAATTTGAGGGCGACAGCGCATCGATGTACTGGCGCGTGAAGAAGTTCACCTTCCTTTCCGCCTCGATCGGCAGGCCTTCGACGTTGGTCACCACGTCGTGGATGTGACGTGCGGTGATGAGGTAGGACTGCTTGATGAAGTCGAAGAGGAAATGCTCCTCCCATTGTTCGTCCTTGAAGCGGTTGTCGCCCTTCTTCGGCTCCGCCACCGGCTTCGTTTCGAGCCCGGAGAAACGCATCATCGAGTGCTGCCACAGCGAGAAGTAGTCCCACACCATGTTCATCTGCGCCTGCGCCAGCTTGTAGGGGTTGGCGAGCAGCTTGGCCATCATGTCCATGAAGGCCTGGGCAATGCCCAGTTCGTCGCTCGGCGCCGCAATGCCCTGCTTCATCTGCCGTTGCATGTGCGCGGTGATGAGCTTGGAGGCACGCTGTGCCACCTGAGCATAGGTTTTGGCGACTTCCTGCGGGTCGGGCAGGGCGGGCGTGTTGGACTTATGAGCTTCGGGTTGTGCGGACATCGACGCGACTCCTGTTAACGATTGGCGACGAAACGGAGGATGCCGTTGTCGTCATGGGATTTGCGCACCTTCTGTGCGTGTTCCAGGTAATTCAGGTGGGCGATGGATTCACCCATGGCGAACATGGTCTGGTGCGCGTCCAGCTCGCGCTGGAACAGGGTCGGGATCAGTTCGCAGGCGGTCTGCGGCGTGTCGCAGGCGGCAACCAGCGCTGCCAGCCGCTCGCGATGATGCTCGGCGAGCTGCGCCGTGCGGGCATGGATGCCGCGGAAGGGGCGTCCGTGCGAGGGCAGTACGAGGGTGTCGTCGGGCAGTTCGCTGAGCCGCTCGACGGAATCGAGGAACAGCTTAAGCGGATTGCCGTCCGGCGTGGCGGACATGACGCTGACGTTGGTGGAGATGCGTGGCAGCAGCATGTCGCCGGAGATCAGCACCTTCAGCTCCGCGCAGTAGAGCGCGGCATGCTCGGGGGAGTGGCCATAGCCGACGATGACGCGCCAGTCGTGGCCGCCGATGCGCACAAAGTCAGCCTCCAGGAGACGGCGGTATTGCGTCGGCAGACCGTCCACGCGGTCGCGGTAGGTCGGGCCGCGCCCATGCAGCATCTCGGCGCGGGCGGGGTCGAGGCCGTGGCGGCGGAAGAAATCCACCATGCCGTCCACATCGTAGTTGGGCAGCTGGTGGAACCAGGCATAGGCGTTGAGGATCTCGCCCTGGGTGATCCAGGTATCCACCTTGAACTTGTCGCCCAGCCAGCGCGCCAGGCCGAGGTGGTCGGGATGGCAGTGCGTGACGATGATGCGCTTGACCGGCTTTTCCCGGCAGTGCGCGTCGAGCACGGCTTCCCAATGACGCTTGAGATCGTCGAGGTTGAGCCCGGTGTCGACGATGGTCCAGCCGTCGTCCTCCTCGAGCAGCCACAGGTTGATGTGGTTCAGCTCGAAGGGCAGGGGCATGCGCAACCAGCGCACGCCGGGGGCGACTTCCAGCGTCTCGCCCGTGCCGGGCTGCTGTCCGATGGGGTAGCTGAGCGGTTCGCTCATTGGTGTGATTGGCTTCTTCAATTGATTTAACACTGAAAAAATGATTAACTCGACACGAAATGTCACACTAATGGTCGCGCGAATGCTGCGGCGCACAAAAAGTATTTTACCTGAACATGGCGCGGGAACAGACTTTTACGATAACTGAACTGGCGCGGGAATTCGACCTGACCCCGCGCGCCATTCGCTATTACGAAGATCAGGGATTGATTTCGCCGGATCGCGCCGGCCAGAACCGCGTCTATTCCAAGCGTGATCGCACCCGCCTGAAACTCACCCTACGTGGCCGCCGGCTTGGTCTGTCGCTTGCGGAGGTCAGGGAACTCATTGATTTGTATGATGTTGGGCGAGATCAGCGGACGCAATTATCAAAATTTCTGGCGGTATTGGCTGCCCGCCGCGCTGCCCTCGAGCAGCAGCGTGAAGATATCGAGGCCGTCCTCACCGAAATCGTTTCACTCGAGCGGCGCGCCCATGAGTTGCTGGGCGACCAGGCCGCCCGGAAAAAAAATTTGCCGAAGAGGTGACGTTGACGTCAACGTCAAAGCCCCTTAAGATTAGTTGACGTTAACGTCAACGTCAACTTGTTGTCGTAAAGCGCGCAACACCCGTAACGCTCCAGCCCGGAGGAGGCATGCCGCACACCGTACGCCCAGTCAAAAGCACCTTCGAGACGCGCAACCCGGACTGGGAAGCCGCGGTGCGCGACAGCTTCGCGCGGCAGAAGGTGATGAACCTGATCGGCGCCGAGATGGGTTTGCTGGCGCCCGGCCACTGCGAAATTCGCCTGCCCTTCCGCGATGACCTGACACAGCAGAACGGCTTTTTCCATGCCGGCATCACCGGCACCATCGTCGATAGCGCTGGCGGCTACGCCGGACTGACGCTGATGCCGGCCGGGGCCGGTGTGCTGACCGTCGAATTCAAGCTCAACCTGCTGGCGCCGGCGGATGGCGATATCCTCGTCGCCGAGGGCCAGGTGCTGAAGTCCGGCCGCAACCTCGTCATCACCCGCGGCGAGGTGTATGCGATCAGGAACGGCAAGGCTACCCATTGCGCCACCATGCAGCAAACCCTCATGACCATGCACGGCAAGGCTTAAACCTCGGAGATATCCCTATGCTCGGCATCAATTTCGACCTCGGCGAAGACATCGACATGCTGCGCGACGCCGTCTGGCAATTCGCCAGGAACGAGATCCTGCCGCGCGCGGCGGAGATCGACCGCGACAACCTTTTTCCCGCCGACCTGTGGCGCAAGTTCGGCGATATGGGCCTGCTCGGCATGACCGCCGAGGAGGAGTACGGCGGCACCAAGATGGGCTACCTTGCCCACATCGTCGCCATGGAGGAAATCTCTCGCGCCTCGGCTTCCGTCGGCCTTTCCTACGGCGCCCACTCCAACCTTTGCGTGAACCAGATTCGCCGCAACGGCACGGCCGCGCAAAAGGCGAAATACCTGCCCAAGCTGATCTCCGGCGAGCACGTTGGCGCGCTGGCGATGTCGGAGTCCGGCGCCGGCTCCGACGTGGTGTCGATGAAACTACGCGCGGATTTGAAGGGCAACCATTACGTGCTCAATGGCTCGAAGATGTGGATCACCAACGGCGGCGATGCCGACACCCTGGTGGTGTATGCCAAGACCAATGCCGAGGCCGGCCACAGCAACGCAAAAGCGGGCATGACCGCCTTCATCGTCGAGAAGGGCTTCAAGGGCTTTTCCAAGGGTCAGCACCTCGACAAGCTTGGCATGCGCGGCTCCAACACCTACCCACTTTTCTTCGACGACTGCGAAGTGCCGGTGGAAAATGTCCTTGGTGGCGTAGGTGCCGGTACCAAGGTGCTGATGAGTGGTCTCGACTACGAGCGCGCGGTGCTCTCCGGCGGGCCGCTCGGTATCATGGCGGCCTGCATGGACGTGGTGCTTCCCTTCGTGCACGAGCGAAAGCAGTTCGGTCAGGCGATCGGCGAATTCCAGCTCATGCAGGGCAAGCTGGCCGACATGTACAGCACCTGGCAGGCCTGCCGCGCCTATGTCTACGCGGTGGGCAAGGCCTGCGACCGCGGTGACCATGCTCGCGCGCTGCGCAAGGACGCCGCCAGCGCCATCCTCTATTCCGCCGAGAAGGCGACCTGGATGGCCGGCGAGGCGGTCCAGGCGCTCGGCGGCGTCGGCTACACCAACGAGTTCCCGGTCGGGCGCCTGTGGCGCGACGCCAAGCTCTACGAGATCGGTGCCGGCACCAGCGAGATCCGCCGCATGCTGATCGGCCGCGAACTTTACAGCGAGACGATGTGATGAGACAGGACGCCAAAGCCTTGCAGAGCGAATGGCTGGAAGCTGCGCGCGCCGCGCGCGAGAAGGTGCAGGCGCCCGGCGTGCTGCCGCTGTCGGCCATCCGGGATTGCAGCGGTCTGGAGATTTTCGAGCGCATGCTGCGTGGCGAGCTGCCACCACCACCGATTGCCGAAACGCTGGACTTCGCCCTGATCGAGGTGGAGAAGGGCCGGGTCGTCTTCCAGGGCCACCCCGCGCCGGCGCACCTCAATCCGATCGGCACCATCCACGGCGGCTGGCAGGCGACGCTGCTCGACTCCTGCATGGCCTGTGCCGTGCAGACCCAGCTCGAGGCCGGCCAGGCCTTCACCACGCTGGAGATCAAGGTGAACTTCCTGCGCGCATTGACCGACAAGGTTGGCCCGGTGCGCGCCGAGGGCAGGGTGATCCAGGTTGGCCGGCAGATCGGCATCGCCGAGGGTAGCCTCTACGATGCCGCTGGCAAGCTCTATGCCCACGGCACCACCACCTGCCTGATCTTCGACCACGGGAATCTGAGGCAAACATGATCGAGACCGCCCGCGGCACCGTGCATGAATGGCAGCGCGACCACATGGGCCACATCAACGTGCGCGCCTACCTGGAGTTCTTCGACCATGCTGCCTGGCAAACCTATGCCGCGCTCGGGCTTACTGCCTCGCTGCTGCGCAGCGGTGCCGTAAACCTGGCGGCGGTGCAACAGAACGTCAGTTACATGAAGGAACTCTATCCCGGCGATACCATCGTCGTGCGCACCGGCGTGCTGGAGTTGCGCGAGAAGGTCGTGCGCTTCCGCCACGAGCTCTACAACACCGAAACCGGCGAGATGGCGTCCGCCTGCGAGTTCACCATCGTCTGTCTCGATGCGCAGACGCGGAAGTCCTGCCCGTTTCCGCCT
>JADFDU010000026.1 GCA_018262775.1 Rhodocyclaceae bacterium
TATCGTCGGCGTGGTGCTCGCCTGCAACAACTACGAGGTGGTCGACCTCGGCGTGATGGTGGCGACGGACAAGATTCTCGCCGCTGCGCGCGAATATCAGGCGGATGCGATCGGCCTGTCCGGCCTCATCACACCCTCGCTCGAAGAGATGGCCCACGTCGCCGCGGAAATGAAACGGCAAGGATTCACGCAGCCGCTCCTGATCGGCGGCGCCACCACCAGCCGCGCGCACACCGCAATCAAGATCGCACCGCACTATGCCGGCACAACGGTGTATGTGCCCGATGCCTCGCGCGCCGTCGGCGTCGTCTCGCAACTGTTGTCTGCGGAACAAAGCGACGCCTATCGCGCCGAGGTCGCTGCCGACTATGCAAAAGTGCGCGAACAGCACAGCCGCAAGCAGGGCGTGCAGCTCGTAACGCTGGCGGCGGCGCGTGCAAATCGCTTCCGCTTCACGGCTCACACACCGACGAAGCCGAAGACCCTCGGCGTGCAGGTGCTGGCGGATTACGACCTCGCCGCGCTCGTGCCCTTCCTCGACTGGGCGCCCTTCTTCCAGACCTGGGATCTGGCGGGTTCATACCCGGCGATCCTCGACGACCCCAAGGTCGGCGAAACAGCGCGGCAGGTGTTTGTCGAGGGCCAGGCGATGCTCAAGCGCATCGTCGCAGAGAAGTGGTTCACTGCCCACGGCGTGTTCGGCCTCTTCCCGGCGAATGCGGTGGGCGACGATGTGGAACTCTACACAGACGATTCGCGCCAGACGCTGCGCCTGACCTGGCACAACCTGCGCCAGCAGCAGCTGCGACCGGAGGGGAAACCGAATTACTGCCTGTCGGATTTCGTCGCACCGAAGGACTCGGGCGTCGCGGATTACGTCGGTGCCTTCGCCGTCACCACCGGCATCGGCATCGAGCGGAAGCTGGCCGAGTTCGTGGCGCAGCACGACGACTACAACGCCATCCTGCTCAAGTCGCTGGCCGACCGCCTGGCGGAAGCCTTCGCCGAGCACCTGCATCAGCGCGTGCGCCGCGAGTTCTGGGGCTATGCCGCCGCCGAGGCACTCTCCAACAAGGACCTGATCGAGGAAAAATACTGCGGCATCCGTCCCGCCGCCGGCTATCCGGCCTGCCCCGACCACACCGAGAAGGGGCCGCTGTTCGCCCTGCTCGATGCGGAAAAACATACCGGCATGGCGCTCACCGAATCCTTCGCCATGCACCCCGCCGCCTCGGTCTCCGGCTTTTACCTCGCCCACCCCGAGGCGCGCTACTTCGCCGTGACGAAAATTGGTCGCGACCAGCTCGATGATTACGCAGAACGCAAAGGCATGACGCTGGCCGAAGCCGAGCGCTGGCTGGCGCCAGTTCTCTAGACGCCCCAGACCACCGGTGCGTTTTCCTTCAGGGAATATTCGAGCAACTCGATGAGCGGCACCGCGCGGCGCGCCAGGCTGACGTGCTCGCGCTTGCCGCCTTCCGGCGTCTTTTCATATTGGCGCTCATCGTGGTCGACGACCGGCCGCTCGGCTTTGTCCTGCGCCACGGCCGCCTTCAGCCGGGCAATGGCATCGGGCAACTGCCCGGCCGAGACGATGCCCTTGTCGGCGGGTGCCTTGCCCATGATTTCCATCATGGCATAGGCGACGTCGCCGAACATCATGACATCGCCGGCAGCCTTCGATTTGAAGATGATGAGCATGCCGGCAATTCTAGCAGCCCCGTATAATCCGCAACCATGACTCTCACGCATCTCTTTGAGGCCAACCAGGCCTGGGCTGAGAAAATGCTCGCCCAGGAACCGGCATTCTTCGACAAGCTGGCCCATCTGCAGAATCCGGAGTACCTCTGGATCGGCTGCTCGGACAGCCGCGTACCGGCCAACCAGATCACCGGCCTGCAACCGGGCGAAGTCTTCGTGCACCGCAACGTCGCCAACGTGGTGGTGCACACTGACCTCAATTGTCTTTCCGTCATGCAGTTCGCCGTGGATGTGCTGAAGGTGAAGCACATCATCGTCTGCGGTCACTACGGCTGCGGCGGCGTGCACGCGGCACTCACCGGCATGCGCCTCGGTCTGATCGACAACTGGCTACGCCATATCGAGGACGTACGCGACAAACATGCCGCCCTGCTGGCACCGCTGCAGGGCGAGGCTGCGCTCGACCGTCTGTGCGAGCTGAACGTCATCGAGCAGGTCGCCAACGTGGCGCAGACCACCATCGTGCGCGATGCCTGGGAACGTGGCCAGCGGCTCGTTGTGCACGGCTGGATCTACGGTCTGTCCGACGGCCGCCTGCGCGATCTCGGCATGTCGGTCGAGCGCCTCGACGCGTTGGCGGAACGGCACCAGGCCGCCCTGCAGCAGCCCGCATGACGCGCATCGACGCCGTCTATGTGGGCGGCGTCCGCCCGTTGCCGCCGGAAGGTCATCCTTCGGGAATCTTCAAGCAGGCGGCGGCCGGGCCGGTGATGCTTGGCGCGCAAGGCCTGGCCGGCGACGAGCAGGCCGACCGTCGCGTGCACGGCGGCCCGTGGAAGGCGCTGCATCACTACGCTGCGGAAAACTATGCGCGGGTCGCCGCGGCCTTCGCCGACAAGGCCGCGTTGTTCGTGCCGGGCAGTCTGGGCGAAAACGTGTCGACCACTGGCTGGGACGAGGCCACGGTGTGCATCGGCGATATCTTCCGCATCGGCGCGGCTACGGTACAGGTGAGTCAGCCGCGCCAGCCCTGCTGGAAAATAAACCACAAGTTCGGTGAGGACGACCTGATGCGCTTCGTCGCAGAGCACTGCGTGGCCGGCTGGTACTACCGCGTGCTGGAAGGCGGTGCAATCGCGGCGGGCGATGCCTTCGAGCTGATTGCGCGCAATCCGCAGCCGGTGCCACTGCGCCACCTGTGGTACACCTTTCGCGCGCACCGTCCCGACCCGGGAGAACTCGCCAGCCTGCGCGAAACAGCGGGGCTGTCGCCCAACTGGGTGCAGAAGCTGAACGAACGTATCTCGTGGCTGAAGCAGAACGGCTGAAATGAACCTCTGGCCGCGCGTCTTCCTGCCCTTCGCAGTCGGCTATTACCTGTCCTACTTCCTGCGCAATGCCAATGCAGTCATCGCACCGGTATTGACGCGCGAGCTTGAACTGTCTGCCGCCGACCTTGGTCTTCTCACCAGCACCTACCTGCTGGTGTTCGGCGCCTTCCAGATCCCGCTCGGCATTCTGCTGGACCGCTACGGCCCGCGCCGGGTCGAGGCGGGGCTGCTGCTCATCGCCGCAGCTGGCGCCGCCCTGTTTGCCTTGGGCCGCGACCTGCCCGAGCTCGCCATTGCCCGCGGCCTCATCGGCCTGGGCGTGTCGGCCTGCTTGATGGCGGCCTTTAAAGGTTTCCTACAATGGTTTCCGCTGGAGAAGCAGGCCTCCCTCACTGGCGCCATCATGGCGGCGGGTGGTCTGGGCGCACTCACCGCCAGCGTACCGCTTGAACTGTCGCTGCCGATCCTCGGCTGGCGCGGCGCTTTTCTCGCGCTTGCCATGGCCACGATGGCCACTGCCGCTTTCATTTTTTTCTCTTTGCCGGCGCAAACAGCGGAAACCCAGGGCAGCACGCTCAGGGAGCAGTTGCGCAGCGTCGTGGAAATCATTAGCGATCGCCGCTTCTGGCGCTTCGCGCCGCAGGCAGCCTTGTTTTCCGGTGCCTTCATGGCCCTGCAGGGGCTGTGGGCCGTGCCCTGGCTGATGAACGTCTCGGGCGCCACGCGCGCCAGCGCTGCCGGTCACCTGTTTGCCATGGGACTGGCCATGCTCGCCTGCAATCTCGGCATCGCCACGCTGGCCACGCGCCTGGCGCGCGCCGGCATCCAGCCCATCATGCTCCTCTCAGGCGGCACCGGCCTGGCGCTTGCCTGCATGGGCGTCATCATCCTCGACCTCGGCCCGACACTACTGTTGTGGGCCGGCTTCGCGCTCTTCGTCAGCACCAGCACACTGGCCTACGCGCTGCTGGCCGCGCAGTTCCCGCCGGCGCTTTCGGGACGCGTCACGACTGCGCTCAACCTGCTCGCCTTTGTCGGCGCCTTCGGCCTGCAATGGGGCATCGGTCTGGTCGTCGACGCCCTGCTCGCCTTCGGCCTCGATACGGCCGCCGCCTATCGCGCTGCCTTCGGCGTCATGTTCCTCATGCAGGCCGCGGCCTACGCCTGGTTCGTTGTCGAGGGAAAACGCCGGCGGCAGTGACTCAGAATTCCAGCGGGTCGACGTCGATGTGCCAGCGCAGGGCCTTCGGCGCCTTCAGGTCGCGGATCGCCGCCAGCCACTGTGCGATAAATGCCTGCAGCGCGGGCCGGCTGCGCGATTCCGCCAGCAGTTGGGCGCGCTCGAGATGTGCGAGTCGGTGCAGCCGCATCGGCACGGCATCGTAGAGCAGGACTTCCGCAGTCCGCAGCGTATCGCCCAGCTCGCTCGCCGTCTTGAGAAAGGCCAAGGCCTGCGCAAGTTCAGGCGCCTCGGCGCGCAACATCACCTGGTACGTGCTGGGCGGAAAGCCTGCCCGCTCGCGCTCCGCCAGTTGCGCGGCGGCGAAGGCGGCAAAATCATGTCTGGCCAAAGCCTGGTAAAGGGGATGCTCCGGATACTGCGTCTGGATCAGTACTTCGCCCGGCAGGGCGGCGCGGCCGCTGCGGCCACCCACCTGCATCAATTGCGAAAAAAGACGCTCCGGCGCGCGAAAGTCGGCGGCGAACAGTGCCGCGTCGGCATTCAGCGCGCACACCAGCGTCAGCAGCGGAAAGTCGTGGCCCTTGGCCAGCATCTGCGTGCCAACGAGAATGTCGGCCTCGCCCTTGTGGATGGCGTCGAGCATGGCGTGCCACCGCGGCTGACTTTTGGCGCTGTCGCGGTCGACGCGCACGATGCGCGCCTGCGGGAAACGCGCCGCCAGGGTTTCTTCCAGTCGCTGCGTGCCGCGGCCAAAAGGGTGGATGTCCTGGTTGCCGCAAGTCGGACAGGCGGCGGTGATGTGCTCCTCGCGCCCGCAATGGTGACATCGCAAGCGGCGATCCGCGAGATGCACTACCATGTTCGCCGCGCATCCCGGACAGCGGCTGACCCAGCCGCAGGCAGGGCAGGCCAGCACTGGTGCATAGCCGCGCCGGTTGAGGAAGACGAGGCTCTGCTCGCCGCGCTCCAGGCGGGCGGCGATCGCCCGCAGCGAGTGCTCGCTCAGGCCGTCCTGCAGTTTTTCGCGCCGCACGTCGACGCAGCGCACTTCAGGCAGCGCTGCAGCCACCGCCCTGCACGACAACTCAAGTAGCTGGTAACGGCCGGATTGCGCTGCAGCCCAGCTCTCCAGTGATGGCGTTGCCGAACCGAGGAGGATCGGGACGCCGCGCTGCTTGGCCCGCCACACCGCGACATCGCGTGCCGAGTAGCGCATGCCCTCCTGCTGCTTGAAGGAGGCATCGTGCTCTTCATCCACCACCACCAGCGCCAGCCGTGGCAATGGCGCGAACACCGCCAGCCGCGTGCCCAGGACGATGTCCACCTCGCCGCAGAGGGCCTGGAGAAATCCTGTCGCCCGCGCGCCATCGGCCAGGCTGCTGTGCAGGCTGACCAGGCGCGCGCCTGGGAAGCGATTGCTCACCCTCACCTCGAGTTGCGGCGTCAGTGCGATCTCCGGCACCAGCAGCAATGCCTGGCCGCCGTGTTTCAGCACCTGTTCAATCAGACGCAAATACACTTCGGTCTTGCCGCTGCCGGTGACGCCGTGCAACAAGAACGGCTCAAAACCGCCGAAAGACTTCATCACGCCGTCGACCGCCTGGCGTTGCTCATCCAGCAAATCAGGGCCGACTGCCGCTTTCAGATTGGGCGGCTCGATGGTCGCGGCCAGCCAGCCCTTCTCCAGCATGTCCGGCAGAGGCTTCATGGCCGCGGCGGACACCACGCGCAATTCTTGCCGCGACATCGGCCCACTCAATTCCAGCGCAGCCAGCAGGCGCGCGGCGATGCTGCGCTGCGCTAGTTGCGGCAGCGCAGCGCGGCCGGCGTGTGTAATGTGGAACGTTTCCCTGTCCGGCATGCGCGGTAGCGCAGCACGTCGGCGCAGCGCCGGCGGCAAGGCCAGCGCAATGACTTCTCCGATGGGGTGTTGATAGTAGCGGCTGCAGAAGTCCATCAGTGCCAGCCAGTCCGGCGGCAGGGGCGGCATATCGCGCAGGATGGCGCGCACCTGTTTGAGTTTTTCCGCTGGCTGGTCGCTTGTCGCCAGCACTTGCAGAATGACGCCAACCTTCTCGGTGTGACCGAACGGCACGCTAACCCGCCGGCCGACATCGCCGACACACGCATCCGGCGCGCAATAATCGAAGCCGCACGGCAAGGGCACATCAAGCGCGACACGCACAATCGGCGAAGTCATTTCAATATAGTTTCGTGTGGCACTCGGCTTGGTTCCACATCTTCGCGCGAAGTATTGAAATTGTCGCTAAACCACTGCAATAAAAGCGCAATATTCTTGTCCACAAAATCTGTGGATAACTTTGTGGGAAAACCCTCTGCTATTGCCTTAACTCCGCTTCAGGTAAGGAGTTTCCTTATTCTGCTCAATAATTAATCGTAAATAAACTCTTAAAAAACAATGTGATATAAAATTGGATATAACCCGACACAAAAACCCCTTTTTTCCCAGGATGGAACAGGCTGTTGTGCATAAGTCAACCCCCTCAGTCCTCTCGCAACGCCTTTTTTCATGCGGCATCCGGCAGGGTTATCTTGCCAAACCGCGCCCCGTCAGGGTTCTGCCGGTGGGGGTATGAAGACCTAGATTTGACGCTGCTTGCGGCTGTGCTCGTGAACAGCACTGACCAGCGCGGCGACATGCTCGGGTGGCGTGAATTGCGAAATGCCGTGCCCCAGATTGAAAATGTGGCCGCTGCCGGAACCGTAGGCATCAAGTATCGCGCGCACTTCCTGCGCGATCTTTTCCGGTTGAGCGAACAGCACCACCGGATCGAGATTGCCCTGCAGCGCCACCCGGTCGCCGACGCGCTTACGCGCCGCGCCGATGTCGGTGGTCCAGTCCAGGCCGATGGCGTCGCAGCCGATCGCCGCGATCTCCTCCAGCCACTGCCCGCCACCCTTGGTAAATACGATGCACGGCACGCGCGCACCGTCGTGTTCGCGTATCAGACCATCTACAATGCGCTCCATATACGCGAGCGAGAACTCACGGTAGGCACGTTGCGAAAGCGCGCCTCCCCAGGTGTCGAAAATCATCACGGCCTGGGCACCGGACTCAATCTGGGCATTGAGGTAAGCAGTCACTGCGCCCGCATTGATTTCCAGCACATGGTGCAGCAGATCCGGCCTGTCGTAGAGCATGGCCTTGATTGTGCGAAAGTCATCCGAAGCGCCGCCCTCGATCATGTAGCAGGCCAGGGTAAACGGACTGCCGGAAAAACCGATCAGCGGCACGGAATTGCCCAGGGCGCGGCGGATCTCCGCCACGGCGTCCATGACGTAGCGCAGTTCCACGCCGGGATCGGGCGCGGTCAGGTTGCGGATCTCCCACTCTTCGCGCAACGGACGTTCGAACTTCGGCCCCTCGCCCTCGACGAAATACAGGCCGAGGCCCATCGCGTCGGGCACGGTGAGAATGTCGGAAAACAGGATGGCCGCATCGAGGTCGAAGCGCGCCAGCGGTTGTAGTGTGACCTCGGTGGCCAGTTGCGGGTTGCGGCATAGATCCATGAAGCTGCCGGCACGGCGGCGCGTCTCGCAGTATTCGGGCAGATAGCGGCCAGCCTGGCGCATCAGCCAGACAGGGGTATGCTCGGTCGGCTGGCGCAGCAGGGCACGGAGGAAGGTGTCGTTCTTGGGTTTGTTCATCGCGCAAGTGTACTACTTGCGCCAGAAAGCCGGCGTCAGGACGATCAAAAGAGTGAAAATTTCCAGCCGTCCGAGCAGCATGGCAATGCTGCATACCCAGACCTGGAAGTCGTTGAAAGTGCCGTAGTTGCTATCCGGTCCGACCAGGCCGAGGCCGGGGCCGGTGTTGTTGAAGCAGGCCACCGCGGCGGAAAACGAGCTGACGATGTCCAGTCCGCTCGCCGCCAGCACCAGCGTAAACAGGATGGTGCTGGCCATGTAGAGAAAACCGAAGCCAAGCACGGCGAGGATGATCTTGTTCGAGACGATGGTGCCGCCGAACTTGACGTAGGTCGTCGCGTTCGGGTGCATGGCATGGGTGATCTCGCGGAAGATCTGTTTATAGAGGATCACCGCGCGCATCATCTTGATGCCGCCGCCGGTCGAGCCGGAGCAGGTGACAAAGCTGCACAGGAACAGCATCCACAGCGGCGCGAAAAACGGCCATTTCGAATAGTCGGTTGAGGCATATCCCAGCGTCGTCGCCACCGACACCGTATTGAAGGCGGCATGGCGCAACGCGGTTGCAAACTCCGGGTAGTAATTCCCGTGCCAGAGATAGGTTGCGACCAGCAGCACGCTTGCGCCGAGCACCCCCAGATAGAAGGGGACTTCTCCGTCGCGCCAGTATGGGCGAAGGCTGCGGCCGGAGAAGGCGGCGAAATGCGTCACGTAGCTCATGCCCGAGATCAGGGCAAAGACGATGGTGATAGCTTCCAGGGCCGGCGAATTGAAAAAGCCCAGGCTGGCGTCGTGGCTGGAGAAGCCGCCCAGCGCCACCGTGCTGAAGGCGTGGGTCAGCGCATCCAGCCAACTCATGCCGAACAGCCCGTACGCCAGGGTGCACAATGCGGTCAATACAATATAGATGACCCAGAATCCCTTGGCCGTTTCCGTCACCCGCGGCGTAATGCCGGACTCCTTCACCGGGCCGGGCACCTCGGCCTTCATCAGTTGCCGGCCGCCGACGCCGAGCATCGGCAGGATGGCCACCGCCATCACGATGATGCCGAGACCGCCGATCCAGTGCAGTTCTGTGCGCCACAGGTTCAGCGACGGTGGCAGGTGATCCAGTCCGGAAAGCGCGGTAGCGCCGGTTGCCGTCAGCCCGGACACCGCTTCGAAGTACGCATCGGCGACATCCAGCCCGGGTACGCCCAGGAGCAGCGGCACCGCGGCGATGGCCGGCAGCAGCAGCCAGCACATCACCACTAGCAGTACGCCATCGTTGGCACGCAATTCGCGGCGGAAACTTTGCGTCGCCCGCAGGACAATGCCACCGCCCGCCAGCGTGCCGAGAAAGGCTTCATCGAAGACGCCGATTGCGCCATCGCCGATCAACCAGGAAACGCCGATCGGCAGCAGCAGCGCCAGCCCGAACACCATCGCGATGCGGGAGAAAGTGTGGATGACGGCGAGCAGGCGGTCCATAGCTTGCCTACTTCTTCCAGAAGGACGGCGAAAAAACCACCAGCAACGTAAAAATCTCCAGCCGACCGAGCAACATGGCGATGGAGCACACCCACGTCTGGAAGTCCGTCAGTGACTTGAAGGTGGTCGCCGGGCCAACCTCACCCAGGCCGGGCCCCGTGTTGTTGAAGCACGCCACTACGGCAGAAAACCCCGTGACCACATCCAGGCCGGAGAAAACCATCAGCAGGGTCAGCGAGACGATGATCACCATGTAGGCGAAACAGAAGGCCAGCACGGCGAAAATGATCTTGTTGGGTAGCGGCGCACCCGACAGCTTGACCGCGCCCACCGCATTCGGGTGCACCGTCCTGATGATCTCGCGCATCACCTGCCGAAAGACGATGATGGCACGCATCATCTTGATGCCGCCGCCGGTCGAGCCGGCGCAGGTGACAAAGCTGCACAGGAACAGCATCCACAGCGGCGCGAAGAAGGGCCACTGCGCATAGTCGGTGTTGGCATAGCCGGTAGTGGTGGCGATGGAGACCACGTTGAAAGCGGCAAAGCGCAGCGCCGTGACGAAATCGGGATAAGTGCCGGCCAGCCAGAGATAGGCGGCGATGCCCAGCACACTGGTGTACATCACGCTGACGTACCAGCGGATCTCCGGGTCGGCCCAGTAGAACCTCAGGGTGCCGCGGCGCATGGCCATCATATGGGTGGCGAAATTCATGCCGGCCAGCGTCATGAAGACGATGGCCACGAGTTCAACATTAGGTGAGTTGAAGTAGGCGTAAGAAGCATCGTGGCTGGAGAACCCGCCCAGCCCAAGCGTGGTGAACATGTGGATGAAGGCATCGCGCCAGCCCATGCCTGCCCAGACGTAGCCCAGCGTGCAGGCGATGGCCAGGGCAAGGTAGACCAGCCAGAGTCCCTTTGCAGTCTGCGCTATGCGCGGCGTCAGCTTGGTTTCCTTGATGGGGCCGGGCGATTCCGCAGAGAACAGCTGCCGGCCACCGACGCCGAGCAGCGGCAGGATAGCCACCGCCAGCACGATCAGCCCCATGCCACCGAGGAAGACCAGTTCGGCGCGCCAGAGATTGACTGGGAAAGGCAGCAAGTCCAGTCCCTCGATCACCGTGGCACCGGTCGTGGTCAGTCCAGACACGGCCTCGAAATAAGCGTCAGTGAAGCTCATTTTGGGAAGGAACACCATGAGCGGAATCGCCGCGAACACCGGCACCAGCACCCACACCAGCGACACCAGTAGAAATCCGTCACGCACCCGCAACTCATTGGTGTGTCGCCGCGTCAATTGCCAGAGCAACCCTGCCGCAAGGAACGTCGATCCAAACCCTATGCTGAAGGCGTCCACAGCAGCATCCTGCTCGAGGTGGGCGACGATGGCGGGCGCCAGCATAGTCAGTGCAAACACCAGCAGCACCAGCGCAAAAACGCGCAATACCGCCAGCGGGTTGCTCATCGGCCGCTTCCCTTCTTTCGAACGCGGCGAATCACAAGAAGGCGAAGCTGACCTGGAAGAGCTTCTCCACCTTCGGCACGAGCCGTTTCGAGACGACGAAGACGATGACGTGGTCACCAGCCTGGATCACCGTGTCGTGGTGCGCCATGATCACCTTGTACTGCCGCTCCACGGCCTGATCGTTACGCTGCACCACGGCTTCCTTCTGCGGCAGCCCGCGCACGATGGCGCCGATGGTGGCGCCCTTGATGATCGGCAGATCCTCGATGCGGCGACCAACGACCTGCGAGGATTTCTCGTCGCCGTGCACCACCAGCTCGAGCGCCTCGGCCGCACCGCGGCGCAGGCTATGTACCGCCACCACGTCGCCGCGCCGTACGTGGGCCAGCAGGGTGCCGATGGAAGTCTGCGCAGGCGAGATGGCGATGTCGATCTGGCTGCCTTGCACCAGCTCGGCATAGGCGCGCCGATTGATCAGCGCCACGACACGCCTGGCGCCCATGCGCTTGGCCAGCAGTGCCGCCATGATGTTGTTTTCATCGTCGTTGGTGAGTGCGATGAACATGTCCATCTGGTCGACATTTTCGTCTTCGAACAATTTTTCGTCGGTCGCATCGCCTTGCAGGACCAGCGCGCTGCTGACATTCTCCGCCAGCCACTCGGCATGACGCCTGTTATGATCGATGACCTTCACCTGATAGTTGTTCTCGATGGCGCGTGTCAGCCGGTAGCCGATGTTGCCGCCGCCGACGATCATGATGCGTTTGACCGGCTTGTCCATGCGGCGTAATTCGCGCATCACCTGGCGGATATCCTTCGTCGCCGCCAGGCAGAACACCTCGTCGCCGACCTCGATCACCGTGTCGCCCTCAGGAGTGATTGGCGTATCGAGGCGGAAGATGGCGGCAACGCGTGCATCGACATGCGGAATATGCTTGCGGATATCCTTCAGCGGATGGCCGACCAGCGGTCCGCCCTGGAAGGCGCGCACCGCCACCAGGCTGACCAGTCCGTCGGCGAACTCCAGCACCTGCAGCGCCTCGGGAAACTCGATCATCTTGACGATGTAGTCGGTGACGATCTGTTCCGGACAGAGAGAAAAGTCGACAGCAAAGTTTTCTGGCTTAAACAACTCGGTGTAGTCGGCGAAATCCGAGGAGCGCACGCGGGCAATGCGTGTTGGCAGGTTGAACAGGGCGTGCGCAGTCTTGCAGGCGCACAGGTTGGTCTGGTCGCTCTGCGTCACGGCGATCAGCATGTCCGCATCTTCGGCACCCGCCCGCCGCAGTACCGACGGGCTCGAGGCGTTTCCCGTCACGGTGCGCAAGTCGAACCGGTCCTGCAGGGTGGTGAGCCGCGAAGCATCGGTGTCCACCACCGTGATGTCGTTGGCTTCCGACACCAGGCTTTCCGCCACGGAGGCGCCGACCTGACCGGCACCGAGGATGATGATTTTCATAGTGCCTCCGCAGGGCCGCCCGCGCTAACGCGGGATAAGTGTGGGCATCCCCTCCCATCCTCCCCCGCCGAGCAGGTGAGGTGACGAGTCACCCCCGCCCTCGGGGCGGGGGCAGGGGGGTGAGTTGTGAACTTCCCCACGGGGGTGTGCTTGCGCACCCCCGTGGGGAAGAGGGAAGGGAGGTAGGTCATTGCTCTTCTCCCTTGCGACCCGTCGCGATGCCGAGCGCCTTCAGCTTACGGTAGAGGTGGGTGCGCTCCAGCCCGGTCTTTTCCGCCAGGCGCGTCATGTTGCCGCCCTCGGTTTGCAGATGGTGCTCAAAATAGACACGCTCGAACGCCTCGCGCGCCTCGCGCAGTGGCAGGTCCAGCGGCAGCGCCTGTGCGACCGCCGATGCTTGTGGTGACAGCAGGCCCGACACCTCCTCGACGGTGACTTCCTCTTCCAGCGCGCCCAGCGCCAGCGAACGCACGACATTCCGCAGTTCCGCGTAGCCCCCCGTCCATTTCTGCTTGCGCAGGGCATTCAGCGCCGCCGTGGACAGGCGCCGCAACGGCACCTCGCCGGCTTCGACCAGATGCGTGAGGATCTGCGCGGCGATTTCCGGCACCTCGTCCTTAAGTTCGGCCAGACCCGGTGCGCCGAGGCTGACCTCCGCTAGGCGGCTCAGCAGCGCCTCGTCGAACCCCATCGCCAACAGCTCGGCAGTGCTTTGCACGCTGGCTGCCACCAGGCGCAGGTCGTATTTTTCCAGACGCTCGAGCGCGAAGGCCAGGTTCTTCTGCTGCAGGCGGGAAAGTGCCGTCAGCTCGGCGGCAAACAGCAGGCCGCCTGCTGCCTGCTCCAGCGCCTCGAGCGCCAAGGGCTGGCCGTGAGTAGCAAGATCGAGCCAGGCCTTGCCCGGCACCTGCAAGCTGCGTGCACACAACTCCGCCAGGCTGCCCGCGCCACTTTTCAGCATCAACACGCGGCTTTTCGCGGCAACCTGATCGAGGCGCTTCTTCAGGTCGCGTAGCGGCGCGGCGCGGGTGAACGCGGCCAAAGTCAGTTCCGCGCGGACGGCGGGCACGGCCGCCTTCTGCAGGGCGCGCTTGACGGCCGAGAGCAGTTTCTGCAGGGCAATCGGTTTTTCGAGGAAATCCTGCGCACCGATGCGCGTGGCTTCCACCGCCGTATCGATGGTGCCGTGACCCGACATCATCACCACCGGCATGTTGAGCTGGCCGGCGGCCGACCATTCCTTGAGCAGCGTGATGCCGTCGGTGTCCGGCATCCAGATGTCGAGCAGCACCAGATCCGGCCGCGCCGTGTTGCGCGCCGCCCGCGCCGCCGCGGCATGTTCGGCCAGCTGCACGTCGTAACCCTCGTCGCGAAGGATTTCCGAGAGCAGTTCGCGGATGCCCGCTTCGTCATCGACTACCAGAATGTTTGCCATATCTTCTTTTATCATCCCCCCGCCGCCCTTGGGCGGGCGCTCAGGCCGCCAGCGGCAGCCGTATCCTGATCTGTGCGCCGTACGGCGCGGTATTGGCGATCTCGATCTCGCCATGGTGTTCATCCACGATCTTCTTCACGATGGCTAGACCCAGCCCGGTGCCTTTCGTCTTGGTCGTCACGTAGGGCTCGAAGACGCGGGCAAGTATTTCCTTCGGAAAGCCGCTGCCATTGTCGCTCACTGCCAGCACCACACCGCGCCCTTCGACGCGCGTGCTGATGCGAATCTCCGCCGCGGCCACCTCGGCCAGCGCATCCTCGGCGTTGGCCACCAGGTTGTGGATCACCTGGCGCAACTGCGACGCATCCCCGGCCACGCGCGGCAGTCCATCAGCAAGTTCCACCACCAGGCGTGCGCGCGAGGTCTCGTACAGGCCGAGCACTTCTCCAACAAGGCTGTTGAGATCAAGCGCACCGAGCTGCGGCGGCGGCATCCGCGCGTAATCGCGAAAGTCGTTCACCATATGCTTCATGGCCTCGACCTGGTTCACGATGGTCTGCGTCGCGCGCTCCAGCATCTCGCGCTCGGCCCCGACGAGCCTGTCCGACAGCTTGTGCGCCAGACGCTCGGCGGAGAGCTGGATCGGCGTGAGCGGATTCTTGATCTCATGGGCCAAGCGCCGTGCCACTTCGCCCCAGGCGGCCGAGCGTTGTGCGGCGATGAGCTGGGTGATGTCGTCGAACACCACCACATAGCCGCGGCCCGATGTCTCGGGCAGGCGCGAACCGCGCAGCAGCAGCGCCTGCGGCACGCCGGCGCCGTTTTGCATCTCGATCTCGCGCTGCCACTCGCCCGCCTGCTCGGTGCAACCGGCGGCGATGGCGTCGCGCAATTCGAGGTGACGCGCCCAACCGGCCAGGGGCTGCCCCAGTGCAATGGCCAGATCGTCGCGCAGGATGGCACGGGCGCCCTCGTTGGCTGCGCGCAGGCGGCTGTCGGCATCGAAGGTGAGCACGCCCGCCGACAGATTGCCCAGCACGCTCTCCAGGTAGGCGCGCGCCGCTTCCGTCTCGGCGCGGCTGTTTTCCGCCTGTTCGCGGGCCTCGTCCAGCTGGCGCGTCATCTGGCTGAAGGACTGCGTCAGCACGCCCAGTTCGTCGCGTGTAGACATCGTCTCGCGCTGCGAGTAGTCGCCCGCCGCCACCGCCTCGGTGCCGCGGGCAAGGATGGACAGCGGCGCGCTCAAGCGGCGTGCCAGCAGAAAGGCCAGGGCAATGGCGGCGAACAGCGACAGCAGCAGCGCCAGGGTCAATGTCAGGAAGTACATCCACTTCAGGCTGCTCTTCGCCAGCGACAGCTCCTGGTAGTCCCGATAGACCGCCTGCACGCTCTCGGCACTAGCGGCGATCGAAGCCGGCACCGGCCGGGACAGCTGCAGCACCTGCTTTTCGCCGGAAAACGAGAGCGCGGCGACCGGCACCAGCACGCGCAGCGTGAGCCCACTCGTGGCATCGCCTTCCACGGAAGAAACACCGCGGCCCGAACGCGCCTGGCGCAGTTGCGTGGGCGTGGGCAAGTCGGGCAGCAAGGCGGTGCGCTCGACCGAGGAACTGCTGGCGATCACCTGGCCGCCTGCCGAGAGCAGCGTGGCGGTCTGCACGCCAGCCTGCTCGCGCAGCCGGTTCAGCAGCGCCGGGCGCGCTGTCTCCGCCGCATCGCCAAGATCAAGCGCCATGGTGCGCCCCTGCTCCGACAGATCGGCAAGCAGGTAGTCCAGGGCACTGCGGCCGAGGTTGAGGCCACCCTCGAGAGCCTTGTCTACCCGCACATCGAACCAGGATTCGATGCTCTTCACGGCAAACTGCAGCGATACGGCGTACACCAGCACGCCGGGGCCAACCGCCATCAGTGCGAACATCAGCATCAGGCGCAACTTGAGGCGCGAGCCGAATGTTTGCGCACGATGCTCGCGCCAGAGCTGGCGCAATTGCCACAGCACCAGGCCGAGCAGCGTGGCGGCCGCGGCAGCAGTGAAGCCCAGCAACAGGCGGTACTCGCCGGCAAAGAGCGCCGTGTTGGCGGATGCCGAGGTCAGCAGGAAGAGCAGGATGCCGGCGAAAGCCGCAGCAACGATAAGGAGGGCTCTCATTTTTCCGCCGCTACAGCCTGTGGCGTAAAGCTCCAGCGCTTGACCTCGGCCGCAATGTTCCAGTCCTTGTTGCCGATGGTGTCGACCTGCAGGGGTTTCGGCAGCCGGGTGAGATCCAGCTTGAGGCGCAGCGCCGCATTGTGGGGCTCGCCGATCTTGAGCGCGTCCTTGTCCGCCACCGGCCAGTTGCGCAGCCGCGACAACACGCCCAAAGCTTCTTCCAATGTGGTGAAGTTCTGGTGCAGCGCACCGGATGACAGGCGGTACTGTCGCGTGAGGGCGTGGTAGGAAAGGCGCCAAATCTGTGTTTTCCCGGCGACGTGCGCATCCACCCAGAACCAGCGCGTCTTGGTCAGTTCGAACTCGGCGACGAAATACAGCGGCACACCGCGCGCAACGACTTCCTCCAGGCGATGGCCAAGGTCTATGCTGAACTCGGCATCGAGCAGCCATGATTCCTCGCCGAGCGAAATCTCGGCGGACTTCACCTCGATCTCTGCGGCGCTGGCCAGCGAAGCGAACAACAGCAGCGCTGCCAGCACCAGGCCGCACCACCTTGCCGGCAGGCTAGGCCTGCTTTTCCAGCAACGCATAGTAGAAACCGTCATGTTCCTCGGTGGGCAGCAGTTGCAGCTCGGGCATGCCGTTGATGGGCAGTCTCATGCAATCTTCTTGTCTGGCGGCGAAAGCCGCGATCTGGCGGCCGTTTTCCTCCGCGAAGAGAGAGCACGTCGCATATAGCAATTTACCACCGGGCGCGAGCACCCGCCACATCGCCTCGAGGATTTCCCTCTGCGTACGGGCAAACTGTGCGATGTCCTTTTCGCGCCGCAACCATTTTGCATCCGGATGGCGGCGCACGACCCCCGAAGCGGAACAGGGCACGTCGGCGAGGATGCGGTCGAATTCGCGGCCATCCCACCACGCGTCCACCTCGCGGCAGTCGGCCGGGCGGACGCGGGCCTGCAAGCCGAGGCGCAGCAGGTTTTCGGAAACGCGCACGGCACGGCCGGCATCGGCGTCCAGCGCCAGCAGATCGACCCGGGCGGTTTCCAGCAGGTGCGCCGTCTTGCCGCCGGGCGCGGCGCAGGCGTCGAGCACACGCATGCCGTCATGCACTTCCAGCAACAGTGCCGCGCGCTGCGCACCGGCATCCTGCACCGAACACAGTCCTGCGGCGAATCCGGGCAGGCGCTCCACCGGCAACGGCCGCTCGAGCAGGAGCGCGCCGCAATCCAGTAGGCGGACGGCAATACCTGCCGTGGCAAGACGCGCCTGAAAGTCAGTCGCCGTGATACGGCGCCGATTGACGCGCAGGGTCATCGGCGGCCGCTCGTTGCCGGCAGCGAGGATCGTTTGCCAAGCTTGGGGATGAGCGCGGCGCAGGCGCGCGATCCACCAGCGCGGGTGCTGCCAGCAGGCGACCTCGTCAAGCTGCGCCGCAGATTCGAGTTCTGCCCGACGGCGCTGAAAATTGCGCAGCACGCCATTTACCAGCGCCTTCGCCTTGCCGCGTGTCACAGCGCCCGCTGCCTCGACTGCCTGGTCGACGATGGTGTGCGCCTCCTCCGGCCGCGCCTGTAGCCGCGCGAGCGCCACCAGCAGCAGGGCGCGCACCGCGGGCGCGGGCACCTTCTGCATCAGTTTCGCCAAATAGAAATCGTCGCGGCCATGCCGGCGCAGCGCGCCGTAGGCGAGGTCCTGGACCGCCCCGCGCTGACCCGCAGCCAGTCCGGGCCATGCGCGCCAGCATTGCGACAGCGCCTCGTTCAGGCTGCGTCCGTCGATGACCGCAGCGACCGCCGTCGCCGCAAGATGCAGGGCGCAGGCCAGCGAATCCGTTTTCAGGGCAGCGGTCATGTAGGGGGCAAAATACACCAATCGGAATTCTTCTGGCGCTCGTCACGCCTGCCGTCCGGGCACGCGGCGGTCAGGACGTCGCACTGACCCGACCGCTATCTCGCCGGCCGGTCGCGCGAGGGAATGCGGTAAAGGTAGGTTGCGAGCAGCAGGCCGAAGAGGGTCAGCGCCAGCTGCAACTCCGGCCAGGGCACGAAGAAAACGATGGAGATGCCCAGAGTCACGGACATCAGGGCGATGGCTGTGAGCTTGGTACGCCAAGGAATGCTGCGGTAGCGCCGCCATTCGAGGATGGCCGGGCCGAAAGCCGGGTTGTTGAGCAGCCAGTTGTAGAAGCGGCTGGAAGCGCGGGCGTAGCAGCCGGCGGCAAGCAGCACGAAAGGGGTCGTCGGCAACACGGGAAGGAAGACGCCGGCAATCCCCAGCAGCAAAAACAGGCTGCCTAGAGCGGCGAAAAGCAGGCGCATGGCTGGTGAATCGTGCCGCCGCATCTCGGCGCTGTAATCAACTTTTTTCTGGAGTTTGCGCATGGCAAGGGGATTTTACCTCCCGCCCGAGATGACGGTACAACCGCGGCACAAGCGTGGCACAAGCGCGCCAAGCCCCCGTAGGCCTGTCCGGCAACATTGCATTTATGTGAAAATTCCCTTATTCTGCGTGGCCTTACGTAATTAATAACCATGTAGCCCAGAGGGCCACGGAAAGGTTTTTAGGGGAGGGGAATTGGAAGTGTTTCGCAAAGAACTGGCCTTTGCCGGCCGCATCGTCATGGTGGGCTTCGGCTCGATCGGTCAAGGCACCCTGCCCCTGTTGTTGCGCCACATCGATATCCGGCCTGAACAGATCATCATCGTCACCGGGGACGAAAACGGCCGCCAGGTGGCTGCCGAATATGGCGTCGCATTCCACGCCACCCCACTGACCCCCGCTAACTACCGCAGCCTGCTGGAGCCGCGCCTCGCCCGTGGCGATTTCCTGGTGAATTGCTCCAGCGACGTTTCCAGCATCGCCCTCGTCGCCCTGTGCCAGGAACGGGGCGCCCTTTACGTCGACACCTGCATCGAACCCTGGGCCGGCGGCTACACCGACGCCTCGCTCAAACCCGAAGCGCGCACGAACTATGCCCTGCGCGAAGCGGCGCGGGCGCTGAAGCGGCCCGGCGCACCGACGGCCATCCACACCCACGGTGCCAATCCCGGCATGGTCTCGCATCTGGTGAAGGCGGCGTTGCTCAACATCGCCCGCGACACCGGCCGGCCCGCCACAACACCGAAAGATCGCGCCGGTTGGGCGCAACTGGCACACGACCTGAACATCCGCACCATCCACATCGCCGAGCGCGACACCCAGGTGGCCGAACCGCGCAAAGTGCCGGGCGAGTTCGTCAACACCTGGTCAGTGGAAGGCTTCGTTGGAGAAGGCTGCCAGCCCGCCGAACTCGGCTGGGGCAGCCACGAGCGGCATTTCCCGGCCGACGGCCACCGCCATGCCGCCGGCTGCAAAGCGGCGATCTGGCTCAACCGCCCCGGTGCCGCCACGCAGGTGCGGACATGGACGCCGCTGGCCGGGCCGATCCACGGTTTCCTCATCACGCATAGCGAATCGATTTCGCTGGCCAATTACCTGACCGTGGGCGGTGACGACAGCCCCGCCTACCGGCCGACGGTGCACTATGCCTATCACCCTTCGGACGACACCGTGCAGTCGGTGTATGAGCTAGCCGGGCGCAACTGGAAGCCGCAGGAAGCGCATCGCCTGGTCAAGGACGAGATCGTCTCCGGCGTGGATGAGCTGGGCGTGCTGCTGATGGGCCACGCCAAGGGCGCCTACTGGTACGGCTCGCGCCTGTCGATCCAGCAGGCGCGCGCGCTGGTCCCGCACAACAGCGCCACCAGCCTGCAGGTGACGGCGCCGGTCGTGGCCGGGGTGATCTGGGCGTTGCGCAACCCGGATCGCGGCGTCGTCGAGCCCGAGGAACTGGATCACGAGCAGATCCTCGATTTCATCCGACCCTACCTCGGCGAAGTGGTGGGGACGTACAGCGAGTGGACGCCGCTCGCCGACCGCAGCGTGCTCTTCGAGGAAGAACTCGACCGGGAAGATCCCTGGCAGTTCAAGAATTTCCGCGTCGCCTGATTCCTTGTCCCATATCAAAGTCCGCTAGGCGCCGCGCCGCCAGAATGTTTTCGTCATTCGCGAGGGAGAAGCGCGATGGAACGTCCGGCCATCATCCGCAAGACCGCAGCGGATCTGCGCGTACCGCCGAACCTGGCGGACTACGCGGCAACACGCGCGGCCTTTAGCTGGGCCGCAGTGCAAGCCGAACTCGCCGGCCTGCCGGGCGGCGGACTGAACATCGCGCACGAAGCCGTCGAGCGGCATGCGCAGGGGGCACGCCGTGACCATGTCGCTTTCCGCTTCCTCGGCAGGAACGCGCTGCAAGACGTCTCCTACGGCGAACTCTCACGCCTCACCAACCGCTTCGCCAACATCCTCCGCTCGCTCGGCGTAGGCAAGGGCGAGCGCCTCTTCGTCCTCTGCGGCCGCATTCCCGAGCTGTACATCGCGGTACTCGGCAGCTTCAAGAACGGCACGGTGGTCTCACCGCTGTTCTCCGCCTTCGGCCCGGAGCCGATCGCCACGCGCCTGAACCTCGGCGAGGGCGCCGTGCTGGTCACCACCGATCTGCTCTACGCGCGCAAGGTGGCGAAGATCCGCGGCGAGCTGCCGACCTTGCGCCACGTGCTGCTGGTAGGCGAGGACGGCCAGCCGACCGAGATACCCGGCACGCTGGACCTCCGCCGGCTGATGGCGGAGGCTTCAGACAGCTTCGACATCGTGCCGACCACGGCCGAGGACCTGTCGCTGCTGCATTTCACCAGCGGCACGACGGGCACGCCGAAGGGCGCCATGCACGTACACGCTGCGGTGGCGACGCACTGGGCCACCGGCAAATACGCCCTCGACCTGCATCCGCAGGACATCTACTGGTGCACCGCCGACCCGGGCTGGGTGACGGGCACCTCCTACGGCATCATCGCGCCGCTGCTGCACGGCGTCACGTCCATAGTCGACGAGGCGGACTTCGACGCCGAACGCTGGTACCGCATCCTTGCCGAACAGAAAGTCAGCGTCTGGTACACGGCGCCGACGGCCATCCGCATGCTGATGAAGGCCGGCGCGGAAATCGCTCGCAAACACGCATATCCACACCTGCGCTTCATTGCCAGCGTCGGCGAGCCGCTCAACCCCGAGGCGGTGTGGTGGGGCAAGGAAGTGCTCGGCCTGCCGATTCACGACAACTGGTGGCAGACCGAGACGGGCGGCATCATGATCGCCAACACCCCGGCCTTCGACATCAAGCCCGGCTCGATGGGCCGTCCGCTGCCCGGCATCGAGGCGGCCATCGTAAAAAGGGACGCCGAGGGAAAACGCCCTTGCGTTTCAGAGGAGGCTAATGCCCGCGAAGCGGGCGTTATGCCGGAACTAAAAGTCAGTCCCGTCGATACGGCGGATACGGAAGGTGAACTGGCGCTGAAGGCGGGCTGGCCGTCAATGCTGCGCGGCTACCTGCACAACGAGGAGCGCTATCGCAAGTGCTTCGCCGGAGACTGGTATTTGTCCGGTGACCTAGCGAAGCGCGATGCCGACGGCTACTTCTGGTTCGTCGGCCGCGCCGACGACGTGATCAAGTCGGCCGGCCACCTGATCGGCCCCTTCGAGGTGGAGAGCGCGCTGATGGAACACCCGGCGGTGGCAGAAGCCGGTGTCATCGGCAAGCCCGACGAGATGGTGGGCGAGGTGGTGAAGGCCTTCGTCTCGCTGAAGAAGGGTTTTGAGGCGTCCGACACCCTGCGCCAGGAACTGCTCGGCCATGCGCGCAAGAAGCTCGGCGCGGCGGTGGCGCCGAAGGAGATCGACTTCCTGCCCACGCTGCCGCGCACGCGCAGCGGCAAGATCATGCGGCGGCTGCTGAAAGCGCGCGAACTGGGGCTGCCGGAAGGCGATACGTCTACACTGGAGTCATCATGATCGCCCCACCGCCCTCCGCTCCGGTACCCTGGGAGCAGGACTTCGCCCAGAAGCTGCTCTTCGACATGCTGCGCATCCGCCGCATGGAGGAGAAGTGCGCCGAGCTCTACGGCGAGCAGAAGATCCGCGGCTTCCTGCATCTTTACATCGGCGAGGAGGCTTGCGCCGTCGGCGCGCTGCATGCCCTTGAGCCGGACGACAGCGTCGTTGCCACCTATCGCGAACACGGCCATGCCTTGGTGCGCGGCGTGTCCATGAATTCGATCATGGCGGAGATGTTCGGTAAGGTGGCAGGCTGCTCGCGCGGACGCGGCGGCTCGATGCACCTCTTCGACGCCGCCACGCGCTTCTATGGCGGCAACGCCATCGTCGGCGGCGGCCTGCCGCTGGCGGTGGGCCTGGCGCTGGCCGACAGAATGTTGAGCAGGCCGCACGTCACCGTCTGCTTCTTCGGCGAGGGCGCGATGGCCGAGGGTGCCTTCCACGAATCCATGAATCTCGCCGCGCTGTGGCAGCTGCCGGTGCTGTTCTGCTGCGAGAACAATCTGTATGCGATGGGCACCGCCCTGGCGCGCTCGGAAGCGCAGACGGATCTATGCGCCAAAGCGGCCAGCTACTGCGTGCCGGCGATGAAGGCGGACGGCATGGACGTGGTGGCGGTGCACAAGGCGACCCGGCTTGCCGCGCAGCATGTGCGCGACGGGCTCGGACCGTTCTTCCTGGAGTTGCAGACATTCCGCTTCCGCGCGCACTCGATGTTCGACCCCGAGCTCTACCGCGACAAGGCCGAGGTCGAGGCATGGAAGCAGCGCGGCCCGCTGCACACTTTCTCGGCGCGATTGAAGGCCGAGGGCAAGCTGACGGAGGAGGCATTCCTCGCCCTCGACGCCAGGGCGAATGCCGAAGTACAGGCGGCGGTGGCCTTCGCCGAGGCGGCGGAATGGGAGCCGGAGGCGGATCTGCTGAAGGATGTGCACACGGCGGGCGCTGCATCATGAAGATGAGCTACCGCGAAGCCATCCGTCAGGCCATGCACGAGGCGCTGGCCGCCGACCCGCGCGTTTTTCTCATGGGCGAAGATGTCGGCAAGTACGGTGGTGCCTACGCCTGCTCGAAGGGCCTGCTCGAGGTATTCGGCCCGGAACGTATCCGCGACACGCCGCTCTCCGAACTGGGCTTCGTCGGCGCCGGCATCGGCGCCGCGCTGGGCGGCCTACGGCCGATCGTGGAAGTGATGACGGTGAACTTCAGCCTGCTGGCGCTGGACCAGATCGTGAACACCGCGGCGGCGCTGCGCCACATGTCGGGCGGGCAGTTCTCCGTGCCGCTGGTGATCCGCATGGCCACCGGCGCCGGTCGCCAGCTGGCGGCACAGCACTCGCACAGCCTGGAAAACTGGTACGCGCACATCCCCGGCATCAAGGTGCTGGCGCCGGCGACGATCGCCGACGCGCGCGGCATGCTTGCCCCGGCGCTGGCCGATCCCGACCCGGTAGTGATCTTCGAACACGCCCAGCTCTACAACCTGGAGGGCGAGCTGTCCGAGGACTTCCGTTGCGACATCACCTCGGCGGCGGTGCGGCGCGAAGGCACGGCGGTCACGCTGATCACCTACGGCGGCTCGTTGCCGAAGACGCTGGCGGCGGCCGAGGAACTGGCCGGGGCCGGCATCGATGCCGAAGTCATCGACCTGCGCGTGCTGCGCCCGCTCGACACGACCACCCTTTTCGCCTCGGTGAAGAAAACGCACCGCGCCGTGGTCGTCGACGAGGGCTGGAAAAGCGGCAGCCTCGCGGCGGAGGTCATGGCACGCATCGCCGAGGAGGCCTTCTTCGAACTGGACGCGCCGCTGAAGCGGGTGTGTGGCGCGGAGGTGCCGATCCCCTACGCCAAACACATGGAGGCTGCCGCGCTGCCACAGGCGCCGAAGATCGTCGCCGCCGTGCGGGAGCTGCTCGGCAAATGATCGAGTTCAAGCTCCCCTCGCTCGGCGCCGACATGGACCAGGGCACGCTGCTGGAGTGGAAAGTCAGTCCCGGCGATACGGTGAGGAAGGGCCAGGTGGTCGCCGTCGTGGACACCTCGAAGGCCGCGGTGGATGTCGAGATCTGGGTCGACGGCGTGGTGCGCGAACTGCTGGTCCATCCCGGCGAAACCGTGCCGACGGGCGCGGTGCTGGCGACGTTCGACGGAGTTGGAGAGACACTCCTTGCGCCTGGTGCTACCGTCAGGCCGGCTCCACCGCCGCCTGTTGCCAGGATTTCGGCGGCGCACCGGATTTCCCCGGCAGCGCGCAAGCACGCCGAAGAGCTCGGCGTGGACATCGGGCATATCGCCGGCAGCGGGCCGGACGGCGGCGTCACCGTCGAGGACGTCGAGCGCGCAGCCCTGGCGGCCAGGGCCGCACCGGCGGCAACTGCGGCAGAAGCCGGACCGCGCCGACCGGTGACGCCAGCCGCGCGCAAGCGGGCGCGCGAGCTGGGCATAGACATCGAAACAGTGACGGCCAGCGGGCCCGGCGGCGCCATGCTGTTGGAAGACGTGGAACGCGCCGCGGCGCCAGCCACGCCAGCAGCGCCAGCGAAAGACCGCCAAAGCGAGATGCGCCGCGCCATCGCCGCCGCCATGAGCCGCTCGAAGCGCGAGATCCCGCACTATTATCTGGCGGAAACGGTGCCGATGAAGAGCGCGCTTGACTGGCTTACCACCATCAATACGGGACGGCCCGTCACTGAGCGACTGCTGATGGCAGTCGTGCAGTTGAAGGCCGTGGCGCTGGCGCTGAAGAAATTCCCCGAAATGAACGGCTTCTACCGCGACAACACCTTCCAGCCCGCGGCGGCAGCGCATCTCGGCGTGGCGATTTCGCTCAGGCAAGGCGGCCTCATCGCGCCGGCCCTGCACGACGTCGGCGAAAAACCGCTGGAACAGCTCATGCGCGAACTGGCCGACCTGGTGAAGCGTGCGCGCGCCGGCAGCCTGCGCAGCTCGGAACTGTCCGATCCGACGATCACCGTGACCAACCTCGGCGAGCAGGGTGTGGCGGCGGTATACGGTGTCATCTATCCGCCACAGGTGGCGCTGGTGGGTTTCGGCCGCATCGCCGAACAGCCCTGGGCGGAAAAGGGCGCACTGTCGGTCATGCCGGCGATGACGGCAAGCCTGGCCGCAGATCATCGCGTCTCGGATGGACACCGCGGCGCACTGTTCCTCGCCGAACTGCGCGAACTGTTGCAACAACCGGAGATTTTGAAATGAACGAACAGGAACTGCGCGCGACCGTGATCGCGACATTGAAGACGATTGCGCCGGAGGTGGAGGAGGGCGACCTGCGCCCCGACAAACCGCTGCGCAACCAGGTCGACCTCGATTCCATGGACTGGCTCAACTTCCTCATCGGTCTGCACGAGAAGCTGAAGGTGGATATTCCCGAAACTGATTACGCCAAACTAGTGACGCTGGGCGACGTGCTGGCCTACCTGCAGTCGAAGACCAAATAGAAAGGGCGATCCGCAGACCGCCCCCGTTGCCTACCGCATCGGTCAGGCCATCGCACGCAGGCGCCCGACGCGCTCTTCCGTCGCCGGGTGGGTGCTGAACAGGCCGCGCAGGCCACCGCCGGAGAGCGGGTTCATGATCATCATCTGCGCCGTCTCCGGATGCGTCTCGGCCGTGCGCATGGGAATGCCGCGAGCGTAGGCGTCGATCTTCGTCAGCGCATCGGCGAGTGCGTTGGGGTCGCCGGAAATTTCCGCGCCACCGCGGTCGGCCTCGAATTCGCGGGCGCGTGAAATAGCCATCTGGATCAGCATGGCGGCCAGTGGTGCGAGGATCATCACCAGGATGCCGACGATGGGATTGGGCCGCTCGTCGCGCGAGCCGCCGAAGAACATGAAGAAGTTGGCAAGGCTGGAGATCGCCGCCGCGACGGTGGCGGATATCGTCGAAATGAGGATATCACGGTGCTTGACGTGGGTCAGTTCGTGGGCCATGACGCCGCGCAGTTCGCGCGTCGACAGCAGCTGCAGGATGCCAGTGGTGGCCGCCACCGCAGCATGTTCCGGGTTGCGGCCCGTGGCAAAGGCATTGGGCTGCGCTTCATCAATCAGATAAACGCGCGGCATGGGCAATTCGGCCCGCTGCGCCAGCTCGCGCACCATGCTGTAGAGCATCGGCGCCGAGGTCTCGTCGACTTCCTGCGCGTTGTACATGCGCAGCACCATCTTGTCGGAAAACCAGTAGGCGAAGAAATTCATGGCGCCGCCAATGAGCAGCGCGATCAGCATGCCCTGACCACCGCCCAGCGCTCCGCCGACGGCGCCGAAAAGCGCCAGAATGCCAGCCATGAGGATTGCGGTTTTCAGCCAGTTGCCGAACATGGTGTCGTTTCCAGGTAATGAACTCACCCCTTAGATGGGGGATGCCGTAAATAATTCAATCCGCGTGGATCGTCAGGCGCTGGCCAGGTTTGAGGGGATAGCCGCGAAGAAAATCCGCCGTCGCCAAACGCTTGCCGCCGGATTTTTGCAGCTCGGTCAGGCGCAAGACGCCTTCGCCGCAGGCGACGACAATGCCATCGGCGCCGGCCGCCAGCACGGTGCCAGGCGCACCCCGGCCTGCGCCCAACTCGGCTTTCCAGACCTTGATGGCCTGGCCGTCGATCCATCCCAGCGCACCGGGAAAGGGATTGAAGGCGCGCACGGCGCGGTCCAGTTCAGCCGCAGAGCGCCGCCAATCGAGGGCGGCCTCGGCCTTATCCAGCTTCGGTGCGTAGCTCACCCCCTCGACCGGCTGCACTTCGCCAGACAACTCCCCGCGCTCCAGCCTGGGCAGGACATCAACGATCAGCCGCGCACCCAGCACGGCCAGCTTGTCGTGCAAAGTCGCCGCCGTATCGGCATCCACGATGGGCAGGCTTTCCTTCATCAGCATGGGGCCGGTGTCGAGTCCGGCCTCCATGCGCATGATCGTGACGCCGGTTTCGGCATCGCCGGCCAGGATGGCGCGCTGTATAGGCGCTGCGCCGCGCCAGCGCGGCAGGAGTGAGGCATGGATATTGATGCAGCCCAGGCGCGGGATGTCGAGCGCCGCTTGCGGCAGGATGAGGCCGTAGGCCGCCACCACCATGATGTCCGCCCTCGCGTCGAGGATCGGCTGGTGCGACGCCTCGGACCTGAGAGAGGCGGGTTGATGAAGCGACAGGTCCTGCTTCAAGGCAAGCTGTTTCACCGGACTGGCCTGCAGGGCCATGCCCCGACCTGCAGGACGATCCGGCTGTGTGAGCACTAACGGCACATCATGGCCAGCCGCTAGTAGATTTTGTAGCGCGGCAACGGCAAATTCCGGCGTGCCGGCGAAGACGATGCGCATTACGCGGTGATGCGCGCTTGCTTGGCCAGCTTGGCCTTGATGCGGCCCTGCTTGAGCAGCGATAGATGCTCGACGAAGACCTTGCCTTCGAGATGATCGATTTCGTGCTGGACGCACACCGCCAGCAGGCCTTCGGCCTCCAGCGTGAATGACTTGCCCTGCGGGTCGAGTGCGCGCACCTTGACGCGCTCGCTGCGGGTAACTTTCTCGTAAATGCCCGGCACCGAGAGACAGCCCTCTTCGCAGACTTGCTCACCCGAGCGTTCGAGAATTTCAGGGTTGATGAGTGCGAGCAATGCCGACTTGTCTTCGGACACATCGATGATGATGACCCGCTTGTGCACATCCACCTGAGTGGCGGCCAAGCCGATGCCGGGTGCCTCGTACATGGTCTCTGCCATATCCATGATCAGCTTGCGAATGCTGTCGTCAACTCGACTGACCAGAGCCGCCTTCTTGTGCAGACGGGGATCGGGGTAGCGAAGAATGGGTAGAAGAGCCATAAAAAGCTTGCGGATTTAGGTAATTAGATGCAACAATTAATGCAACCCTGTAAAAGTCGAAGCTAGCATGCTAGACTTTGACGAGAAACCGTGTCCCGGGCTCGGGAACCTTGCGCGAGGCCAAGACGATGATTCGCATTATATCTGCGCTGCTTCTGAGTTTTTCAACCACCTGCGCCCTGGCGCAGGATGCCAAGCCGCTCCAGCTTGCCGGCTCTGCGCCCAACCGCCACATCGTAGTGCAGGGCGACACGTTGTGGGGCATATCCGGCAAGTTCCTCAAGGAGCCCTATCGCTGGCCGGAGCTCTGGCGCATGAACCAGGAACAGGTGAAGAACCCGCACCGCATCTATCCCGGCCAAATACTGGTCCTTGATCGCAGCGGTGCCGATCCGCAATTGCGCATCGAGACGGTCAAGGTCTCTCCCCAGATTCACGCTGAACCGCTATCTCTGGCCATTCCGAGCATCCCGCAAAGCGACATTGAGCCCTTCCTGTCCAAGCCCATGGTGCTTGATGAGGATGGCCTGAAAGACGCCCCGAAAATTGTCGCTACACAGGAAGATCACGTCTATCTCGGCCCGGGCGGCCGCATCTACGTCAGCGGACTGAAAGGACCTGCCAAGCTTTGGCAGATCTTCCGTCCGACCAAGCCCGTCATCGATCCCGAAACCAAGGAAACTATCGGACACGAGGCGTTCTATCTTGGCACGGCCACTCTGGTTGCCGAAGGCGAGCCCGCCACGCTGACCATCGCATCCGCCATTCAAGAGATCGGCGTCAATGATCGGTTGGTACCAGCCACGCGGGCGGAGATCATCAGCTACGCTCCCCATGTACCCACCAAAAAACTCCAAGGTGAGGTCGCAGCCATCTACGGCGGGGTTAATGAGACCGGTCGCCACTCCATTGTGACGCTCAATCGCGGTAGCCGTGATGGAGTCGAGGCAGGCCATGTACTGGCCATTTACCGCAACGGCGGCGAGCGCCTCTACCGTGACGGCAATGAAACCAGCAATATCAAGCTGCCGCCCGAGCGGTACGGCCTGATATTCGTCTTCCGTGTCTTTGAACGAATATCCTACGCCCTGGTGATGAACGTGACGAGGCCGGTGGTGGTGGGCGATATCGTTCGTACGCCATAAGAGTTCCCGACAACACCAGGGCTGACATATGCCCGCCAGCGAACTCGCCGACTGGCTGCGCCTGACGTTTGCGCCGGGCATCGGTGGGGAAACCCAGCGCAAGCTGCTATCCGCATTCGGTCCCCCCGATCATATTTTCGCCGTCGGCGTCCAGGCTCTGGCGCGCACCATTCCGCACAAGCAGGCGCAGCAGTTACTATCGCATGACTCCGAAGAAGACATCGCCAAAGCCCTGGCCTGGGCCGCAGAGCCGAGCAACATCATCCTGACGCTGGCGGACGCAGCCTACCCGCAACGCCTGCTCGACGCCGCGGATCCGCCCACCGTGCTGTATGTAAAGGGTCGCGTCGAATTGCTCAATGCGCCCGCCCTCGCCATCGTCGGCTCGCGCAATGCCTCGCCCCAAGGTGAGGCCAACGCAGAGGCTTTCGCCGCGGCCCTGGCGGACACCGGGCTGACCATTGTCAGCGGTTTGGCACTGGGCATTGATGCGGCAGCGCACCGCGGCGGCCTGCGCGGCAAAGGTTCGACCATCGCAGTGATCGGCACCGGCATCGATCGTGTCTACCCGGCACGCAACCAGGCATTGGCGCGCGAGATCGCCACAGCCGGTGCCATCATCAGTGAATTCCCGCTCGGCACGCCCGCTTTAAGGGAGAACTTTCCGCGCCGCAACCGCGTTATCTCCGGTCTGGCGCGCGGCTGCCTGGTGGTGGAGGCGGCGGAACGCAGCGGTTCGCTCATCACCGCCAGGCTGGCCGGTGAGCAAGGTCGGGATGTCTTCGCTATCCCCGGGTCAATCCATTCCCCCCTGTCAAAGGGTTGCCACAAACTGATCAAACAGGGTGCCAAACTGGCAGACGATGCGCGTGACATACTGGACGAGTTGGGTCTGACCACCGCCACCGATCAAGCGTCCACCACCTCGCCCGTTCCTGCCGCACCTGCCACCGCTGCGGTCAGGCTGCTCGACTGCATTGGCTTTGATCCCTGCGACATGGAAGCACTCGCGGCACGATCCGGCTTGACGGCAGAGAAGCTATACGCCATCCTGTTGCAACTGGAACTGGACGGCAGGATCGCCAGCCTGCCGGGAGGACGGTTCCAACGCATCGGCCCATGAACAGACGACACACTGCCGCCATGTTCGACATACTTGTCTATCTCTTCGAGAATTTTTTCCACGCCGACGCCTATCCCGAACCAGAGCAACTCGCCCTGAAGCTTTCCGCTGCCGGTTTCGAGGACGAGGAAATCAGCGAAGCCCTGCAGTGGCTGGACGGCCTGCAAGAAGTGGGCATCGCCAGCCCGCCGACAATCGCCGCTGATAATGGTTCGATGCGCTGCTTCAGTGTGGAGGAGGTTGCCAAGCTCGACATGGAATGCCTCGGTTTCCTGGTCTTTCTGGAAAGCGCTGGCATCCTGAACCCGTTGACACGCGAACTGATTCTCGAGCGCGCCATGGCCCTGTCCGACCACGCGGTCTCACTGTCCAGGCTGAAAATCATCGTGCTGATGGTGCTGTGGACCCAGCATCAAGCGATGGACACCCTGATCCTGGAGGAACTGTTGTCGGGCAACGATGCGCACTACCTGCATTGAGCGGCCATCGCACCGGCTTGCCAGCCTGCTGTACAGTCCTTATCATCCGGCCCTTTCCCAGTCCTGATGGCAGCGCACAGACGCGCCGCCCGATCGCATGAGCAAACAACTGATCATCGCCGAGAAGCCCTCCGTCGCGCAGGACATCGCCAAGGCGCTGGGCGGCTTCAGCAAGCAGGGTGAGTATTTCGAAAACGACGACTACGTGCTGTCGTCTGCCATCGGCCATCTGCTCGAACTGACGGTACCCGAAGAATACGAGGTCAAGCGCGGCAAATGGTCCTTTACCAACCTGCCGGTGGTTCCCCCACATTTCGCGCTCAATCCCATCGAAAGAACCGAGGATCGACTCAAGCTGCTGACGCGGCTGATGAAGCGCAAAGACGTCGCCGGGCTCATCAATGCCTGCGACGCGGGCCGCGAGGGCGAACTCATCTTCCGTTACCTGGCTCAGCACGCCAGGACCGACAAGCCGGTGCGCCGCCTGTGGCTGCAATCGATGACGCAAAACGCCATTCGCGAAGGCTTTGCCCATCTGCGCACAGACAAGGAAATGCTACCGCTGGCAGATGCCGCACGCTGCCGTTCCGAAGCCGACTGGCTGATCGGTATCAACGGCACGCGCGCCATGACTGCCTTCAACTCCCGCGAGGGAGGCTTTCACAAGACGCCGGTTGGTCGCGTGCAGACGCCAACGTTGGCCATTCTGGTGGAGCGTGAAGAGCGCATCCGCGCCTTCAGGCCGCGTGATTACTGGGAAGTCGAGGCGGAGTTCGCCGCCACTGCCGGCAACTACCGCGGCCGCTGGTTCGATGAGAAATTCCGCAAGACAGAGGATGAGCATCATAAGCCTGAGCGGCTGTGGGACGTCAAACGCGCACAAGCCCTGCGCAAGAAGTGTTTTGGCAAGCACGGTAGCGTCGAGGAGGAGAGCAAGCCGACGACACAGTTGTCACCGCTGCTGTTCGACCTCACTTCGCTGCAGCGCGAAGCCAACGGCCGTTTCGGCTTTTCTGCCAAGACTACGCTGTCTTTGGCGCAGGCACTCTACGAAAAACACAAGGCGCTGACTTACCCGCGTACCGATTCTCGCTACCTGCCCGAAGACTACATTGCAACAGTGAAGGCGACACTAAAGAGTTTCTCGGGTACGCCTTATGCTGCTTTTGCCAGCCAGATCCTCAAGGGCGGCTGGGCGCATCCGAACAAGCGTATCTTCAACAACGCCAAGGTTTCAGACCACTTCGCCATCATCCCGACCGGAACAACGCCGACAAACCTCTCGGATGCCGAGCAGAAACTCTACGACCTCGTCGCCAAACGCTTTCTCGCCATATTCTTCCCTGCGGCGGAGTACAACGTAACAACGCGCATCACCCGCGTCGAGGAGGAAGCTTTCAAGACGGAAGGCAAGGTGCTGGTGTCTTCCGGCTGGCTCGCCATCTACGGCAAGGAAGTCCAGGGAGATGACGAAACACCACAACTGTCTCCCATACAACCCAAGGAGCGCGTCTGGACTAACGATGTTGAGGTCAAGGCGAACCAGACCAAGCCGCCAGCTCGCTTCACCGAAGCGACACTGCTGACGGCCATGGAGGGCGCCGGCAAGCTGATCGAAGAAGAGGAGCTGCGCGAAGCCATGGCGGCTCGCGGCCTCGGCACGCCGGCCACCCGCGCCGCCACCATCGAAGGACTCATTCTGGAAGAGTATGTACACCGCAATGGCCGCGAACTGCAGCCCACCGCAAAAGCCTTTTCGCTGATGGTCGCACTTTCCACGCTCGGCATCGACGAACTGCATTCACCCGAACTGACCGGCAATTGGGAATACAAGCTAAGGCAAATGGAGCAAGGCGAACTCGGGCGCAGCGTATTCATGGATCATATCGTCGAGCAAACGCGCGAAATGGTAGACCGTATCAAGCATGGCGAAATCCCCGAAGAAGTTTTCAACACCCTCTCCAGCCCCTGCCCGAAGTGCGGCGGCGTTATTCAGGAAAATTACAAAAAGTTCCAGTGCAAGAAATGCAACTACGCACTATGGAAGGTGG